>CAZJDX010000001.1:0-244197 GCA_964544885.1 uncultured Flavobacteriales bacterium
CGTGACAACTTACATTGTAGCCATTATAGGTACTGACGTTCCAGGTGATCTCCTGCGATGAGGAAGAAAGAGGCAGGAAGAAGAGAAAGAGAGAGGAAAGCAGAAGGAAGAAAACGCGTGAGTTTAATGAAAAGAACCGACTCAGCGCCGCAATATATGGGTTGCCTTTATGTGTGTGTTTCATAGTATAAGTATAGAGTTATATTTTTTCATTATGATTTAATCTCTTTTAATCTTAAATGCGAACATGGGAGTAATGGTATACAGAAAAGGTCTGGAATACAAAGACTTTAACAACAATTTTAAAAAGGAGCGATAATTTGGAAAATTGACAGGGTTTGACATTTAATACTCTTACCCAAACTGACCTGTTAGCAAGATTTTCAATCCAGCGCGTAAGGTTCGTAAGCCTCAATCATCGAAATGAAGTTTATTAAATTCAGACGATACAATTGTCAGTACTGACGATGACAAACAATCGACCTGCATTGCATACTCATTTCTGGCTGAGCGGAAAGGCTAGTCTGTTACCCGGCATTTTGTGCCAGCTTCAGGAAACCGGGAATAACATCCCTGATTACGAAACCCATCAAGGTGATTCTTAATGACCGCTGGCACAAGGGCTGAATGAACCTGCACACCGGAACTTCAAACTACCTTCCGCCCGGTTCTCATATATGCCAATAGCCCTCTTCGCGGACCAGAAATTCCCGCGAAGAGGGCTATTACCCATTTACATGGTGATCAAATGCCGGCACAAAGCCAGACCACAGGCATTCCGGAAACTTTCAGAACTTTTTGGCATAGTCGATCATCCCCTGGAAGTCGATCACCACTGCCGGTTCATTGCCTACCGTCCAAGCATCATGACCGGAAGGTAAGAGGGATACATCTCCGGGTTTACAATCGAATTCGGTTCCGTCGTCCATCACTACATGCAAAATCCCTGAAACATGATACTGAAAGTGGGGAGCTTCACAACTGTGTGTCTTTGCCAAAGGCTGAACAGAAGTAGCCCAGCGCCAGCCCGGCTCAAAGATGCCCCTGCCTATCACAGCTCCGCCTATGTTAATCAACTCCAGTCTGCCTTTCGGGAATTCGCGTACTTCATCCGGTTTGCCAAAGTTTTTCCAACTGGCTTGCTTCGATTTACTCATTACCTTATCCATATTGTCTGATTTTTGTTTACAAAGGAATGAGCTTATACCCAGGCGGAAATGTAAATTTTCCGGTAAAGCATGTATCAATTCAGGAGGAGCGTCTGAAGGCTCCCGGCGACAAACCGGTCCGTTTCTTCATAAAATGCGTAAAATGCGGCTGGTCATCAAATTTCAGGTCATAGGCTATCTCTGAAACCGATTTGTCCGTTGAACGCAGCTGCACTTTTGCTTCCAGCAATAAGAGGTCATGAATAATCTGCAGTGGCGACCGTCCAAAAGTTTCGCTCACTACTTCTGAAAGATGCTTTGGTGAAACATTCATCATTTCCGCATAATCATTCACCGTCCGGCTCTCAATAAATTTTTTCTCTGCAAGCAATTTAAACCGGTTGGCAAGCTGACTTCGGCGGCTGGTACTTTTTTTCAACTCCTTTACATGTATCCTGTACACCTCACGAACTCTTAACAGCAGAATCAGGATCAGGTTGCACAATAAGAAATTCTTCTCCGCAGAGGATTGCCCGTATTCTTCAATAATGTTCCTGAACGCTCCCTGCAGGATCTCGCTTTCCCCCTCGTTTAATTCTATGATATGCGGCGCGTCAAAATGAAAAAAAGGGAATTGGTCTGCCAGCGCACCGGAAAGCTGGGGTTTGAGGAATTCCGTCTTAAAGTGAATGCAGTATCCTTTACAGTTTCTGATATGATCGCTTGCATAAAGCATGTTTTCAGGGACAATGACCAGGGTATTGGGATTTAATTGCATTTGCTCTGCTCCCAGCTTAACATCATGCTCTCCGCTCAACAATAAATAAATCAGGTTGAACTGCCGCCGCAATGCCGGTATGCTGTCGCAATTCCTGTGTTTGTCTTCAAGCGTTCCCGGCATGACCATCATATCAAGGTCATATCGCCTTGAGTCGCGGTTGATGAGGCGCTCAAACATTTCAAGCGTTACGATACTCAATATCTCTTTCTTCTTTTTCAATTGGCCATTGATTGGATGCGTTCGATCCATTCTTCTCTGCTCCGGAACATTTCCTCTCACTTGGTGGTCTTGCTGCCCATTTCTATTCCCATCTTTTCATACACAACATCATCAGGTTCCCATAATTCGAGTTTATTTCCCTCCAGATCCAGAATGTGCACGAACTTACCATAGTCATACGTCGCGACAGAATCCAGAATAACCACACCGCCTTTTTTGAGTTCTTCCACCAGGGCAAGCATATTATCAACCCTGTAATTGATCATGAAGTCTTTGCCGGAAGGTTCAAAGTATGTTGTTTTCTCATTGAAGGGACTCCATTGTGTAAATCCCTTTTTGGATGAGTCCGCGCCCTGGTACCATTCGAACACCGAACCGTACTTGTTTGTCTGGAGACCCAGATGCTTGCTGTACCATTCTCTCATGGCGGCCGGATCCTTGCATTTAAAAAAGATACCGCCGATACCGGTTACTTTTTTCATCACTCCCGTCTCTTCAGCATCCCGGCTTATCATGCTCTTGAAAGCGAAACCGAAGCAAAAGGAAACGGCAATACTCAATACAAACAGGGTGGACTTTTTCATCTTTCTTTATTTAGGTGCCAGAGAGGCAGAAATCAAGTCTTTTAAAACATTGACATCAATATCTTCCAATTTATTAAAATACAAACAACCCACACCGGTTTTATGCTTGCCCAGTTTCTTCAGGAGACCGGCGTGTTTTTTAATATCCATCGTAAGATAAAGGGATAAATTCGCTTTGCGTGGCGAGAAACCAATGAGAAGCCATTCCACTTCCCTGCCGGTAGCCGGACTTTTATAAATTTTCTTTCCAAAACCGATAATGGAGCTGCCCCACATCCTGGGCGCTTTAGCGCTTGCCTCCTTCATCATTTTCAGGATCTCATAAGAATCCTTGCGCTTCTGTTCATCGCTGACAGATTCAATGAAATCCCTTACACTTGAATCGTTTTGTTTTGTCTTGATCTCAACCCGTTTTGATTTCTTTGCTGCCATAATTGTATATCCGGAAAGGTCTTGTCACCTTGATTGACAGAATAAATATATACAAAATATTATACTCTCTGTGAAAATAGCAGGAGCCGGGAGATTACCTTTTCTCCCCGCTTGGTGGATGAGTCTGCGCATCGACTTCATGCAAGATTCCGCCGGGCTGGGACAAACTTTTCCATACAACCGCCCGCACCATGTTCTCTTAGGTACTGTTAGTCACCGATTTCACTTTTTTCATATCCAAGATACGATTTGAAATCTCTAAATATTGGTCCCATGTAGCCGTCATATGGCCCTGATGATATAAATTCTTCTTTAAATTTTTCGTCTGATACCGCTCTCAAAAAAAGATAGTGTAGTTTTAAGTCGTGATATTTTGAGGTGTCGGTAGTATCATTCTTGTAGAACTCTACTAAATCAGCAAGTTCGTTAAGGTATTTTTTCTGAAAATATTTGGTTGGTAAAGCGATTAAGGTGTCAATCCTAATTCCGTCATGCGTTTCTTTGTATTGGTATTCGAGTAGTGTAGTTGGTTCGTATTCTATATTTTTCGCTTTAGGAAAATGAGAAAGTCGAAAATGTTTGAATCCTTCTTCCGAAACACGAATCGAATCTGTGTAGTATTCGCCTACGACAAACAAAACGCTGTCATTAGAGCATTGAATAATTTCGAACCCTGTGCATTTAAAACCGAAGTTATTTTGAGCGTTTTCCATACTGTCGAGTTCATAATACTCACCTTTGTATCCGCAAAACATGACGCGAATTTTCCCAATTCGAGAGTAAGCTATCGGTGAGTCATTTTTGGACGAAAATGCCCCGTCTACACATTTGCATGCAACTTCCATTTTCTTCCTGGCAGTTCCTCCACTACTATCTGTTTGAGAGCAGGAGCAAAGTATTGATAGAATTAGACTAACTATAAGTATGAACTGTTTCATTTAAAAGGTGGTCAAAGGCCCTTGGGTTAGAGAAGTGGCGGAAATCGAAGCTACAAATTTCTTTGGCGGCTCATACAATAATTTAAAATTTTATCAATTGAGCCGTCAAGCACAGAACCAGCCATTTCATTTAACTCAATGTTGTGTGACGTTTTCTTTCATTCTTAAGTAGTTTATATTAATCAATCACCATAGTACCAGTGATACTTTTTCCTTGTTTTGATATTAACTTGAAGAAGTATATACCATTACTAAGACCAACTCGATCAATAACCATAACATTGTTCAATATAAAAGATCTTCTCACTATTTTGCCAAAAGAATCAAAAATTACTAATTCCGAATTGTCTAAATCGTTGCTGGCAATAAAAGTTGTCTTCGTATTAAATGGATTGGGATACACTAAAAGTTTTGATTTATCCACTATCTCGAAAACTTTTGTATTAATATCACAAGAAATATTTGTGTCAGGAAAGATTGTTTGACCGCCATGTGAAAAACAAGATAGATTTCCGAAATATTCAAAGGGAAACATCGGCTCAATCAATCCAGCTGTACTTCCAATTCCTTCGATTATGGAATAGTTTGTCGAAGAGAAATTTATCCGCTTCCTAAAACTATTGCCCACTAGTACAGAATCAATTGAAGACACAATATTTGTAACACCCCAATTTACACAATTACTAAAAAGTGTGTCGCCAACTTGCAAGCTAAAATCATAAAGTAAGCATTCCTGACTACTGCCTCGTTCGATGAAATATACTTGCTTTAGTAATGTATCTTGTCTGAATGCTCCAGAATACGCTTCCGTGAGTGTCCACCAATTATTCAAAAAGTTCCCGTATAGGCAGTGTTCGTGAGCATTTCCGGCAGATTTATATACTTTATGATAGGTATAACTGTTAATTACGGTATCTCCACGTAGAAAATATGAATAATTATAATCAATTACCACAGGATTTGGAGGTAAAGGACAATCACTGACACAACAGCTTTGTGATTGGATATTCCAAAACGCATTAGAATCAGGAAAAGCAAAATACACAGATGACTGAGCATTAATATGCATCAGTAATAAAAAGTATAGATAATAAATTGCTTTATTCACAGGTAGCTAGTTTGCATTATAGTATTTTTAACTTCGAAGATCCTCAAAAGATTCACTAAGAAATTCATCATAGGTTATTGGGTCTGAAAGTAACTGAAAGGATAAACTATCTGGAAAATGGTCAATAATTAATTCCGTTGGATTTGCAAATAAATATTGCATATTCAAGCGCGGCACATAACCACTCTCTTTATTGACATAACCTGAACCCCAGGTGGAATCTATAAGATACCACTTTCTATGAATCTTTACTTTATTCCACGAATGCAATTCGATATCTTTTCCATATTGTTTCGAACGACCATTTATGATTTTACATTCAATACCGGCATAAGCACAAAATGCTTTTAATAGCTTTGAATAGCCAGAACATATTGTCATTCTATTTTGAAGTGTTCTTTCAATTGAGATGTCCTCTGCAGTAATATCATGCTTTGACTTTAATGCCAAATCATATGAAATATTCTGTGCAATCCAATAATAAATTCTTTTTACAACCTCTCTTTGATTTTGTGAATCCTTAATCAAATATTTGCTTACCCTATCAAATTTATTAGTCTTCGGTGCATTTAGTGTGTAATTATAAATTGTACTATCGATCATGACAGACAGTCCATAGACGATATGAAGAGAAAATAATAGTGATAAAAGAAAGCTGATTTTCATGCTCGGAATGTCAGGTAACATCTTGCAGATACCCGAAGGGCGGGACTTTTACCACAAAACCTGATTTGAAAAACCAATGTTTGATTAACCACAAAACTGTCTTTGGAGCACGAAACCCCGTCTTTGGGGTAGCTGCTGTTATGTACTGTTTTTTGTCTTGTCATTTGCTTAGTTGAATATGTCAAACAGTTTCCAATAAACGAAAAGTCCAATTAGTATTACATAAGCAATATTATTTGTTGCCAACAAGTATTTTGCAAACCAATTCCACGTTTTGTGTCGGAATATTTTCACCATAACAGTCAATAATGGAATACTTGCAGCAAGTAAAACAAAAGGCAAATAGGAAGTCAATGTTACAATTAGTGAGTGTTTGTCGTTGTATGGTGAAGGGAAATAATAAATTCCTTCATTCCTTAGAAGCACATACATATAAACGCACAATAACATACTTAATGCAGCTATTCCAAGTTTCAAATATCTGCTATTGGTATTTGACGACTTGAAAAAACTGATAAGAAAATATGCGAATGAAAAGAAGAATAAAAAGCCACAAGCAATAATGAATATAAGTACCGGCTTACTGTTTTGAGGTGTTTTATAGTCTAAAAATTTTTGAAAATTTTGATTGTCAGGAAACAGATCGGCGAAGTTGTATGAATGGTCGCCTTTTTCAAGTTCTTCTTTCAGATTGTAAGTTATACGTTTGCTGAAATCGTGATAAAAATATAAGTGAATTAGACCTGCTTCAAGGTCGTATATGTTGGTGTAAAGCGTGCCGTCATTCACTTTTGCTCTGTTCACGCTCATTGTGTCTGACAAAGCCGTGCAGAATGAAAGGTTTGTGACTGATGGCTTGTTATTTAAAAAGGCAACACCTTTACAATAGCGTTCTGTTTTTATAGTGCTTAAATCTTTGGTGTCGGCAATACTGAAATTTGCCAAAGCAAACTTGTCGTTATTGCCAAAAGTCATTTTGTTGGCTTCTACAACCAAATATCTCCCTGTTTTGTCAACAAACAAGAACATTGCACCATTAAAAATAGGACTGCCATCAAGGATGTGTAAATTAAGTTTGTCAAGGAAAGTATACACTTCATCTACTGTTTTGCATTGCTGCATTATTGTCAATAAATGGCTGTATGCGAAATCTTTTTTATTCGGGTCTTTTTCTCCTAAGTTTCCTTTTCTATACATTGTAAATGCATCAAAAGCAAGTCCGTATTCATTCATTGCTCCGTCAGGGTGTTGTTTACGTGCATAACCTACACACACACAACCAAATTTGCCATTTGTTCCTTGCTGAAACCATATTTTGGGGTCTCGTCCCCAACTGTCTTCATTATTGCCAACCATCGTTTTCCCGTTGACTGTCACCTTATACATACTACAAGGGAATGCTGTTTCAGCAAACAAAACTGTCAAAAAAGTCAGTATAAAAATTTTCAAAAAATTACCATTTGTCATTTAGTCCTAACGTTGTTTGTCTTTGTAAATTGTCTTGTGCTTTTGTTAAGCGGTGTCTGTTGTCGTAAAATAGCACATAACTTATATATATCCTTAAAATATCCAATTCCATAAAGCTAATGTACATATTAGCCTCCGGATTTTCAGCTATGTCATTATTGGTTGAGAGAATATTAAATGCCTTATTGATAGCTGGATTCATTCGCCTTTGAGCGGGTCTTCTTCATTCCCTGTGTTAATGAAGCACCTGTAAAGTATTCCCGTCAATATATACTTTGTTCCGCTGGCCTGAACGCATTCTGCTTCCTGAATCTTATCTTCCTGCCATCCCTGCTTAAGCCTTTTCGGGCTTTGCCTTCGGGCGTTCCGGATATCTTACGAAAGAAAGTAAATCACCATGTATAAGCTCTGAACTAAATCCTACCATATACCCCTAAACAATCCGAAGGAGTACAGGAAACAAAGCAGCAGGCTCAAAAGGTAGGCCTGTTTCTGTCGGCCTTTGTACATCAGGGAGATGCTGATAAAAAGAAAACTAAGGATCAGGCTGAAGTAAAATGGTTTCAGCACGTAATCAAGTCCGTCGAAACCGCTTCCTTTCGGAGGAGGAAAAATCCTTGCCAACAAATAGGTAAACAGGAGGTTAATGAGAATGAGGGAAATTCCCGATAAAAATACCCTGAAAACAAATGCGCTTTTCATGATACTACATTTTGTGCAAGCCGGAATCCTGCTGCATTCATCACCTCATGAAGACATAAGCGGCAATTACTTATCCCGTATGCCGGATGGACCGGGAGTCTATTCTTTCAACAGTTTAATTACACGTGAATTATTGCCGGACATCCTGAGAAAATACATGCCGCCTGCCAGTTGACTTATGCCAAGCTTCATGTTGTCCTGGATGGGAAAAGGTCCGCTCAGTATTTTTCCGCAAGCATCCGTCAGGACAACGGTTTCTTCCCGGCTACTGCCCTCTAACCTCAGCGTGATGAAATCTTTCGCCGGGTTAGGGTACACAGCTAAACTGCCGTACTGCTCCGGTTCATTTTCCATGCCGACACTCAGACCCCGGCGATAAATTCCCTCGTTGGGCGATGAAAGATTGTAGGCGATATAAGTATATCCATTGTGTTCCGTAATGCCGCTGCCGTTCAGGTCAGCCGCATTCAGGTTGTCCGTGATATTCTGCCAGCTCAGTCCTTCATCATCGCTCAGGTATATACTGTCTCTCAAACCGGTAGTGAAATGCCGCGACTCCATATAAAGATTGTTCGCACTCCGGTAAATCTGATTCAGTCCTAAGCCAAACTCCGCCGGCTTGGTCCAGGTCGTCCAGTTATTCCCTTCATCAATACTCTTATAAGCCGCCCCACCCTGCGCATAATAGTAGAGGTCGCTTCCCATTCGCCAGACAGCATCTCCATTCAGATCGCCTCCCGCGATTCCGTTATTCGATGCGGACCAGGATGTGCCATTGTTCGTGGAAATAAATATCCCTCCGCCTATGGTCGCCGCGTAGAGTTTGGAACTGATGCTTTCCATACTCATAACATTCAGGTTGCTGAGTCCGTTTACCTGCTGTGACCAGTTGAGTCCTCCATCGTCTGATCTGTATATTCCGGAATTGGAAGTATAGGCAAACAAATCGTTTTGCAGGTGAATGAATCCCCGGACAACCGTAGCAATCGGAGCTCCCGTCCCCGGATTCCATGTTGAGCCATCATCACCTGAATAATAAACACAGCCGGATGAACTGTTCAGTCCGGCCAGATAATAGCCGTTGAAATAATAGGCGCTGACAGGGACGTTCATCGTCACCGGTGGCTGGATCTCATTCCAGCTGGACCCGTTATCATTACTCCGGTACATCTTCGCCCCGGCCGGTGTGCCTGCAAAAATATAGCTTGAAGAATGGCCCAGTAAATGGGCGCCCTGGCTAAGGTCGCTTAAACCGGTATTGACTTGTGTCCATTGAGCGGTACAGTGGAGACTTGTCAGAATGGCAAGAGTGGAAATCAGGATTTTCATATTGTGATAATTCATCTGTTTGACTTGGATTATGTTCTGTCCAAATCTATGGCAATTAATCAGATCTGACAATCCTGTTTAGTACACCATCAATAAAAAAATTAACAGAGGCTGCTGTGTATCCCGTAAGAAGGCCTGTACACTGAAAAAAGAATTTGGCATCTGATGCCGGGAAGATATTCTAAATGACAAGAAATCACTTCTGCACAATCCAGCCGGCAGGATCAAGCTTGTTGCTTCCTTTCCAGATCTCCAGATGAACTTCGGTCTTTCCATCCGATTCGTCGGTCTGGACCAGTCCGAGAACTTGTTTTGTAATGACTTTGTCGCCGCTCTTTACATACACTTCCTGGAGATTCGAATAAAGTGTGAAATACTCTCCATGCTGCACCAGGACAGCGTATTTATCAACGACCATGATCACACGCAACACGGTGCCTTCAAAAACAGCTCTTGCTTTCGATCCTTTAGAGGCATTGATGTCGATACCGTTGTTATTGACATATACGCCTTTCCATAAGGGATGTGCATGCCTTCCGAATGAACTGCTGATAAATCCCTGATCAACGGGCCAGGGCAAACGGCCTTTGTTGCTTTCAAAATCGCTGCTGAGCCTGGCGGCTTCAGGAGTGGCCGACAATACCCTTGAACTGCCGGTATTCTCAATCTTCTTCTTTGTGGCATTGGCCGAAACAGAACCCGCCGCTTTCTTCTTCGCCGCAGCCTTGGCCATTTCTATCTCTTTGCGGATGATCTGTTCAATCTTATTGGCAAGGATCTGCTCCTGACGTTGCTTTTCCCTGAGGTCCTTTTTTATTTTCTTTTCCCTGCTGGCAAGACTGTTCAGTGTCTGGACCTTTTCCTTCTTTTCTTTGTCGAGCAGTCGTTTCTGTTTTTCCTGGGCAGTGAGCAAGTCCGCTTTTTCTTTCTTTACATCATCCAACACCCGTTTCTTACCGTTGAGGGAATCCTGAAGACTGACGATGAGTTCCTTTTGTTTCAGCCTGTACTCGCTGATCATGCGCAGGTATTTCATGCGCTTCCACGCCTGATTGAAGTCCTCGGCCGAAAAAAGAAACATCAGGGCCGAATAATGATGCTGGTTCTTGTAAGCATAATACAGCATGCCCGCGTATTGCTTCTTCAGTGATTCAAGCCTGTGATCCAGGGAGTCGATGTTCATGGCAACCTTGCCGATCTCGCGGTCGACTCCGTTCAGTTCGCTTGAAATGGTATTGATCAACTCCGAACGCTGACTGATCTTTCTGTTTAAGGTAACAAGCTGATTGAGTGATGCGGATTTATTTTTCTTGGTCTGATTGAGGAGTTTATTCGTGTTTTCAATTTCCTTCTGCAACCTGGCTTTTTTGTTCTGAAGCTCCTTTTTATTTTGCGCCATGCTCTCCGTGGCACTGCTCAATATCAGAGCTAAGAGGATGTAAAAAGCGTTTCTGACGGGAACAAAGGAGAGCGCTTTCCTTGAAAATGAGGAAAATCGTCTGCTTTCAGCCTTTCTATGTCTGAAGGAAATCATTACTAATCAAGCAAGTACAATGTAATGGATTTGAACGAAAAAGTTCAAAAAAAGTTTGGGAAAAATGGCAATCCCCCGGCCAGGGTTCAGCGACGTTCGTATTTATCGGGAACCGTGAAAGGCATGGTAAATTCTTCGTCGGTCGTTAGCTTGGTATAGGAGATCTTAATAATGGTCGGACTGCTGGAGGAGATGCTAACAACCAGGTCATTGGGAAAAAGTTTTCCGCCTATATCCGTGAAGTTCTTATAAGTGGCTTCAACCCAGCGATCAAGTTTATCATCCGTAATCCTCGATCTGGAGATCCTGAAATTTCCGTCGATCCAAAAATCCTGGATCACCGGTTTGGAAGGATCCTTCTCCTCCATTACCCTTTTGGCCTTGCGTTTTGTCAGGGTGCTCAGAATCAGATAGGGTTCATCCTCATAAACGGAACGGATCTTATCTGTTTTCTGATAAGGGAAATAATTTCCCACCACCACAGCCTGTATCATTTCAAAAGTTACTCTGGTCCTGAGAAGTTCTTCCAGAAAGGCATAGTCGCGCGCCATATAGGTTTTGTTCACCCTGTCCATGATCAGCAAACTGTCGCGGTTGATGATGGCGCGTACGGCTTCGATTCCGAGCAGGGGTGTGATGCTTATCCAGATGGCGCTGTCGTGCCGCAAACGCATATTCACATCAAAGGATTTTGTATCACCGGATTTATCGGTATAATCCACGGTAGCCTTGGAAGCCAGGTGGGAAAAGTGAAACTGATGCGCCATGACGCTGTCAAAAACCTCTATCACCTCCGCCCCTTTCACTTTGACTTTGATAGGAGGAATTTCGGCGATCTTCTTGGTGGTCTTGCAGGAGAAAAGCGTGAAGAGCGAAAACACAAACAGACAAGCCCACCTGGATTGATTTGTGAAAAGGGCAGGGAATTTTATGTTGACAGTAATGATTATTCCCATTCAACAATAGATAGATCCTCAACCAGAAGAAAACTCTCCGGCAACACCTTACTCGATGAATATTTTATCCTGAATCTTTTTATCAAGAAGTTCTGATGCTCCCTCCCCGGCTTCTTTGGCCTTCTGCCAGAATTCAAGGGCTTTGATGGTATCACCCAGCTTGTACAACACATCGCCGTAGTGCTCTAATACTGTCGCACTGGAGTCGCTGCCCGAAGCCAGTGATTTCTCGATCCAGGTTTTGGCTTCTTCATATCGTCCCATTCTGAACATGATCCAGCCATAGGTGTCCTGATAGGATCCCTGCTCCGGTTCAAGTTCATTGCTGAGTTTCGACATCTTTTCCGCTTTTTCCAGTTGCTCACCTCTCAGAGAAAGGTAGTAGGCATAATTGTTCAGCACATTCGCGTCTTCAGGATTCAGGTTGAGCGCTTTGTTATAATTCTCATCCGAGCGTGGGTAGTCCCGGAGTTCATTATAGGCGTCTCCCAGGCTCGCATAAAATTGTCCTTCCAGCGACGGATTATCTACCACCAGTTTCAGGCCCCTGTTGAGGGTGCTTACGGCTGCGCTATAATTTTTTTTCTGACTTTGAGCTATGCCGGTAAAGAAGTAAGCGAGCGGTTGATCCGGAAAAAGTGAAATCGTTTCCTCTCCGTCCTTCACCATCGAATCCCAGTCCTGCACCTGTGAATGCAGGATGAGGATCTGGCTGTAAACGGCAAACTCCTGAGATCCGAGTTTTATGGCTCTGCGGTATTCCTGGATGGCTTCCTTGTATTGCTTGTCCTTATTCAGAAAGTCACCGTAAATGGCATGCGCCCTTGATTCGGAAGGATGGGACTCGATCAGCAGCGAACACATTTCCATGGCCTGAGGTCTTAACTCGGGATGCACATCCATGAGATTATAATACGAAACAAGTATGCTGATCTTCGTTTCAATATCAAGTTCTTTATTTTGAAATGCCATTCTCAGTTCGGCGATCGATTTTTCTTTCTCACCATTGTTACGGTAGAAATCGGCCAATGAAAGATGGATGTAAGGGTTTTCGGGATCCACTTCAAGGATCTTATTATAGGTATCAAGCGCCTTCTGTTTTTCTCCCATGCTTTGATAAAGCTCAGCCAGCATTCCATAGGATTGGGCATCGGCAGGATTGTGGTTTATCAGTTTCTGCAGTTCGGTAATCGCTTTATCATTCTTGTTCATTCTTTGCCAGAGTCTTGCCTTACGCATGCTCAGGTCGCTGTTCACCCCTGTTTTCTCCTCGAGTTTGTCATACACCTTGATAGCCTCGGCGGGTTTCTCATCATACACACAGGCTGAAGCCCATTCATAATAAAAATCATAACGCTCGGGATAGTCTTTTACCAGCTGGGAAAGTACCACTGCCGCTTCGCTGTGCTTGCGGTTTTTGTTCAGTATGTCGGCATAGCTGAGCGCATACCATTCATTCTTAGGGTCGATCAGCCAGGCGCTCTTGCTGAAGAACAAGGCATCGGAAAATTTCTTTTGCTGTACATAAATATGAGAGAGCTCATACATGGCAGCAGCATTGCTTCCATCCTTCCGGATAACTTCCGCGAAAAGATCTGAGGCGATGTTCAGGTTGCCAAGGATCTTTTCTTTATTGGCATTAAAGAACAAATACGAAACATCCGCTTTCTGACTGTTGCTCAGGTTGCTCTTCACGGGTTTCGCGGGACCTGAAGCGGTCTGCGTACTCTTGCAGGATGCGAAGATGAAGACTGATAAAAGGAAGGGAAGGAATAATTTCTTCATGATAGTATTGATAATTTCCCTTTGCAGGTACAAAGGGAAAAGAATTCACCTGATTTACAAATGCGAGGAATAGTCGCCAAGGCTGAGAGATTGAGCTACGCTGAGGTATTCTACACTATGTCCCAGCATGGAATTAGTCATTACGGTATTTTTAACCCTGGTATTCGTCTGAATGATGCTGTTGCTGAGCACTGAATTTTCGATCCGGCTGTGCTTACCTATGGAAACATAAGGACCCACCACAGAGTTTATCAATTCTACAGATTCTCCAATATAACAGGGCTGGATGATCAGCGAATTGTCCCGTTTAACACTTGCGGAGACCATATTCTCCTTCCGGTGATTCTCCAATACCCGCTGATTGGTCTGAACTGTCGCGTCCTTGTTACCACAGTCAAGCCATTCATCCACCTTTCCGGGAACGAAACGTGTTCCTTTTTGTTTCATGTTTTCCAGCGCGTTAGTAAGCTGGTATTCTCCTTTTTCCCTGACGTTATTATCCAGCAGATATTGCAGCTCTTTTCGCAGGTATTCGCCGTCTTTAAAAAAGTAAATTCCGATAATGGCCAGATCGCTTACAAAGGTCTGCGGTTTCTCCACAAAATCCGTAATGATTCCCGAATCATCCACTTTAACCACGCCAAACATTCTGGGATCTTCGATCCTGCTTACCCAGATCACGCCGTCCTTTTCTTCGTCTATCGTGAAATCGGCACGAAAGAGGGTATCGGCGAAGGCCACGATCACTTTCCCTTTCAACGCATCTTTCGCGCACATTATTGCATGCGCGGTTCCGAGCGGTTCATCCTGATAATGAATGCTTCCCTTTGCCCCCAGTTTTTCAGCAATGGAAATCAGATCCTGTTCAACCTCCTTGCCGAAATCCCCGATAATGAAGGCGATCTCATCCACTTTTTCCCTGCATACCCTGGTTATGTCTTCCACGAGCCATTGCACTATGGGTTTTCCGGCGACATGGATCAGGGGTTTTGGAACGGTGAGTGTGTGTGGCCGCATTCTTTTTCCCATACCGGCCATGGGGACAATTATTTTCATCGCAATGCTAATAAATTTAATTCCGTGTAAAGCTTAATGAAACGTTATCAGAAAACAGCCGGATCCTTAAGATTTTCCAGTGGAACCAAAACCTCCGCTTCCGCGAACTGATTCACTCAGACTAAGGCTTTCCATCCAGTCCGCTCTCTCATGCCTGGCAATGACAAGCTGTGCTATTCTTTCGCCGTCTTCCACGACAAAATCTTCAAGGCTGAGATTAACCAGAATGACCCTGATCTCTCCTCTGTAATCGGCATCGATGGTTCCAGGAGAATTGAGTACTGTCACGCCTTTTTTGGCCGCGAGTCCGCTGCGGGGACGTACCTGTGCTTCAAAACCAGGCGGCAGTTCAATGAAGAGGCCCGTTGGAATCATGGCCCTCTCCATGGGTTTGAGAACAAGCGCTTCATTAAGATGAGCTCTGAGGTCCATGCCTGCGGCATGTTCGGTTTCGTAAGCAGGAAGGGGATGCTTCGATTTGTTTATAATGGGGATCTGCATATAAGGTAGTTAAAGAGGCTAAATTCCCATGCGAAGTTAGGTAATTTTCCCGCAATCCGGGTTTTTATTGACAGGCAGCGCCTGAAACAGGTTTTCAGCTGCGGCCCTGAACGATTCCATTTCTGCCTCTCAGCATGATGCCCTGCGCTGACCTTATAATTGGAGTTTGACCAGGAGCCGGTGTAAGCCGCAGGAATGGATGTCGCCGGATCTTCTTCATGGATCAAGGCATAGCCTTCCGCTTCCTTTTCTCATACAGCATGGCGCTGATCAGAAATACCAGGAGCAACAGGCTATTCACCGTCAGGATTGTCCCTATACCGGAATCTATGTGTGGGCGGATCCACTCACTGACAAAAAACAAGGTAAGCGCCAGAGCAAGATAAGCCAGCATCGGGGTCAGGCGATAGGGAACCGGAAAAAATTTCTGATTGCCTATATAAGATAGCACCATCATGGAAGTATAGCAGATGAGAGTAGCCCAGGCAGCGCCCATATAACCCATCAGTGGGATGAGAATGATATTAAACACGATGGTTATCAGGGCCCCGGCGATGGCTAACCATGCGCCGAATCGGGTCTTGCCGGTGAGTTTATACCAGATACTGAGATTGAAAAAAACACCGAGGCACAGATTGGCGATCAGCAAAACCGGAACTACCGCAAGTCCTTCACGGAATTCCTCTCCGATAAACAGTTTCACCACATCCATATACATCATCACGGAGAGGAAAATAAAGGAACAGATCAGCACAAACCAGTGCATGACCTTCGCATACATCTCACGCGACTGTTCCTTCGCACTCTGATTAAAGAAGAATGGTTCCGCCGCATAACGGAAGGTCTGTATGAAAAGCATCATGATAACCGATAGCTTGTAACATGCGCCATAAATACCCAACTGCTGCATCGCCGTACTTTTGTCCTCTACCAGCAAGGGAAGCAGTATCCTGTCAAACGTCTCATTGATCATGCCTGCCATACCCGCAATGGTGAGCGGGAAAGCGTAAAGCGCCATTTTCTTCCAAAGTTCCTTATCAAAGGTCAGTTGTACTTTGATAATCTCCGGACTTAACATTAACAGCGTAACCAGACTGGCAATGAAGTTCGACACGAATACATATCCTATTCCGAAGTCCGGATCGTAAACCATGTCGGTGAGAAAAACAAAGCTGCCTTCCCTGACTAAGGCCGGACACAAGACCAGGAAGAACAGGTTCAGCAGAATATTCAGGGCAATATTCAGCAGTCTGAGAACAGCGAAGCGCATGGCCTTTTCCTGCTGTCTTAGTCGTGCAAAAGGAATAGCCGTTATGGCATCGAAAGCCAGCACTCCGGCGAAAAGGGATATATAGAGAGGGAGGTTCTCAGCCTGCGTCTGGCCCGCACTTAACCGGGAAGCAAGTGGTCCGGAAAAAAGAACGATCAGCAGAGCCAGCAGTACCGAACTGCTGAAGACAGAAATCAGGCTGGTGGAAAATACCCGTGGATTTTCCTTCTCCGTCTGGAAAAACCTGAAGTAGGCCGTTTCCATGCCATAGGTAAAAACGATATTCAGGAAGGCGACAAAGGCATATAATTGAGTTACCACACCGTATTCACCGGTATCGAATACGCGGGTGTAGAGCGGAACCAGCAAGTAATTAAGCAGGCGCCCAAGAATACTGCTTAATCCGTAGACAGCGGTTTGACCGGCCAGTTTTTTAAAAACAGACATTCGCCGGAGGTATGATTACAAATTGCGATACATTCATTCGATGAGGTTCCGGTAAAAATTCTACGCCTGACATTACCCGACAAAACTCATCATTTCATTCTCTCAGAATGACAAAGCCAACAAAATTTTTCAGCGGTATTTCGTGTATATCTAATTTGTCAACCTTCGCCGCCGGTGGTCCCTTGCGACACCATTCCGTAAAATCCTTCAGAGCCGTAGGGTCACCGGAAACAAAAACTTCGACCGATCCGTCCTGACAATTTCGCATTGTTCCGGCAAGACTTCGTTGTATAGCCTGCTCTCTGGTATGCATTCTGAAAAATACACCCTGGACACGACCGAAGACTTTGATATGAAGTGAAATATTCTTTCCCTGTTCCGTCATGCTCTGTTGTTCAACTCCAGTCCCGGGTTTCTGACCCTGCTTCTCCCGATAAAAAAATCAGGGAAGGGAAACAATAGTTCATGCTCAATTATAAAGGAGTTTAAAATCCAGCTTTGTAATGAGCTTGCGGTAGTTTCTCTTCAGGTCTCTGTCAACGGATTTAATATTACGGTACTCCTGGAATTTCTGCATGAGCAGCATATCGAAAACGGAGCTTTCGAGAAAATCGATATCGGTGCGGAACCCGCAGACACAAAGCGCCTGGGTTTTTTCCAGAAACTCCCTCACTTTACCTGAGTCGGTATCGAGAGTATTACAGGATCCGAAATGTATAATCTTGTTCACACAGGAACCGTTCAGCATATCGGCCAGTTCATTCAGATCAACGTGTTCATTTCCCACTTCAATTACTTCAGGATGGCCGTGAAATGCCAGGTAACAGATGGAATAGTCTTTATATCTTTTCTGCTTCCACCTGGAAAGATAATAGGCAAGATTCTCCTTTGTTCCGCAATGCTTATGGATATATTGGATGTTACAGTTTGCCTGCAGAAAATCCAGGGCGGCGCCGATGCTGGACTTCTTTCTCAGGTCCTTCTCCCAGTCGCCTTCCAGGCAAAATACGTGTTTGGTAAAACTTTTGGCGATACGCATAGCTCTTCTCTTCCTTTCTGTTTATTTGTTTTTTTATTGTTAGTTAACTCATTCAATGTTCAGCTCCTTATAAAATTCGCTTTGCGTTTTTCCAGAAATGCCGATACTCCTTCTTTAAAATCAGCGGTACCAAAACAATTTCCGAATTCTTCCACTTCAAAGGCGAAGCCATCAATCTTCTTATTGTAGTAGGCATCCACGCAATGAATAATACCCTGAACCGCCCGGGGTGATTGTTGCCTGATTTTGTTCATGATCTCCATCACTTTGTTCATCAGCATATCGGGACTTGTAACATAATTGACAAGACCCAGACGCAAGGCTTCATCCGCTCCGATCATGTCGGCGGTCATCAGCATTTCCATGGCCTTCGCCTTTCCTATCAGTTGCACCAGTCTTTGTGTTCCGGCATAACCGGGAATGAGCCCCAGCTTCACTTCAGGTTGTCCGAATTTGGCATTATCGGAAGCGATACGCAGATGGCAACTCATGGCCAGTTCACAGCCACCGCCAAGAGCGAAACCGTTTACGGCCGCGATCACCGGCTTAGGACTCATCTCAATGGACTTAAACACTTTTTGTCCATCCGCACTCAGTTTTTTTCCTTCTTCCACTGTGTAAGAAGAGAATTCCGAAATATCCGCTCCGGCAACGAAAGCTTTCTGCCCCGTGCCGGTGATGATTATACCGTCAACAGCGGGGTCCGCCGAAGCCGAGGCCATGGCCTTACCGATCTCCTGAATGGTCAGCCGGTTGAGGGCATTGAGCTTATCGGGACGGTTAACCGTAATGAGGCTTATGCCATCGTCAACCGTATTTAGTATATTCTGGTAGTTAGTCATGGTCTCGTTCTTTGTGATGAATCAGAAGTTTCTCTTTTGTTTTACCTGCGACTTAATATATTCCACGATCTCCGCGGTATTGGTACCGGGTGCGAATAATTTTCCCACCCCCAGCTCATGCAGCTTTTTCATATCCGCGTCCGGAATGATGCCCCCGCCGGTAAGCAAGACATCATTCATTCCTTTTTCTTTCATCAGCCCGGTGATCTTGGGAAAGACTGTCATGTGCGCGCCGGACAGGATACTGACTCCAATCACATCCACATCCTCCTGAAGCGCGGCGTTCACTACCATTTCAGGTGTTTGTCTCAATCCTGTATAGATCACTTCCATCCCCGCATCACGCAGGAAGGTGGCTATGACCTTGGCGCCTCTGTCGTGGCCATCAAGACCTACCTTGGCTATTAACACTCGAATGGGACGGGACATTTTATGAATCGGATAATTTTTTTCATTCCGGCGACAGCCATTTCAGCATTCTGTTAAAATGGATTTTAAGAGAATGTGTAGCCTTGAAAAATGGATCTGAATGCCGGAATGATTACAAACAAAGATAAGAAACCCAAAGGCATCAGTCAGCCAGTGGCAGCCTTATGAAAAAACTGGTGCCTTGTTCATATCCGCTTGTAAACCAAATAGTTCCTTTGGTGGTTTCAACAATATTTTTAACCATACTCAAGCCAAGGCCCATTCCGCTTGATTTTGTCGTAAAGTTCGGACTGAAAATTTTATCCCTTTGATTTTCAGGAATTCCGTTTCCGTTATCGCTAACCCGGATTGTACAATAATCATCCTGAGATCGCTGAATCTCCACCTGGATAAGGCCCCTGCGGCTTTCGGGTATTGCCTGAACTGCATTTTTGAGCAGATTCGAAAAGGCTCTCATCAGCTGATCGGGATCGGCCATGACATAGATATTCTGGCCGGCGGCATTACTTTCAATATCAACATCCGGAGTGTCCCGGAATAAGGACACGGACTGTTCCAACACTTCACCAATATTCACTTTTTGGATCTTCGCATCGGGCATTCTGGCGAAGTTTGAAAACTCGGTAGCGATAGTTGAAAGTGTATCAATTTGGGAAATGATCGTCCGCGCCGTCTTTTCCAGCAACTCCTCTTTATCCGATCTTCCTTCCGCCCAGGCTCTTTGTAAGTGCTGCACGGAAAGTTTCATGGGAGTGAGAGGATTCTTAATCTCGTGTGCCACCTGTCTGGCCATTTCTTTCCAGGCGCTTTCCCTTTCACTTTGTGCGAGTTTCTCCGCGCTGATGGTCAGTTCATCGAGCATGCGATTATATTCCCGGACAAGCTGCCCGATCTCGTCTTTTCTTGTATAGTTAATGGGTTCATTGCGCTTACCCAGTCTTACCTTGCTTAGTTTTTCCTGGATCAGCAGCAAGGGTTTGGTGATTCTGGAAGAAATGAAAAGAGTTACCAAAACAGCGATGACGAACAATAAGACGTATACATTAATTAAGGCTGAAAGGAAACCGCTGATCTCGCGGTTAAGTTCATTCTGCTTTTCAAAATAAGGCAGGTTGAGGATACCTGTCACACGGCCTTCCTTGTCGGTAAAGGGAGAATAAGCCGCAATATACTGAAGGCTTCCTATGCTTTCCGGCCTGATATATTGTGTCTTGCCTTTGCTTTCTATGGCATGCAAGGCAGCGGGATTCATCCTGCGCGAGACGATATTCTGTTCAAATATTTTAGGCTGGGAAGAGTAATATAATTTTCCCTTTTCATCGAAGAGGTTGAAGTCAAGATTGAGGTCATTGACGAGCTGGTCCAGGACCTGATTCAGTTCTCCTTCCGGTAATCCGGATAATGGAACCTGCAGCTCCAGACTTTTTCCGATCAAAAACCAGAGTCCGTTCACCTGCCCTGAAATACTGCGACGCTGATCGGACCGGTATTTATTGTATATATAATAGAGTGTTCCCGATCCTATCAGAATGAAAGAAGAAACGACCAGCATCAATACAGATACCTGGATTCTACGGGTCAGGTTATGGGTTTTCCATTTAATCCCACTTATGAGTCTGAAGAGAAGGAATTTGAAGGCGAAGAAGACTCCAAAGAAGGCGAAGATCCAGCTGAATAAGGTGAGCAATACCTGATCTCCAGGCTGCAAGCGGCTTACCACGATCAGATCTCCATCGCCTGACTTATGAATAAGGTGTTCATAGTTATCCTGCAGGACAAACTCAGCGCCTTGTGAAAGCTTTTCCATCTCCCTGCTTGAAAATGAATAAGCAAAATCTCCGTACTCATAGATCAGCTCTCCGTTCTGATAGCGCGCCACGGAATACTCAACCGGATCCTGTCTTTCCCCGCTTGTTCCCCCTATGAACAGTTCGGGGAAGCCCTCATCCGACCGGAAGAACTTCGCCGTCATCCATATCATCAGACTGAAAGAACCTTCCTCAGTACTGATCCGGAAGATGGCCAGGTAAGACAATTTTCCACTTCCATCATTCAGATAATAAAAGCCGGGGCTCAATTCGGTACTTTCCTGATAGAGGATGGATCCGGTATAGGCCTCCAGTGAGTCGGGGTACTTTAACGGTTCAAGATTTTTACCGGTGCTGTCAAAGCCTATCGCACTGATATCAAATTTTCCCAGATACCCGGTAAAATAAACGGAAGAAAGATGTTGAGCAACCTGATCCGAATTGAAATTTCTCAGTTTAAATAAAGAGAGTATGGCGCTGTCGCTTACAATCTTTTCTTCCAGATCCGTGAATAAATACTCCGCTACATGATCCCGGGGTGTTGAGACTTTCTGCGCAAACATTTTCCTTGTCTCGTGTTCTTTCTTCTGATTTTGTCTCCCGATAACGATACCTGTATAGGAAGATGCAAGGAGAATGAGCATAATGATGCCTCCAAAACTGAATCGCAGATCGAAGACCTTCCTGATGGCGCTGATGAGAATGAAGGCAAGGCTCATGAGTAACAAAGCAATGCAGGCGAAGGCAAGTAAGGTATACCCGTTGAGTTCTGAGAGTCTGGTCACATCGAAGGATATCCTTGAATTCATCACCAGACCGCAAAGCAAGACATGAACAAGAAACGAGGCGGCGATAAACAAAAGCATCAGGACCGTAAATGCCGTGAAATTTCTTTCCGCTCTTGCCTTTTCGCCCGCACTCCTCACCATAAAACCGGTGGCAAGGACTCCGATCAGCAGTGAATTGAGCAGAAGGTCACCCAGCGAATTAAAGAAGAAGGATGAAGCGTAATTGCGTGGACTGAACAGATCTGTCTCATACAACTCTGATGGGAACCCGGTAAAGATCATGAACATCCTGATCAGTATCGCAAGGGCAGACCAGAGATAAAATCCGGTGGAGCTGATCAGTACACTCAGCAAGGAAAGCAAAAGGATCACCATACCTGCGAGATAAAGCATCTGTGTTATCGCGAATGGCAGGCGGTCTTCAAGCTGAGATTCTTTAAGATAAAACATTAGCTTCCCATCCGGACCGGTGAAGGTCATGGCAGAAGAATCGGACACTTCAAGCCATGGACTCAACTTCAAGACAGGATTGAATTCATTTTTAAGATACCTGTTCTCGTACACATAAGCATGCCTGATCAGCAGCAATCCTAAGACCTTTCTGTTGCCATTGATGACAGCACGGGCAAGAAACTCACCGTTCGGCAGTACCAGTATCGCGCTTTCACCGGAATCTGGCGCCAGACTATCAGGCAGAACGGGTTCATTGGAAGACCAGGCGCTCAGTTTTCCATCTTCAAAGACATAGTAGCTGATCCCGTTTTGCTTTCTGTGTGATTCGGAATTGAAATTATAGAGGGAGGAATCATCAGTAAGGGTAAGCAGCTTTTCGATTCCTTCCTTCATCTCCTCATCAAGGGAAGAAAGTATCGTCTGCGCCTTTTCAATCCGTTCCTGTGTTGCACTCAGTCCCAAATGCTCATAGCTCTCCGCAAACAGAATGCATAGCAATCCGGCGATGAACAGGATTCGTGACAAAGATGATCTCTTGTTTTGGATACTCAAAGGGAAGATGAATTACCTATTATCGTTCCGGAAAATATTTCCCGGTTTCAAAACTATTCATTTTTTTTACAGCATAAGACAGCATGCTTTTTAACTCCTTAGCCTTCGCCCTTTTCTTCCCGCTGGTGACAATCGGTTACTTCCTTCTCGAGCAACGGTGGCGATGGTCCTGGCTTCTGCTGGCAAGCTGTTTCTTTTACATGTTCTTCCGACCAGTCTATCTGCTCATTCTTTTTTTCACCATTGCTGTGGACTATGCTGCCGGGATTCTCATAGAGAATGCCGGATCGGGAACAAGGAAAAAGCGCTGGCTGATACTGAGTATTATCGCCAACGTTGGCGTACTCGCATTCTTCAAATACTATGCCTTTCTGAATGATAATCTCTCTTTGCTGCTTGGTTTCAGCGAAAGTGAAAAGCTCGGACCTGTGCTGGACATTCTGCTCCCGGTCGGACTCAGCTTTCACACTTTTCAGGCTATGAGCTATACTTTTGAAGTATACTATGGAAGGCAGAAAGCGGAAAGACACCCTGGAATTTATGCACTGTATGTGATGTTTTATCCTCAACTTGTAGCGGGTCCCATCGAAAGACCACAGCACCTCTTGAGTCAGTTCCGGGAGCATCATCATTTTGACTACCGGCGCATAAGCAGAGGTCTCAACAGGATGCTCTGGGGACTTTTCAAAAAAATGGTGATCGCCGACAGACTGGGAATCTATACCGACATGGTTTATTCTTCTCCCGAGCATTATCAGGGCTGGCCATTGATCTGGGCAACACTGTTTTTCGCCATCCAGATCTATTGCGATTTCAGCGGATACTGCGACATTGCATTGGGTGCGGCCAGCATCATGGGTTTCCGGCTCATGGAAAATTTCAATCTTCCCTATTTCAGCGCTTCCATCCGCGAGTTCTGGACACGCTGGCATATTTCGCTTTCAACCTGGTTCAGAGACTATGTCTACATTCCTTTCGGAGGCAACCGTTGCGGTATGGCAAGGTGGCTGCGGAACATTCTGATCGTATTCCTTCTCAGCGGACTGTGGCACGGTGCTGCATGGACCTTTGTACTCTGGGGACTCATTCACGGAATGCTCATTCTGCTGGAACGATTCATACCCTTCAGCGCTTCAATTCCCCGGATCTTCAAAGTACTGATGACTTTTATCGCCGTTAATCTTGCCTGGATATTTTTCAGGGCGGAGAACATTACTGACGCCTTTTACATCATCTCTCACCTGATACCTTCCGGATCAGGGTTCATCGGGGTTCCGAACATCAGCAGCACTTCCTTTCTCATCAATATCGCACTTATCCTGTTCCTGTTTACGGATGAGCTGATGAAACTGAAAAACATCCGGCTGATCCCGGAAAAACTCCTTCCTGCTCCACGATACCGGCGCTATGTTCAGAATTTCACTTATGCCCTCATAATAATTTTGTTCGGCATTTTCGAGCAACAGACTTTCATCTACTTCCAGTTCTGAAAAATGACCGCTCCAAAAAAACTTTTTCTTGAGATCATCCTGCTTGCATGCTTCCTTGCCTTTGTGGTGATTTTTCTTGAATGGAAATATTCCACCTATAAGACGGGAGCCGATAATCTTATCCGACAATTTGAAGAGCGAAAAGCGAAAGCTGAAATTCTCTGGATCGGAAATTCACATACGCTTCCGTTTGTCAGAAATACGGCCGGCAGTCCGGACTCGCTCAGGTATGCTTCCCTGGCATACGGAGGAACAGACCTCTTCAGGTACCGTTCACTGCTGTTTAACTTTATGCATGAAATTCCGGGATTGAAAATGATCATCGCCGGAATTGATGAGGATCTTATAGGTTACAATCAGCATGTTTTTCATGTAGAATATGGTGACCGTGCTTTTTATAAATACACCGGAGAGATCTATTCCGATTCGAGACTTGACAAACTTCTTGCATCCAGCAACTTTTTCAGAGCTAACAGGGATCCGGCCTATCTCTTCGGCAGGAATTCAAACCAAGAGGAAGAAAGACCGGCGCCATTCATACTCAGCGAAGAAAGCTGCAGACAAAGAGCCGCAGAACATTCAGAGATACGTTTCGATCTCCGGCTGATACCTGAAAACACCGGGTATTTGAGGGAGATCGCATCCATTTCCGATACCAGCGATATAAAGATGGTCTGGTTTATTCCGCCAAAGACAGGATGCTATCTGAAATATCGCAACGGGGAAAATGCCGGCAGAGGAATGAAGATTATAAAGGAAATCAGCAAAGAGAAAAACATCCTGCTGATAGACATGAATGAAGAAAAGATATACGCCGACAGTTTGTTTTCGGATTCCGACCATCTCAACGAGGAAGGGGCCCGTCAGTGCTTTGAAGACCTCATGAATGTTTTACAACAGAGATATCCCGATGTGAAACCGGTTCGGCGATAAGCGCTGAAGCATAACACCTTAGTTAAAGGTACCTGAACTCTTCAAGGCGATCAGCGTTTTTTCGATGACGACCGGGAACCAGGTGTATTCAAGCTGGTGTATCCTGGCGGCAAGCGACTCAGCTGTATCGGCTGAAGAAACATGACATGCCGCCTGAAAGATGATCTCGCCTTCGTCAAAGTGCTCATTTACATGATGAACAGTGATCCCTGATATCGGTGTACCTGAACTGATTACGGCTTGATGTACTTTTTCCCCATAAAATCCTTTTCCACCGAAAGCCGGTAAGAGCGCGGGATGAATGTTTATAATCCTTCCGCGGTAATTCCTCAATAATGACTCCGGCACCAATAACAAGAACCCGGCAAGGACGATAAAATCAATTTTCTCTGATGCCAGCACTTCAATTATTTCATTACCGCTACTAAAAGCGCTACGGTTAATTACGTGGCACGGCACATTCAGGTCTGCACATCGCTTGATCACCCCCGCTTTGGGATTATTCGTAATGACCACGGAAACGGTCACCCCATCCGATTTTTCAAAATACCGGATGATGTTTTCGGCGTTGCTTCCGGAACCGGAAGCGAAAATGGCTACTCGGATTTTCATCTGAAATGAATGACAAACCTAAGCATATTGCCGAATGAAATTTTCAACAACATTTATTAAGCCTGCATTTTTTCTTACTTTGCGCGTTCACAATTTAGTAACATATCCTATGTCAGCCAATTCCATCTTTCAGTATTTCACTCCCAAGGACAAGAAGTTCTATCCCCTCTTTGAGCAGGCTTCGAGCAACCTGGTTGCCATCTCGCGGGTCTTGTACGATGCCATGACCACCTCTTCAACAGAAAAGCGACTGGAGAATATCCGCCAGATTGAGAAACTGGAACACGTCGGAGATGAAATCACCCATCAGATTTTCAATGAAGTGGCGAGTACCTTCATCACTCCCTTCGACAGGGAAGACATACAGAAACTTGCTGCGGGCTTAGACGACATTATTGATTATATCCATGGATCCGCCAAACGCATCGAATTGTATAAGGTTCAGACCATACATCCTTCCATGATCAAGCTGGCTGAACTGATCCTGCAATGTTCGGATGAACTGAACACGGCCATAGGCGCCCTGAGAAATCTCAACGAAGGAAATATGATCAAGATAAGGGCTGCGCTTGTCAGGGTGAACAGTATTGAAAATCATGCCGATGATCTTTTTGACAATGCGGTTGCCAGATTATTTGAAGAAGAAAAAAATGCCATTGAGATCATTAAGATCAAGGAAGTTCTCTCCGCGCTGGAAACTGCCACTGACAAGTGCGAAGATGTTGCCAATTCCCTCGAATCCATAATTGTTAAAAATTCCTAACCCAGGCAGCCAAAGCATTTTATATGGAGTTGATCATTGTTGTCATTATTCTGGCTCTCATCTTTGATTTTATCAATGGCTTTCACGATGCGGCGAATTCTATCGCTACCATAGTTTCCACTCAGGTACTCTCTCCTTTAAGCGCGGTGATATGGGCTGCCATGTTCAATTTCCTTGCCTACTGGATTTTTGAGTTGAAGGTGGCAGATACCGTAGCCAAAACGGTACGGCCTGAGAATATTACACTTACTGTGGTGCTTGCCGGTATCATTGCCGCTATTATCTGGAATCTTTTCACCTGGAAAATGGGAATTCCTTCCAGCTCATCCCACACACTGATCGGTGGATTTGCAGGTGCCGGCATAGCCCATGGCGGTACCTTTGACGCGATTCAGCTGAGCAAGGTCATGCCGACAGTTTACTTTATCATTCTTGCACCGGTTATAGGCATGATCATCTCCTATATCTTTTCCATTCTCACCTTAATTGTCTGCCGGAATGCAAATCCGTATAAAGTTGACAAAATATTCAGAAGGCTTCAGCTGGTTTCATCCGCTGCCTATAGTCTTGGTCATGGTGGTAATGATGCCCAGAAGGTGATGGGTATCATCGCGGCAGCCATGATGGCAAATGGTATGATCGGCAGTATCCATGAACTCCCCGAATGGGTTCCTTTGGCTTGTTACTCAGCCATTGCACTGGGCACCATGTTCGGGGGTTGGAGAATTGTGAAAACCATGGGACAGAAGATCACCAAACTCACTCCTTTTGAAGGTTTCAGTGCGGAGACAGCGGGCGCCATCACGCTCTTTGGCACGCAGCATTTTAAAATACCTGTGAGTACCACACATACAATAACCGGCTCCATCATCGGAGTCGGTGTAACCAAGAGAGTGAGCGCCGTTCGCTGGGGAGTTACGCTGGAACTTATCTGGGCATGGATTCTCACCATACCTGTTTCCGCTCTCCTCGCCGCCGGAATTTTTTATTTCATTCATATGTTTCTGCCCTGATAAATCCGGGATTTATCCTGAAGAAGACCGGACGCAGGTCAGTGATGGAGCTAAGGAGAGGTATAAAGTTCAGGATAGTCCGGACACCGTTTTCTCCCTGGAACTCACCCCTTGAAGCCTTCCCGGTAAGTCAAATTCGATTTTTCCCTGAAATAATTGTCAAGTATTTGCCGCTCAGACAGATAAATGTAGATAAGAAAGCCCTTAATACGCTCAGTATTTTGATTTTAAGGTGAATAAATTTTACTTTGCACCACATTTTAAATCAAAACTTAAAAAGGATTATCATGTCAGACATTGCTGCAAAAGTTAAATCTATCATCATCGACAAACTTGGCGTAGATGAGAAAGAAGTGAACCCTGAGGCCAGTTTCACCAACGACCTCGGTGCGGATTCGCTCGATACCGTTGAACTTATTATGGAATTTGAAAAGGAGTTCAACATCGCGATTCCGGATGACCAGGCTGAAAAAATTTCTACTGTTGGTCAGGCTATTGAATATATTGAGAAGAATACCAAGTAATATTTTTCACAAGATCCGCTTCCTTTTCTCTTCGGGGCGGATTTTGTTTTCTTCCAGCGGATTCTGTTCCATCACAGAACAGATACAAATTTAAATCACAAGGGATGCAACTGAAACGAGTCGTAGTGACAGGTCTGGGTGCGCTGACACCACTGGGAAACTCAGCCGAAGCTTATTGGCAAGGTCTGCTCGGCGGCGTGAGTGGCGCAGCACCTATCACCAAATTTGATGCTTCCAAATTCAAGACCCGTTTTGCCTGTGAGGTAAAAGGATTTGATCCGAATGATTTTTTTGAGAGAAAGGAAGGTAGGAAACTGGATGGTTTTTCCCAGTATGCGCTGGTGGTTGCCGACCAGGCGATAAAGGATTCCGGAATTGATCTGGAAAAGGTCAACCATGACAGGGTCGGAGTAATTTGGGGTTCAGGAATTGGCGGACTAAAAACTTTTCAGGATGAAGTGATCGCCTTTGGAAAAGGTGACGGCACACCGCGATTCAATCCCTTTTTCATTCCAAAGATGATTGCTGATATCGCTTCAGGACACATATCGATAAAGTATGGATTCCGTGGCCCGAATTTCACCACAGTTTCAGCCTGCGCATCCTCAACCAACGCCCTGATTGATGCTTTCACCTATATCCGGCTGGGAAAAGCGAATATCATAGTTTCCGGAGGCTCGGAATCAACAGTAAACGAAACCTGTGTCGGTGGATTCAATGCGCTGCAGGCCCTTTCACAACGCAATGATGATCCTTCAACCGCTTCGAGACCTTTTGATCTCGACCGTGACGGATTTGTAATGGGAGAAGGCGCCGGTTGTATTATCCTGGAAGAACTTGAACACGCCAAAGCAAGAGGCGCAAAGATCTATGCTGAAATTGTCGGTGGAGGTATGTCTGCCGATGCTTATCACATGACTGCTCCGCATCCGGATGGCCTGGGCGCTGCCAATGTGATGAATGCTGCTCTTGAAGATGCGGGGATGAAACCCGCCGACATCGATTATATCAATGTTCATGGTACTTCCACTCCTATCGGAGATCCTCAGGAAATAAAGGCGATACAAACAGTTTTTGGCAATGATGCCTACAGGCTGAATATCAGCTCGACCAAATCAATGACCGGTCATTTGCTTGGAGCCGCCGGTGCCATTGAAGCCATCGCGGCCATTTTATCGGTACAGAACGACATAGTTCCTCCTACTATTAATCATTTCACGGATGACCCCGCCTTTGATCCAAAACTGAATCTTACTTTTGGAAAGGCACAAAAGAGAACTGTGAGGGCCGCACTCAGCAATACTTTTGGCTTTGGCGGACATAATGCTTCCGTGATCTTCCGGAAATATTCCTGAAATACGTCGTAAAGCAAAACCGTCCCTGCTTGAATTTAATAAATCCCATCAGGTCACTCTTTTCAAAGGATAAAAAATTTATTTCCGCCCTGAAGAACCTGCTGGGTTTTAGCCCCGGAAATATTGCAGTTTATAAACTGGCCTTCCGCCACCGTTCTGTCGCTTTCGAGCATGCAAGCGGTATTAAGCTCAGCAATGAAAGACTGGAATACCTTGGAGACGCGGTACTTGGAACCATTGTCGCTGAAATGCTTTTCAGGAAATATCCTTACAAGGAAGAAGGATTTCTAACCGAGATGAGGAGCAGGATTGTGAACCGGGATCATTTGAATAAACTGGCTATGAAACTGGGCATAGATCAGATGATGAATAATTTTATTGATCCGGGAGCGAAGACCCGATCTGCCTATGGTGACGCGTTTGAAGCACTGATCGGCGCTGTTTATCTCGACAAAGGCTATAATGCCACAAAAAAATTCATAGCCAACCGGATCGTACGAAACCATGTTGATCTTGATGAAATTGAAAATCAGGATGTAAATTTCAAAAGCCGGCTCATCAACTGGTCGCAGCGTGAAAAAAAGAAAGTTGAGTTTGAATTTTTAGAGGAGGTTGACAATGGCGGAAAACGACTTTTGAGGGTTCGTTTAATGGTTGACGGACAAGAGATGAGTCGCGGCGAAGACTTTTCAAAGAAAAGAGCCGAACAGATAGCCGCCGAAAAAGCATGTACGATGCTGGGGCTCTGATACAGAGATCCGGGATTCAGAATTTTAATCAGCCGGAATTCTCAAGGAGCCGACACTGTATATATAACACTGACTTTCCCTTCTACTTTACTCAACCATTAACAACATCTTTCAAGACATATCTTGTGGCCGGTAAGGTTTATCAACTTTAGATTCTTCTCTTCTTTCATCCTCAAATCCTTACCTTCACAGAAAAATAGGGTATGGCTAAAACAGTTCTGAAAATTGAGGAGGAAGACCGTTACGACTTTTATCTTTTCGGAATTGCGAGTCAGGTTAAAGATTATCTGTTATGCCATGCGGTGAACCAGAAACTTGACATCTCTTTAGTGCGGCAGGAAGACTTTGACATATTCAATCAAAAGCGAATGGAAGAACAGGGTTTCTCTTTTTTCCGCTATGATTCCGAAGACGATGATCAGATCTGCCTGGTTTCAAACCGCAGTTCAAAAGGATTGTTGATACCCGAACAAAAGCAAATGGATTACTTTCTGATGATCCGTCCTGCCAAGATGCGCGTGGAAGAATCCACCATCATTGAGCAACTGAAGCAGACTCAGGTAATATTAGGTGTTTATAAACTAAATGTAATGAGTCTTAAGTCAAGGGCAAATCTGGTCTTTTGAATGTTCTGCCAAAGGAAGACTAAACCGTTAAATCATTCATCATTTGAACAGCATGCTCCCGAATAATAAAACTAAAATTGTAGCTACGATCGGACCATCGTCCTCTTCACCTGAAGTTTTGAAAGACCTGATTGAAAGCGGTGTGAATGTCTGCCGTATAAACCTTTCTCACGGAGACTATAAGGAGCATGAGAAAATCATCCGATCAATCCGGGAGATCAGCAAGGAAATGGGGGTGCATGCGGCAATTCTTGTGGACCTGCAGGGACCCAAATTAAGAATAGGAGATATTGCCGACAAAAAAGTCGAACTGACAGCCGGACAAAGCATCACCTTCACTACGCATGAATGCACCGGCACCGGCAGTTTGCTCTTTATGAATTACCGGCAGTTTCCGCAGGATGTCAGAATCGGGGATGTGGTTCTCATTGATGATGGAAAGATCCAGTTGAGGGTAACAGAAACCAATGGCAAGGATGAAGTCAAAGCAGTAATCGAAAGCGGGGGTCCTTTAACGGGAAGAAAAGGAGTTAACCTGCCCAATACAAAAATTTCCTTGCCCAGTCTTACCGAAAAGGATCTTGAAGATCTTGAATTTGCGCTCCAGCAGGAAATTGACTGGATAGGACTTTCATTTGTGCGCAATGCGGGTGATATACTCGATCTGAAGAAGAGGATTTCGGCAGCCGGTAAGCGTACACGTGTCATTGCCAAGATCGAAAAACCTGAAGCTCTTGAAGAGATTGATAAGATTATAAAAGAAACAGATGCGCTCATGGTGGCAAGAGGTGATTTAGGCGTTGAGTTACCGATGGAGCAAGTCCCCATCATACAGAAAATGCTGGTTGAGAAATGTATCCGCGCTTCGAAACCGGTTATTATCGCTACGCAGATGATGGAAAGCATGATCACCAACTTCTCTCCTACCAGAGCGGAAGTAAATGACGTAGCCAACTCCGTGATGGATGGCGCTGATGCCGTTATGCTCAGTGGTGAAACATCTGTCGGAAAACATCCTGTCAAAGTGGTTGAATATATGCGCAAAATAATCGCCATGGTTGAGGCCAATTCATTCCGCTATAACAGAAATTATCAGCCAGACATTTTCAGCGAAACTTTTATTTCTGACTCTGTCTGCTATAATGCCTGTGTGATGGCTTCACAGGTCGGAGCCAATGCCATTGTAGGCATGACACGTTCCGGATATACCGCCTACAAGGTAGCCGCACAAAGACCGCAGGCTGATATTTTTATTTTTACGGATGTGCCGGCACTTCTCAGTGTGCTCAGCCTCATATGGGGTGTTCACGGATTCTATTACGACAGGAACGTTCCAACTGACCAGACCATTTCTGAACTGCAGCAGATATTGAAGGAAAAAATGGTGCTGAAGAAAGGTGATCTTGTCATTAACCTGGCAAGCGTACCTCTTGAAGAACAGGGAAGAACCAACATGATCAAACTGGGTGTCGTAAAATAATACCGAAAGGACAACAAAAAAATAAATCCAAGCCAACTATGAGTTTAAATATTCCATTACTGAAAGAGATCTGTGAAACCGCCGGCGCACCCGGATTTGAAAACCGGATCCGTGAAATTGTTCTCCGGGAAGTCAGGCCTCTTGTTGATTCCGTCACGGTTGATAAACTCGGAAATGTAACGGCGTTGAAGCGAGGAAAGCAACAAAAAAAAGTCATGATCGCCGCCCATATGGATGAGATCGGATTTATGGTAACCCATATTGACGAAAACGGATTTCTGCGATTTCATACACTGGGTGGATTTGATCCTAAAACTCTGACAGCACAAAGGGTGATTGTACACGGAAAAAAAGACCTGACAGGTGTTATGGGAAGTAAACCAATTCACATCATGACTCCGGAAGAAAGGAATAAGGTCCCCCAGATACAGGATTATTTCATTGATCTGGGCATGCCCAAAGAAGAAGTGGACAAATACGTTTCGGTAGGCAATCCGATCACCAGGCAGAGGGAACTCATTGAAATGGGCAATTGTGTAAACTGCAAATCGATTGATAACAGGGTTTCTGTTTTTATTCTTATTGAATCACTGAGACAACTGAAACACTCTCCATACGATGTATACGGTGTGTTTACCGTTCAGGAAGAGGTGGGACTGCGGGGAGCAAGTGTCGCTGCGCATCATATAGAACCTGATTTTGGATTCGGCCTTGACACTACCATTGCCTATGATGTTCCGGGTTCCAAAGCCCATGAACAGGTTACGAGTCTGGGAGGCGGAGCAGGGATCAAGATCATGGATTCTTCCACCATCTGTGATGCACGAATGGTGGAGTTCATGAAAATGACCGCTGACAAGGCTAAAATAAAATGGCAACCGGAGATCCTCCAGGCCGGCGGAACCGATACGGCAGGCATCCAACGAATGGGTAAAACAGGCGCTATTGCAGGGGCTATATCCATTCCGACAAGACATATTCACCAGGTTATTGAAATGGCCGATAAAAATGACATCAACAGCTGTATAGAACTGCTTACGGTCTGCATACAGGAACTGGACAGCTATGATTGGTCCTTCTGATCCGTCCCTGAATTCACCAAATAATTAACAAAAATATTTTTTACTTCGGAATGTGCCCTTAAATTTGAAGGGAGCTGTCTGATCAGCCGGATACTGTCAAATGCAAAAGTCCTTCAGTCTGACCGAGGTTCAAAAAAAATTTTTTGACTACACGAACGATGCCGTCATCGTTACCGACTTTAACGGAAGTATCTGGTATATCAATAACGCCTTTCTTTCCTTATCCGGATTCAGCGATACAGAGGTGATCAATCAAAACTTTACCTCTCTTAATTGTGGTAATCCTGTTTCCTTTCACGACATAGTAAGGATCTTATCCATTCATCATATTCTGCTGGACAAGATAAATTGTAATTCCTCAAAAGGAAATGCCTTGAAACTTGCTGCCAGCTATTCTTTTTTAAAAGAGCTGGGAAAAGGACCAACCGGCGTCTTGATCGTACTGAGAAATGACACTCCTGAATCGGAAGAGGATAAAGCCTTCTTAAAGGAGCATCAGAAACTCTTAAGTTCTCTGTCCTTCAGAACAGACGAATTTTATATGATTTATGATATAAAGAACTGGCGGAATATTTATTGCGGAGAAAATGTAGAAAACATCCTTGGCTGGTCGTCTTCAGATTTTGTGAATGGAAGCTGGGCATTTTCTCTGGCCACAACACATCCGGATGATATGGAAATTCTTACGGTTCAATTCCGGATGGAAGTAGAAAAAAGACGACATCGCGAAAACATGCTGGACGAAACACCTTTTGCGTTTGAATACAGGAAGAGTCATAAAAACGGCAACTGGAAATGGCTCAGAACAGAAAGTACGGTGATATGCCGTGACGATAATGGTGAGCTGCGCTATGTACTTAATGCGATAAAGGATATCGGAAAAGAAAGACTCAGATCCGGGCTCAGAGAAAATCAGGACCTTGAAGAAATCCTGCGAACCGGTCTGGAGCATCTTCATTTCTCAACTCTCAAAAACGGATCAGGGAAAGTACTTACAGCCGGCTCAACACTTACGCAGCGTGAATCAGAAATTCTCAACTATGTAAAGGCGGGGTTGTCAACCAAGGAAATTGCAGAAAAACTTTCTCTGACGGTAAATACAATTAACACTTACAGGAAAAACATCATGATTAAATTACATGCCAGAAACACAGCGGAGCTGGTGAAGATCGCTATGGAATACAATCTGGGTTAGAGGCTACTTTTTATTAATTCAACCGGTGCAAAGCAACGTTGATTCGAAAACATGCAAGGTCTGAAAGAGTCGTTACAAGGCTTACGTGAAATTTATAACAATATACCTGAGGGAGTTATTATCACTGACCCTCTGGGAAAAATTGCTTTTCTCAACCGCTCATTGCTTGAGTACCTCAGATCAACTGAACAAAGTTGGATTCATAAAAAAAGCAGCACCCTATTTACCGTCTCATCCATACGGGACAAGAAGAGTACGCGTGGGGCTATTTCTGAAATCGTCCGGCTCAAATTTAAAATCAAAAATAAAAGCGGGAATAACCTAAAAACACTGCTCATTAAACTTCAGTCTGAAGATAAATTCCTTGGTTTTGTATACATATCCCGACTGACGAAAGATGGCGGGGAATTTCAGAAATACACGTCGGAAGCGAACCCCATTATCAAAGTTCTAAGTCTGAATAAATCGGAGGCATTATTTATTGCAGACGTACAGGCGGGCCGAACTCTCTATTGCAGTGAGGCGGTCGAAAATATCTGCGGTTGGTCTTCAACCGACTTTATTGAAGGCGGATGGGCATTTAGTTTTCTCATGGTCCATCCAATGGACCGCAACCGCATTATAAAACTCATGATGGAAGAGTTAAGTCTGCGAAATGCTGAACCCATCATACATGATCGGGTACCGGTAAAAAGTCTTTACCGTTTCCGTACGAAGGACCAAAAGTGGATATGGATAGAGGATTCTGTGGGCGTGCTTGATCGTGACAAACAAGGTAAAGTGAAACTGATGATCGGGAGTCTTGGTCGCTTTGATCCATCTGATACGGAAGCAAAAATTCTGGCCATGAGTATGCTGGAGGATGACGTTATTTATAAGGACGGCAAAACCTATGTCAACCTGGAAACACTCATGAAAATTCAGCAGTCGAATGTCAAGAAACTGGCTAACGATACCGCAATGGCAAGGGACTCTCTGAAATTGTCGGGCAGGGAAAAAGAAATACTGGAGTATATAGTGAATGGACATTCTTCTGAAGACATATCCAAAAAGTTACATGTCAGTACCCATACGGTGAACATGCATCGTAAACAGATCATGAAAAAGATGAAGGCAAAAAATCTGGCGGATCTGGTGAGAATAAGTCTGGAAATTGGGATTTTCGAGAAATCCCTATAGATTACCCCTTATATTTAGTGATAAAATACACTATTACTGGTAGTTGCAGGGCTAAAATGCAACAGGCATTTTTGGAGTACTTTTCACACTAGCTCCAATATTAAGCTTTTTTAACAGCCCTGGGGACGCAGCCCCAGGGCTTTCTTTTTTATCAACTGCTCTTGCCTGGACAAGGCCGTGGAGTTGATGAATTTTCGATTTAAACGGAAACAGGTATTCATTTCATTCGCCATTGAAAAACCAGCAAAGCCTCTCCTGCCGGAACCATTTACCAATTAATTCTTGCATTCTGCCATGACAGGATTAGTTTGGACAAAAACAAAACACATGACATCACAGGAATTACAGGATCATTTGAATTTATACAGTATGTTCACTTTCAGGGATGGGAGAAAAGAACCCGGATTGCTGGTGAGCAAGTACAATACCCTCAAAGGAGAGATAGAATATTACTTTATCAGGCAGGAATATATGCAATCCTACAGGAATGCGTTCGATAAATACGACCGGGAAACCTGCAACAGGCTGGCTGAACAGGTCGAAGGTTCCAACCTGGTAAGTATACGCCCTGTTTCACTGAGTGATTATAAGATTATAATGGAGCTGCTTCATGAGAGAAATCAGTTGCTTCAATCCATTCAATAAAATTGTCAACATTTCATGCGATAAAGCCCGTTTTACGGGCTTTTTTGTTTTACCAAGCATTCTTCTGCTTTTACCACATAGAATTATTTCAACAATAATGCGGAGATAATATTGAATACTGGATTTTTTTATTACTTTGTATCCTTCGTAGATGCTGCACTGCTGGCCGCCTGCGGATTGTCTTTAATCTTCTATCAACCGTATTTAATTAAAAAATAACGCTATATATACATGAAAACACATCTAACTGTCATGACAAAATCTACCAACATTAAACCAAGCAGTCTCGTTTTCACGATCTTACTGTTGTTTATTGGCTTCGTTTCGCCGCGTGCCTTCGGCCAAACAGCTCCAACGCCCCAGGCTCTTCCTTTTACCCAGGATTTCAGCGCGCTTATCCACAGCAGTACCACTTATCCTGCTGGTATTCAGGGATGGAATCTCGCTACTTCACCGGGAGCTACTTTCCGGACGACAGCCCCAACGGCGAATCAAACGCTGACCGCCAGCTCCACGGCTGCTACAACTTCAGGCGGAACGCACAATTATAACGGATCAATGGGATCGCTTGCAACCGGTTCCGTTGATCCTTCCATAGGGATTGGAATCAACACGACAGGCCTGAGCAACATCCAGGTCAATTTTGACATCATGACTATCCGGAACCCTTACAACGGCACTACAAACACCAGGATCAATGCAGTTGACCTGCAATACAATGTCGGAGGAATCACCGGAACCTGGACAACGGTTACAGGTCTTACGGATGGGATATACCAAAACAATACAACTACACAGACCACAGGAACCACCGGGCAAAACATACAAGCCATTTCTCTCAACCTACCATCCGCTTGCGATAATCAGTCCGCAGTTTATATCCGTCTGGTACAAAGACAGATTTCAGGCTCAGGTGCCCGTCCCAGTTTCGCGATTGATAATATCAATATCACCGGTTCAACGCCCGGTCCGGAAATAACCTTGTCAACCAACGCTCTAGCAGATTTTGGAAGCGTACAGGTAAGTACTAATTCATCCGAACAAAGTTATACCGTCAGCGGAAGCGATCTGACTGACACACTACACATCGTAGCACCTGCGCCCTTTGAAATTTCTTTTACCAGCGGTTCTGGCTTTGACGATACTTTATTTTTAATTCCGGTTTCCGGAACTGTCGGTACAACCACCATATATGCACGGTTTGCTCCCACCTCATCAGGCGCTGTCAGTGACAGTATCGTTCACAGCAGTAGCGGCGCAAGCACGAAAAAAGTGGGAGTGAGCGGTACAGGAAGTTCCTGTACATCTCCCAATATTACGCCCGGTGGTCCTACAACTTTCTGCACAGGCGGCTCAGTTGTACTAACGGCAGATCCCGGTGTGAGTTATTTATGGTCAACCTCAGAGACAACACAAAGTATTACGGTTACAAGTTCCGGAAGCTATTCGGTAACTGTAACGGATGGTTCAAATTGCTCTGCAACTTCAGCACCTACCGTGGTAACAGTTAACAATTTCGGTTTTTCAGGAATCCTCTTTTCGGAAAACATGGGAACACCTGCTTCCACCACCTTGGTAAACGATCATACAGGATTTCAAAACTACGGTATCCTTGGATTCAGCTCAACCACAACCAACCAGAGTGATGTCCGGACCACAACAGCATCCAATTACTCAGGTGCAAGCGGTGGTGGAAATGTGTTTATGGGAACTGCAGGAAGTAATCCGAGAGATTTTATCATTAGCGGAATAAATTCCAGTGGCTATTCAGGGCTTACACTTTCGTTTGGGATGCATCGGACCAGTACAGCCGATAACCTCATCGTTTCGACCAGCACAGACGGAATCAACTATACACCACTTAGCACCTCTGCACAACCAGCAATCAATACCTGGGCAGTGGTGAACGTCAGTTCCGGAATTCCCTCCGCATCCAGTCTTTGGATCAAATTCGAGAAAAGCACGAGCAACAGTTTCAGAATTGACGATGTTATTCTCAGTGGTTCCGTTTCTACAGTTGATATTTCCGCTTTGGGTTCAACCACCATTTGTCAGGGAACTTATGTCACGCTGATCTCAAACGTTCCCCTTGGAAACCAGTGGGACCCGGTATTCGCCTTTACACAGGCAATTCAGGCCAGCGTTGCCGGTTCCTATAGCACAGTGGTTACAGACATGAATGGATGCACCGCCGCATCCGACACCATCACCGTTACGGTAATTGATGCTCCGGTAGTTGGAACCTCTGTAACCGACGCTCTTTGTTTCGGTGATACCAGTGGTACCGCCACAGCTTTGCCTACCGGAGGCTCTCCGGGATATACATACCTGTGGAACACCGTCCCTCCACAGGACAGTGTAACCGCCATTAATCTTGCCGCCGGTTCTTACGATGTTATCGTAACTGATGCCAACGGATGTACAGGAACTGCCACAGCAATCGTAGGCGAAGCAACCTTGCTGCAGGTTAGCACCAGTACGACGGTTCCCTCTACGATCGGCGGTAGCGACGGAACCGCAACAGCCTTCGCCTTCGACGGTACACCAGGATATACTTATTCATGGAACACAATACCGGTTCAGAATTCAGATGTAGCTACCGGCCTTATGGCCGGAACCTATGTGGTTACCGTTACAGATGCCAACGGATGTACTGCGACAGCCAGCGCGGTTGTTGTTGATCCGATTCCGGAGATCACCGTCTCTACCACCGCATTGGGTGACTTCGGTACAGTGATCGTTGGTAATTCATCTTACGAAGACACTTACACAGTTTCCGGTCTCTATCTTACTGATCCGATCCTGATCAACGCACCGGCAGGATTTGAAATTTCTGAAACCTCCGGATCCGGATTCAGCGGTTCAATATCACTTACACCCAGTTCAGGAGAAGTGTTCCCAACTACCATTTTTGTAAGATTTACTCCAATCGCGGCGGGACCTGCAAGCGGGAATATTACACATGCCAGCACAGGAGCCACCCAGAAAGATGTCGCTGTCAGCGGTACAGGAATTGATTGTCCACCGGCCACCATCACTGCCGGAGGTCCAACCACTTTCTGTGAAGGTGGATCAGTAACCCTTACTGCCAGTGCCGGCAATACCTACCTTTGGTCAACAAGCGAAACCACACAAAGTATTGTTGTAAGCACTTCCGGTTCATATACGGTAGTGGTTACTGATGTGAACAACTGTTCGTCTACCTCTCCCGCTGAAATTGTTACGGTCAATAGCTTCAGCATAAGCGGTGCTTTGTTCTCTGAAAACATGGGAACTCCGGGTGGAAACACCCTTGTAAACAATTATAGCGGATGGCAGAACTATGGTTCTTACAGCTATAGCTCCACCACTACAAATCAAAGTGATGTACGTACATCCACTCAATCTACAGGTTATGCCGGAGCAAGCGGATCCGGAAACGTCTTCATGGGAACCGCCGGAGGAACCAACCCGCGTGATTTCATCATTGGCGGGATTAATACAACAGGATATACAGGTCTGTCACTTTCCTTTGGTATGCACCGAAATGCAACCAGTGAACTTCTCGCCGTGTCCGTAAGTACCGACGGTATCAACTATACACCTATTACAACGACCGTTCAACCCAATACCAATTCCTGGGCGCTGGTGAGCGATTCCATCGGAAGCATTCCGGCCACCTCAAACCTACGTATCAAATTTGAGAAAGCCAGTTCTGTTAACTTCCGTATTGATGATATTACACTCAGTGGCACTGTAGATACACTCATTGTGACGCCAAGCGGTCCATTGACCATTTGCAGCGGACAAACCTTATACTTTACTTCAAATATTGGTACAGGAAATCTGTGGTCGCCCGGACTTGAAACTACTCAGGCCTTAGCCGTGACAGGTTCCGGAAGTTATTTTAATACGATCACTGACTTCAATGGTTGTACCATGAACTCTGATACATTTGATGTATTTGTAAATCCAAGTCCTGCAATAGATACCATCATCGGTACCAATCTGATTTGCAATAATGATTCGAGCGGAACGGCAACGGCAACGATAAGTGGTGGAACCGGTCCTTATACCTATAGCTGGAATTCCGTGCCACCGCAAAACAGCCTAGGCGCGACCGGGCTCAAGGCAGGATTTTATACTTTCACTGTAACTGATGATAATTCCTGTACCGCTTCCGGAGGAATTCTCATCACACAACCACCGGTTCTCAACGTTACAGTTTCTGTGATTTCTCACCCATCCTTTATCGGAGCCAGCGATGGCAGCATTGCCTCATCTGCTTCCGGAGGTATACCTCCTTACAGCTTCAGCTGGAACAGCGTACCGGTTCAAACCGATGACACCGCCAGCAATCTGATGGCCGGAATCTACACCGTCACCGTAACTGATTCCAACGGATGTTCAGTGAGCGCTACCGACACCTTGAATGATCCGCTTCCGGAAATTTTTGTCAGCACAACAACCATCCCCGATTTTGGAAATGTTGTTGTGGGCAATTCATCCGCTGAAGCTACGTATACGGTTTCCGGAATCAACCTTAGCGATTCTATTCTGATCACGGCTCCGGCAGATTTTGAAATCAGCCTGACCTCAGGTTCCGGATTTGGATCAAGCATCACTCTTTATCCGGTATCAGGGGTAGTTGGCTCCACACTGGTTTACGTCCGCTTCACGCCTTCTTCTGCCGGTTTTGTCAGCGCTGATATCACCCATACCAGCACCGGGGCCGTTCAAAAAGATGTTACGGTCAGCGGCACTGGTACAACCTGTCCTCAGGCAACCATCACTCCGAGCGGACCGTTAAGCTTCTGTGCAGGTGGTTCTGTAACTCTGACTGCCAGCAGCGGCGATACCTACCTTTGGTCTGACGGACAAACCACCGCCAGTATTCTTGTTGATACTGCAGGAACATTCACCGTGACCGTGACCGATGCCTTTAGTTGTTCAAGCACATCTGCTTCTGTAACTATCACCGTAAATGAATTTGCCTATACAGGAATTATTTTCTCTGAAAATATCGGCAATTCAGGCGGCACCGTAGCGCTCAACCCCTATACAGGATGGCAGAATTACGGAGTATTGAATTTCTCCACCAATCCTGTCGGACCCAGTGATGTAAGAACTTCAACCGGGTCAACAGGGTATACAGGCGCCAGCAGCGGAAGCAATGTGTTCATGGGAACAGCCGGAGGCATCAATCCGCGAGATTTTATCATAAGCGGAATTAATACTTCCGGTTATACCGGATTGTCCCTTTCATTTGGTATGCACCGGACAAGTACTGCTGAAGCGCTTGCCGTCGCGGTATCTACGGATGGCACCAATTATACAGCCTTATCCACCAGCAGCCAACCCAATGCAAATACCTGGGCGCTGATCACAGCTACAGGCGCAATCCCAGCCGCTTCCAATGTTTATATCAAATTCAGCAAGACAAGCAATGTAAGTTTCCGCATTGATGACATAAGTCTTAGTGGTACTGTTGATACCGTTATCATTTCCGGACCTTCTGCCTTCTGCCAGGGATCGCAAATCACACTCAGTTCCAATATACCAGGCGGCAACCTTTGGTCACCCGGATCTGAGACTACAAAATCCATAACCATAACAAACAGCGGTGCTTATACGGTAGTTGCCACTGACGGAAATGGATGTACTGCCTCTTCTGCGCCATTTACCGTCACAGAAAATCCACTACCTGTGATCTCGACTTCCACGGAAGATATCAGTTGCAACGGTGCCGGGGATGGTGAAGCGATTGCCAGTGCCGGCGGAGCCACAGCCCCATATGATTATAGCTGGAATACAACACCGGTACAGAACAATGACACAGCAACGGGTCTTGATGCCGGTACTTATACGGTTACGGTAACAGACTTTCTGGGTTGTGTTGACAGCGCAAGCGTAAGCATCAATGAGCCGGCCGTCCTTGATCTGACCTGTTTCAGTACCGATATTAGTTGCAGTGGCGCCGGTGACGGTGAGGTTAGCGTAAATGTGACCGGCGGAACGGGAACTTATGACTATAGCTGGAATAAGCTTAGCTATCACACAGTTGTTCTGCAGGCTGCTAAAGATAATTCAATCTATGAGGCAAATACTTCCAACTCAAACGGTGCAGGTGAATACCTGGTATCAGGGCAGACAGGATCAGGCACTAATACGCGGGCACTGTTGGCATTTGACTTAAGTTCGATTCCTTCCGGTGCAATAATTACCAATGCGGAACTTGCACTGAATATGTCATTAACCAGTGGCAGTGCCGGGCCACAGGCATTTGATCTTCATGTATTGCTTGAAGATTGGGGTGAAGGGAACTCGGATGCAGGTATCGCTGCCGGAATCGGTGCACCCGCAGAACCAAATGCAGATGCAACCTGGACGGATAATTTCTTTGCTCTTTCTTCCTGGACTTCGCTTGGCTCAACCTTCGATGCTCCGGTACGGGCAAGTACCACTGTCGATGCCGTTGGACCCTATGTATGGGTAAGTCCGGATTTAACTACAGATGTCCAAAATTGGGTTGATAACACTCTTCCAAATTTTGGATGGTTACTGAAAGGGCAGGAAACTGCTCCTTTCCAGGCAAAACGATTTGACTCACGTCAGAACATCAACCCTGCTAACAGACCTGCACTTACCGTAACCTATACGCTGCTTTCCCCGCTTGGTAATACCCAAACGATTACCAATCTTGATTCAGGAACTTATGTCGTTACCGTTACCGATGCGAACGGTTGCACGGCGACCTGCATTGTGCCCGTTAATGAACCAGCACCAATTGTGATCTCCGGGTTCGTTCCCAACAACGGTCCGGTTGGAACAATTGTCACTATCAGCGGTTCCGGATTCGCACCGGCAAGCGATGTCTTGTTTAATGGAACTTCCGCCTCCTTTACCATTGACAGCGATACCCAGATAACAGCCACCGTTCCCGCAGGTGCCACAACCGGTCCGATCACGGTTGATGTACTGGGTTGCCTGGAGCTCAGCACCGGAGACTTCACCGTTACCGGAGGGGCAATTGATCTTAACCTGACGCTGTTCCTTGAAGGATATTACCTGGGAGGAGGTACGATGTGGAGTACGCTCTATGATCTGGATCAGGGCTTTGTCTTCCCATCCTCACCGATTGGTTATCCTGCAACGGCTACCGACTCGATCGAAGTAAATCTCTGGGATCCTGCCAACCTGAGCAATCCGGGTCCGGATTATTCTGAAAAAGTTATCCTGCATAACGATGGATCTGCTACAGCCAGTTTCGCTACCGCACCTGCCGGATCATATTGGATTGCGGTGAAACATAGAAATCACGTTGAGACCTGGAGTAGTGCGACACAAAGCCTTGTTGGCGGCCCGAACAGCTATAATTTCAGCACTTCTCTTACGCAAGCCTATGATGACGGATTTAATCCTCCCATGGCCAGCCTTGATGCCGGAACTGTTTTCGGATTCTACGGAGGCGATGTGAACCAGGATGGTACGGTTGATGCAACTGATATGGCAGATGTAGATAATGATAACAATATTTTCGCTTTTGGATATAATGTTACAGATTGTACTGGAGATGGAGCAACTGATGCTTCGGACATAGCGATTGTGGATAATAATCAGAATCTCTTCCTTTTCTACGCCCGTCCGTATTGATTAAGTAATCAGAAGTAACAAATAAAAAAGCCTGTCAGAGAATTGACAGGCTTTTTTATTTCAGCGATTGCGCCAGATTTCATTAAATGATTTTGGCGCGATCTGCGGAAGTTCCCTTCGATCTCCCCAGGCTTTTTTAAAAAAATTCCGGAGAATAAAATTCTTTGCCTTTGCTCCGCCTTTGTTCATCAGCTTCCGGTTGAGCATGGCTTTTTTCCAAACTGTATAGACTAACTTGTCGTAAGCGGGATGATGTTTTTGATCTACCGAATCGCGTCTGTTGTAGAGTAAGAGCTTATGCAGATCTATGCGTACCGGACAAACCTCGGTACACTTTCCGCATAATGAAGAGGCATAACTGAGATGCTTAAATTCTTTCATCCCCTGATAATGGGGGGTAATCACTGAGCCGATGGGACCGCTATAGGTCGAACCGTATGCATGTCCTCCAATACCTTTATAGACCGGACAAGCATTGAGACAGGCGCCACAGCGAATACAGGACAAAGCCTGACGCTGGTCCTGCTGTGAAAGAAGATTACTGCGGCCGTTATCGAGCAGAATGACATACATCTCCTCCGGCCCGTCCTTCTCTTCCGCCTGCCTTGGTCCGCTCAGGATGGAATTATATACGGTAATGTTTTGTCCTGTTCCATGCGTCGCAAGGAGAGGCCAGAACAGATCAAGATCAGTAAGTGATGGAATGATCTTTTCAATTCCCGCGATCACGATATGGATTCTTGGAAATGATACAGACATCAAGGCGTTTCCTTCGTTCTCGGTAAGCGCGATGCTTCCACTATCGGCAATGATAAAATTGGCACCTGTGATTCCGGCATCGGCACGCTGGTATTTTTCCCGCAGTCTTTTTCTGACAAAAGCCGTTATCTCCTTCGGAGTACTGCCGGCCGGTAAATTAAACTTTTCATGAAATGTTTTTGCCACATCTTCCTTGCTGAGGTGCATAGCCGGCGTAACGATATGATAAGGATGCTCCTCTCTCAGCTGAACGATGAACTCTCCCAAATCAGTCTCGATGGATTCTATTCCTTCCTTCTCCAATGCAGCATTCACATGGATCTCTTCCGTGGTCATGGACTTGGATTTCACCACAGTCCTGGCATTCGCCTGTTTCAGAATACGCAGGATCTCATCCAAGGCTGCCTGAGCATCCTCAGCCCAGATTACCTTACCCCCTCGTTTCTGAAAATTGAATTCAAAATCGGTCAGGTATTTATCCAGATTTTCCAGAACTCTCCATTTCAGCATGGACGCACGCTGTCTGGCCAGCTCCAGATCCATAAACTGTTCTTTACCCTGAATTACTTTATTATCATACTGCTGAATATTGAATGCCAGTTTTCTGCGGTGTTCCTTATCAAACACCTTGGATTCGGCATCCAGCAAAAATTGTTCAGAAAATAATGACATAAAAGTTATTGATCCTTTGTATACTAAGCAAGCCCAGGTGCAAGCGGGATCATCAGGCTTTATATTCGAGTTGTGTACTGATTAGATCTTCCAGATTCTCCCGCCTTCTTATCAACCCTGCTTTCCCGTCTCTTATCAAAACTTCCGCGGGCCTGAATCTGGAATTATAATTATTGCTCATGGTGTATCCATACGCCCCTGCATTCAAGATTGCCAGAATATCGCCTTCCCGTACCTCATTCAGTTTCCTGTCCCATCCAAAGGTATCGGTTTCGCATATATATCCCACTACTGTATATATCCTTGGTTTTCCCTGGGGATTGGAAATATTTACAATATGATGGTAGGCATCATAAAACATGGGACGAATGAGATGGTTCTGACCAGAGTCTACCCCGGCGAAGACAGTAGCCATGGTTTGTTTAACCGTATTCACCTTCACCAGCAGAACGCCACCTTCACTGACTAAAAATTTTCCGGGTTCAAACCAAAGTTCCAGTTCACGGCCATAGTCTTTGCAGAACAACCTGAACCGTTCGGAAAGTTCCGCTCCCAGTTCTTCAATGTCGGTAGTAACATCATCTTCCTTATAAGCGACTTTGAAACCACTGCCAAAGTCTATGAACAGAAGGTCCCGGAATTGTTGTGCTGCTTCAAACAATAATTCCGCGGCCCGCAGGAAAACACCTGAATCAAGAATCTCTGAACCGGTGTGAACATGAAGTCCTGTAACCTTGATATTATAGGTTTTTATGATCCGTTCAACATGACGCAATTGGTGAACTGATATTCCGAACTTGGAATCAATATGTCCGGTTTGTATATGCTGGTTCCCTCCCGCAACGATATGAGGATTGAGACGAATGCAGCAGGGAACCTTTCCGCCATATTCATGACCGAAATGTTCAAGGATGGAAATATTGTCGATATTGATTACAACACCGGCCTCCACTCCCATTTTAATTTCTTCAAATGAAACCCCATTCGGCGTGAAGAGAATTTCCCCGGGGGCATAACCGGCTCTCAAACCCAGCTGAACTTCCTGTATGGAGACGGCGTCCAATCCGGAACCAATCTTGTGGAACAGGCGAAGTATTTCCAGGTTCGACAGTGCTTTACATGCATACTTGATCCTGAGATTTACACCCTTAAAGGCATTGACAAGTCTCTGGTATTGTTTTACCAGGGTATTTTCATCGTACACATACAAAGGTGTACCAAAGCCTTGTGCGATTTCAAGCAGGTCTGCACCGCCAAAAGTATATTTTCCGTTCTTCAGTTCCATTGCAGCAAAATTAACAGCAAGTAATGAATATGGAAGGATTATTGTAAATTTTTCCTAAACAGCCTGGAAAATCATTGACTTCTCCTCAAAGAAGATTCAAAAATCCTAAACCTTACTTTTTCTTAAACACCGGAACGGTGCTGCAGGGTTCACCGAACATGATGCTCTTTACCAAAGGGGTAAGAAAGGAGGTCAGAAGAATATAAGATGCTGCGTTTAATTTTTCCGTTGAACACCCTTTTATCACCACCCGCTGATCTCTGAACTGTTCCGGATCAAGGGAGCTGATCTTTCGCTGCAGCAATTCCTCTTCCAGGCGTTGAAGATCCCCGTAAACTACCACTGAGGCGTAGGGTTTCAAACTGGCGGCGATCAGCATAAAAGCCCACATGGGAATGATCGCTTCTGAGCTGCACGTAATAGCGACAAACTTATCTTTGTATTGCGTCCAGTCATGCTTTTGTACTTTGTCGCGAAAATCCTTTTCCTTAAGTAGTAGTTCTTCGAATAACCAGGATTTAAGATCAAACAAAATCCGATCACCCGGGAGTATCAGTTCTTCCGGATCCAGGGTAATCAGCCCGCTTTGTGCAACCTTGTTTACAATCTCCTTATTCATCAGGGAATAGTTTGAGTAAGACATTTCACCACATACCCAGCTCCAGTCTTGCTTCCTCGCTCATCATGTCCTTATCCCAGGGCGGATCAAATGTAATCTCCACCTTTGCATTATTCACATCCGGCATGTTCCGGATCTTTTGTTCAACTTCAGGAGGAAGGGTTTCCGCAACCGGACAAGCCGGACTCGTCAACGTCATCTTCACATATACGTCATTACCCGGATCAACACGGACTTCATAAATAAGTCCTAATTCGTATATATCTACCGGTATTTCGGGGTCATAGCAGGACTTGAGCACATCAATCACGCGGTCACGTAAAGACTTTACATGATTTGATACCGGTAAATTTTTTTCTTCTGTCGGACTCATGCTTGCTTTTGGGATTGATAAGCCACCGCATAATATTTCATCTGACGGATCATGGCTGCCAGGCCATTAGCTCTTGTCATGGCCAGATGCTGACGAAGTCCTATTTCATCTATGAATTTCAATTCCGCATTCACTATATCTTCGGCTTTCTGTCCGGAAAGTACCCTGATCAGGAGAGCGATTTCCCCTTTCACAAAGGTTGAATCGCTGTCGGCTTCAAAAAAGACCAAACCATCTTTTTCATAAGTATGGAGCCAGACACTGCTTTGGCATCCCTTGACTTTATTTGTCTCCACTTTGAATGCAGGATCAAGTTCTTTGAGCTTTTGTCCCAGTTCTATGATGTATTCGTATTTCTCCGACCATTCGTCGAAAAGTCCGAATTCCGTGATGATCTCTGCTTCAATTTCCTGTATCGTCATTGTCAATTCCTTCAATACGGGTAACTAATTATCTGCGTAACAAGCCAATCGCTTTCTCAATGCCTTCCATCATTCTGTCCACTTCTGCAAGGGTATTATAAAACATAAAGGAAGCCCGTATTGTACCGGGTATCTTCATCCTGTCCATGACCGGTTCAGTACAATGATGCCCTGTCCTGACGGCGATACCCTGTGTGTCGAGATACATACCGACATCCAGCGCGTTTAAACCGTCTATGACAAAAGAGATCAGGCTTGTCCGCTTTGCCGCCTTTCCGATAATTCTTAAACCGGGAATATTTTCCAGTAAACGAATGGCATAATTCGTCAACTCCATTTCATGATTGTGCATGGCCTTTCGATCCGACTGATTCCAATAATCCAGCGCCGATCCGAAAGCAATTACATCCGCGATGTTTGGAGTTCCCGCTTCAAATTTGAACGGCAACTCGTTATAAGTGGTCTTCTCGAATGAAACTGAATGGATCATCTCTCCTCCGCCCTGATAGGGAGGCATTGCTTCCAGGAATTCTTCCCTGCCGTACAAGACCCCGACGCCGGTGGGTCCGAGCATCTTGTGGGAGGAGAAACAAAGAAAATCGCAGTCGAACTGATTTACATTGATTTCTTCATGAGCGATGGCCTGGGCAGCATCTATCAGTACCGGTACACCTTTTTCGTGAGCGGCCGCTATCATCTCTTTCACCGGATTCACGGTTCCCAGGGAATTGGAAGTATGAACAATTGACAGAAACTTTGTTCTGTCGTTTAACAACTCATTAAATTTGTCCAGCAGCAACTCTCCATCATCATTCATCGGAATCACTCTCAGTACAGCCCCACGTTCCTCACAGATCAGTTGCCAGGGTACAATATTGCTGTGATGTTCCATAGCTGAAATGATCACTTCATCGCCCTTTTTAAAATTGGAACGACCGTAAGAGGACGCGACCAGATTGATAGCCTCGGTTGCACCTCGTGTAAAAATGATACTTCTTTCAGAAGTAGCATTGATGAACCTGGCGGTCTTGAGTCTTACTGAATCGTAAGCAGCGGAGGCGGTCTGACTCAGGTAATGAACTCCCCGGTGAATATTTGCATTGTATGAAGTGTAATAACTTTGAAGGCTATTGATCACGACCGAGGGCTTCTGCGATGTAGCCGCGTTATCAAAATAAATCAATGGCTTTCCATACACTTTCTGATGCAGTAAGGGAAAGTCCGCACGGATCCGGTTCACATCAAACACAGATTTGTGCAGATCAAAATCCGGAACACTATTTTTCATCTGCAGACAGTTTCTTCAGTTTTTGTTCAACAAGAAGCATGAGACGGTCTCTGAGCGATTCGATGCCGACCTTGTTGATCACCTCCGCGGCAAAGGCAATGTTCAAAAACGCTTTGGCCTCCGACTCTCCAATACCCCTGGAACGCAAATAAAACAGCGCTTCCTCATCCAGCATACCCGTTGTGGCGCCATGACTGCATTTCACATCATCAGCGAAGATCTCCAGTTGAGGCTTTGTGTTGACCGAAGCTTCATCACTCAAGAGAATATTTTTATTCGATTGGTAGGCATTTGTCTTCTGGGCATCCTGTCTTACAAGAACTTTTCCGTTAAAAACTCCCTGGCTTGAATCATCCAGTATGCCTTTGTATAGCTCATTACTCATACAATTCGGCATGGCATGATCCACCAGCGTATGATTATCGACATGCTGATTTCCCTGGGTGATATAAAGCCCGTTCAGATGGGCTTCGGCTCTTTCTCCCTTAAGTTGTATGTGAAGATTATTTCGAACGATATTCCCACCCAGACTTAGCACTGAAGTGCTGAATACAGAACTTTTGTGCAGTATCGCTTCGGTATGACTTATATGGTTTACCGACTCATTCTCGTTTTGCACTTTCACGAATTCCACCGACGCCTTTTCTGAGAGGGCAATTTCACTCACACTGTTGCATAAAACCGGATTCTGTCTTCCAATTGAATGATAACTTTCAACAATTCTGAGCTTTGAGTTTCTACCGGCAACCACCAGATTACGCGGATAGATGACCACCGGGGAAGTCCTTGTATCATGCACATACATCAGGTGAACCGGGGTATCCAGAATCATTTCATGAGGAACGAAAAGGAAGGCTCCGTCATTCAGGAAAGCGGTATTGAGCGCAACGAAGGCTGCCTGGCTGAAAAGCGCGTGCCTGGTCAGATGATCCTTTACAACGGGATGACTGAAATTCGTGGCAAGATCTCCGATCAGTATCCCGTTTTCCTGCACCGGTATGGATGAGAGAGCCGGATTGAATTTTCCGTTTTCAAAAACAAGTCTGATCGAATCCTTACCGGCAATACAAAAGGGCCTGATATCCTGAAGCGTTAAGCGAAGGTCCTGCTGAGGAAACCTGAAAGAAGTATTCAGAATAGGCGCGACATTGGTATATTTCCACTCTTCGTTCTTCTGAGTCGGAAATCCGAGTTCTGTAAAAGTTTCAATCGCTTTATTTCTGATTCCGGACAGAATTCCATTTCCCGGAGAACTGAAATTTTCAAACTCCTTAATAAAAAACTCCTTTCCGGTTCTCTGTGCAATCTGACTCATTTCAATTCGCTGTGTTCTTATAAATTATAGACTCGCGTTTACCTGTGCTTATTCCAATCATCCTTATACTGCAGAGTTCAGGGCAAAGCCTAAACAGTCTGCGCCTCCTCACGGATCCAGTCATAACCCTTTTCTTCGAGTTCAATCGCCAGGTCTTTTGTTCCGGATTTCACGATCCGTCCTTTATAGAGAACGTGCACATAATCCGGCACTATATAGTCAAGCAATCGCTGGTAATGCGTAATGACAATAAAGGAGCGTTCTTTGTTCCTGAGCGCGTTTACACCATTGGCGACAATACGCAAGGCATCAATATCAAGACCGGAATCCGTTTCATCCATCACGGCGAGAACCGGTTCAAGCATCGCCATTTGGAAAACCTCATTGCGCTTTTTTTCGCCGCCACTGAATCCTTCGTTTACCGATCTCTGCGTCATTGATTTATCCATCTCGACAAGCTTCATTTTTTCCTTCATCAGTTGAAGAAATTCTTTTGAGTCAAGAGTGGCAAGACCTTTCGCTTTCCTGATCTCATTCAATGCGGTCTTCAGGAAGTTCGCATTTGTCACTCCGGGTATCTCAACGGGATACTGAAAGGCCAGGAACAATCCATGACGCGCCCTTTCTTCGGGCGACATTTCCAACAGATCTTTACCGAGATAGCTTATCTCTCCCCCGCTAACTTCATAATCTTCCCTGCCTGCAAGTACAGATGCCAGCGTGCTCTTTCCCGAACCATTCGGTCCCATGATGGCATGCACTTCACCGGCTTTCACTTCAAGAGAAAGGCCGTTGAGGATTTGTTTATCATCTATCCCTGCCGTCAGATTTTTTATCTGTAACATTTGATCTGGTTTAATCGATTTACATTCTTTCAATAAGATATTGAATCATCCTACACTGCCTTCGAGTGAAATGGCGAGTAATTTTTGCGCTTCAACCGCGAATTCCATTGGCAACTGGTTGAACACTTCCTTACAATATCCGTTCACAATCAGTCCGACGGCATCCTCGGTTGAAATTCCCCGTTGATTGCAATAGAAGATCTGATCTTCGCCGACTTTAGAAGTAGTGGCCTCATGTTCCACCATGGCGGTTTTATTATGAACTTCGAGATATGGAAAGGTATGAGCTCCACATCGGTCACCGAGGAGCAATGAATCACATTGTGAAAAATTGCGGGAGTTAGCCGCACGCCTGGTGATCTTAACCAGACCTCTGTATGAATTCTGGCTCTTCCCGCCTGAAATTCCTTTTGAGATAATGGTACTACGGGTGTTTTTTCCTATATGGATCATTTTAGTTCCGGTGTCGGCTTGCTGATAATTATTAGTTACCGCCACGCTGTAAAATTCTCCAATGGAATTATCTCCCTTCAGGATCACGCTCGGGTATTTCCAGGTGATGGCCGAACCTGTTTCAACCTGCGTCCATGAAATTTTAGAACCATTGCCTGAGCACAATCCCCGCTTGGTGACGAAATTGTAGATGCCACCCTTACCCTCCTTATCACCGGGATACCAGTTCTGAACCGTAGAATACTTCACCTGTGCATCCGCGTGAGCGTAGATCTCCACCACGGCCGCATGCAACTGGTTTTCATCTCGCATGGGTGCGGTACATCCTTCCAGATAACTGACATAAGATCCTTCCTCCGCCACGATCAGCGTGCGCTCGAACTGACCGGTACCGGCGGAGTTAATTCTGAAATAAGTACTCAGCTCCATCGGGCAACGAACTCCCTTGGGTATATAACAAAATGAACCATCGCTGAAAACAGCCGAGTTCAGTGCTGCGTAAAAGTTGTCGGTATGCGGAACAACGGAACCTATATACTTTTTGATAAGATCCGGATGCTCCTGTACCGCTTCGCTGAAAGAACAGAAAATAATACCCAGTTCGGCCAGCGACTCCCGGAAAGTAGTTTTTACCGAAACGCTGTCTATCACCGCATCGACCGCTACTCCGGCAAGACGGTTTTGTTCCTGGAGGGATATTCCCAGCTTATCAAAAGTAGCCTTTATCTCAGGGTCAAGTTCGTCAAGACTGTTTAATACCGGTTTGGGTTTCGGAGCTGAATAGTAAATGATATCCTGGAAATCGATTTTAGGGTAATGCACATTCGGCCAGGTGGGTTCTGTCATGGTTAGCCAATGACGGAAAGCTCTCAATCTCCACTCCAATAACCATTCAGGCTCCTTCTTCTTATGTGAAATGAACCGGACGATCTCCTCATTCAAACCTTTGGGCGCATTGTCCGATTCAATGTCTGAGACAAAGCCCCACTTGTATTCGCTCTTCGAAAGATCCTCAAGTATTTTCTGATCGTCAGACATTACACTTATCAATTAGGTTGGATGAGTTTTCTTTTTCTCTTATTTATATTGATTCTAAACAGCAAAACCGGGCAAAAAAAATTACACGGAAAAGCTTTCTCCGCAACCACAGGTACGGGATGCATTAGGATTCAGGAACGTGAATCCCTTTCCATTAAGACCTTCACTGAAATCAAGTTCAGTTCCGATGAGGTACAGGAAACTTTTCTTGTCGCACACTATCTTAATGCCTTTATCTTCAAAAATCTTGTCATCCGGTTTGGTGAGATGATCAAATTCCAGTTTATAACTTAAGCCTGAACAACCTCCGCCTTCTACACCCACCCTGATGAATGATCCTTCAGGTCGATTTTCCCGTTGCATCAGTTCTACCGCTTTTTCCTTCGCTCTTTCACTAACCGTAATCATGCCTGCATCTTTATGATTGAACTACAAAGTTATGAAAAAAACAGGTTTTTTCCAATTTTTTTGAACTTCCGACGCTGAAATTCAGCCGTTTTATGACATGAAACCTGTGCTTTCCTAGGCTTAAGACCTGCCCGGTCTATCATTAAAACCATCATTTTACCTAATATTTGATGATCATTATTGTCAAATGATACTATATTTATTGTTTTTTCTTTCCATTTTCGCGGTTTTTCATCTTTGGGATTTTGCCTGAGCCAGCAATGCTTTTTTACTTTTGTATCGATTAAAGATAAATCCATGTTTGAAAATAGAGTGAACCGAACAGAACTGGAAAACCTGGGTGAGTTCGGACTGATAGATCTGATCAAAGAGGGTGTAAAAATTTATAACCCTGAAACCCGGAAGGGAATCGGTGATGATGCTGCGGTAATTGACAGCCAGGGAAAAAGATGCCTGATTACTACGGATATGCTTGTGGAAGGCGTACACTTTGACCTGAGCTTTCATCCTTTGAAACACCTGGGATATAAATCGGTTGTTGTGAACCTGTCCGATATATATGCAATGAATGCCATACCGAAACAAATAGTGGTAGCCTTTGCAATCTCCAACAGATTTTCACTTGAAGCCGTTGAAGAACTCTTTGAAGGAATAAATCTTGCCTGTGAAAAGTACAAGATAGATCTGGTCGGAGGCGACACCACCTCTTCTGCCGGCGGTTTGATCATCTCAGTCACCGCTATCGGTTATACGGAAGAGGAAAATATCGTTTACAGAAGCAGTGCCCGTGAAAACGATCTCTTGTGCGTCAGCGGTGATCTGGGAGGCGCTTACCTGGGTTTGCAGGTTCTTGAAAGAGAAAAGAGAATTTTCATGGAGAATCCCGGGATACAGCCGGACCTGAGCGGGAATGATTATATCCTGGAACGTCAATTGAAACCGGAAGCCAGAAAAGATATCATTGAAAGTCTTCACAAGCTGAAGATCAGACCCACTTCCATGATTGACATCTCCGATGGACTTTCGTCTGAAATTCTCCATCTGTGCAAAGCATCAGGACTCGGATGCGATCTCTATGCCGACAAGATCCCCATTGATCCGCAAACCCTGGAAAGGGCTCGTGAATTCAATCTGGATCCAACGGTTTGCGCACTGAGTGGCGGGGAAGACTACGAACTATTGTTCACGATCAGACAGGAAGATTACGAAACATTGCGACCATCCACTGATATTTCCATCATCGGTCACATGAAAGATAAAGCATCGGGGGCAAACCTCATCGACAGAAACGGATCATCGTTTCCGCTGAGAGCGCAGGGCTGGGATGCCCTTCTGAAAAGATAATTTTCGGCTTATTTTCTTGTCTCCTCTTCCGGAACATCATGGCGCTGGCCTGACTTCACTGAAAAGACATGAAGGATTGACGGAAAGACAGCATCCATACTTTCTGCAGCTCCTTGCGCAGAGCCGGGGAAAGTAAGCACCAGGCTTTCACCGCACATTCCCGCTACTCCTCTTGAGAGCATGGCATAAGGAGTGCGTTGCTGACCATATGATCTTGCGGCTTCCATTATGCCTGGAATTTCACGATCAAGCAGTGGACGAATCGTTTCCGGCGTAACATCCCGTGCGGAGAGTCCTGTACCCCCGGTAAAAATGATCAGGTCGGTTTGAAGATTTTTTAACGCTGTCAGGATTTTTCTGATTTCCACCGGTTCATCCGGGATCAGATACGAGGCTGCACTCTCAACACCAAGTGAACTAAGTTTGTCAAGTATCTTTCTTCCCGCTGCATCCTGTTTTGTTCCTGAATAAACACTATCGGAGCAGATGACAACCGCGGCCTTGAATCCTGCAGGTACACTGTTTCCGGTACTACTCCTGCCTCCGGACTTTTTCACCAGATGTATCGAGGCGATTTCGATCCGCTTATCGATGGGCTTCAGCATATCATAGATAGTAAGCGCTACGATGCCGGCTCCATGCATAGCTTCCACCTCCACTCCGGTCTTGTAAATGGTATGAACTTCAACAATTATTCTGATTTCAAGACCGGAGGTTTCAAAGTTTATCGCTGTGTATTCTACCGGAACAGGATGACAATCCGGGATCATCTCACTGGTTTTTTTTACCGCGAACAAGCCCGCGGTCCTGGCCATCTCAAAGACATTTCCTTTTGGAACGGAGTTATTCTGAAGCGCGCGCATGGCCTCAGGATCGCTGAGCTTTACTATGGCCGCGGCAACCGCCTTTCTGAGAGAATTGCTTTTTGAAGTTATGTCTATCATGTGAGTTCTTTGACTTTAGAGCGGTTTTCTTTTTTCCAGACAGACTTACCATTACTCAGTATTTCACGTCCCCAAACAGGGATTTCCGCTTTGAATCTTTCCACGAGTTCTTCACACGCATCCATGGCATCCTTTCTGTGGGCTGAAGAGGTGAAAACAAAGAAACAGATCTTGCCTGAATTCACCTTACCCAGACTATGATAGATATGCACACATGACAGATCATACTTAGCAAAGAGTTCTTCTCTTATAAGGGCCATCGTACTCTCCGCCAATTCCTGATTCGCACTGTATTCTATGGACTGAACTTCCGAATCATCCACTTGATCACTTCTTACCTGACCCAGGAATATACTATGTGCTCCTATGCCCGTTTTACTTTGATGCGCAGTGATCGATTCTGAAATAAATGCAGGATCTATCGGTCCTTCGGTAAATAATTTTCTTTTTTTATGCTTGCTCATTTTCCTTTTGACTTGTCATTTGAAATTCATTCCAGGCCAATGCGCCTCCTTTTAATACTCTCACCTTGAGCGATGGGAAATGCTGACTGATTCTATAAGCCTTCTCCCTGGCGCTGATTCCTCTTTGACATATCAGTACAAGTTGTTTATTCCGTGATATCAATTGCCATTCTGAAAGATTCATGTCACGTTCACACTTCAGCCTGTCAATGCCCATGAGCTTTCCCGCTTCTTCACCATTCCTGAGGTCTAAAATCAGGGCATGGTCACCGGACAAGAGGCCGGCAAGATCTTCGCAGGATATTTCCGAACCGCCATCTTCCTTCGTGTCGCGTAATCCGTAATCCGAATTCATCATGCTTTCCCATGAGCCCGGCGCCTCCTTAATCCTTTGTTCATTCCTCTCAAAGAGAATTTCCTGAGTCTTCATACTTAAAAAGTCTATTGTTAACAGCCGTCCGCTCAAAATCCTTCCTGTACCGGTTAAAAGCTTTATGGCTTCATTAACCTGAAGGATTCCCAACATACCGGGTATGGTGCCCAATACACCTGTCAGATTACAATCCGTTTCCTGGAGAGTATCATCTGGAGTGGAAAACAAACTCCGGTAATCCGGACCCCGTCTGCCATTCTCATGTTTTGCATTGAATACCGTAATCTGACCCTGGTGTTTATAAACTGAAGCATAGATCCAGGGTTTCCCAAGAATAAGACAAGCATCATTAATCAGGTAGCGGACATTGATCCGGTCGCTTCCATCAATAACAAGATCAAAGTCTGAGAGAATATCTTTCACATTCCCCGGCTCCAGGAAAACCGGATATGAAATGATCTTTACGAATGGATTCAAAGTACGCAGTTTCTCCGCTGCTACTTCTGCTTTTGGACATCCAATATCGGCTGTGCTAAACAACACCTGCCGGTGCAGGTTACCTTTCTCAACCTTATCACCATCGGTGATACCTATCGTACCTATGCCTGCTGCACAGAGATACTGCAGGGCGCCGGAAGATAAGCCTCCTGCTCCCACGAATAAGACTTTTGATTCTCGCAGTTTCTGCTGTGCCTCCATACCAAATCCTTCGAGATCAAGTTGTCTTTTATACCGCTGAAGTTCTTCCTGTGAAAACATGATCATCCTCCCGAGAAAGGCGGCATGAGAATAATCTCATCACCGGCTTTAACCTTTTGATCGTCATCCGAGATCTTATTATTTACCGCGACAATTATTTTATATTCAAAAAGAGAGGGATACATCCTGTTCAATTCAACTCTGATATCTCTGACACGTGATGAATCGCCGCAGCTCAGAGAGTCCGTCTCAACTATTTCTTCAAGCTTCCCAAAGGCTTTTATCTTAATGTTCATTCCGTCTGTATTTTTAAGCGGTCTTCAGGCGTATTCAGGTTAGAAAACTTTTCGCTGGAAAATCTTTCTCCATTTACCGGAACCTTCACAGGATCCAGGTTCTCTATTATACTCTGCAATTTAACGATTCCTTTTGAAATCCATTCTTCCATTTCTCCGGCGATCCTGTTATCATAAATGGCAAAGAGGGGTTCAATCTGCTCATCATGCTGTAACATAGTGACCTTTCCAGGAACTGAATTGAGTATAAGGAAATGCAGCAAACCCGTATCGACAAACGGTGTGTCACAGGCAAGTACCAGAACACGGGAATTCCGGGCACGTTTCAGGGAAGTCAGAATTCCTCCTGCCGGCCCCTTGTCCGGAATAATATCTGTGTATACAGGCAGGCCAAGATCTCCATAGGAATGGTCCTTTCCGGCTACGATGAACAGGTCATCTGTCAGAGGGATTGCTGCTTCCATGATATGCCTGATACATTCTTTCCCGTTCACGATCATCCTGGCTTTATCCTCACCCATCCGGCTGCTTTTCCCTCCCGCAAGTATGGCAATTGAGATATCCTTTATCATCTATATCAGACTACAATAAGTTTAACGGAAGCTATCAATAAGACCAAGGCTAAAAATCTTCTCATCCACAGAGTATTGAACTTATACACGCCATAATAAGATCCGGCCAGGCCGCCCAGCAAGGTGGTGATCAACATGAGACCTGTATGTTCGCTCATGCTGATACCAGCAACCAGTTGTCCGCTTAATCCGGCGAAGGAATTTACAAAAATGAACAAAGCAGAGACGGCGGCGGTTTGTTTCATATCCGCCCAATGCAGCAAGAGAATTAAGGGACTCAGAATGATCCCACCTCCTATGCCGATAAGTCCCGATAAAAATCCGATGATCAACCCAATGAAGAGTGAAGCCGCAAAGCCCGCTTGACGAATATATCCCGGATCCTTTCCAAAAAATCCGAACAGTCTGAGTACGGGGAAAAGCAACATGAAGCCGAGGAATCTTTTATACAGTGTTTCATCAACAGATATCATTCCTCCGAAATAGGCCGCCGGGATGGACAGCAGGATGAAAGGAAAGAACAGCTTCCACCTGAAATATCCGGCTCTGTAATACTGTATGAAGGCCGCTAAGGAGACGCACAAATTAAGGATGAGAGCCGTAGGCTTCAGGACCGATGCGCTGAACCCGAAAAATACCATGAGTGCAAGGTATCCGCTGGCACCACCGTGCCCTACGGACGAATAAAGAAAGGCCACCAGGAAAAGGAGCCCGGTGAACAACGGAATGTATGATTCATTTAACTCCACTGACAGTGTCTGATGTACTATGATTTTTAGCTGAAGCGTAATTATTTCCAGAAGTATCAGAAGAACGGGGAAGATAACAAACCCTGACTTTCATTCCGGCATGAGCTTGTTCAAGATTTTCTTCCAGACATATATAGGCATTTGCATGCGCAAGAGAATTCATCTTATAGGATTGCTGATCATGCAGTATCTCAACTGAATCCTGTTGAACCATTGCCTTCAGAAAATGTGTCATTCCCGGATTTTTCTGATAAGAGTTCAGGAGAGTTTTTTCCGAAACAGGCATGGAAGGCGAAACGAAGCCGCACATTTTTCTAAGTGCAGGATAAACATAGTAATAAAAACACAAGTGTGCGGAGGCCGGATTTCCGGGCAATGCAAAGATGAGAGTCCGGTCTTTCTTGCCGAACCACAAGGGTTTACCGGGTTTCTGCCTTACTTTGTAAAATACATTCCGGACATCTTCTTCCTCCAGCAGGATTCTTACAAGGTCATAATCACCAACAGAAATTCCTCCGCTGAAAATGATCAAATCGCTGTCCGACACGGATTCTCTGAAGGCCTTTCTGATCCTTTCCAACTCATCTTTAAGGATGCAACATCTCCTCACTGAAATGTTCAGTTCCGACAAAGCAGCCTTCAGAAAAATTGAATTCGATTCGTATATCTTTCCTGGCATCAGAGATTCTCCTGCAGGTTGAATTTCGCTACCTGTAATGATCAGGGAAATTTCCGGTCGTTTATACACTTCCACTTCGTGTACTCCCAGTCCGGCCAGAAATCCAAGTGCTGCAGGGTTCAGGTATGAACCCGCTTTCATCGCAAGATCTCCGCACCTTGTTTGTGAAGCTTCATCACGGATGTTGGCTCCTTTTTTCAATCCCAGAAAATCAATATAAAGATGTTCCGCTTTCAGAACGGTTCTTTCCTGTTCCGCAACGGTATCCGCATCGGCAGGTACGGCAGCGCCTGTATAGATCCTGATTGCCGTTCCGGGTGGAATCGGTCCTTCATAGACAGAGCCTGCCGGAACCTCTGCGATCAGCTTCAATGCTTGTCCTGAAAAGGCATCATCATACCTGAAGGCATATCCATCCATTGCACTCTGTCTGAACGGGGGGAAATTTATCAGGCTGAAAACATCAGATGACAGTACAGAGCCTGAAGCGTCTTCAAGCGGTAAACAAGAAGTTCCGGTTGGCCTGGCATGACATGCAACCAATGCGGAAGCTTCATTAACACTGATCATAATGTGCGAATTATTTTTGCTGAGGCAGGTTCATCCGAAATTGATTCTGCATTGAGTGAGGACAGAAATACGGGATGTTTAAATTATCAGCGTTCCCTGCACCAGGCGATGAAGTCAGTTGAGATCAGACTGGTTAGTCCGGCCTGCCTCAACAAAGTTACCACCTGTCCACGATGGTATGTACTATGGTTGACACAATGCATTATTGCTTCAGCCCGTTTCGATCGGAACTCTCTGCCATCAAGATTCTTATAGGTAAACTGTGATGCCAGGTAGGCTTCACCACAGGATTCAACGAATTCAATAAAATCCTTGTCTGTTTTCGATATCTCAAGGAACAGATCAGCAGAACTACCCTTATAATCTGCACCTTTCCAGCTTACCGGGTTGCTCTCCTTCAGCCTGTCGAGCCAGATTGCCTGTGCACCCCAAATATGCAGCAAGGTTTTCTTTATGGAAGGGAAACTGCTCTTTTGCTCCATCACCAGCTGCTCTTCGTTGCAATTGCTGAGAATAAACTGAGTGAGGCGATGATTTGCCCATTCATTGTACCTGATATATTCAAGCAGTATATCCTTCATTCTGAAAAGAGAATCCGAAGTGTTGAACAGATAAATTAAACACCGGCAGGTGTTCGTGACATGGCCATAAGTTCTTCGATCTCTTCAACTTCTACGGGAATGGAAGACATCAGATCATGTGGCCCCTTATCTGTAATGAGAATATCGTTCTCTATACGGATGCCAAGCTTCTCTTCGGGTATATATATACCGGGTTCACAGGTAAAGACCATTCCCGCCATCATGGCTTCATAGCGGTTACCTATGTCATGAATATCCAGACCCAGGAAATGCGATGTACCATGCATGAAGTACTTCTTATATAAAGGTTGTTTCGGATCCTGTTTCTTAACATCCGCTGCGTTCAGCAATCCGAGTTTAATTAATTCCTCTTCCATGATCTTGCCGACTTCCTCATGATACTTCATGATTGTGTTTCCCGGAACAAGCATTTTGGTGGCAGCACGCATGACACGTAACACCGCGTGATAGACATCTTTCTGCCTTGCCGTGAATTTTCCATTGACCGGAATCGAGCGGCTGAGGTCTGCCGCGTAATTTGCATACTCTGCGCCAAAGTCAAAGAGGATCACATCCCCATCCCTGCACTCACGGTTATTATCGTTGTAATGTAAAATACAGGCGCTTTCTCCGCTTGCAATAATAGGATTGTAAGCATGACCTGTCGCCCGGTTCCTGATGAACTCGTGTATGATCTCAGCTTCTATTTCATATTCCATCACACCGGGACGAGTAAAATTCAATACTCTTCTGAAGGCCTTCTCCGTGATATCAATGGCAGTTTGCATCAGTTTAATTTCTGCCTCTGATTTAATGGCCCGGAGCCTGGCCATGATCAATGATGTACGTTCATACTGATGGTTGGGATAGCGTCCCTTGAGGTCAGCAGAAAATCTCGCATCGCGGTATGGTACCTCCGTGACAAAGCGATCGTTTTCATTAAGGTTAAGATATACCCTGAGAGAGTGGTGCATCATGAGCGGGAGCATATTTTCAAACTCCTCCGTCCAATATACATTCTGAATTCCCGAGGCCGAACGGGCTTCTTCCTTGGTATACTTATGTCCTTCCCATACAGCAATATGCTCGTTTGTTTTACGGACAAAAAGCATTTCCCTGTACTCAGGTAACGGATGATCCGGAGCAATTATCAGGATCGTTCTCTCCTGGTCAATTCCACAGAGCCAAAACAGATCTGATTGCTGCCGGAAAGGGAAGTTCTGGTCGCCGTTTCTGGGCATCTCGTCATTGCTTTGGAAAAACGCTATGGAATTTCTTTCGAGATGCTGAACGAATTTTTTTCTGTTCTCAATGAATAGTTTATTATCAATCGATGTATATTTCATGGCCATTCTTTATACGGTAAAAATACATCTTAAATCCTGAATACCCTCATCCCAAGATCAATAATTCAGGGGCCTTTGGGAGATCACCGGTTAGAAGGAACCAGGCATTTTGGAATGTTCCATTGATGCCGGGAACTATCAGGCGATACGAGCTTTCCCTGACAATCAATATACTCCCCTTGGCTGTTCTTCAGTATTTTCATGGCCTTGCCGGATTTAATATACTGAATGACCAGTTTCTGCAGATCTGCCGGAGTCATAGCGCGGTTCGCGCACCCCAATTTCGCACCCAGCCGATTATTAAACCGGTCCATTACTGAAGAAACCGAATCCGGTACGACTCCGTCCTCATATTTCTTCTTTTTATATGACAGATAATTGGCCTTTTCATGGGCTTCGCCCAGACTAAGCGCTTTTTTCCAACGCATTTCCTGTGACAACCTTGCCTGCCAGTAACAATGCCTGAAGGCATCAATTTGTCCACCGTTGCGGTCCCCGTCCAGCAACGAATCCAAAGCGGGCAGCGCGACGAGCTCACGAATTTCAGTGCTTATTCTCCAGGCTCTTTTAGCAACGAAGGGATGAAAAAAGACCCAGCGCTTTTCCGGATGACTCAATTCACAAAATGCTTTCACTGCACTTTTCTGTGCACTTACGTCAACAGAATAAACAAGCAAGAGTCCTGTCGGGAGAATCACACGGAAAAAGAATCTGGTTTTGAAAACCGGATAAAGAAGACTCTGCCAAGAAAGACTATCAATTCCCATGTTGCTAAATTAAAATTTTGCAGATCAACATTCGGTTAAAAATATTTTCACACTATTCATTCAATGTATAAAGGATGTTAAGAGTACATCCATCTGATTTCACAAGGAAAAACATATACATTTGCTCCTGAACATTTACGAATGTCCGGATCAGGTCTGAAACTTTTTATAGCGGGAATTATCTCCCTCGCCCTTTTTACAGGTATCCACCTTCTCCTGCAGAAGGAAAGCATTTATCAAAAAACACTCGGTAAGATATCATTCAACTATCAGAGAATCGAAAATGATGTGATCCTGGATGTAAAGCAGGAATTCGCCGGCCTGGATAATGAACGCTTTTATAACTGGGATGCGGACATTTATTCCTGTATCAGTAACTATGGTTATTCAACGGACTCGCCTTGCTATCTTCATGTAAGGGGTGCTTTCTTCCCGCTTTTTCCCTTGGTATGGAAATGGTCCGGGCTTAATGCGATCGGAATATCCCTTCTCAATTATCTCCTATTCATAAGTTGTCTGGCCTATCTGACAGTCAGATTTCTAAAGCTCCCGCCGGATCAGTTATTGTTCACGTACGGGATTCTGGTTTCAATGCCTTCAGTGATCATTTATTTCATCCCCTATACGGAAGCTCTGTTCCTGTTAACGATGGTATTGGCTTATGCCGGGCATTCCGGAAGAAGATACATCCTCTATTTCATGGCTTGTCTTGCTATGGCCATGCTGCGACCGGCCACCCTCTTTGTGGCGTTCTCATTCATAGCGGTAGAGTTTCTGTGCTACCTGGATGCCGGAGACTTCAAAAGTTTGGTAAAGCAGGTCATCAGAAGGACTGCACCTTTTGTGACAGGTTTCATGCTGGCTATTGCAATACAATACACATCATCAGGAACTGTCAGTACCATGGCAGATTCTCAGGAATACTGGAAAGGAGGGCTTCGTGCAATTGAACAGATTTCCGACTGGTCGAGAGAAGGATTTGGGTTGAATGCATTTGCCCTTTTCTTTGTCGCTTTGCCGGCCATACTGTTTCTTCTATATTCCGTATCAGTGAAAAGGGTATACCACAGAGTATTTAATAAATCCATACCGGATCCGGGGAATGCAGAGCGGTACTTCTTTCTCGTATCCCTTTTTTATCTGAGCGGTATATTTCTGTTCAAGTTGCTTTGCGGCGGAGGAAATCTGCATAGTTTTTTCCGGCTTACCATGACAAGCCCTGCCTTTTACATTGGCCTTCTGTTTTCTCTTAATTATTTTTACCTGAACAAGACCCGTCATACCAATTTATTGCTCATTGTCCCTTTGATTCTGTTGTTCTTATTCCTTGGTTTTACCCATTATGGGGGTAGCCGGTTTGAGTTTCCATTCCTTGGCATGTACTTGGCTATTGCAGGATTCACCCTTCTCTTTTTAAAGGACAGTCTGAGTATACCTACACGGTGGTTGATCGCCGGAATCCTTATTTTTAGTTCCCTGGTTTGGAATACCTATCTGCTTAACATCTTTCTCCATGAAGGATGGATCTTTACCTGAATCAGTTGTCGTCGCTTCACTACAGAATAATTTCCTAATTTGGCTTTTCCCGCTTCATAAAATCAACGAATTACCTCCTTGCAACTTGTCAACAAGAGAGGGCAGTGATGGAATAAGGCAACAGAGCCGGGAAAAACAGGTGAAATACCTAAAAGGCTAAAATGAAAAAGACCATAGATGACAGTATCAAACTGCGGCCATGGAAAATGGATGATCTCGACAACTTGTTGAAATATGCTGACAATGACGCGATCGCAAGAAACATGACCGATCAGTTTCCACACCCTTATACTGCAACCAAGGCGAAAGCATTCATTGAGAACGCAGCTGCGTCAAATCCGGTGAACATTTTTGCTATTGAATTGAATGGGCAGGCTGTCGGTGCGATCGGGATTCATCCTCAATCAGACATTCAAAAGAAAAACGCGGAGATGGGTTATTGGCTCGCAGAGCCATTCTGGGGGCGGGGAATTATCACAACGGCTATTCGAATGATGACCGAGTACGCTTTCAGCACCTGGGATATCTGCAGAATATTTGCCAGGCCCTTTGGAAACAATATAGCTTCTCAGAAGGCGCTGGAAAAAGCCGGATTCAAACTGGAAGGAAGATTTGAAAAGACCTTTTACAAAAACGGAGAATTTGTAGACGAACTTGTCTATGCAATCCGTAAGTGAGAACAACATGATGAGTTGAATAATTGCCCTTGCGCAACCATGCCTGTTCAGGGACTGAATATCCGGAAAAGAAAGGGAGCAGGCTTGAAGTGATTCTTTGAATTCAGGTAGCAAGGTTGAATTTACGTATGACAAGACCCGTCTGATCCGGATATTTAATCATTCTTCAACTCCGCCTGAAGCGGGAGGATGCCGCAGGATGGTATCCTGAAGTTAATTTCAATTTCATCTATATTTGTTAAAAGCATTTTATGTCCGGGTCCGAACAATACACGGGTTTATCAGAAAGTGAAGTAATTCAAACCCGGCTGAAATTCGGAACCAACCGTCTTCTTGAATCAGGCAATCACAGATTGTTTCATGTTCTGAAAGAGGTAGTTCTTGAACCCTTGTTTATTCTGCTTGTTTTAACAAGTCTGATCTATTTTCTTCTGGGAGAAAACAACGAAGGAATCATCATGCTTATTGCCCTGAGCTTTGTTTCAGGAATTTCAATCTTCCAGGAAACCCGTAGCCGTAATGCAGTTGATGAGCTGAACAAATTGTCCGCGCCATTGGCAAAAGTCATCCGGGATGGAATGTTGATACGGATCAGTTCCGATGAACTGGTCATGGATGACATGATCGTTGTGGAAGACGGAGATCTGATTCCCGCTGACGCAGTGATCATTCGTATGAATGATTTTTCGGTAAACGAAAGCCTGCTGACCGGCGAATCTCTGCCCGTATTTAAGGTCGCTTCCCCGGAAATGCAGTATATCTACCGTGGCACTCACGTTGTATCAGGTGCATGTACGGCAAGGGTGACAGCGGTTGGAAAATCAACCCGCTTTGGTAAAATCGGTGAATCCTTGCGGGAGATCGGCTCCGGTAAAACTCCCTTGCAGCTTCAGATAAAAAACTTCATCCGCTCCATGGTTTCAGTGGGCCTTGTTGCCTTTGTGATCGTTTGGGCTGTGAACTATTATCTCTCTGAAGATATCGTATACGGTCTTCTCAGGGGACTTACGCTTGCCATGTCCATTCTTCCGGAAGAAATACCCGTTGCATTCAGCACTTTCATGGCACTCGGCGCCTATCATCTGTATAAAAAGAAAGTGATTGCAAGAAGTCCGCATACAGTAGAGACTCTGGGAGCATCAACCGTTATCTGTGTGGATAAAACAGGAACCATTACGGAAAACAGGATGGAGCTCGCGGTGATCTATGACTTTATTTCAGACCGGTATGTCGATTATACCAAAGGTGAAAATACGTTTACTTCCCTGCTCGCTTATTCCATGTGGGCATCAGAGTCTCAACCATTCGATGCTATGGAAATTTCCATACATGATACGTATGCGAAAACCGCACCTTCGGATCAGAGACAGAAATATCAAATGGTGAAGGAGTATCCTCTGGGAGGAACTCCTCCGGTCATGACCCATGTGTTTTCCAATTCTGAAGGCGATAGTATCATTGCATGCAAAGGAGCACTTGAAACGGTATTAAGGTTGAGTAAGATCGCTGAATCTGATAAAGTTGAAATTCAGAAAAAAGCGGTTCAACTGGCGTCCAATGGGTACAGGGTACTTGGTGTTGGCAGATCGGAAATGGACGTAAACGAACTTCCTGAATCACAGCTTGACATACAATTTGAGTTTATGGGATTGATCGCTTTTTATGATCCTCCAAAAAAAAATATGTCATCCATACTCCGGCAATTTTATGATGCCGGCATACAGGTAAAAATGCTGACCGGTGATTATACTGAGACCGCACAGGCCATCGCCAATGAAATAAATTTCAGAACCGGTGAGCAAATACTGAACGGTGATCAGATTATGCAATTGAGCGATTCCGAATTAAAGCACGTCGTACGTGACACTCATCTTTATACCCGGATGTTTCCTGAAGTTAAGTTAAGAGTAATAGAAGCATTGAAATCAAACGGTGAAGTGGTGGCGATGACCGGTGACGGGGTCAATGATGCTCCCGCCCTGAAGGCCTCACACATAGGTATCGCAATGGGGAAAAGGGGAAGCGAGGTGGCCAGGAATGCTGCTTCATTGATTCTGATGGATGATGACCTCGGTCATATGCCCGAAGCGGTCGCATTGGGCAGAAGAATATATGAAAACCTGAAAAAAGCGATCCGGTACATTATCTCTATACACATTCCGATTATACTGATAGTTACCATGCCTCTGGTACTTGGTTGGGCATTTCATGATATCTTCTCTCCTATCCACGTAATCATTCTCGAACTGATCATGGGACCCACGTGTTCTATCATTTATGAAAACGAGCCCATAGAAGAGCATTATATGAAAAAAGCTCCACGAAAGATCAACTCGGACTTCTTCTCATTCCGGGAACTTTCAATCAGCATATTGCAGGGAATTATCATTACCATTGCATGCCTTACTACCGGTTACTTTTATCTTGCTGACAACAGCTCCGAAACCCTTGTCAGAACCGTGATATACAGTACTCTCATTTTCAGTAATCTTTTTCTGACACTCACCAACCGGTCTTTCTTCTTTTCCATTTTTACGACACTCACTTACCGGAACAAGCTCATTCCGTTAATCCTCTCCATTTCCCTCACAATCCTTCTGCTTTCAATTTATTATGAGCCCGTACAGGAAATTTTCAGGTTTGAAGCTTTGAGTCTGAAAGATCTTGCAAGAACTTTCCTGGCTGCTTTCATCGGAGTGTTGTGGATAGAGGTTTATAAATTTTTCCGAAGAAAAAGGTCTCGGGTATGGCATGGATGAAGCAGGCTCTTCTTTCAGTTGCACTTAGTACTTAAACCCACCTGATCCCAGAATTATAGTATCGTTTTCAGTAACTACAGGGCACCTCTAAAATCAGTTTTCAGAACTGACTTTTAAGCCGGATTATACATCAGGAAATTGCAATGAGCTTTCAAAGAGCACAGCCAAGGGGTATTTCGAGAATGAGGCATAGCATGGCCAGGTCGAAAGAACGAAATACATCGAAGCCGCCGTGGCATAGGTTTTTTAATGCATAATAGGTTGGATAATACATATGCCGGTTTTAACATATTTTAAATTTTCAATCTGCCACAAGCCCGGTAAAATGTGTAAATTTGCATTCCTGAAAATACAGGGGACTTCGAGGAGGGTTCGTTTAACGAGAACGGAAATTTCCTGGTCAGTTCCAAATTAAATTTAACGAATTCAAAAAAACGATACCATGCGAAAACTTCTCACACTCAGCGGCATGTTTCTATGTCTGTTGTCATTCGCCAAAGATCCGGTAAGCCGGGCAGAAAACGCTATGAATCAAACCAAGGCCACATCAACTGCAAGTGATGTAAATCCCCTGCTTGCAAAATGGGTAGGTCCGTATGGCGGCATCCCTCCTTTTGACAAGGTAAAAATTCCTGACATCAAATCTGCTCTTGAAGCATCCATGAAAGAAAATCTTGAAGAGATCGAAAAGATTGCCGGGAATAAGGAAGCTCCGACCTTCGAGAATACGATTGCTGCTATGGAACGTACAGGTCAGACTCTTGACCGCGTTTCCACAATTTATGGGATCTGGAGTTCAACCATGAATGATAAAGACTTCCAGGCCGTAGAAAGAGAAATGGCGCCTAAACTGGCAGCTTTCTCTGATCAAATCACTCAAAACGAAAAACTTTTCAGAAGAATTGAAAGGGTATACAATTCACCCGCTAAGGCATCGCTTAGTCCCGAGCAACAAAGATTAACGTGGATATATTATACCAACTTCATCAGGGCAGGAGCAAGTCTTGAGCCTGCATCAAAGAACAGGTTATCCGCTCTGAACCAGGACCTGGCAGGATTATACACCCGTTTCAGTCAGAATCTCCTGGCTGATGAAATGGAACGAACGCTTGAGTTAAAGAATAAGGAAGACCTTGCCGGTTTACCTCAATCGTTCATTGACGCTTCCGCCCAGGTTTCTGAGGATAAAAAAACAACCGTTTGGGTAATCAAAAATACAAGGTCATCTGTTGATCCCTTCCTTACTTATTCCGATCGTCGTGATCTGAGAGAACAGGTCTGGAAGATGTTCGTGAACAGGGGCGACAATGGTGACAAAAATGATAACAACGAAATTATTACAGAGATCCTTGCGTTGCGCGCTGAGAGAGCCAGGCTTTTGGGATATGAAACCCATGCACACTGGAGACTTGAAAATTCTATGGCCAAGACACCGGACAATGCCATGGCGCTGATGACCGCGGTTTGGAAGCCGGCTGTTCAGAGAGTAAGTGAAGAGGTGGCAGACATGCAGGCGCTTGCGGAAAAGCTTGGAAATAAAATAACGATAGAACCCTGGGATTACCGTTACTATGCGGAGAAAGTGCGTAAGGAACGATATGATCTTGATCAGAATGAAGTAAAAGAATATCTCCAGCTTGAGAATCTGAGAGAAGGAATGTTCTGGGTAGCCGGTGAACTGTTCAACTTCAGTTTCACCCCGGTAAAAAACGTATCCGTATATCATCCTGACGTAAGAGTTTGGGAAGTAAAGGATAAGACGAGCGGAAAACACATTGGTCTGTGGTACTTTGACGCCTACGCAAGGCAGGGTAAACGTTCCGGTGCCTGGATGAATGCATACCGCAATCAGCAACGTATGGATGGTGAAATAACCACTATAGTATCCAATAATTCAAACTTTGTAAAAGGAAAGCCCGGCGAGCCGGTTCTTATCTCCTGGGATGATGCAAGTACCTTGTTTCATGAGTTTGGACATGCCTTGCACGGACTGGCATCCAATGTAACTTACCCATCCGTGTCAGGTACCGCTGTGGTACGTGACTACGTTGAATTCCCCTCACAACTGCTTGAACACTGGTTGTCAACTCCGGAGGTACTCCAAAAATTTGCTAGGCATTATAAAACAAATGCACCTATACCCCAATCCCTCGTTGACAGAATTGAAAAGGCCTCCACATTTAATGAAGGTTTTGCAACCATCGAATACCTTGCAAGCGCGCTGGTGGATATGAAACTTCACTTATCAAAATCTCCTAAGATTGATCCGGACGCTTTCGAAAAAGAAACACTGGCTGAACTTGGAATGCCATCAGAGATTGTAATGCGCCACAGGACACCGCAGTTCGCTCATATTTTTTCAGGAGATGGATATTCTGCCGGATACTACAGCTATCTGTGGTCTGATGTGCTGACAGCGGATGCTTACGAAGCATTCACCGAAGCGGGTGGACCTTATGATAAAGATGTAGCTGCAAGACTCATCAATCATATTTTCTCCGTAGGGAATACCGTTGACCCACAGGATGGATATAAAGCCTTTAGAGGAAGGGAAGCAAAAACCGAAGCCTTGATGAAAAAACGCGGATTCCCTGTAGAAAAAGGGAAGGACGGAAGACCCTGATCTTTGTAGTCTGTTAAGGCCAGGCAGTATTTCATTTGAAAGAAAACCCCGGTATGCCGGGGTTTTTTTATTTTCCTTTTCCTCTTGCGAATGATAATCATCATTAAGGTAAGAGTAATTTTATGCTAATTTTGGAATGTTAATTCCGCTCTATGCACAGGTTTCGATTAATCATATTCCTACTTATACTATGCTCTTCCTGCGGTGATTCACCGGAAACCATTAAGCCTGAACTTGGCGCTATTTCCGAATCAGTATATGCTTCAGGTATAATTAAAAGTAAAAATCAATACCAGGTATTTACGGTTGTAACCGGAATTATTGAAAAAATTTACGTTTCAGAAGGAGATACTGTTGAAAATGGTTCTCCACTGATGCTGATTAACAACGAAGCAAGCCGGCTTGGAACTGAAAATGCCAGACTTGCAGCCGAGTATGCGGATGAAAATTCGAACAAGCAGAAGATTAATGAGCTGAAACTGGCAATTGAATCAGCCCGGCTTAAGATGCAAAACGATTCAGTCTTATTGCAGAGGCAGAACAATTTATGGAATTCGGGTATTGGAACCAGGCTGGAGCTGGAACAAAGACAACTTTCCTATGACAATTCCCGGAGTGCTTTCGAAGCTTCACTCTTTAGATTTGAAGATCTCAAGAAACAGATTCATTTCTCTGCTGAACAGTCGAAAAAAAATCTGAGTATCAGCCGTAGTCATGAAAGTGATTTTTTAATCCGGAGTAAAATTGACGGTAAGGTTTATGCCATCCTTAAAGAAGAAGGTGAGCTGGTCAGCGTTCAAACTCCTCTTGCTCTGCTGGGTGATGCAACCGATTTCATTATTGAGTTACAGATAGATGAGTATGACATTGTAAAAATTAAAAATGGCCAGAAGGTATTCGTCCGTCTTGACAGTTACAAAGAAGACATTTTTGAGGCGGTCATCAGCAAAATTCATCCGATGCTGAATGAAAGAACCAAAACCTTTACGGCGGAAGCCGCTTTTGTCAAAGCACCCCCTTTATTATTTCCTCAGCTAACGCTGGAAGCCTCCGTACTTATTGAAAAAAAAGAAAATGTTCTTACGATACCAAGGCAATACATTTCAGAAAACCAGTATGTATACAGGAGCGATGGAGAAAAAGTGAAAGTGCTGATTGGATTGAAAGATTATCAGCGTGCTGAGATACTGGATGGACTGGATAAAGATGATGAACTGATGATGCCGGCAGAATGAAAGTCAAACTGAACTGGGATATAGCCTATACGCTTTTGCTGGCAAGATGGAAACAGACTCTTGTCGCAGCGATTGGAGTTACTTTCAGTATTACCATGTTTATTACGCTGCTCAGTTTTATGACAGGGCTGAATGGAATGCTGGACAGCCTCATCCTCAACAGAACTCCACATATAAAACTATACAATGAGATAAAGCCTTCCAAAACGCAGCCGGTGGAAGATGTGAAAGAGTTCGGTGATCACTGGAACATCATCCATTCCATTAAACCGGGAGCGGAAAAGCTTGCTATTTATAATGTAGGTGCCATCATTTCTGCTCTGAAAAATGACAGCCGCGTGAAAGGGATCGCACCAAAGGTCACATCACAGGTATTTTATAATGTAGGTACCATTGAAATTACCGGTGTGATAAACGGAATTGATGTAGATGCCGAAAATGAATTGTATTATTTCAGCACCTATGTAACAAGCGGTAATTATATAGATCTCAAAAACACGCCAAACAGTATTATTCTTGGTAAAGCTGCCGGGGATAAGATGCTGGTTGAAATCGGAGATATGGTCCAGGTAACAAGTGCCGGAGGCGAAAGGATGCAATTGAAAGTGGTCGGATTCTTTCAGTCCGGATTGCAGGATATTGACAAAGTACAAAGCTATACATCGCTTCGCACCATCCAAAAACTACTTGGGCAAAACAGCACTTACATAACGGATCTGCAAGTAAATTTGAATAATATTGATGATGCGCCGGCTCTCGCTAAAAAATACGCGACACTCTTCGATTTAAGTGCGGAAGACATTCAGACCGTCAATGCACAATTTGAAACCGGAACTACAGTAAGGAATCTGATTTCCTATTCCGTAGGCATTACCCTTCTTATTGTAGCTGGATTTGGAATATTCAATATTCTAAACATGATGATATATGAAAAGATGGATGCAATTGCCATATTGAAAGCAACAGGATTTTCAGGCAAGGACGTTAAAGCCATCTTCATGAGTATTTCAATGGGTATTGGACTATTCGGTGCGATATTCGGATTATTCTCTGGTTATGTACTTTCATCAGTGATCGATCAGATTCCCTTCAATACCGCCGCGCTTCCGACCATAAAGACCTACCCGGTAAACTATAATCCTGTCCATTATCTGACTGGTTGTCTGTTCGCACTGCTCACTACCTGGCTGGCTGGTTTTTTCCCTGCTCAGAAAGCAAGCAGGATCGATCCCGTCATTATTATCAGAGGAAAATAAGATGAACGGAATTGTCCTTGAGGCCATAAGGGTGAACAAATTTTTCAAGTCGCCAAACCCGGTGCAGGTGCTGAAAGATATCACATTTACCATTAGTGCAGGTGAATTTGTTTCTGTTGTTGGTAAATCCGGCTGCGGCAAATCAACGTTACTCTATATTTTGTCCACTATGGACACCGATTATCAGGGGGAACTGAAGATTGAAGGCGAACAGATGATTCATAAATCCGAAATGGAACTTGCCGTTGTAAGAAACGAGAAGATCGGTTTTGTTTTTCAGTTTCATTACCTGCTTAAAGAATTTTCCGTACTTAAAAATGTAATGCTGCCCGCCCTTAAACTGGCCCGGTTCAGCGAGGCAGAAATTGAACACAGGGCTTATGAAAAACTGAAGATCCTCGGAATGGAAAAGCACGCACTGAAAAAAGCAAACCAGATCTCAGGAGGAGAAAAACAGCGCGTTGCAATTGCCAGGGCTCTCATCAATGATCCTATCATCATCATGGGGGATGAGCCTTCAGGAAACCTGGATAAACATAACAGTGAAATCGTGTTTGATATTTTCAAACAACTTGCACATGAATACAGGCAAACGCTATTGATCGTAACTCACGACCCGGAATTTTCCGCTGGCACCGATCGGGTTCTTGAGATGGATGATGGCAGAATTATCCGGCAATAGCTTTCCACACGGTTAAAATCGTCCAAGGCTGTACGGGGAAAAGATAAAAACCACCGTTACAAAACATGCTTATCCCGATCTAATCCATCGGCGCAACCTGTTTTCTCCTGCTATGCTGCATATTCGCAGGTACACTGCTACAGATCTCTTCACTTATTACTTCTATAATTCTTTGTTTGACAAAATGTCTGTACGTTACAATACTGATCTCTCTTACCGGCACCGGTGGTTTGAATCGTCTGACCTTCTTTCTTTCCTGAGCGCTTAGCTCACGAATGGCAAGTTCCGGCAAAATGGTGACTCCTTTATTCATATCCACCATCTTCTTCAGTGTCTCGATGCTTCCTGTCACATATTCCAGGTTACTGGTTTCAAGTTCTTTCTTTCTCAATTCGCAGAGGTTCAGCACCTGATTCCGGAGACAATGGCCTTCTTCCAGAAGCCACAGATGATCAGGATCAATATCCCCCGGTAATAAATATTTTTTCCTTTTCACCACTTTTTCATCCATGGAAGCATACACGACAAACTCTTCGTAGAATAATACTTTTTCCTGAAGCATTGGATTATTAAGAGGTGTTGCCAGGATTCCGGCATCAAGTGAATTTTGCCTGAGTCCTACTGTGATCTGATCTGTTGTCAGTTCGGTTATTTTCACCCTCAGCAGAGGAAATTTCTTCAGGAAACGGGTCAGAAACAAGGGAAGAAGGTAAGGGGCAACGGTTGGAATAATTCCCAGTCGCAATTCACCCTTTATCTCTCCTTTCAGCTCAGTTACCAGTTCTTTCATTCGCAAAGTTTCCTGCAATACTATTCTTGCCTGTGAAATCAGCGCCTCACCTATTTTCGTTGGAACTACAGGTTGCCTGCTCCTGTCAAATATTTTAACCCCCAATTCATCCTCCAGTTTCCTGATCATCATACTTAGTGTCGGCTGCGTAACGTTGCTGCTTTCGGCAGCGCCGGAAAAATGCCGCATATTATCGACGGCAATTATATATTCAAGTTGCTGGAGGTTCATTAAAATAGACAATATCTATACAAAGATACAAGATATATTTTCCGTTTATTAAAATTGCTCAACTGACCGGGCGGCTTATCCGCCTCATCCGATTAATGGCATCTGCCTTTAAAAAAGTGTGTGAACATCAGGAAGAAAAAGCGGTTCAATCTGCTTACGCAACCTCACAGATGATGGTCCGCCTGAATATTTCATTCATCGTATTTTTATTACCTTTAAACTCTGATAGAATCATGAGTATTATTAAGGCATTTGTTGAAAGGAATAAATCCTGGCTCCGGAAGGTCGGACTTGCCGGCTTTTTGTTTTTTCTGTTAAAAGGAATCGTCTGGCTGGTTGTTGGGTACCTGGTTTTAAAATAGTTCAGGTTAACTCTTGACAAGGGCTCATGGGTTCCGTAAAATAAATGATTTCATGATCGTACCCGAACCGGATAGAAGCCGGTCCATACCATGTCATTAGTTAAAAGTGTAGCACGTCGTTTGTTCAACGGATTGTATTTCAGTAATGAGTACATCTGTCTTAACCGGGAGGCGATTATTCCTGATATAAAGGTAATGCTGGAAACAGGTGATTCGGCATACGATGTAACTGATTCCCATTTACTTCTTGGTTACAAGCCTCTTCTGATCGCTTTGCCGAAAAACGGGTCATACATTTTATCTGATCCTTCAACACTCAACTTTTTTACCTCAGGGAAGTTATGCGGAAGCATCAGACTGGGCCTTTCGGACACTTTTCATGAAAATATGATACTATTCAGGGGCCTTTCCGCCTCTCATGACCTGCTCACTGTCAGCCAGAAAATTTTACATACACTTTTAAGAAGGGGAAAAAGAAAGAACGATCCCTTAAATCCGTCGAAAGAGCTTTATGATCAGATAAGAGTGGCGTATTCATTCCCCCGTAAAATATCTGTTATCACAGTCGGAGAAAACGGAATGTATAATGCTTTTCCGACCGATCTTCACGGAGAGATCCATGGACAGAACAATTATATTATTTCACTCCGGGAAAATGGAGAAGCCTACAAACAGGTTATACGCGCCGGCAGGATCTGCCTTTCAACGGTTTCCCTTGCTCAGTTCAGAGAAGTATACGCGCTCGGGAAAAATCATATGCAGGATCTGCAACCTGAAAAATATTTTCCGGAAAAAACATTGAGATTTATAAACGGTTCCGGAATACCTGTTTATGGGGCAGCTAACAGCTACCTGATCCTAAAGGTAAAAAGTGAACAAAAAGCGGGTATTCATCATCTTATAACATTCTTCATAGAGCAGAGGGGCCAATGGGAAAATTCACCTGGCACTCTTGCGCATATTCATTCTTATTACGCATTATGGAGGAAAAGAAACAACTACAGGGATATACTTTTTATCAGATAGTAAGAAGCTTGTCCGTAAATTGCATTGGTTTGGAACGACGTCTCCATTCAGTCGGCTCATAATAGCTATATGGGGAATTGAGCTCCATACAATTTACCATATAATGAAAGTCTCTATCTGCTTTGCGGGATTTTTACTGGCTGCAAGGTTGTTCTGCAGTGTAATCTGCCCGGCTTTACTTGCCGGCGTAAAAGCAAGGAGTTGAGACTTGCTTATCGCCCTTTGCTGTGCATCAAGAACCGGATAAAATAAAGTCGTTTTTAGCATTTCACAAAGGACTACCCTTGAACCAGCTGAGCTTATAAAATGAGACATCAAAGAAAAATCAAAGCTCTGGGAAAAACAACCTATCATATATTCTTATTACATTTGTCAGTACTAAAAATCAAAAACATGAAAAACACTCTTAGTTTATTTCTGGCCGTATTTATGACAGCCTCAATAAGCCTTGGCCAAAGTTTTAATCTCACAGAAGGAGATCTCGGACCTGTCAAAGGTGAAAACAAAATCAACCTTGAATTCACCTACGACAATATGGGTGTAGGTAAATTTGCCAAAGAAGAAGATTATATCAATACCAAGATTGCCGATTACAATGCCAAAGAACCAGGACGTGGAGAAAGGTGGGCTGAGGCATGGAAAGCGGACCGCGCCAACAGATATGAACCCAGTTTTATACAATTGTATAATAAACACGGTAAAACACAAATGGTCGGCGATTTTCCTGACGCCAGGTACACCATGATTTTCAATACCAAGTATACCGAACCCGGGTTTAATGTTTATGTTACCCGTAAAAATGCTCACATCAATGCGGATATAACGATCGTTGAAACCGCCAACAGAAGTAAAGTGGTGGCAAAGATCAGTATGCTCAAATCTCCGGGGCGTACCTTTGGTGGAAATGATTATGATACCGGAACCCGCATCGAAGAGTCCTATGCGGCGGCAGGAAAACGACTTGCCATGTTTATAATGAAATAAGAACTTGCCTGAAAAGCCTTCCAGACCGGAAGGCTTTTTTATTCCTGAAAAAACCGGTTCAAGTCAACCGCCATGAAAGCAATATATCTATGAAACTTTTAAGAGATATACTGATCCTGCCATTTAATGTTGCCGTGACCATTCCCTTCCTGCTTCAACTTTACCCATCGGCATTTTACAAAAGTTCGGGGCCTGTACTATTCATGGCTGTATGCATGCTGGCAGCCGGCATTTCCATTTTCATCTGGACGGTGCATCTGTTTCATGTCAGAGGAAAAGGCACCCTGGCACCCTGGGAACCGACTAAAAAAATTGTTATTTCCGGCCCGTATAAATACTCGCGTAATCCAATGATTCTTTCTGTCCTGATAATTCTACTGTCTGAATCGCTGCTTTTAAATTCCTTATATATCCTCCTGTGGTTTATTTTGTTCTTTGTTCTAACTTCACTTTATTTTATTCTTCGGGAAGAACCCGTATTAATGAATCGCTTTGGAGAGGACTACCGGAAATATAAAAATGAAGTACCCCGGTGGTTACCTGGACTGAAGTGGTACCTGAAAATGAAACGAAGAACTCAATAACGAAAGAATATAATGGAGGATAACCGGGACTATATTAAAATAAATAAATCAAACTGGAATGAAAGGGCAAGGATACATGTAGATTCGGAATTCTATAATGTAAAAGATTTTCTCACCGGGAAATCGAGTCTGAATGAGATTGAAATCAATCTGCTTGGTGATATCAGAGATAAATCCATTTTGCATCTGCAATGTCATTTCGGTATGGACAGTTTGTCAATGGCCAGAATGGGCGCTTCGGTTACAGGTATTGACTTTTCCGAATCTGCCATTGAGGAAGCAATCAAATTATCAGAAAGTCTTGGAATAAAAGTGCAGTTCATCTGTTCAGACCTGTATGATCTTGCACTACCGGAAAAGTTTGACATCATTTTCAGTTCCTACGGAGTTATAGGCTGGCTGCCAGACATGAAGAAGTGGGCCTCTATCATTGCCAGTCACCTTAAACCGGGCGGAAAATTTGTATTTGTCGAATTCCATCCTGTAGTCTGGATGTTTGATAATCATTTCCGGGAGATTGAATATAGCTACTTTAAAGACCAAGCGATCATTGAAACCGAAAGCGGCAGCTATGCGGAGCGGTCTATGGAGAAAAATTTTCAGTCGGTTACCTGGAATCACAGCCTTTCTGAAGTGCTGGGCGCATTGCTGGATGAAGGGCTTATCATAAAACACTTTATGGAGTACGACTATTCTCCGTACAATTGCTTCCTGAACAGTATTGATGCAGGTGACGGAAAGTTCCGCATAAGTCATCTCGATAATAAAATTCCAATGCTATATTCACTTACTGCAAATGGATGAAAATCTAAAATCTTATCTTTATACGTCTATACCGATTTCGTCATGGAACAACAAAAGATCATACAATTACTGGAAAATAATATAGCGGTATTCAATTCGCTCTTGTCAGGAGTTGAGGCTTCTGTTATTAAATGGAGATACAATCCGGAAAAGTGGAATCTGCTCGAGATTGTTTGTCACCTTTATGATGAGGAGCGGCTTGATTTCAGAGCCAGGTTAAAACATGTACTGGAAAGACCGGCGGAACCGATGCCCTCCATTGATCCTTTGGTCCTTGTGAAAGAACACCAATATGACCAGCAGGACTTTCTGGAAAAACTTGATGCCTTTCTCGATGAACGTGAAGAATCTGTCAGGTGGTTACGTTCCCTCCACAAACCGGCATGGGACAATGCATATATACATCCGAAGTTCGGACCGCTCAGCGCCGATATGTTCCTAGCCAACTGGCTTGAACATGACTATCTTCATCAAAGACAGATCCTTAATCTGAAACATGAGTATCTTAAACATATCAGTGGACAGGATCTGAACTATGCAGGTAAATGGTAATTGGAAATGTTGAAAAATACAGACAAAAGAATTGACACATATATTGAAAAATCGGCTGACTTTGCCAGGCCGGTACTGATTCATTTAAGGAAGCTCATCCACAAAGCATTTCCGGATATTATCGAATCCATTAAGTGGGGCTTCCCTCATTTTGAACATAGGGGGATTGTCTGCAGCATGGCCGCCTTTAAATCGCACTGTACGTTCGGCTTCTGGAGAGCTCAGTTAATGAAAGAGGTGATGGAAAAGGCCAATAGAACAGGACAAAAAGGAATGGGGCAATTCGGGCGGATCCGGAAAAAGTCTGACCTTCCATCCGATTCAATCATGTTGCGTTGGATCAGGGAAGCCGTCAGAATCAATGATGAACCGGAAAAAATCAAGGCGGGTACCGTTAAAACAAAGACGAAATCTTTAGCACTTCCTGTATACATCAGGAGGGCGCTTTCAGAAAACAAAAATGCTCAACTGAACTTCGTGAAGCTGAGCCCTTCTCATAAAAACGAGTACATTACCTGGATCATGGAAGCGAAGACTCCGGAAACCAGGGAAAAACGATTATTGAAATTTATCAGCTGGGTCGGTGATGGTAAAACAAGGAACTGGAAATACATGAAATAATATTATAAGATTTCTTATCCCATTTTGATAAAGCATCATGAATAGAGACAGCGTTGTCATCACATGGTTCCTATGCATTCTTTCCCTATGCTGCCTCAACAGAATACAGGCACAAGTACCCGGTTGTACCGACCCCCTTGCCATAAATTACAACAGCATCGCCACAGAGAATGATGGCAGCTGTTTATATCCTCAAGGAAGCATATCCCCATACCAGGCCTATCTTCTGGATTCTGTGCTTTCTGAAACTTCCGGTCTGATCCTTTATGACAACCTGATCTGGACTCATAACGACAATTCGGACATCAGGCTTTACAGTTTGGATACCGCATCGGGGTCGATACTAAACACATCCGATCTCATCGGGACCCAGAACAATGACTGGGAAGAAATAAGTCAGGACAGCGGTTATTTATATATAGGAGATATTGGAAACAACGTGAACGGCAACCGGACTGATCTGAAGATCCTCCGCGTTGACAAAACAAGCCTTTCCGGTCCGAATCCGGTAATTGATACCATCAGTTTCAGTTATCAGGATCAGATCAATTTCACACCGGCCGGAGCCAACAATACAGACTACGATTGTGAAGCATTCATTGTGACAGAGGACAGTTTGTACCTGTTTACCAAGCAGTGGGTAAGTGATAAATGCGCTGTGTATGCCCTGCCAAAAACACCGGGTACACATACGGCAGTTCTCAGAGGGGTTTTGAATACGTTAGGTATGATTACCGGCGCAACATCAGTATTAAGCAAAAAGCTCGTCGTACTTTGTGGATATACTAATTTTCTGGAGCCCTTTATTTACCTGCTCTATGACTATCCGGGAAGCGAATTCTTCGGAGGTAATAAGAGAAAGATTGAACTGTCACTTCAGTTTCATCAGGTGGAAGGCATTGCAACGAATAATGGGCTTAAATATTATCTGAGCAATGAGTTATTTAATAGTCCGCCATTCCTGAGCAGGAGCAGATTGCATGTCGTTGATCTGAGCAGCTATCTGTCCCATTATATGGACAGCAGCATAACAAGGGCGGAATCCAATGCGTTTGTCAATACATTGCATATTTTCCCAAATCCGGCCGGAGATTATATCCATGTGCAAACTAACCAGTATCTGAATAATGAAAATTATCTCATCCTCAATATGCAGGGGAGGCCGGTTCGTAAAGGGATCCTGCAGAAATCAGAAGTCAGGATTTATACAGGTGGATTGGAGAGTGGTTTGTATGTATTCAAAACTGATTCGGGAATGAAGATGGTTTTTCACATTCAATAAGCCGGGTCGTTTCGCGTTTACCAATTACTATCTGCAACGGAAATAATAAATCCTTCAGTGAAATATTCAATTACCCTGCTGTTTTTTGTTCTTACCGTGAACAGTACCAACGGCCAGGAAATGTGGGGGTTCAGCAACAGTAATTATGCCGGGAACATGGGTATTTTTCTCAACCCTTCATCCATGGTCGGAGCTCCTTACAGATACGATCTGAACCTGATTGCGGCGGATGTCTTCGTACAAAACACCTATTTATTTGTCCCTTCAAAAAAAGGAATTCTCTACAACGCGCTTGGTGCAGATATTGGTCCCGAACGTATCATTGAAGATAACTACAATGATAAGAGTCAGAAAGCATTCGGACATCTGCTGGTAATCGGACCATCGTACATAAGGAACAAGGAGCAAACCGCCTGGGGAATTCACAGCGCCTACAGGAATGAATTCAGTATAAAAAACGTTCCGCAGCATCTTGCTAAATTTCTCTATGAAAAATATAAATATCCTCCGGGTTACGGAATAAGAAACAGCAGTTCTTCAATCAGGACTGCCTGGCTCGGATGGATAGAACTTGGAGGAAGCTATGGAAAAGTTTTCATGGAGAGTGAAAAGCATCATTTGAAAGCAGCTGCTACTGTGAATCTCCTCGCAGGGATGAATGGCTCATATCTCGATATTGAACAACTTGATTATACAGTACAGGACACATCAGTCATGATTATTCATAACATGACGGCAAGCTTTGCGCATAGTCCTGGCTCCTCTTTCAACGGAACCGAGGCTTTCCTTGGTTTGCGTGGACTTGGTTTGGGTACGACACTTGGTCTTACCTATACTCATAAAAGACAGTCTTCAGGATTTGAGTGCAGCGGTGCGGCTGACAATGTAAAAAAATACCAGTATCGTGCAGGATTCAGTCTCATGGATCTTGGAATCATCCATTTCTTCCGGCAGAGTTCTTTGCTGGAGCTGAATACTGAAAGCGACAGGATATGGACCGGAGCCGATTCACTTGATGTTGAAGGGCTGGACATGCTGGATACCATCCTGAGTAATAACATAAACGGAAACCTGCGCAGTGAGAGTAAAAATTTTTCCATGATCACACCCACCGCCCTTAGCATCCAGTTCGATTATTCCATCACTCCCCGGTGGTATGCAAATGCCAGCTGGGTGAACAGATTGTATTTTTCCAAAAAGCAGGTTGCCAGATCCAACCAGGTAAATCTATCCATAAGGTATGAGAAAAGAAGGTGGGAAGTTAACGGGAATCTTTCCCTGTTCGAATATCAGAAACCATCCGCGGGGATGGCCTTCAGGTATTCCTTTTTTATCCTTGGCACTGACAGGTTACTCGAATGGGTGAACCTTAGCGACGTTTACGGTTTCGACATCTTTTTCGGTCTGAAACTGAATCTCTGCAAGTTGTCGCTGAGAAAAGACGACAGGGATTGTCCTGCTTACGGTATATAATCCCTGGATTTCAATGATCTGGTAAATATTTTAAAAAATGCGTATCAGACTCTTTCATTCAGATATATTTGGATATATGAACATATATTCATATATTTGCAGCAGCATATGAAGAACCAGAAATCGAAATTCGAGAAAGCCGCTTATATATTAAAGACCATTGCGCATCCTACCAGACTTGCAGTCATACAACTGTTGGAAAGGAAAGGAAGACTCGGCGTCAATGAGATTTGTAAACGGCTTGATTGCGAACAAAGCCTGATCTCGCATCATCTGAGCAATATGAGGATTAAGGGACTCTTGTCCGCAGAGCGAAACGGAACGACTATTTACTATTCTCTCAAAGAGAAGGAATTGCTTAAGATCATCTCGGCAATCGATAAATGCACTTGCAATATGTAATCAATAAACAAAAATTCTTAAAAACACATCCTATGAAAAAAATCGCATTCCTGATCCCATCAATCCTGTTAAGCATGGCTTTTGTCACAGCTTCCTGTCAGCAACCCGCTCAGGATAAAGAGGCTGGCGTGAAAAACATCAGTGCCGCTGAATTTAAAAAGATGACAGAACTAAAAGAAGGGGTTCTTCTTGACGTCCGGACACCGGAAGAGTTCGCGGAAGGGCATATTCCCGGCGCAATCAATATCGACTATAACTCGGGTAACTTTAAAAGCGAAATTGAAAAACTGGATAAGAATAAAAGTTATGAGATATATTGCCGCTCAGGGAAAAGAAGCAGAGCTGCCGCTGATATCATGAATGAATTGGGTTTCAAATCGGTTGTGAATCTCAGTGGCGGAATACTTGAATGGCAGGAAAATGGTTTTGAAGTAGTGAAGTAATTTCTTTCGTATAAAATAAATCTGATGCCTAAGTTTCGTGAAATAATTAATTCGGATAAACCGGTGTTGGTAGACTTCAGTGCTGAATGGTGCGGTCCATGCAAAATGATGGCGCCTATTCTGGAAGATCTTGCCAGGCGTGTCGGTGACACCGCTACGATTCTAAAAGTAGACGTTGACCGCAATCCTGAAGCCGCTCAATTTTACAATATTCAGGGCGTGCCTACCCTCATCTTGTTCAGGAAGGGTGAGATAAAATGGAGACAATCAGGAGTGGTCCAGGCCGGTCCTCTGGAGCAGATCATAAAACAACATCTCTGAAACCGAAGCTGATTTAACGGATCAACCGGTAATGCCTTGGCTTTTCCTTAGTCAGGGCATCGCCGGGTTCCGGTACCCAGTGGTGCAGACCTCCCGCCAGCGGATCATTAAAGCTTACCGGAATATTTCCGGCCAGCGTTCTTTCTTTCCAGGTAATTTGCTCTTTACCATCATCTCTTCTTTCCATCGAAATACATTCTTCCACCGGGCAAACCAAAGAGCAAAGATTACAACCCACACAGTTTTCTTCAATAATGAAAGGTTTACGGTCTGCAGGATCTTCAGACAGACCTATGGCCTGGTGGGCACCATCCTCACAGGCAGTATAGCATAGCTGACAACCAATACACTTTTCCTTGTTGATGTTGGCCACGATCTTATACCTGAGATTAAGATCTTCCCAGTGCAAAACATTGGGAAGGGCCTTACCGCGGAAATCGTCCAGCCTTGCAAAGCCTTTTTCATCCATGTATCTCTCAAGTCCGGCAACAAGTTCTCTTATTATTCCAAATCCGTAATGCATTACCGCTGTACAAACCTGCACGGAAGTCGCCCCCAGTAAAATGAACTCAACGGCATCTCTCCAGTTCTCAACTCCACCTATTCCGGAGATGGGGATGTTCACACCGGGATGTTGCGCGCAGTTCTTGAGCATATTCAAGGCAATAGGTTTTACAGCCGGTCCGCAATAACCGCCATTGGTACTTTTGCCATCCACTATAGGATAGGGTACAAACTTATCGATATCGACACCAACAATGCTCTGAATTGTATTGATGAGAGAAATTGCATTAGCCCCGCCCTCTTTAGCCGCCACCGCAGGGCGGGTAATGTCCGAAATATTCGGAGTGAGTTTCACAATGACCGGAATCTTTGCCACTTCCATAACCCATGAAACAATAGTCTTCAGTACTTTTGGTTCCTGTCCGACAGCAGAACCCATCCCTCTTTCACACATACCGTGCGGACAACCGAAGTTCAGTTCAATCCCATCCGATCCGGCATTTTCAACATCTTTAACAATCTGGTGCCATTCTTCGCGGGATTCAACCATGAGAGAGGCGATAACCGCGTGATCCGGGAACCTCTTCTTCACCTCTTCTATTTCTCTGAGGTTATCAGCGAGCGGCCTGTCCGTTATAAGTTCAATGTTATTGAATCCCACCATACGGTTATCCCGGTAATTAACGGATCCGTAGCGGCTTGAAACATTGACGACAGGGACGCCAAGCGTCTTCCATACCGCGCCACCCCAGCCCGCATCGAAGGCTTTCATGATCTGATAACCGCTGTTAGTCGGAGGAGCGGATGCCAGCCAGAAAGGGTTGGGAGATTTTATTCCTGCAAGATTTGTTCGAAGATCGGCCATGGTAAACTTTTTAGTTTAAATAAATTTAATCAATTCTGAGACTTTCAATAATGCCTCTGGCTGCACGACGTCCATCGGCTACTGCATTAACCACTTCCTGTCCACCGCTCACCGCGTCGCCGGCGGCAAAATATTTTTTATTTGAAGTTCCGAATGTGCGGGGATCAACAATTACGCGTCCTTTATTGTCCAGTTCAATTCCTCCGATCAGTTGCATAAGTTCTGTCTGCTTCGACTGTCCCGTAGCCTTGATGACCCAGTCGCAACTTTCCGTGAACTCACTTCCGGGGATGATCTCCGGTTTCCCATCCACGACTTTGGTCCTGACAAACCTGATTCCCTCAACTTTATCTTTTCCGGTGATCTCCAGAGGTAAAACGTTAAACATACCTTTCACACCGACACTCTTTGCAAGGTCATACTCGAATTCGTAGGCGCCCATCTCTTCCTTTGAACGGCGGTAGGCCAGGATTACTTTCCCGGCTCCCATCCTTGCACATTCAGAGGCCGCGTCCATAGCGGTGTTACCTCCACCCAGCACAATGATAGAGGCAGGAACAGTAACTTTATGATGATTCATCCTCAGTTTTTCAACGAACTCAGTCGCGCCAAAACAATTCGTCAGGTGTTCGCCTTTAATATTGAGCGCCGAGGTATTTCCCAATCCGATACCAAGGAAGACGGCATCATATGACTTTTCCAGTTTCTGAAGATCCTCTTTGGTACTGATCCTTTTGCCATATATGACCCTGTAACCGAATTGCTTTTCAAGAAAAGCCATTTCATCGAGGGCTTCTTCATTGGTGATCTTATAAGGCGCAACGCCGTAAACGGTCAGGCCGGAAGGTTTATCCTTTGCTTCATAGATATCCACTTCGCAACCATACATCCTCAGGTCACAGGCGCAGGCTATTCCCGCAGGTCCCGCTCCTATCACCGCGACTTTTTTCCCATTGGGTGCGGCAGGTTTATAAAGATTTTTTCCCGATCGTATGACTTTGGATGTCGCAAAGGTCTGAAGCCTTCCGATCTCGATCGGTTTTACATCCTGATGATTGTAAACACAGGCCCCTTCACACAAGACCTCGGTTGGACAAACCTTTCCACAGGCGTAGCCAAATGTATTCGAATCATATATTGTTTTGGCTGCACCAATTGAATTATCCGAATTGATCTGCCTGATGAACAAGGGGATGTCAATACCGGTTGGGCAGGCATTTATGCAAGGGGCATCATAACAAAACAGACAACGGGAACTTTCATAATACGCTTCAGAATCTGACATAAGAGGCTTGATCTGACTGAAGTTCTTCTCAAATTCCTGTTCCGTCTTTGGTGGTTTAAATTCTGCCATTATTTTAGTTTAATATACACGTTAGTCATTATACAAGGGTTGGGCAATAAAATAAACCCTGATCCGCTCAAGAATTTAATATCAGAGTTCGGTTATTCTTTCATAGGTTTCAGGACGGCGGTCACGGAAAAACTGCCATGTTGAACGTACTTCTGAGATCATGTCCAGGTCGAACTCCGCGATCAGCAATTCGTCTTTGTCCTCGGAGGCTTGCGCGAAAATTTGTCCGCGTGGATCAACAAAATAAGACGAGCCGTAGAACTTACCCAGATTCCAGGGCTTCTCTTCGCCTACCCTGTTAATGCAGCCCATAAAATATCCGTTGGCGGCAGCGTGTGCCGGTTGTTCCAGTTTCCACAGATACTGCGAAAGTCCGGCAACGGTAGCGGAAGGATTATAAACAATCTCCGCACCATTTAGTCCGAAAATGCGTGCACCTTCCGGAAAATGCCGGTCATAACATATATACACCCCGATAGTTGCATACTTGGTTTTAAAGACCGGATATCCAAGATTTCCAGGTTTAAAAAAGAACTTTTCCCAAAAACCTGATGTGTGCGGGATATGATTCTTTCTGTACTTTCCAAGGTAGCTTCCATCCGCATCGATGACTGCAGCCGTATTGTACAATACTCCCTCCTGTTCCTTTTCATAAATGGGTACGATAATGACCATATTGTACTTCTTCGCGTACTGTTGCATGAGCTCAGTGGTGGGTCCTGGAACGCTCTCCGCGGATTCATACCATTTCCTGTCCTGACCGGGACAGAAATAGGGTGTATTGAAAATTTCCTGAAGACAAAGGATCTGAACTCCTTTCTTACCGGCTTCTTCAATATAAGGTATATGTTTTTGAACCATGGCGTCAATGATCTCCTGAATGGTTCCTTCCCCTTCAGTTTTCGGCAGACTCATTTGAATAAGTCCTGATTTAATTTTTCTTGGCATAAAATTTTATTGTTTAAGGATTAGTTTTTTCGTAACAACTCAGATCACAGGATGTACTTTAGTCCTTTTAATGAACTTACCGTAGCCTCTTGGAATTCTGACGGTGCCCTGATCTATGGCAATTTCACCGCGAAGTATGGTTGTCTTGCATTTCCCTTTGAGCTTCCATCCTTCGTAGGCAGAATAATCCACATTCATATGATGAGAAGAGGCTGAAAGTGTGTGCTGCTCTTCCGGATCAATGATAACAAGATCCGCATCCGAGCCAATAGCCAATGTTCCTTTACGCGGGTACATTCCGAAGATCTTCGCGGCATTGGTTGAACTCAGCTCGACAAATTTATTCAGACTTATCATGCCTTTGTTTACTCCTTCTGAAAAGAGTAATTCCATCCTGTGTTCAATAGCCGGGTGTCCGTTCGGAATTTTTGAAAAATCCTTCTCTCCCATTTTCTTTTGTTCCCACATAAAAGGACAATGGTCAGTTGCAACTACCTGGACGGAGCCCTGATTGATACCGGCCCATAAAGCGAGCTGATCTTTCTTTTCCCGCAGTGGCGGACTCATAACCCATTTTGCCCCTTCGAAGCCTGTATCTTCCGGGTCTCTTCCATAGAGTGAAGCATCCAGCAGCAGATACTGAATACAGGTTTCCGCATACACTTTCTGGTTTCTTTTGGCCGCATCACGAATGTGGTTGAGCGCTCCTTCACAGGTCATGTGCACCACATATGCCATCACCCCGGTTTGATAAGACATATCTGAAAACCGGCCGGTCGCTTCGGCTTCTGTGATTTCAGGCTGACTGAGATAATGATACAGTGGAATAAGTTTACCCTCAGAACGGTGCTTTGCTATCAGGTAATCAATCATATCCCCGTTTGTAGCATGTACCGTAATCATTCCTCCGCAGGCTTTCACTTCATTCATTAATCCCACCATCTGGCGGTCGTCTATCATCAGCGCCCCTTTATAGGCCATAAATGTTTTGAAAGAAGTGATGCCTTCCTTCTCCACCATTTCTTTCACTTCTGTCTTGGTCTGATCATTGAAATCAGTTACCGCCATATGAAAGGAATAATCACCATAACAATTTCCATCAGATCTTCCTTTCCATTGGTCCAAGGCATGACGCAGTGACTTTCCCTGGGTCTGCAGAACGAAATCAATTACCGTTGTAGTGCCTCCGTGCAAAGCTGCCAGTGTTCCTGTTTCATAATTATCACTTGAATATGTTCCCATAAAAGGCATATCCAGGTGAACATGAGGATCAATTCCACCGGGGACGACAAGTTTTCCTGAAGCCTCGATGACATGATCGGCTTTCATGTCGAGTTTCTTAGCAATAGCGGATATTTTTTCTCCTTCGGTATAGATATCGGCTATGTAGTCCTCCGACGCGGTAACCAGCCTGCCATTCTTAATGAGTATTGACATTGCAGAATTTGATTAGTATATAAACCTTAGTTCCCGGGATAAGCCTGAGCCCGTCTCTCCTTTGTAGCCGAAATATAATAAACAATGAATGAAACTATAAATCCCGTAAACCATGACATTTTATAGAAGGCCTCCAGCGACGAAATCCAATAGCCTATGAGTGCGCTGAGTACCCCCGTAATAAGCGCGATGAGTCCGGCTGCGTGAAAACCGCTGCCGCCATAAGCATAAATACCGGATGGGTTGTAGAGTTCAACAAGGTTCAGTTTCCTTTTTCTTACAACAAAATAATCACACAGCAAGATTCCGAGAACGGGTCCAAGTAGACCGCTGATGAAGATCAATATCCCGCTGATCTCATTCATGAGCCACCAGGGACAAATGATGATGCCGATGATTCCGGTAATGACACCTCCTGTCCTGAAACTGATTTTTGCCGGAGATAAATTTGAGAATGCGTTGGCGGGAGCAATTACGTTGGCGGCGATGTTAGTGCTAAGGGTGGCGATAAGCATTGCGAATTGCGCGAATATCACGATCCAGGGTGATTCAAATTTTGAAACCAGCGAAACCGGATCCCACGGAGTATCTTCCGCAATTAACACGTCACTGAATGAAATTGAAGCGGCCAGACTCACAAAGATTCCGACGAAAGAATAAAAGATCATGGTACCGGGTAGGCCTATGAACTGACCGGCTATCTGATCTTTCTGTGATTTTGCATAACGGGTGATGTCAGAAATGCTGATGGACATGGTAGCCCAGAATCCAACCATGGCGGTGAACCACAAAATATATTCCCACCATTTATCCGATCCCTCCCCTTTCTTCTCCATATTCACATTAAGTATGGAGGATGTTTCCCCTGCGGAATTCCGAAACTGTACTTTCACCGGCGAAGCGCCATTGAGAATATTCTCCTTCTCCATGCCCGGAACATTTTCAAGCGTTACTTCCTTTCCGGACTCATCCCACTTCATCCAACCCAGGTCAAACCAACCTGTTTTTGTAGGAACAAGGACCGAGTATTCATCCGCTTTTACTTTCCCGTCTGAATCGGTTACGGGATTCAGTCTCAGCAGTAAATTTTCCTTACCTGCCGGAGCGGCGAGTCTGGCCGTTGGTGTGCTGAACTGTTTCCCCTGACCCAGTACCTTGCTGAATCCGCCTGCGCTGTTATTTGCCCAAATGATGAGGACTATTCCTATAGCTATGAGCAGAGGCGCGCTGACATCCTCCAGCCAGCGAATGCTTTCTGTGCCTTTCCAGATAAAATAGATGTTAATAAACCAAAAGACGGCAAAACCGACAAATTTACCTATATCCAAAGAGTTAGATGATTCCTGTCCGGTAAGAGCATTCCAGATCGAATACAAAGCAAGCCCACCGATCCATGTCTGTATTCCAAACCAGCCGCAAGCGACAATGGCGCGAAAAAAAGCCGGGATGTGAACACCTCTTGTGCCAAAGCCGGCACGGCCCAGAACAGGGAATGGTATACCATATTTTACCCCTGCATGTCCGTTCAATACCATAGGAATTGTGATCACCAGGTTTGCAAGTCCTATGATGACCAGAGCAGCTTGCCAGCTCAATCCGCTTCGTATCATATAGGATGCGAGCAGATAAGTAGGAATGCAGACAGTCATTCCAACCCACAGTGCGGCAAGATTCCATCTGTTCCATGTCCTTGTCTCAGGTGAAACCGGGGCAAGATCTTTACTGTAGAGTGAAGAATCGCCCTGACCGGAAACCTGATTCGGATTATCTGCCATAAATTATACTGAAAAGAGTTTAAATCAAATGATTTCGGTTGCGTGTTGCTGTTCCCTGCCGCATATAATCGAGCAAGGTGCTGATCAGTTACAATATTCGTCGGCGATGCTGATCGCTTTAGAAATTATATCAAGCCCCTCATCTATTTGTTCCTGCGTAACACATAAGGGTGGCGCTGTGAAGATCCAGTTCCATCTTACAAAAGTAAATAGTCCCAGCTCGGTAAGTTTGGCCGATACCTTATTCATGATGTCCATTTCCGAAGGCGCCGCGTTCCATGGTGCCATAGGCTCCTTTGTTTTCCTGTTCTTCACCAATTCGATCACTCCGAGCAATCCTGTATTCCTGAAATCGCCTATTGAAGGATGCTTTGCCTTCATTTTCTCCATGGCAGAATCCATGTATGAGCCCATCCTTGCAGCGTTCTGAATAAGATTCTCTTCTTCATAAATTTCAATGACCGCATTTGCTGCGGCGCAGGCTACTGCATGAGCGCTGTAAGTAAGACCGATCGGTAAAGGCTTATCGTCAAATTGACGGATGATTTCTTCCCTTACCATCATTCCTCCCATTGGAATATAACCGCTGGTGATCCCTTTGGCCATACACATGATATCGGGCTCAACTCCGTGATGCTCTATTCCAAACCATTTTCCGGTGCGTCCAAAGCCACTCATCACCTCATCACAAATGACCAATATACCATACTTCTCGGCGATCTTTTTAACTTTTTTCCAGTAGCCTGGAGGATACTTAATACATCCGGATGATCCGCTTTCACCTTCCATCAGAATTGCTGCGACATACTGCGGACCTTCATATTTGATAACTCTTTCCATATGAGCCGCGGCATTTTCCGCACACTCCTCAGGAGTCTTGCTGTTCCATGGACAACGGTAATAGTATGGATTTTCCACATGAATGATATTCGGAACTCCCTGACTGTCGTGAGGCAATCCACGCGGATCTCCTCCGGCGGACAAAGCCCCATAAGTCGCGCCATGGTAACTTTGATACAGAGATATAATTTTATGTCTGCCTGTTACCATACGCGCGAGTTTTATCGCGTTCTCGATCGCGTCAGCACCGCCATTGGTAAAAAAAGCGCGGTTGAGGGTGCCCGGACTTATTTGCGCCAGTTTCTTTCCAAGCAGTCCGCGGGCTTCGGTGATCATCCCCGGATGAACATAGCTGACTTCATTCATTTGTCTCAGGACTGCCTCAGTCACTTTAGGATGACCATGACCGACATTCACGTTCATGAGCTGCGAAGAAAAGTCAAGAATTCTTTTTCCACTCCTTTCATACAGATAAACTCCCTTTGCTTTTTCGATGTTCAAGGGGTTGAGCCCGCTTTGCTTAGACCAGGAAAAAATGCTGTGCTTTAGATTCGTGGCCAGAATATCATCCTTTAGGGCTGAAATTGTAGTTGACATAACAGATAGTTGAAAAATGAAATTTTAAATTGAATGAAGAATTACCTTAAGATATCGGAAGACTAACTCATCCAGTTGGTTTTTGCTTCCGGATTCCATTTGACCGAAGTCTTTTTCAACTGAGTCCAGAATTCGATGGAGCTTTTACCCGTAATATCTCCAACGCCGAACTTGGATTCATTCCATCCGCCGAAAGAAAAAGGTTCGCGGGGAACTGGCACGCCAATATTAACGCCTATCATTCCTGCGCTTGCTCGTTCCATAACATAGCGTGCAAGACTTCCGCTTTGCGTGAAGACGGATGCCGCATTGCCATATTCAGAACCGTTTTCAATTTCAATGGCTTCATCCAGGTTCGCGGCTCTGATGATCGCGAGGACGGGTCCAAAAACCTCTTCCCTGGCAATAGCCATATCAGGAGTTACATGATCAATTACGGTAGGTCCGACATAAAAGCCACCCTCGTAACCATTGACCTTCCAGCTTCTGCCGTCGACCAGAATTTTGGCGCCGGCTTTTTCAGCTTCAGTAATGTATCGTTCAATTCTTTCCTTAGCCTCCTTTGAAATTACTGATCCCAGATTTTTTCCCGGGATGATCTTCCTCGCTTCGTCACAAATCTTATCAATGATGGTATCGACCCCCGCCACTGCGACCATTGCTGAAGCAGCCATGCACCTTTGTCCGGCACAACCCGACATGGAAGCAGTGACATTGGAAGCTGTCATTTCCGGGTGCGCATCAGGCAAGACGATCAGATGGTTCTTTGCACCACCTAAAGCAAGCGCACGTTTAAGATTAGAGGTTGCCCTCTTGTAGACGATCTTTGCCACTTTTGTTGAGCCTACAAAAGATACTGCTTCAATCCCCGGATGATCGCAAATGGCTTCGACTATTTCGCGGTCACCGTTGATGACATTCAGCACTCCGTCTGGTAAGCCTGCTTCCCGGAGCATTTCGGCTATTCTGTTTGAAGAGATCGGTACTTGCTCGGAAGGTTTTAGTATCATGCAATTGCCAAGCACCAGGGCATTAGGGATAGTCCAGTGAGGAACCATGTGAGGGAAATTGAATGGTGCGATGGAAGCGACCACACCCATTGGCTTATGCTCCACACGACATTCCACTCCGCGGCTAACTTCGAGTACTTCTCCCGAGATCAGTTGAGGCATAGAACAGGCGAACTCCGTCAACTCAATACTTTTTTCAACCTCCGCTCTCGCTTCATCGAGCGTTTTGCCGTTTTCCTCACTGACAAGAGCTGATAATTCCATGAGGTGCTTTTCCATTAATGTCTTGTAACGGTAAAAGACCTGTACTCTCTCTTTGATGGGCATAGATGACCAGGCTGGGAAGGCGAGTCTGGCGGCCTGAACCGCCTGATCGAGATCCTCCCGGGAAGACATCGGAACGGTTGAGATCACCTTTCCATCGGATGGACTGATAACCTCCAATGACCTCTTTGCGTTCATGGTAAATTTTCCGGCTATATAATTCCTGGTTTCAGGATACTTCATTGTTCTTGTTTCCATAATGTTCTGGCTGATTCGCTAAGTAGTAAAAATAAGAAAAATTGCTAAATCCGGTACTGAGGTCCTCATCAAAAAAGCCCTGATTCCTCATCCCGCACAAGGATCAGCGGCCTATGTCCTCGTTCCATAAATCCGGCTTCTCACGGATCATCCTTTCCATGAGTTCGATACATTCCGGATCATCAAGATCTATAACCTCAATGCCATGCTCTTTCATAAATTCCGGCGCGCCCGGGAAGGTTCTGGATTCTCCCACCACTACTTTTCTGATACCGAACTGAACCGCAGCACCGGCGCAAAGATAGCATGGCATCAGTGTCGAGTATAAAACTGTATTTTTATAATTTCCTATACGTCCGGCGTTGCGTAAGCAATCAATTTCGGCGTGGGTGACGGGATCACCATGCTGAACCCTCCTATTGTGTCCCCTGCCGATAATCTTTCCTTCACGCACGAGAACGGAACCGATAGGGATGCCTCCTTCTTCCCAGCCTTTTCTGGCTTCTTCGATGGCCGCTTTCATAAATGGATCTTCGGTCATGTGCACCTTTCATTTTGTACAGTCAAATAAAAATTATGATCTCTCCATGACATCCTTTACCGAGTTAAGAAAACTTTGCATTCCGGATGATGAATGCTCATAAGCTTTTCACTGGCAAAGCCTTCCATTATCCAGGTCAGGCTTGTTTTATTCTCTCCTGCATTTTCAATCAGGTAAGTAACCAGTGAATAATTCTTCGGCTTGTCCTCTGTTCCGGAGAATGCGCTCCAATACCGGTAACTGATTTTTTTCTGAGGGACGAATTCCGTAACGATACCTTTATCGCGGTACTTTTGTCCCTGGTATTCACCCTGGAAAATAATATCGCTGCCCACCTTCCAATCGGTCAGCGTTTCCGTGCCAAACAGGTACTCACGGATAATTTCAGGTCGTGTAAGTCCATTCCAGACTTTATCAATTCCGGTATCAATTATTATCGTTCCGGATACGCTGAGGTCGTTTCTCATCTTAAATCTGTTATACTCTGTGCAAGTTGAATTCATCAGTTCAAACTATATGAAAGACTGAAGGTCATAAAGTTTTTTATAAATACCTGCCTTTTGCAACAGCATATCATGTCTGCCTCTTTCAACGATCTCACCCTGCTGCATGACAATGATTTCATCGGCATGATGAATGGGGAAATATGCCCAATCTTGTGTGCAAAATAGCTTTGCTGAAAAAACAAGTGGCAGAAGAATCGAAAATGTTTTCATAAAAAAGTTTTTCTGATCAAATATAATATAATTTGTAATCAACTTTAACAACCTCCGGGATACGGGATACTTTTCGTGAAAAAGGACAATTTCGAGAATATTCATTTATCTTCGGATTATAAAATCAACATCATGATACCCGATAGTAAAAAAAACGCTTCATTAATATTCTTTCTTGCGGTACAATTTCTCAGTTATGTAAATGCTTTTTCTCAAAGCGCACCAGTTGCTTTGAAGCCGGCAATACAAATTGAAAGACTCCATACGATTCAAAACGGGGTGGTACGAATGGTGCAGGACCCTATAACCAGGAATTTAATGTATTCGACAACTGACGGGAATATATATATCGTTTTTCAGGACTCCACCGGAATATTTTATGATTCGCTTGTTTTCGCAAGCTCGGAACATAATGTTCAGTACTTGCAGGGGATGGCTATTCATGACAGCATATTGTTTGTATCCGGTAATAATGACTCCAATACTCCTTTAACCCGCGGGTTGATCATGAGGGGTAAATTGCAAAGCACGGGAATAAGGATATGGGACACTCTCATGATTACAGAACCGTATGAAACGAGCGATTATTTTGACCATCTTTTCAGCGGTATGGCGGTTTCACCAAACGGAGACAGTATATTTATATGCAGTGGAGCCCGTGGCGATCATGGTGAAATTCAAGACAGGTATGGACTATATCCAGGTCTTAGAAACCTGCCTCTTACTACTAATTTATATGCCATGCCTACAAACGAAATAGATCCAATTCAACTTTTGAATGATTCGATCTGGCATGATACGAGCCAATATGTTTATGCGAGAGGGATCAGAAACACTTTCAGCATGGCTTTTGACGCAAACGGAAATTTATTTGGCGTTGAAAATTCAGGAGACCGGGATCACAATGAAGAAATGAACTGGCTAAGAAGAGGGAAACATTATGGTTTTCCCTGGAAAATGGGGGATACACATAATCCACAGCAATACCCATCCTTTGATCCATCAAACGATTTATTGATCCCGCATTATAGCAGGTCATGGAGACTTGGTTTTTGGGATAATGATCCGGCATTTCCTGCCCCGGATTCAGGATTGATATTTGAAAACCCGATACAAAACATCGGTCCGGATTGCGATAAGTTCCGTGATTCAGTTACCGGTGAAATAAAAGACGCCAGCGATATGGGAGTTTCAATCGGGAGTTTTACCGCTCACCGGTCGCCGCTCGGTCTAGTGTTTGATGTGAATCAGGTTCTTCATCCTTCTTACAGAGGTGATGCTTTTATGCTCAGCTGGACACAGGGTTATGACTCGTGCGGTTGCACAAGTGTTCCTGATACTGCCATCGGACCTTTCGTGGATCCCAGCGAGGACCTCGTACATTTAGATCTCAGTTATGATTCGATCATTGACAATTTTCAATTAAGCGCTACACGAATCGTAGGTTCATTTCAACATCCGATTGACGCTGTAATTGACAGTAATGTGATTTATATCATTGAAAACGGTTATGGGGGCACTTCCGGACTTTACAAAATCAGCTTGCCAGTTGAAGAATCGTGTCCGATGCAGATATTAACAGAATATAGTGATTCGTGCTATATGAGTCCCGCTCAGGTCGTAGTAATCCCTTCGGGAAATCCGCCGTATTCCATATACTGTTATGACTCTGGCGGAACACTGCTTCAACAAGCTTCAGCTATTTATGATCCCGATACTCTTTCAGGACTTCAGTCAGGAAATTATTACCTCATCCTGAATGATAGCGCTTCCTGCATGGATTCGTTGTCTTTTGAGATTCTGCAGGAGCCTGCATTAACACTTTTGGGGGTGAATGGAACTACCTGTATTGGATGTGATGACGGATCAGTCCGCTTCAGTGCATCAGGAGGTCTTACTCCCTATTTCTTTAGTGTTACTCCATCTACAGGAATATTTACCGACAGTACATTGATCAACCTGCCTGCTGGCATATATGTTATTTGTATCAGTGATTCAAATGGTTGTATGGATTGTGACACCGCGGAAGTATTGGAAGACCCAACCGGTATTGCTGGATTGACTTCACACCTGAGTCGAGTAAAATTATTTCCCAATCCGGCGTCGGAATATATCTCCATACAAATCGAGCAAATTGTTAACCCGGGTATTAGGGTGGAAATAATGGATATGGAAGGCCGTGTGCATATATCCTTGAATCAAGGAGAGTCAGAATTTTCGGATCCGGAAATCAGACTTGACATTAGTCTTTTACCGGCCGGATATTTTATTGTCGAAATTCTACATGACGGGCAATCCGATAAAATTCCATTAATAATTTCCAGAAAATAAAAGTTACTCAATTCAATCTTTATACGGATGCAGAATCGGCATTCTGCTAACGATAATCAGAATAAATTTTAGTTACAAAAAGTATTAGGTGGAAGAATTTCAAGAAAAATATTTCATAGGAATCTCCGGAGAGCATTCACTAAAACGTTTAATTGCAGGTTGAACTGTATCTTTGTTGCTGTTTTTTTTACAAAATATCGTTAAAAAATAATAGAAAACTACCCGGCAAGCTCTTGTTCATTGTTTTTATTCCCTCATGCAATTCCCCATATACTTCAGATCATTTTCAGCATTCCGGCTTGCGTAAGTGATCAGATAAATGATTGCATATCATATAACTTTTTGTAAATTCCTCCTAACGACAGCAATTCGTCATGATTACCGCGTTCGGCAATGATTCCTTCCTTCATGACAATGATTTCATCGGCATGATGAATGGTGGAGAGCCTGTGAGCGATCACAAGAGTTGTCCGGTTCTTCATGAGTTGTGTGAGCGCATCCTGAACCAATTTCTCACTTTCCGTATCCAGGGCCGAGGTGGCTTCATCGAGAATCAGCACAGGAGGATTCTTCAGTATGGCTCTCGCTATACTGATCCTTTGTCGTTGTCCGCCGCTCATCTTACTGCCACGGTCGCCGATATTGGTCTCATAGCCTTGTGGCATCTCCGTGATGAATTCGTGCGCGTGAGCTATTTGAGCGGCTTTGATGACATCCTCTCTTTTCGCATCGGGCATTCCAAAGGCAATATTATTATAAACCGAATCGTTGAATAGAATGCTCTCCTGGGTTACAATCCCAAACAGACTCCGGAGTTCCTTCAGTTTAAAATCCTTAATGTTCACTCCATCAATCAGGATCTCTCCATGTTCAAGATCATAGAATCTTGGCAGGAGGTCAGCCAGGGTGGTCTTACCGCTTCCGCTTTGGCCAACCAGTGCGATGGTTTTTCCCTTTTCGATCTTCAGGTTGATATCTTTCAGAACCCATCCCTTTCCTCCCTGATGATAAGCAAAAGAAACATTGCGGTACTCTATATTATGAATTAAGTCGGAAATTGAAATCGGATTTTCCTTATCCCGAATGCTTATCTCCGCATCCAGAATGGTATTAATCCTCTCGGCCGAAGCCAGTCCTTTTTGAACATTTGTGTAGGCATCACTGAATGACTTGGCGGGTGGTATCAGTTGAGAAAAGATCGCAATGAACGCGATGAACACCGATGGTTCCAGTGAAGCCTGTTCACCCAGGACAAGCTTGCCGCCGAAATACATGACTATGACCATCACGACGGCTCCCAGGAATTCACTCAGCGGTGAGCTGAGATCCCGTTTTCTGTAAAGTCTTATCATCAGCTTTTTGTATGCGTCATTTATTCTGCTGAATTTTAACCGCGTAAAGGCCTCTGCGGTAAAACCCTTAATTATCCTCAGGCCGCTGAGCGTTTCTTCGATCGTTGAAAGCAAGACGCCCATCTGTGTCTGGCTTTTAGTTGAAGTTCTGCGGAGGCTTTTTCCGAGTTGACCGATAAGTAGTCCGGCCACCGGCAGGAGGATAAAGACGAAGATGGAGAGTTCGGGGCTCATCAGTACCATTGTTGTAAGAAAAAGAACAATGGTCAGAGGATCTCTGAAAATAACTTCCAGACTCTGCATTATGCTCCATTCAATTTCCTGGACATCATGAGTCATCCTTGCAATGAGGTCTCCCTTTCTTTCGTTTGAAAAATAGGAAAGCGGAAGTTCCAATATTCTGTCATGCATTTTATTTCTGAGATCCCTTACAATTCCATTCCTTACAGGGGCCATGAAATACATGGCCAGATAACGGAACAGGTTTTTGCAGAAAAACATGATGATGACAAGAATGCAGATGAGGAACAAGGTTTCCATTTTCCCGTTCTCCCTGATCTGCTCACTCAGGAAATAATTAAAATTTGCCAAAGCGACTTTAATGGAAAAACTCCATGGTAATTTTTCGTACGTTGAGGTCTGGCTGAACAGCACATTCAGAAAAGGCGCAACCATTGTAAGTGAGAAAAGGGAAAATACCACCGAGATCATATTGCACAGTATATTCAATGCGGCGTATCCTTTGTAGGCGCCAACAAAGCGCAGCAGTCGCAGGTAATTTTTCACGCCTTAAAGATATTCTTTTTAGAATTCAATGCTTAAATTGATGAATTGATCTGACTCGGTGCCTGACCTTTCCGGCTATGTTCCGGAAAGGTCCCCGGGGTCCCCAATTGTCTGTCCGTATGGAATTGACTATCTTCGCCCGAATGGATTCAACCAGACAACAGAAGTACGCGCGACTTATCCAAAAGGAAGTTGGGGAGATCTTTCAGAAAGACGGCTTTCAGTTTTTTGGCAGAGCTTTCGTAACCGTAACCGGAGCCAAGGTAAGCCCCGACCTGAGCATTGCAACCATCTATCTGAGCATTTTCGGTGTGCCTGACAGCCATGCCGTGCTTCAACAGATAGAAAGTCATAATAAGGAGATACGGAAGAGACTTGGAAACAGTATCCGGCATCAGGCAAGAATAATTCCTGCCTTGAAATTCTTCCTGGACGATTCGCTGGACAGGGTTGAAAAAATTGAGAAGTTGCTTAAGGAAAGCAAACCTGGTAAAAAGGAAGAATCTGAAGAATCATAAAAATTAAACCTGTTCATTCTGTATGCAATACGATCCAATCAAGCGATCACTCGGCAATATCTTTAACAAGAGCCCTTTTCTGAGAAAAATATTTTACAGACTGCTTGATCTTCTCCTGTTACGAGCCTGGCATATTCACAAAGAATTAAGAGAATGGATGAGAACCGCCATGAGTGATTCACGCATTCTCGATGCCGGAGCAGGTTATGGACAGTACACATACTGGTTACACAGAAGAGACCCACACCTGAATATTCTGGCACTTGATGTCAAAGAGGAGCAGGTAGCCGACTGTAACCGTTTTTTTCAGGCGATAGGTGCGGAGGAGGTACGGTTTGAAACCGGAGATCTCACGAAGTACGTGAATCCAAAAGCCTTTGATCTTATCGTATGTGTCGATGTGATGGAACACATAGTTGAAGATGTTCAAGTATTCAGGAATTTTCATGCGTCGATGAAAACGGGGGCTATGTTACTGATCAGCACGCCCTCCGATCAGGGAGGAAGTGATGTTCACGGTGACGATGATTCTTCCTTCATCGAAGAGCACGTACGTGACGGATATAATATCAATGAGATCCGGGATAAAATAAAATCCGCCGGTTTCTCCCGGGTGGAAGCCCGTTATCAGTATGGTTCGCCGGGAAAAATATCATGGAGACTCTCCATGAAATATCCGATCCTGATGCTGGGTAAAAGTAAATTATTCTTTATCCTTTTACCTTTTTACTACCTGATTGCTTATCCGGTTTCTTTCGTGCTGAATTATTTTGATGTCTATACGAAACATCCTACGGGAACCGGACTTATTGTGAAGGCCTGGGCGTGATTTCTTTTAAAAGCTATTACCCTCTTTCAATGGGCTTGAGACCCCTGATTATCAGAAGTTAAATTTCTATTTCCGTATAACATTGGTGAGATCTGCAATATCATCATCATTAATTTTTAGTCCCATAACCTTCAGGCTACTATACAAAACCTCTCCATTCGACGGATCGAATACAAAAATAGATTTATTCAAAGTTGAACAGAGTTGCAGATAATAATAATCCTTGCTTCGCTCACTTATTATTTGTGCAAGTCTTTCTTTACTTACATATTCGAATTTGAACGGATAGTTTGCTGCAAATTCAGCCTTAGAAAGGACTTTTGCTTTTTTACTCCCAAAATTTCCGCCAATTTGTTCTTCACAGACAAGAAGTGTTCGTTTGCTGATATTCTTTGCTCTTTCGTTATAAATGTTTCTTAACTCAACAGCTATTTTCAAAGAGTTTCCCTTGATATCGTTTTTCTGTACCAAGTCCATTGACTGTATCATGCTTTCGAGCATATTTCGCACACGATAGCTACAATCTGTGTTTTTGTATTCTCCGCCAAAATGGTTGATTGGACAATATGCGAGCAAGTTGTCATATCCATATGAATTTAACCGCTTCTTCCCGCCGTTTATCAAAGCAAGATAGTGATATGCTTGAGCTCCTTTACCAGTGTTAATTATTAATGAAAGTAAAAAGGAAGCCGATTTGTCTGAAATTTTAGACTCAAGATCCTTTCCATCTATAAAATCGAATGATGTAACTTTCCAGGACTCCTTCATAGCAGCAGCAAGCTGGCTGTCGAACAACTCGTCTCCGGTACTTACCACATATGTTTTAGAAGCCCGAAACCGGGTATATTCTTCACTATGGAAATCCACAGCCGTAAGCTGACCGTAGACAAGGTTCGAAACACAAATCAGAACAAAAATTATTGCTTTTTGCATGGTGAATTAAATTAAGTATTAAACAGTAGGATTGCAAATGTATCAATATAACCATATCTTGCAAAAAGAACTTAACGAAATGCTTAAATGAACTTTAACAAAACAAAGAGCATTGTTTATTTTATTTTATATGCCTGCATTTTTACCCATTTTCAAGTATCCATTGCTCAACCATACCTTTTAAAAACAATACCTTCCGGTGCATCAGTTCTTGACAACAATGAAAAGGTACTAGGCAAAACCCCGCTTGAACTGGAGAAGATACTCGAACAAACCCGAGAAATAGTAATACAAATGGAGGGTTATTTTCCTGTTGAAATTTCCTTTCCCGAAAAAATTAAAAAAACTTCAGAATTCCCATCCTGCATTAATTCCTGTAATGAATGTCGAATTCAATATGAGAATTTTCCCGAATTAAACAACAAGAATTATTCAGGAATTTTATTATTGAGAAAGAAAAACAGTGACAAAGAACAATCATTATTCGTAAGTATTGATACTCCCAAAATAGAACTGTCAACTGAATCTGTTCTGGGAAAAATAAATGGATCATTGAAGAAACTAAATTCAAAGGATATCCATTCCTATATTGGATATCCTGGCAATATGGATATGCAAATGTTATCTGCATTTAATGGCACCTATATTGATCCGAGATTTATTAGCGATGATAATGAAGAAAAGACTTTATTGTACAAGCCAAAAATCATTCTCAAACCAATTGTAAAAGAAATGAATTTTGATTTTACCGGATCTCTATTTCGTGATTTGAGCGGGCCATGCGAAATTACCTGTGACTGGCAGATTTCAACCATTTCTGATAAGAGCAAGGTTATTGCCTCCATTCCTGTCAAGAGTGCAATGTATCGGGGAAAGAACGATTACGATATAGTTTTGTACAAAATGCTTGCACTCTCCGGAAGAGATCTATTGGAAATTGACACCTTACATTCTTTTTTATTGCGACTTCAGAAGGAATATTTGGATGGAATTTCTTCTGAACAAATAACCATTGCAGGGTCTTCAGCAAAACTACCTACATCTCAGAAAGAAATTTTAAAACTAGCTGTTTCATCGGTAGTTACGGTTGAAACGGATAAAGGATTTGGAAGCGGTGTATTTATTTCCGGCGATGGATATATAATTACAAATCATCATGTAACTGAGGGAAATGGGAATGTTTACATTTCTTCAGGGATTCATAAAAAAGTAAAAGCTCAAATAGTCAAGGCAGTCAGCGATTATGATGTCACACTATTGAAAATTCCTGGAACAGGATATCAATCCTTGCCATTTGGAAATACTGAAGAATCTGAAAACGGAGAAGATGTTTATGCTATCGGGACTCCCCTGGATAAATCATTACAGCAATCTATAACAAAAGGGATAATCAGCGGAATCCGTGAGTGGAATGGTGTTAAATTTATTCAAACTGATGTTAGAATTAATCAAGGAAACAGCGGTGGGCCATTGATTAACGCTTCAGGTGAAATAATCGGAATAACCACTTTAAAGGCAAGTGGGAAAAATGTCGACGGGATAGGCTTTTGCATTCCTTCAAATTCAATAGTGGAGAAGCTGAATTTGAAATTTGAAACACCTTGATTCACTCAGAACTCATAAATCACATTGAACTTCTTTGAGATTAGGCTGTCACAATTTGGCATTACCTTTCCTCGTTTTTTCAAATTTTTTCTAAAGACTGAGTTTATTCCAAATTTTAAAAACAAATCCGTATAAATTTCAGAACTAAACAAAAGGTGAAATCAGCGCCACAGAATTTTATCCCTTTCACTGATCAACTGTTTTCGCAACATCTTCCTAAAACCCTTGATATAGATTAAAGCCAATTCCAATTCTCTCTATTCAACAAAAATAATTCATTAGCAAAGCTATCCTTTATGATCACTAGCCAGCATCAGGTCGATTCCACGTTTCTACATTCGTATTTCCAGTGCCATGCCTTTGAAACGAAATCCTGCATCAGTAAGAGGCTGGAAGTTTTGAAAGCACTATAGAACAAGAAGGGTTCAAAATGTATCAGAACCCTGAACAAGGAACAAGTCTTTTAATTATTCACCAGTCGTTTCATTTTTCTAACTTTAGCTTTTCTAGAACATCCGTGACTCAATGAATTTAGCCTTGTTTATCGCTAAGCGGTATTTTATTAGCAAGAAATCACAGCGTGCGATCAATATCATTTCCATGATATCGGTTACCGGTGTGACAATTGGTACTGCAGCGCTGATCATCATTCTGTCTGTCTTCAACGGATTCGAAAGTCTCATTCATAAACTATATAATTCCTTCGACCCTGATCTGAAGATCACCAAAACGGAAGGAAAATCCTTTCTGACTTCTGGATTTCCGCTTGAAGAATTAAAAAAAATTGAAGGCATAATGCATCTTACTGAAGTTCTCGAAGAGAATGCGCTGGTCAGGTACCGCGATAAGCAAACGATCGTCACTTTAAAAGGTGTTACGGATGAGTTCTCGAAGATGAGCGGAGTGGATTCGATGATATTCGAAGGAAAGTACCTGCTCACTGAAGGAGACATCGACTATGCTATTGCCGGTGGTGGAATTGCCTATAAACTTCAACTCAATACCGCAGATCTTCTCAGTCAGCTTGAAATTTACGCCCCCAGGAAGAATCAGGCCAGTCTGCTTAACCCGGAAGAAGCTTTCAACCGTCGCTTTATAAGCGCATCCGGCGTTTTTTCCATTCAGCAGGAATTTGATACCAAATATATCCTTGTTCCAATCCGCTTCACCAGAGAAATTCTTGAAAAAGAAGGGCATGTCAGCGCCATTGAAATCGGATTGAAAGCCGGAGCCGAATCAGAGAAGGTCAGGAAAGAGATCGTAGCGCTTTGCGGAGACACTTATCGTGTTCAGAACCGTTACGAGCTCCATGCGCTTATCTATAAGATTATGAAATCCGAGAAGTGGGCTGTATTCCTGATACTTACTTTTGTGCTGATCATCGCGATATTCAATGTGATCAGTTCACTCACCATGATGGTCATTGAGAAGAAAAAAGATATTGGCATACTCCATAGTCTGGGCGCTCAAATGACCTTACTCCGGAATATATTTTTAGTTCAGGGTCTTTTCATTACCATGGCCGGAGCGCTGGCCGGATTGTTACTCGGCTTTGTCATTTGCTTTCTTCAGCAACGTTTCGGTCTTATACAACTCAGCGGCAGCGGCTCTTTTGTGATCGACGCCTATCCGGTACTGATGAAAGCGACCGACTTTATATATGTGTTGTTGACGGTCTTCAGTATCGGACTCATTGCCGCCTGGTATCCGGCCAGAAGGCTCATAGGTGAATCTGTAAACGTAAAGGAAGCAAAGGCGGATACCTGAAAATTACACCCGCTTATTCCCTGCTGAACTGTTTCAGGAAACGTACGTCATTCTCCGAAAAGAGCCGCAGGTCCTTCACATCATGAAGGAGCATGGCAATCCTCTCAATACCCATACCGAAGGCGAATCCGCTGTACTTATCTGCGTCAATTCCGCAATTGATCAGCACGTTCGGGTCCACCATCCCGCATCCAAGTATCTCAAGCCAGCCTGTATACTTGCACACATTGCAACCCTTTCCTTTACAGATGCTGCAGGTAACATCCATTTCCGCGGAAGGTTCTGTGAAGGGGAAATAAGACGGGCGAAGTCTGATCTTCGTTTCCTCACCGAACATTTCCCTGGAAAAATATAAAAGCGTTTGCTTCATATCCGCGAATGAAACGCCTTCATCTACATACAATCCTTCGACCTGATGGAAAAAACAATGCGCGCGTGCAGAAATAGCTTCATTCCGAAATACTCTTCCTGGAGCTAAGATCCTGACCGGAGGCTTGTTGTTTTCCATGACTCTTACCTGTACCGAAGAAGTATGGGTTCGCAGCGCGATGGAATCACTGCCTCCGCGGTGTTCTATGAAAAAGGTATCCTGCATATCCCTTGCCGGATGATTTTCAGGGAAATTGAGCGCCGTAAAATTATGCCAGTCGTCTTCTATTTCCGGGCCGTCTTCCACAGTAAAGCCTATTCTCTCGAAGACTGACAGGATACGCCTCCTTGTCAGAGAGATCGGATGTCTTGTTCCAAGGGTATATGGCTCGGCCGGAAGGCTCAGATCCTTTTCATCAAGTCCTCCAATGTCATTCAGCGCTTCGAGCGCGCCTTGTGCAAGTTGAAATTTTTCCTCTGCTTTTGTCTTCAAGTCATTGACGAGAAGTCCGAAATCTTTTCTCTGTTCCACCGGGAGATTTTTCATCTCGCCAAATAACTCAGATAGTATACCTTTTTTAGAAAGATACCTGAGTCTGAATGCTTCAAGCTGATCCCTCGTTGATGCCTCATAGCTGTCAACTTCCGCAATCAGCGCTTTAATTTTATCCTGCATATAATTTTTACCCGGCTTATGGCATTCCCGAATTGATAACGGATAATCCTTATTCTTTCCTGTCAGATTTCATTTCAACCGGAGACTCCGCTTCTTCGAACATCCTCATTGTCATCCTAACGTCTTCAACCGGACGGTCACCGGGACGTGTCTTGACGGCGGCGATCTTATCGATCACTTCAAGTCCTTCTATGACCTGCCCGAAAACCGTATAATCCTGATCCAGCCAGGGAACCCCTCCGGTTGTCGTGTAGACGTCTCTCTGCGTCTGGCTCAGTTTAATATTTCTTTGTAACTCCAGCATATTAAGTTGTTCGGGAGTGAAAACCTGACCCTGTACGATATAAAACTGACAGCCACTTGATGCCTTTTCAGGATTAGGCGTTCTTGCGGCACAAAGAGCTCCCTTTCTGTGAAAAATGGTATCCACAAATTCCGCAGGGATTGTGTAACCGATATCACCCATTCCCAGTGCTTGTACGGAATCGGCGTTTTTAGACAAAGGATCTCCTCCCTGAATCATGAAATTCCTGATCACACGATGGAACAAAAGGCTGTCATAAAAACGATTTTCCACGAGTTTGATAAAATTATCCCGGTGTTGAGGTGTGGCATCAAAGAGCATTACTTTCATGTCTCCATAAGGAGTACTGATGATGACCAGCCCGGAACCGGAAGAGGCTGCAGCAGGTTCAGCGCTTTCTTTTTGTGCGAAAAGTGAAACACTTAGCAACAGAATGAGCGTACAAGTAGCAGTAAATCGCTTCATATTTTCCATATTTTTGTATATCCGGTAGTTCTGCAATATTAACCAAAATCAAATGAATAAAGAAAAAAGCGGTTTCAGAATCGGACTATTGCTGGCGGCGCTGCTGGTTTCACTTTCCTTTTTCTCTTGCAAGAAAGACGGACCGACCATTGCAGTAATTACAGTCGTCGATTCCGTCAGTCGTCCGGTACAGGGTGCCAGGGTTATACTCTGGCAGGACACCGCCGTTAATAAAAGTAACGGAGTTGCATCCGAGCTGCGTGTGACGAAAACGACCGACGCGGCAGGGAGAGCTGAGTTTGAATTTCAACTGGAGGCGTTTTTAAATATAGACGTGATCTTTAACGCTGATACTGCCCGTAGTTTCATTCGGCTGAAGGAACATGAGACGGTCAACAAGACCATTACTGTATCGATCTGAGCGTAGCCTCCGCATATCCTGATCAGATCGTCAATCAAATCCCGCTTCTGTTTCAAAATATTCGATTGCCGCCTGTTTTAGCAAAAGATCCTGTTCTTTTAACGTGAGAGGTGGCAGTTTCTTTACAAGTTCCCAGTGTGGCCAACCGTTTTCATCCAAACCGGCAAGTACATAGTATCCGAACGTACTGAGTAAACGGCATACAGCTATATGCATGAGGTCCTGCTTTTCATCTTTCGAGTACTTCATGGGACCTTTACCCAGTTCCTGAACCCCTATCAGAAAGAGGATGGCCTGCAGATCGGGTTCTTCGCCAAACTGTCTGGCCAGGCGTAATCCCAGCTTTTCCCATTTTTCTTTTAAAACTTGTAAATCAACCGAATCCATACTTTTACAAAGGTATCGACTATTTTCGGGGTTTACTACCTTTACGGGCCTCGTAAGATTTCCTGTTGACCAAAGTGCTACAAAAAATAAAAAACCTTTTTTTTCTTTCAAGCCTACTGTTTCTTCTAGCGGATATTAATTCCGCATCAGCGCAGCAGAAAACAGGACAACCTGTCGACATCGTTTTCTGCCTGGATCTGAGCAGCAGTGCAAACGGACTGATTGATCAAATGCGAAATCACCTTTGGGATTATTGGTATTTTCTTTCAAGGTGTCAACCGGTTCCAGACTTCAGGATTAGTGTTGTGGCTTACTCGCGTTTCAGTTATGGGAAAAAAAATGGCTACGTAAAAGTATTGAAAGACTTCACCACGGATTTTGAGATGCTGAGCGCTATTCTGTATAAAATTCCTTCAAGAATCGAAAAAGGAGACCAATATGTAGGATCGGCGCTGAATATGTGTCTGAAAAAACTCAGCTGGTCAAGAGATCCCGACGCGCTGAAAATAATCTTTCTGGTTGGGAACGGAGATGTAAAACTGGGAGCAGAGGATATAGACCGCGTGACGGAAAAACTGGTTTCACAGGGGGTGATCATCAATACGGTTTATTGCACCGTTCCCGGGGAGAGAAAAGCCATCCGCGGATGGAGCAGGCTGGCCGAAAATGGTAACGGCAAGATGTCGGTGATATCGCTGCGGAACCGATACTTCGACAGGTTAAATGGATTTGACCTTCCAAGGTTTCGTGCATTGAACAGAAAATTCAATAATACCTATTTGTATTATGGAGAAGGCGGAAGCAAGAGATGGAGGATCATGGTCAATGAAGACAACCATATTTTTATTACCAATACGGAAGGGTACCGGTACAGGTCTTTATATAAGATCTCCGATTATTATCAGAAGAAAAATCATTCATGGGATCTGGTAGATCTTTATTATAAAAATCCGGTTGGATTTATGGACGCGGAAAGGAAATTCATGAACGATTCCTGCAAACGAATGAGTGCGGAAAAATTAAAGTCCTATATCGTCTACAAAAAGTACGAAAGAAAGAAACTCAGTGCGATGATTGCCGATATGATCGCTGAAAAGGAGTTAAAGGACAGGGTAGATGGAAAGGTAATGGAAAAAAGTATGGCAACGCTTGACATCGTAACAATGCATATGATCCGAGACCTGTTAATGGGAAGGGGGATCAAATGTCCGGTTTACTAAATTTCGCTTCCCGTATTTATAAAATTACATTCATGGAATTATCAGCTTGGTCAGATGAAAAGGTGGAATAAATGGATATTCGGAGGGCTTGGATGGGCACTGGGTGGGCCTATCGGAGGCATCCTGGGTTTCGCTCTGGGTTCAATAACTGAGGAGAGTCAGAAAAAATACAAGGCCGGCGCTTCCGTGTTGCCAAACGATTTCAGCGCGGTTCTGCTTGTACTCTGCGCAGCTGTGATGAAGGCCGACCAGAAAGTTATGAGATCCGAACTGGATTATGTTAAACGGTTTTTTATCAGGCAATTTGGTGAAGCGCAGACACTCGCCCGAATGCAGTTATTCAGGGAAATTCTTAAACAGGAAATCCCTCTTGCTCAGGTTTGCGTTCAGGTCAGACAACACCTTGATCATCCATCGAGACTTGAATTAATTCACCTTTTATTCGGTCTGGCAGGTATTGACGGCGCCGTCGGCAATGCTGAAATGATGGTGATAGGACAGATAGCTTCACTTACCGGTGTCTCTGATAAAGACTTTGAAAGTATAAAAGCCATGTTTGTCAAGGATACCGAATCGGCTTATAAAATTCTGGAAATCGACAGAACGGCAAGCAATGAAGAATTGAAAAAGGCTTACAGAAGGATGGCAATGAAGTATCACCCTGACAAGGTCCATCACCTGGGTCCTGAATACCAGAAAGATGCTCAGGAAAAATTCAGGAAGATCAATGAGGCGTATGAGAATATCCGCACCGAGCGTGGTATTCAATAGAACTTATCATGAAGAATCGCAAACAGCAGAAACTGTCTGAACATGCCCAACTCAAATGCTTGACTTTGTCTTAGCGATCCTTATCCTCATTGGACTTGTCCGCGGTTTTATTAACGGCTTCATCTTTGAGGTCGCGATACTGGGCGTTTTGTTCCTGGGACTATGGGCAGGTTTCAGGTTTGCGGGATTTGCCTCGCCATACATTCTCAAAGTAGCAGACCCCGACCCGAAAACGCTTTACTACATTTCAGGATTCGTCATGTTCCTTGTTATTTCCACCGGAGTGATACTGGTCGCCAGACTTTTTACGGGTCTGATTAATATGGCAGCTCTTGGAATCTTCAACAAGATCGCAGGCGCTTTGTTTGGAGCTTTCAAGTACGCATTAGTATTGAGTATATTGATTTTTTATTTCAACAAACTCGACAGCCGTTACCGGTGGATGAATCCTGACACCAAAGCTGATTCCATCCTGTACTATCCTTTGTCACGAATCGCGCCAGCAGTAATACCTTTGATTGAAGGGATGAGGCCTGAGTTTTTTCCTCAACAAACAGGCAAGACAGGTAATTAACCTTTTTTCCTCAAAAAAGCCAGCATACCCATACCTGCAAGTGTCATAACTACCAGGATATACCAAGTCGTCACAAATCCAAAAGCGTTAATCGACTGCATTCCTGCATTATGACTGAATACGTGGGAAACCGAAAACGCAATGCTGTACAAGGCCATGTATTCTCCGCTTTTACCCTTTTTAGAATACTCCAGGGCATAAGAATTTGAGAATGGGAATATGAGCATTTCTCCCAGTGTCATCAGGATAAGGGCAGGAATTAATATGGATGATGATGGACTCAGGTTCATTATCAAAAAGCTTAGGGCAAGAAGCAGCATTCCCGCATGAATGATCCTGATCTTTGGAATATTCCGGCGTTCAAGGGCGTGCACCATTGGCATCTCCAGTAAGAAAATTATCAGCCCATTCAATCCCATGAGTAATCCGATACTCTTCTCGCTCAGAAAGTGTATGTCTTTGTAGAACAAGGGAACCGTTGAGAAATACTGAAGGAAAACAAAACCAAAAATCATCATGACTACAATGAAGATCCAATACTGTCCGTCTCGATAAGCGGAACGCGTGCCTTCCTGAACGGGCTGATCCAGCGGTCTGGCTTTCTTTGGATGAAGCAGTCTCAATAAGACCAATCCGGCAAAGAGGGAAGTCAGACCATCAATCCAGAATAAACCCCCGTAACCCATGGAAGCAATGATCAAGCCACCGGCTGCCGGTCCGGCTGCGAAGCCCAGGTTGATTGCCAGTCTGATCAGCGTGATGGAACGGGTTTTGTTCTCGGGTTTGCTGTACACATTAACGGCCACAAACATGGCCGGACGAAAGGCATCAGCAACGGTGAGCAATAAAAAAATTCCTATACACAGAGCTTCGAAACTGTTTAGATACCGGAGAAGAATAAATAAAAAACAAGAGAAGACAAGGCTTCCTGTCATCACTCTGTAATAACCCATTCTGTCGGTGAGTTTACCGCCAAGCCAGGAGCCGGCGACTGAACCGAGGCCAAAGCAGCTCATTATCCATCCAACCTCGGACAGCGAAAAATGCTTCTCCTTGGTAAGGTATAATGAAAGAAAGGGAATGACCATTGTGCCCGCCCTGTTGATAAGGGTTACCAGAGCGAGATACCAAACTTCCCGTGAAAGACCGAGGTAAGAAGATCTGAAAAGCATCCGGGGAGTGGTTATATGTTGTGATCAGTAATTAAGAAACCAATATAAGCAGTCAAACAAATGTAGATTTAAAAATCTGCCAGAAAAACCTCTCAGAACCGATATCCGCATTGTGGAGGCTGTTAATAAATCTACTTATGGTAGTGGGTATGTTATTGAGCATGACAAACATGACCTGCTCATAATGCGAGAGACAAGCCGGTGATGAGTGCCGTATCAGGAATCACGCAGTGCATTCACACCCGGAAGAACTTTTCCCTCAAAGTATTCGAGTAAGGCGCCGCCACCTGTAGAGACATAGGAAACCTTATCGGCATAACCGAAGGTATTTACCGCGGCGGCAGAGTCACCTCCACCGATGAGTGAATAAGCGCCTGCTTCGGTTGCATCCGCAATTGCCTGGGCAATTGAACGTGTTCCGTTCTCGAATTTTTTCATTTCAAAAACCCCCATCGGTCCGTTCCACAAAATAGTTTTTGATTTACGGATATGCTCCGAAAACTGTCTGATGGCTTCTGGTCCAATATCCAGACCCATCCAGTTGTCAGGAATATTCATGTTATCCGCTACACGAGTGGTTGCATCCTTGTCAAACTTATCGGCAAGCACAGAATCCGGAGGAAGGAGAAGGAGGCAGTTTTTCTCTTTTGCTTTTCGGATCAGGTCGCGGGCAATATCAACCCTGTCGGGTTCAAGCAAGGAATTGCCTGTTGAGCCACCCAATGCTTTAAAAAATGTATAAGACATTCCCCCTCCAATTAAAATAGTATCCGCCTTATCCAACAGGTTTTCGATGATCATAATTTTATCACTAACCTTGGCTCCACCCATAACCGCAGTGAAGGGCCTTTCGGCGCTATGCATTACTTTTTCTGCATTGAGCAATTCAGCCGCCATAAGTAAACCCGCACATTTTTTACCTGGGAAAAAATCGGCTATGACAGCAGTGGAAGCGTGCGCTCTGTGTGCCGTACCAAAGGCATCATTCACGTAGAAGTCGCCCAACAGCGAAAGTTGCCTTGCAAATTCCCTGTCTCCCTTTTCTTCCTCTTTATGAAACCGGAGATTTTCAAGCAACAGGATCTCCCTGGGTTTCAGACCTGATGCAAGTCCTGCCGCCTCCTCACCAATACAGACCGGTGAGAACTTTACCGGCAGGTTGAGCAATTCAGCAGTGCGGCCGAGGGTGAGTTTTAGAGTAAACCTGGCGATATCAAGACTGCCATCTTCCTTTAATTTCTTTAATGGCCTTCCCAGATGGCTCATGAGAATGACACTTCCACCATCGTTCAGGATTTTTTTTATCGTGGGAAGCGCGGAACGAATGCGGCTGTCATCCGTGATGTTATTGTTCTTATCGAGTGGAACGTTGAAATCAACTCTCAGAAGCACCTTGCGGCCATTAAAATTAAAGTCGTTAATCGTTTTCATATAGAGGACAAAGATAATCTCAAATTCTCATCGGAAAAGAACCTGTATGGGCCGGTAAACAATATCACCGGAAATGTTTGCCTGCTTTTTCAGGATTCTTTTCCTGATATGCAGGTGACGGCGAATAAACTATCTTTGTACGATGCAATTTGCACAGGTAATAGGTCATGAAGAGGTGAAAAGCCGTCTGATCAACTCGGTCAGGGAAGGGCGAATTAGTCATGCCCAGATGTTTTTAGGACCGGAAGGTTCGGGTAACCTCGCACTCGCCATCGCATATGCCCAATATCTTTTTTGCGAAAATAAAACGGAAAAAGACAGTTGCGGACTTTGCCAGCACTGTAAACAGATTCAGAAACTGATTTATCCCGACCTGAGTTTTACTTATCCTGTTGCCACCAAAGAAAAAATTACGGAACCGAAAAGTGTGGATTTCATCAGAGAATGGAGGGAAGCTATTCTTGAAAGTCCCTATGTCAAATATACTGACTGGGTCGAGAAACTGGACATTGAGAACAAGCAGGGAATTATTTCGGTACATGAAGCCGAGGATATTGGAAAACGACTTAGTCTTAAGAGTGTGCTGGGTGGATTCAGGATCCTTATTATGTGGCGTCCTGAAAACTTACATACAACCGCAGCTAATAAATTACTTAAAATCCTCGAAGAACCCGGTGACAAAACAATTTTTATCCTCGTTGCTGAGGATTATGAACAAATATTACCGACAATCGCTTCCCGCACCCAGTTGATCAAAGTAAATCGTCTTAGTGAAAATGAACTCATCCCCTTTCTGTTGGAGAAACATGGTCTGAATCCGCAGGAAGCACGACAAGTTGCGCTTCGTTGTGACGGAAATTACTGTGAGGCACTCCGGATGATACGGAATGATGAGAGTTCCGAAAACCTTGATCAATGGTTTTTAGACTGGATGCGTTCCTGTTATGCTGGAAACCTGAATCAGATACTTGAGTATTCAGGCAGTTTCGGTTCCATGACACGGGAAAAACAAAAAAGGTATTTATATCATGCACTAACAGTTGCCCGCGAGTGCCTGCTGATCAATTACGCTGACCGCTCGATGGTGCATACTGACGGGAAAGAACTGGAAGATCTCAGTCGGTTCGCGCCGTTTGTGAACATGTATAATGCGGAGGACTTTTCAGATATGCTCAACGATGCGGTCTATCATATCGAGCGGAATGCCAATTCCAAGATACTTTTTACGGACCTCTCCTTCAAAATGAAGGAAATATTGCGTCGAAAACCTGAAAATGCGCAGGTAAATTGATCATACTGGAATGTCCTCAGGCAACTGTAGAGCAGAGCAGACTGTGCAGGATAAGTCGTTTTCGTTCGTATCACTTCCTGAATACTTTATCAGGTCTTAAGAAATGATTTTAATACGTTGATTTTGAAGGAAGCATCTTCTCGCAAATTTCGTTAAATTTGTATTCTTTACCGGTGAAGTGATTAGGCAGATTGAATCCTGCCGGACAACTAACCTGAATCAAAACACTTTTGTTTTTATGTCTTGTAATTCCTGTGGAACGGAAAATAATGGAAAGCCTGGCGGATGCCGGAGCAATGGTACCTGTGGTACAGGCAGCTGTAACAAACTGAATGTGTACAACTGGCTTAATGATATGGTATTGCCTCAGGGGCAACAACCTTTCCCGGTCATTGAGGTCAGGTTCAAGGGGAGTCGTAAAGAATTCTATAATAACAAAGAGGGGAGCGAATTAAAGGTTGGAGACGTTGTAACCGTTGAAGCCTCACCAGGACATGATGTTGGAGTGGTTTCCATGGTAGGTGAGCTGGTCAGATTCCAACTCAAGAAAAAGAATATCAAGGAGAATTCGGAATCGATCAAAACGTTCTACCGAAAATCCAAATCTGTTGAAATAGACAAATGGATCGAAGTAAAAGATAAAGAAAATCAGATCCTGCATCGCACCAGGGAGATCATTCAGCTCCTCAAGCTCAGCATGAAACTCAGTGACGTTGAATTTCAGGGGGACGGAAAAAAAGCTACCTTTTTTTATACCGCTGAAGACCGTGTAGATTTTCGTGAACTGATCAAAAAACTCGCCGACGAATTCAGGATACGAATTGAGATGAGGCAGATCGGCATGAGGCAGGAAGCCAGTCGTCTGGGTGGTCTTGGCGTATGCGGCAGAGAATTATGTTGTTCGACGTGGTTAACGGATTTTAAAACCGTTTCAACCAGTACTGCGCGTTTCCAAAACCTCGCCCTGAATCCTGCCAAGCTTGCCGGGCAATGTGGTAAGCTGAAGTGTTGTCTGAATTATGAACTTGATTCTTATGTTGACGCATTAAAAGATTTTCCTCCGGCAAATACAAGCCTCGAAACTGAAAAAGGCCGTGCATTCCATCGAAAGACGGACATCTTCAAGCGCATGATGTGGTTCGCCTACCAGGAACATGACAGAAAAGACAGTGCGGATATTCCGGAAGCAGCTGACAGTAACTGGATCGCACTTCCAGTAGAAAGGGTCAATGAGATCATCGCTCTTAATAAGCAAAAGATAAAACCGGCGGAACTGAAAAGCGTTCAGATGCAGGAAGACGAAGAAAGATCATTAGCGGAACCGGATTATGGAAATGTAGTCGGCCAGGACAGGATTGACAGGATGGATAAAAAGAAAAAGAAGAAGAAGAAAAAAAAGAAATCCGCAAATTCTCCCGAAGTGCAAAGCAGCGGGGCTCCTGTCAGGACACAACAAAGCAGGGAAAAACCGGCACAAACGGCGGGCGGAGGCTATCATGGCGGACAACGAAATCAAAACCAGCCCAGGAAGAAGGGGCCCGAACAGGAGAACAGGAATCAGCAACAACGTCGTGGTCCACGTCCACCCAGAATCGGACAGACGGGAAGCGGCAATAACAAGACCCCGGAAACATGATCTATTCTAAACTGATGATACGGTTCCTTGTTTTTATTTTGACCGTCTTGACATTTACTTCCTGTGATTCCAGGGTGATCTTTGAAAAAAATATAAAGCTGGATGACAACCGGTGGTATCAAAACAATATCATCAGGCTTGAAACGGAGATTAGCGACACGATCAGTCCGGTAAATATCTATATCAACGTCCGCAATGCCGGAGGTTATCAGTTCAGTAACCTCTTTCTTTTCCTGACCACTACCCTACCCGACAAGAGGCAAGCGAGAGATACTGTCGAGCTTGTACTGGCTGATGAAAGTGGGAAATGGAAAGGAGATGGTCTGGGAGATATATGGGATAACCGCATACTCTTCAAAAAGAATTTCAGATTTCCGCAAACAGGGAAATACACCTTTGAGCTTGAGCAGGCTATGCGTGTCGACCCCCTTCCACAGATCATGGATGCGGGGATCAGGATAGAAAAAGCAGAATAGGTTTACTGAAGCAAGCCGGCCCCGGCTCAGATGACATCTAAGTAATTTTATGACCGGATTCGGTTCCACTCCTGTTCACACGACGCCGTTTAATGAACAATATGATCATCAGCGCGCTAAAAAATCCCAGTAAAAACCAGTACCACTTTTTATCTCCGGCACTTCTCTTACTGAGTCTGTCATATTGTTTTTCAAGCTCACTCAATTGCTTCAAGAGCGTATCCTGATTTTTTTCATAGTTTTTTAACTGTTCTGCATAGCGGTTTACGTCATAGGTCATCGTTTGTCTTTCAAAATTCCTGTATTCCAGCATTTGCCTCAGGCGGGTCATTATCCTGTTATCAACTTCAACGATCGCTTTCAGACGGTCATGGGTTTTATGCAGATCATTCCTGGTTTTATGACCAAAAATTCCACTCTTTACTTTCAGGGAAGCCTGGTACTGATCGAACATTTTTTGTCTTTCCTCCACCATTTTGATCAGTTCCTTCCTTTCTTCCCGGCTTTGAGAAAGGGTGGCACCGGAAAGGTGCAGAAGAATTAATAGACTGAAAATACCTGTTCTCATAGATAAATTAACGTATTTGCGCCGCAAGCTATTTTTATTTCCTGGAGAGAAAATGAGCTAATGAGAATTTCGGGATCTGAAAGGCTTGAGACATTCTTTTCCGGATCTGTGATCACCTGAAAATGCCTGAATGACGCTTCAACTATTAAAGTCTGTTAAAAGTCCGGCGCGGGAGGGCTTCCGGCTTTTCATTCTCGTCATAAATGGATACTTTCGTGAACCATGAAAAAACACCTATGAAAAAGCTACTTATGATCCTGACGGTGATCTGCATGACCGTCGCTTCTGCGTCGACCTATGCCGGCGAAGCAACCGAAACAAAGGTTTTGCCATACCCGATTCACCAGAAAAAAATGGCAAACGGACTGAATGTTGTCACCGTTCCTTATGACAGTCCCGGTCTTGCCGCGTTCTACATCGTTGTGAGAGTGGGTTCACGCGACGAAATAGAACCCGGTAAATCAGGTTTTGCGCATTTCTTCGAACACATGATGTTCCGTGGCACGGAAAAATATCCCAAGGCTCTTTATTCGGAAGTGCTTAAATCGACCGGTGCATCAGCCAATGCCAATACGAGTCTGGACCGGACCGTTTATCACATGACCGGCAGCGCCGACAAGCTGGAGACCATGTTCGAACTGGAAAGTGACCGTTTCATGAACCTGAAATATTCTGTTCAGGATTTCAAAACCGAAGCCGGAGCCGTTAAGGGGGAATACACCAAAAACTCGGCAAGCCCATACACCGTACTCAATGAAAAGGTTCAGGATGCGGCCTTTGTGAACCACACCTATAAGCATACAACGATGGGTTTCTTCGAAGATATAGTAGAAATGCCCAATCAGTATGACTACTCTATTGATTTCTTTAACCGTTTCTACAGACCGGAATATTCAACCATTATTGTTGTTGGAGACGTGACACCTGAAAAAGTTCAGGCGCTTGCAGAAAAATATTTCAGCTCGTGGAAGCGGGGAAATTATGTGAATCAGATACCTGTAGAACCTGTACAAACCGAAGCCCGTTATGTTCACATCCAAAAGCCCGGCTTTCCTCCATTTCTTGATCTTAATTACAAGGGCCCTGCCTTCAGTGATAAAGCCATCGACATGCCCGCTCTGGATGTTTTGAATTCCATTATACTTTCAGAGAAATCCGAGCTGTACAAGAAACTGGTGATTGACGAGCAGAAATGCCGATTCCTTGGCGGTGGCGCCATGGACGCAAGAGATCCTTTTCTCATCAGTATCAGCGCATCATTGATCAATGCTTCCGATCTTCAATATGTGAAAGATGCCATTGTCGCGGCTTATGAAAAAGCGAAAACCACTCCTGTTGACCCACAGGTATTAAAGGATACGAAATCGCATCTTAAGTACAGCTTTGCGATGAATATCGACAATCCCACTTCCATAGCCGAGTCACTCAGTGCCTATACCTGGCTTACCAATGATCCTGAATCATTGAACCGGCTGTATGCATTGTACGATAAAGTAACGGCTGAAGATCTGATGATGGTGGCAAAGAAATACATACTACCCACCACACTCACTGTCGGAACCATTTCACCTAATGAAAAAGAAACTCTTCGTTGATCCAACATTTAAATCCAACAACAATGAAATACATATATAAATACCTGATCGTCTTTACGTTCTTCATCGCCTCTGCATTCAATATGAATGCGCAGGATTTGGTGGAGCTCAGGCTTCCCAAATCCAATAAAGTAGTCATACAACTGATGTTTCGTAACGGGAGCATTTGCGATCCCGCCGGAAAAGAAGGACTTACCTTTCTGACCTCAACACTTATTACCGAAGGCGGGACAGGAAGCCTCAGCGCGACTGATATCAAGGATAAGATATATCCTTATGCTGCTCAGTTTGGCGGTTCCTGCGACAAGGAAGTGAGTAATTTTACTTTCGAAGTACCCGCTGATCATCTGGAAAATTTCTATAGCATAGTCAAAGGACTCATGTTAAACCCTTCCTTTAAAGAAGAGGACTTTGAACGTGTTAAATCCAATCAGCAGAATTATGTAGATCAGCTTATCCGTCAGTCATCCGATGAAGAGTACGGTAAAAAATATCTTGAAGATGTTTTGTTCAGGGGTACCAATTACCAGCATATGACGACAGGAACGAGTGAAGGTGTCAAGAACATCTCTCTGGATGATGTAAAAAATCATTACAGGAATTTCTTCACCAGGAACAATCTCACCATAGGACTTGCGGGAAATTATTCAGATGAGTTTGCCCTTCGAATCAAAAATGACATGAAAGGCTTATCCGCACTTTCACCTGTTATTCCCGCACCGGGTAAGGCATCCATGCCGGATGGATTACAGGTCGAGATTGTAAGCAAGCCAAATGCGCTTGGGTCGGCTATTTCCGCCGGGTTTCCTTTGGCCATCACACGCTCCAATGATGAATTTGTGGCGCTCATGATTGCCAATTCATGGCTTGGTGAACACCGGAAATCATATTCCAGACTTTACCAGAAAATCCGCGAAGCCCGTTCCATGAATTATGGTGACTATACCTATATAGAATGGTATGAGGCAGGCGGTTCAAATATGCTTCCCCCATCAGGAACACCGCGTTCATCAAACTATTTCAGTATCTGGATCCGCCCGGTTCAGACAGCCAGCGGATTAAAAGGACAGTATGAAGAACTGAAGAATATAGAAATCGGGCATGCGCACTTCGCATTGAGAATGGCCTTGAAAGAAATGGAATCGCTGATCAAAAACGGAATGACAGAAGAAGATTTTGTGAAGACAAGGGATTTCCTCCGCAGCTATACGAAATTGTATGTACAGTCACCGTCCAGACAACTTGGTTACCTGATGGATGCACGATTCTATGGCAGGAAAGACTGGATACAGGAAATGGACAAACTGCTAAGTTCAATGACGGTGGATCAGGTGAATAAAGCCATTAAAAAATACTGGCAGACTCAAAACATGAATATTGTGGTGATCACCGATAAGAGCGAAGCTGAACCTCTAGCCAAAAGCCTGCGGGAAAACGCCCCTTCTCCCATGAGTTATTCCGATGGTCTGAAAGCTTCGCTTTCACAGGATATTTTGAATGAAGATAAAAGTGTTGAGTCCTTCCCAATGCCGGTAAAAAAAGTGAGCATTGTCGATTCTGACGCGACTTTCAGGAAATCGGCTTTTTCAGATGACAAAGGAATTCTGAAGATTCAAAAATAGATCCCGATAGTCGGAGGGCTTTCAAGCGCGGGCATGCCCGCGCTTTTTTTATGTCCCTTTGATCCGTTAATTCCGTGAAAGCGCAACACGGTGGTTTTCGTAAGAAAATTTTACGTTCCATCCGGCGAATTCACGAAGTTGACGAACCTATTTCACAAGAATTCGCTTTATTATGGGCCCTCCATTTTTCTTCTCCAGCACGAGAAAATACATCCCTGAACGTAGATTTCCTCTTTGCAGTTCAAAGCTGCCACCATAAACCGGTTCATCCGGCTTTATGATTTTCCCATTCGTATCGGTTATACGATACGAAAAAAGCTCTGAGGGAAAGGATTTAAAATATACTTTGGAGCTCACGCTAATCGGATTGGGATACATCAGAATATCCTCCTCGCCTAAATAAACAAAGAAAATACTGATGGATGAGGTGTACCCAAGGCTTATGAGATCAAGGCGGTAATAATTGAGGGCATTTGGAACAGGGCTTTCGTCAGTAAAGCTGTAAAATGTATCTTCCGTTGTGCTTCCGCAAACTCCGGCGATCCCTCCGACCGGTGAATAATTAATGCCATCCGCCGATCGTAAAATGGTGATGCCGTTACATGTATTTCCGGCTGAAATGGTAATCTTCAATTCTATTGACGAACTGAGCGGAAGCGCGTAAAATTCGGAAAGGAACTGAGCCTTCACATTCTCAGCAGAAATCAGGATAAAGAATAAAAGTGTCAGGTATGCGTTCCGCATAGGATGAGTCTGTGTTAATTTCCAAAACAAGTAAATGATCAAACGGTTTTCACCCCTTAAAATTTTATTACTTTTACGGCACTACTTCATTCCGGGAAGCATTTATGCCTAAATCAAAGAAACTTTACTGGAAATACCTTCTGGTCTTTTGGGGATTATTTCTTACCGGCTTTTTAATGCTGATTCTTGTCCTGTTCATGGCATCCAAAGGTTGGATCGGCGAACAGCTTCCATCATTTGAAGAACTGGAAAACCCTAAAAGTTACCTTGCCTCCGAAGTAATATCGGGTGACCAGGTTATTCTTGGCAAGTATTATGTAGAGAACCGGACGAATATACACTATTATGATCTTTGTGAAAATCTGATCCTGGCATTGAAGGCCACTGAAGATATCAGGTATGAGGATCACAGCGGTATTGATCCCCGTGGTTTATTAAGAGCCGTATTAAGGGCCGGAAAGGCGGGTGGCGGCAGTACCATTACGCAACAGCTTGCTAAAAATCTCTTTCATGAAAAGCCCGACACCAAGACAGAAAGGGTTATTCAGAAACTGCAGGAATGGATCATCGCGATTCAACTTGAACGCCGCTATACAAAAGAAGAGATCATTGCAATGTACCTGAACACTGTCGAATTCAGCAGCAATGCATATGGAATCAAATCCGCATCCAGAACTTATTTCAATAAGACACCTGATTCGCTGAATGTTCAGGAAGCGGCCGTACTGATCGGCATGCTTCAGGCTCCAACACGATTTAATCCGGCACGAAACCCAGACCGGTCTCTTGAAAGAAGAAATATTGTACTTGGACAAATGAACAAGTATGATTTTATACCTGATGATCAGATCGACTCCATTAAGGCATTACCGATCGAACTTAATTTTCAGATCGAAGATCACAATTTTGGTCTTGCAACCTACTTCAGGGAAAGCCTGCGTACCGATCTGTTGAAATGGTGCAAGGAACATATTAACAATGCAACCGGCAAGCCTTACAATCTTTACACCGATGGATTAAAGATCTATACCACCATTGATTCGCGTATGCAACGATTTGCTGAAGAAGCGATGCGTGAACATATGACAGAACTGCAAAAGAAATTCACCGAGCACTGGAAAGGGCAGGAGCCCTGGAAAGACCATCCGGAGATACTGGATGAAGGCAAAAGACGATCCGACCGGTATATTAGAATGAAGGCAAACGGCGCGAGTAACAAGCAGATCGACAGCGCTTTCTCAGCTAAAACGAAGATGAGGATCTTCGCCTGGACGGGTGAAAGGGACACTGTGATGTCGCCTATGGACAGTATCCGCTATTACAAAAAGATGTTACAGGTCGGATTTATGTCCATGGAACCGGGAACCGGTTATATCCGTGCTTGGGTTGGGGGAAACGACTACCGCTTTTTCCAGTATGATCATGTGAAGGAGGGAAAAAGACAGGTTGGTTCAACGTTTAAGCCCTTTCTTTATACGCTTGCCATGCAGGAAGGCTATTCACCTTGTTTCAAAATACCCAATGTGAGAGTAACTTTTGATCTGCCTACCGGTGAACAATGGTCACCGGTTAATGCCGATGAAAAATACGGCGGGATGCTTACCCTGAAAGAAGGTCTCGCTGAATCCGTGAACAGTATCTCAGCTTACCTGATGAAGCAGTTTGGTCCGCAGGCCATGATTGAGATCGCGAGAAAGATGGGTATCACTTCCCCCATCGATGCGGTTCCTGCCATTTGTCTTGGTACCCCTGACGTTTCCGTGTTTGAAATGGTCGGCGCCTATGCAACCTTTGCAAACAAAGGAGTATGGACAGAGCCTGTTTATCTGACAAGAATAGAAGACAAGAACGGAAACCTTTTACAGGAATTCGTTCCCCGCAAGGTTGAAGCCATTAACGAAGAAACCGCCTATCTGATGCTCAACCTGATGCAGGGCGTGGTTCAGTTCGGTACCGGAGCCCGTCTGAGAGGCCAGTATAAACTAACTATGCCCATAGCCGGAAAAACAGGAACAACACAAAACCAAAGCGACGGATGGTTTATGGGTATTACCCCTGATCTGGTTAGCGGTTGCTGGGTGGGTTGTGAAGACAGGCTTGTGCATTTCAGAACACTGGAACAGGGACAAGGCGCCAGGACGGCCATGCCGGTATGGGCATTGTATACGCAAAAGGTATACGGAGATAAAACACTGAATCTCGGGAATAAGAATTTCGATGATCCTGATGAGCCCCTTAAAGTAATCCTTGACTGTAGTAAGTATATTCAACCCGGAGAAATTGATTCTGGTTTTGACAGGGATTTTTAAGACCTTCTGATACATACTATCCAATACTTTTAAATACCAATCAGATAATGAACAAAATTGTAGCCAATGCAGATGAAGCGATACAGGATATTCGTGACGGCATGACACTGCTTCTGGGTGGTTTTGGGTTATGCGGTATTCCCGAAAACTGCATCTCCGCGCTCGTCCGTAAGAATATTCGCGGGCTTACCTGTATATCCAATAATGCCGGTGTTGATGATTTCGGACTCGGGTTGTTGTTGCAGAAGAAACAGATTAGAAAAATGATCTCGTCTTATGTGGGTGAAAACGCAGAATTCGAAAGGCAGATGCTGAGTGGCGAGTTAGAGGTGGATCTTATTCCTCAGGGAACCCTTGCCACCCGGTGCCTGGCATCAGGTTATGGGATGCCGGCCATTTTCACTCCTGCAGGTGTTGGAACTGAAGTCGCGGAAGGGAAAGAGGTACGAACATTCAATGGGAAGGATTATCTTCTGGAATATGCCTTTGATGCCGACTTCGCTATCGTGAAGGCATGGAAGGGAGACTCACACGGTAATCTTGTATTCAGGGCAACCTCCCGGAATTTCAATCCACTGATGGCCATGGCCGGTAAAATCACCATTGCGGAGGTTGAACAGCTGGTACCTGCAGGAGAACTGGATCCTGACCATATACATACACCGGGCATCTTTGTTCACAGAATATTTCAGGGAAGTAATTATGAAAAGAGAATTGAACAAAAGACAGTCAGAAAAAGAAACGGCAACTAAGAAATTGCAGCCCGGGTCTTCAGTCTGTAATATTAAACCTATATACATTTAATAATGCTCGATAAAAACGGAATCGCGAAACGGATCGCGAAAGAACTCAAGGACGGATATTATGTGAATCTGGGAATTGGTATTCCGACCCTTGTAGCCAATTATATTCCGAAAGGGATGAATGTTGTTCTACAGTCAGAAAACGGATTGCTGGGGATGGGGCCTTTCCCCTATGATGGGGAAGAGGATGCTGACCTTATCAATGCGGGCAAACAAACGATCACCACAGTACCAGGTTCCGTTTTTTTTGATTCCGCCATGAGTTTTGGGATGATCCGTTCAGGCAAGGTCAACCTTACAATTCTCGGAGCGATGGAAGTTGATGAACAGGGCGATATCGCCAACTGGAAAATTCCCGGTAAAATGGTGAAAGGAATGGGAGGCGCCATGGACCTGGTTGCTTCTGCAAAAAATATCATTGTCGCGATGCAACACGTGAATAAAGCAGGAGAATCGAAGCTTCTTCCTAAATGCAGCTTACCATTGACGGGAAAACGATGCGTTAAGAAGATCGTAACGGAACTTGCCGTATTGGATGTTTTGGAAAGCGGTGGATTTAAGCTTCTCGAAAGAGCCCCAGGCATCAGTGTTGAACATATTGTGAAATCAACAGCAGGTAAATTAATTGTCGAAGGAGATATCCCGGAAATGATCCTCGATTGATTTCGGGTATCGAATCAGCGGGTATAAAAGTGTATATCAAAATCGTCAGCATCCACTTCTTTTCTGCTTTGATTCCACAAAAACACTTTTACTGTATTTTCCGGTTCAATTGCAGCAGGAATATCATAAGTAAAATACAATCGCGACCATTCGCCTGGCTTTGGTGAAATACTGACTGACTCAAGACCTTGCCAGAAAACAGTACTATCCCCTGACTCGATGCTTAAAACCAGTTTTGCGGCAGCACCGGGTTCTGATATTCTTATCCAGGCTCCCATATCAATTCGCCGGATTTGTTTTTCACTGATCTCGCCCATCTTCATACTGAATGTCCTGCTGTACTCCCTTCCCTCACCGGTTCGTGTAAAATAGCTGCCGGAATGCGCTTCACCCCGGACCAAACCCGATTCGTCGGCCCATCCGCTGAGCTGCTCAAAATCCTGATGGAAGGTGAGTTTGGATTTGCGGGAGCATGAATTAAACAAGATCAAACTCATCAGAAGAAAAGTCCTTATCATATTCTAAATTTAATCACGTTTAAGTTTAAAAGTATTCTTTTATTTATTTTCTTGCAAGGCAAGTTTTAAAGAAAGCCTTAGAATTTTATCTGTCTGAAAAACCAAATGAAATATATAAAATTTCTTCTGATCCTTGTTATCAGTGTCCATCTTTTGTATTTGAGCATACGAAGAATAGATTCATACCCAAATGGCGATGGTCCTGAATATGCATTAATGACAGAAGCATTTTACAATCACTTCTCTCCTGATATCAGAGTTTCGGATGTAGAATCATTCAAAAATTCATCAATCAAATTCCGTCCTTGGGATAAAGTAGGTAAGTACTATGAGTTTAATGTGTATCATGAATTCTTACTCCGGCCTGTTCACAATTTTAAAGATTTTGACAAAGGCATTTATACCGCCAAAAATGGTAAGCATTACTTCTATCATTTCTATGCCTATTCCCTGCTTTGTTTACCAATCAGAGTTATTGCAGAGATAAATAACTTTCCGCCATTAAGATCCTTTCAGGTTACTAATGCGATTCTGATTATTATTACCTGTACCATATTATTATTTTATACAAATTATAAACCTTGGTTGAGCATAATAGTATGCATTTCATTTCTGTTTTCCTCGGTATATTGGTATTTAGGATGGCCTTCGCCCGAAGTTTATACTATTTGTCTTACAACCATTGCCTTTTGGCTCTACTTTCAAGGAAAGCGTCTTGTTCCTCTCTTCCTATTATCTCTTGCGACGCTTCAAAATCAGCCAATAGCCATATTATCCATATTCATCTCAATATCCATCCTGATTGAAAGAGGAATTACACTTCGGACACTTAAGAATTTGTTTCTATGTAATATGCTGGTGTTAGTTCCTCCTTCCTTCTACTTTTATCATTTTGATACCATGAACTTAATCAAGGATTCGGGAATACTGTCTTGGGATGTTGTTACCTGGCAAAGAATCCGGGGATTTTATACAGACTTGAATCAGGGAATTATTCTTTCTATCCCGGTTATCCTTATTCTATATCCAATTCTGTGGCTGAAAAACATCTACCATTCCTTTCATTTAAAAAGGCTTGATTATCATCTCATTCTTCCATTCTTTATCCTGGCTATGGTTACAGTCTTTTGTACGATGATCAACTGGAACCATGGAATGGCTGTGATTAACCGCTATGCAACCTGGACGGGCTCAATCTTAATGATTCACTTCTTCTATCTGGTTAAAGATATAAAATTCAGAAATCAAATACTACTCTTGCTACCGAGTACAATCATACAAACCAGTTCTGTGTTATATAACAACAAGTATTACAATCACCTTGACTGGGATCAAAACTTAAACAAGCCATGGGCAAAATGGATGTATGAAACCTTTCCCTCATTCTACAATCCAGATCCTAATATTTTTTTCGTTAGAACTTCCAGAAATTATAACTTTATTCCTGAAGAAAGTCCTGTCGTATACATTGATAAATCAGGAAACATCTGCAAAATTCTGATACATAAAGACCACTTCGAAAACCTGGAAAAATGGGGTATATCAATAGAGCAACAGAGTAAAAAGTCCGAATCACTTAATTTCATAAATGGTTGGGCCTATATAAACAAGGGCGAATTCACAACATCATTAAGTCCGGAGGAGATTAATTCAAAAAAAATGGAAGAAAGAATCCGCATTATTATGCTGGATATGGAAAGGCAAAAAGAATGGTATAATTCAATCAAAGAAAAAGCAATGCAGAATAATCTTACAATTAAAGAAATGATGCGATTGGATGCGATTTACCTTTACAATCTCGAAAACAATTGAGATGAAGAAGTTTAAAGACATATTGATTTTAATACGCATACATCAATGGGCTAAGAACATTTTACTGTTTGCTCCGCTTTTTTTCTCAGGTCATATTTTTGAGTACAACCCATTAATAAATACAATCGTTGGTTTCTTTCTGTTTGGATTAATCGCAAGTTCTATATATATTTTTAATGATCTATGTGACATAGAGAATGACAGGATTCATCCTACTAAAAAACACAGACCACTCGCAAGTGGTAATATTTCCATTAAAACAGGTTGGGTACTTTGTTTTTTTCTAATGACAAGCTCTCTTATTGCATCCTGGTTTCTAAACACTACTTTTTTTTACATAATGGTTCTATATTCAACAATAAATGTTTTCTATTCTATTGGATTAAAAAACCTTTCATTACTGGATGTATTTATTGTAGCACTTGGATTTGTACTTCGGGTTTATGCCGGGGGAATACTTTCTGAGATTTCCGTTTCACAATGGTTATTCATCATGAGTTTCCTCTTGGCTCTGTTCATTGCCTTTTCTAAAAGGCGAGATGATGTACTGATCAAATTAGACTCCGGAGCAGAAATGAGAACAGCTATCAAGGGCTATAATCTGGAATATATCAGCAGTTCTATAAGTATACTATGCGGGATACTGGTTGTCACTTACTTACTTTATGTAACAAGCGATGATGTGCAATCCAGATTTCAAGGAAGACCCGTCTATCTTACGGCTCTTTTTGTTTTAATGGGCATCTTGAGATATTTACAAATTACTTTGGTAGACGGGAAAAGCGGATCACCTACTAAAATATTTTATACTGATTTCTTTATACAAGTGGTAGTAATCCTTTGGATAATACTTTTTGCTGTAATAATTTACTATTAATAAGTCATGGCATCTACAAGTCAAATCATTCAATTTCTGTCGGAAAAGAATCTTAATTTCGGCAAGGTTGATAAACTTAAAATCAAATATCGTCCTCTGATTTGTCCATTCGATAAGTTGCTATCCTATGCTGACTCTTTCAACTCTGCGCTTGATATTGGTTGTGGTTCAGGACAATTCTGTTCGTTACTTGCTCAGTTTACGGATGTACAAGTAATTCATGGCATTGAAATAAAACAAGTACTTATTGATAATGCAAAACGTCTAAACGCCTCTTTTCAGGGAATCAAACAATTGACTTTTTCTGTTTACGATGGAAAGAAATTACCAAATGAATTAGGAGATTATGAACTAGTTTATATGATTGATGTCTTTCATCACATTCCTTCTTCAGAGCAGTATGAATTTTTACAACACGTCCATGCAAAAATGAAGTCTGGAAGTCGTCTTGTGTTTAAAGATATCAATAAAAATCATCCTTTCGTATACTTCAATAAACTTCATGATTTAATCTTTGCCGGTGAAATTGGAAAGGAAAAAGGATACAGAGAGATGAAATCTTTTTTGAGTAGTATCGGATTTGAAATCGAAGACTCTTATACTTATACGCGTTTTATATACCCCCATTACTTTATTATTGCCCGTAAGAAATGAAGAGCATAGCCTTCATAGATTTTGATGGTACGCTACTAAGGAATGATAGTTTTCCCTTGTTTCTCATTTATAATAAAGGAATCTTACCTTTTCTTTTTTCGGCCTTCCTCTTTGCTCCTCTAATTATAATTGCCCAGCTTTTAAACACGGACAAAGGAAAAATCAAAGAAAAATGGCTGCGCTTTCACTATAAAGGTCTTGAAGAAGAAAAACTGAAAATAATCGGAGACGCGTTTGCAAAGTATATCATCAGTTCAGGGAAATTAAGAACAGGCTTGTTGACAGAAATAAAAAGACTAAAAACAACCGGCACTGAATGTATCATTGTTTCAGCCTCACCTGATCTTTGGATTGGGCCTATTAGCATATCCCTTGATTTAGATTATATTTGTACTGAACTGGAATTTTCAGACGGTAGATTCAGCGGGCGATTTAAAACACCTAATTGTAAGGGCATAGAGAAAAAGACCCGGATCTTAAAAAAGTTTGATCTGGCCAACTACAGCCATATAATTTCCTATGGCAATTCGAGCGATGATCTCGAAATGATGAGTTTGGCAAATGAGCAATACTGGATACGGTGAACTCTCTGAGTTATTCTGGTTCGCATCCAAAGTTGCTTGCAGCATCCCGAGTCAAAGTTCATGATTCTGGAAATTAACATTTTCATCCTAAATAAAAATTATCTACAATGTAAAGTGCAATGGAACAATTTAAAACATTAACCATTATTATTCCTTGTTATAATGAAGAAAAAACAGTTCATCTGATTCTTGACCGGGTGAGAAAAGCAGAGCTTCTGAATGGAATAAAAAAAGAGTTGATCGTTGTGAATGATTGTTCGTCTGATAAGACCATTGAAGCCATTGAAAACTATTTTGTACAATATCCTGAACTTGATTACATACTTTTCAATCACGAAATAAACCAGGGAAAGGGTGCAGCGATACATACCGGCATTTTGAAAGCAAGCGGTGAATACCTCATTATACAGGATGCTGATCTTGAATATGATCCGAATGAATATAACCTGTTACTTAAGCCTGTTCTGGATGGTTTCGCAGACGTAGTTTATGGTTCAAGATTTATGGGGGGAAATCCCCACCGGATTCTGTTTTTCTGGCATTCAATCGGAAATAAATTCCTCACCTTTCTTTCAAATGCATTCACCAATCTGAATCTTACGGATATGGAAACGTGTTTTAAATTATTCCGGACTGATATTATTCAGAATATTGAATTAAAAGAAAAGCGGTTTGGTTTCGAACCTGAAGTAACCGCAAAAATTGCCAAAGTAAAAGGCATCAGGATTTATGAAGTTGGTATATCTTACTATGGAAGAACTTATGAAGAAGGAAAGAAAATAGGTTGGATTGATGGCGTCAGGGCAATCTGGTGCATTCTCAAATACAATTTATCAAAAAAATAATTTTTTCATTCCATTACCACTTCCAGTATCTCCCCTTGTATATCCTTTGCCGGAAATGGAATATTATGCTGCTGATAGGGTGACCCGGGCCACCAGGCGGTATTGTGAAACTCCTGAGTAACGATTAGCACCATCTGGTTATCCGGGATACTGGTGATCTTGTCGTTCATATAACCAACAACCCGCATCCTGTCGGGTTCAGGACCGATTCTCCAGATTATCTCAGCGGGTCTCCAGTCAATTTCAAAATAATAATATGGACCGGCAAAAAGCGAATCGTCATTCGCATAGGTCTTCTGCGTAAGCGCGCGGTACCAATGATCCCACCTGTGCGATTCAAAATTTTGTCCCTGATAAGTTATGGTATGACATCCGACTCCAAAATCTTCCGGCTCCCAACAGGCCATGTCCCAGTTTGTACAGGCGACGGTGATGTCCCCGTCGTGTCTGGTAATCTCCTCAGGCCAGGGTACATTCCAGGAACTCTCATCATATCTGTTTGCCGCCGGAATTTTGTATACGGGAGGGAAAATCTGGTCAGGACAATAAGAAGGTGTTTTAAGAATTTCAAAATCGATCTCCGAATAACTTACCTGCGGAACTCTTTTATCCTTCGGCCCGCCCCAATAGGTTGCCATGTAACCTTCTTTCCTGCATGCACGGCGCATATTCCATGTTTCATCTCCGCCTTCCTGGTTTATTAACCAAATGGCATTGGTGATCCCGTTCCACATGTTATCCTTGTTGAGCAATTCGGTCAGTTTAACCTTCACCCGGATTTTTCCATAACTCATTCCATGACGGCTTATGATCCCAACATTCTCCTTTCGCCAGCGTCCGGGACTTGTCCGGGGATTTCTGATGACTATTTTTTTATTGACAGGATCCGAGAAAACAGTCTGACAAGGAATATCAGCCGTCTTCGGCGAAGTGGAAATCAGTTCTTCCTTCCTGATAAAACTCCGGTTCCAGTTATATTCCCGCTTTGTATATCCATTCCCTATCACATCTTTCACGACCGGAATATTATCCAGACTTGTTGAAGCGTCAATATAGTGGATGAACTGTGCGAAAGCCGCTTTCCTTTGAAGTGCGGTATCAAAACCGCAGGATGGTGTTGAATATGCAAGAACCGTGTCGTGCTCAAAGTGTCCGCCTTTGATGTATATGCCTGATCCGAGATCGGGACGGGCAATTACTTTAAGAATGTTTTCAGCGGCGACGGTGATCAATGAACCCGATCTTTTTCCTTCACCATACAGCAGGTAAAAAAACGGTGAATTGAACTGATCGCCGTTTTTAAGACATATATTCTTGATATATGGGGGTATGGCATTTAATGATGAGCTGTCGGCATGAGTGAGGGTGAGATAGAATTTGTACTCTCCTACCCTTGGATTGCGGCAAGATCTCTTGTTGAGACCGTTCTCATAACACTCAATCTCATTTCGCGGATTGCCTGTGATTCTGAACGAATCCTTTACTGAATGAAATTTACCATCGGCAGGAATCTCATAAGTAGTCTTGAACTGATAGCTACTGTCATCCCAAGAACCGTAAAAATTTTCCTGTGCAAACTCATGCATCTTACCTGTGAGGCTGTCGATCTCCGGAAACTTGTAGGATTCGTTTTGATAGTAAATTTTATAGGAAAAAAATTTTGCCTTGCCGGTGTTGTTTCTTAAGGAAAAGGAAAACCGGAAATATCCTCCGCTTGTTTGCCTTGCGGTAGGGATGATAAATCCTTGTTCTATCGCATCTGAATAATCCAGTTCAATGGTCTTGATTCCGGAATCACTCTCCGGCAGATAATTATCAAGTACACTGAATTCACTTAGAGTAAATCCTTCAGCATCGATCAAGCGGACAGAATCCGTCCTTTGTCTGCAGGAAAAGAAGACAATAAAGATCAAAACGATGATACTTACTGAACTGTTCTTACCTGTCATCTTTCAAAATATTTTTCAGTTGATACATCTGAATCCGGTCCGGCAGTTCCGGACTTCCGCCAAATACCCTGCAATTTTGACCTGTAAAATCCTTGTCGGCACAATTACGTAAGGACAACAGAAGAGCGTCGGAACTTTCATTCATATATCTGCCAGTATATGGCTTGATCATCTCATAGTACTTGGGATTAACTGAATCAGAAGATCCTTCAAAATCCATTTGAGCCTTTATGTATAATCCTTTGTTGTCGCCGGAAATCAATCTGATCTCAAACCGACCGGATTCAGGGATCCACAAAATATTATCGATGCCATTCTCTTTAAACTTCAGGAGTTGGTCACCGGATGAAAAACGGTTGAATACATGGTCAGCCGCGGATGATTCAATCATCCGGAAAGCGGATGTATGTGCATTATATTCCAGTAGTGCACATGTGCCGCCTTCGTTGGACGCATTTACGATGAGCAGTTGTTTCCCTTTGTAGCCGGGAAGAAAATTGCCGCTCAATTGCGCTGAGAGGTCCGACACAACGTTATCTCTGAACTCACCTGCCTTTTTTTCTTTTAATATTCCTCCGGCATAGGTTATTAATTCCCATCTCTTATCCTCTTTATTCAAAAACAATAATTCCGCTTTGCCATCTTCATCAAAATCGTCAGCGAGGCAATAAGAATTAAGCGGAATGTCACCTTTCCAGATCTCCTGAAAAGTAATTTTGCCCTCAGCATCATCGCATTTGCCGCCTTCAGCAAAGTCCAATCGCAATAAATGTCCGGTATCTCCAATCAAACACAGAATTTCCGTATTCCCGTCTCCGTCCATGTCAGCAGTGATGACATTTGAGACATCTTTTATCCAATCCGGAAATTTCACTGTGCCGGCCTTTCTGAACTTTCCTGCTGAATGGCAAAATTCATACACCCCCGCTTCATCTTCAGACACATGTAAAATCAGATCCGATGTTCTGCCGGATGATCTGACATTCAGTATCAGATCATCAGGAAATAATTCTCCCGATTTTGCAGTATCGTTATTTACAAGAAAAGGACTGCCCATGTTGCCTACGTCAGCATATATAAAGCTGCCTGCAGGATGTGGTGGGTTATACCGGTCAAAGGAATAAATTTTCTGTGTGGCCAATTTGAAATTAACATTTGGGTAAGATCCCTGACGTTCCGGTTCATTACCAAAAACCAGCACCAGGTCATCGGCATATATCTTCATCCTGCTTTTATTCCAAAGGTATACTGATATCTTATCATTCCGTCCGATCTTCATTCGTACTTCGGGTGGAATTATAAATTCGGCATTTATTTTATGCCAGGTCTTTCCCTTCAGTTTGAAATTTTTCATTTCTCTAGCCATCCAGTGAACCTGCTCATTATTTTCATTTGAAATGGAGGCGACCAGTAACACATCAGGATTACTATTTTCAGGGTAGATCCTGACAGAGGCTGCCAGTTTCTTCAATGAGTCATCGCATACTTCATAAACCTTTTTTGATATGGCCGTACCATATGAATCTTTTCCGGCAAGAATTACAGATCGCTTTCCGCTATAACTAAAATCCGAAGTGAGCAGATGTAAGCCATCTAATCCGCTGTCAGATTCCATATCAAACTCAAAATTTACTTTTCTGAACTTTTTTGCGGAAACAGAAGAAGGAATTCCAAAGAATGAAATACTGATATTGTCGAGTTTGAATTCCGCGAAATTCTTGTTCCAGGGATAAAATTTGAATGTGTTTTCTTGCTGAATAAACTCCATTGGAACCGTAAATGAAAATTCACTTGTATCCCAACGGTGTTTCCCGGAAGGAATTTCAACGGACTGCCATAGAAGAGTACTATCCTTGTTATTCTTTATTTCCAATACCCATTGAGCCCCGGAAACATTTTCAGACCAGAGTGCATAATGTCCCTTTATCCCGCTTATTCCGGGCCATCCTTGTATTGACTGAAAAGGAATGACAACATTCACTCCGTACTCAATTTGCTTGTTGAGAATGCAACTGTACTTACCGGAAGCGGAATGAGTTGTATCAAGCGATCCGGTATTGAGCAATCCACGAGACTCTTCAAGATCAAAATCAAATCGGTACAACAGCACGCTGTTTCCGGTCGTATCCTTTATCGGATCATTGGCGGATACGGACTGCTTATCAACCTTATGATCCGGTTTATGGAAATAATAAATAAGCGCCAGCATCAGCAGCAAAAGAGCAACAAGGATAAGCGTAATTTTATTACGGCCGGGCATTTCAGATTTGGCTAAAGAGCTAAATTACTAATCCGGGGAGCGGATTCGATGAGTCAGATTTCAAGATCCCGGATCCAGGCATCAAGCAATGGCAATTCCTGTTCCCCGATATATCCGTTCGCCGTCATCAATTTATAGCAACGCAACAGGTTCTCAGCAAGGTTGTCCGGTCCACTCTTAAGTTCCAGCTCTTCAAGATCTTTGCAGATCCTCGCATTGTTCAGATAGCCCGGAACTTCATCGGCAAAATCCTTTAACAGGTTATGCTCATTTCTTTCCTGCCAGACCGTCGCGTTATGAAAGAGTATATTCCATTCACAAGTCCATGCAATTCGCTGCGCTATAAAACTCCTCCAAATATCAGTCATTCTGAAACTGCAATAGGATGGTAAGTACAATAAAGGAAAGGCTTCGCGGAACCAGGTGGTATTCTGACTATTGAAGGGGCACCATGTTCCTTTACCGGTCGCGATCGGCTCTCTTTTATCAAAATCCAGGGGAAGTTTCATGGTCATCCTGTATACCGCATCCACATCGGGATTTTCGTCGGCAAGACCTTGTTGAATCGGACAATCCACCTCCGTAAGGCCGGGAATCTCTTTTAGACGGTCCTTTGATAAAATATTCTCGAGAGGGAATCCCCTGGGCCAGATATTCTCTTTTGAAAATGACGCATAGACATTGAACCATCCGGCATCATTGAGATGACTGGCATTAACCCTGCGCTCTCTCTCCAGCCAAAATTCATCACGAGGAAAATTATCATCATCCGTTTCTATAATGATGTCATTATCTTTTGCCATCAGGTACCCAAGATTCTTTCTTGCGTAGTGCCGTTTTGGAAGGATGCGCGCCAGACTGAAAGGCAAGGCATCCTGTGAACTGATTGAATAAAATTCACATCCTTCAAGTCTGAAGTCAGGTGGAGAAATAACATCTCCCACCACAATAAATCTGAATCCGTTCCGTGTCGCTCCTTCCGCACATTGTTTCAGGACAGGATTGGGCGAAGCGATGGATGTAATAACAAGAGTCTTTTTCAAACCGGTTAGATTGAAGGTGATCGGAAAGTAATCCGCAGCCAAAAATAATACAATAATGTCTTTATCGAATTTTTAATGGCATTCTTTGAGACACTCGGTGAGGGCGCTCTGTAATGAATAGGTACTTCTTTGTATTTACGTTTTCTGAGCAGGTATCGTAATTCTGTCTGATAAAAATGCGCTTTCGACCGGAGTTTATAATGAGTAAAAGCTTCCACAACTTCCCGTGTGAATGCCTGATAACCGGAGGTCATATCCTTTAGTCTGGTACCCAACAGGATGGCAGACAGAATTGTTCCGGTCTTGGAAAGAGACTGCCGGCCCGGCGGCGAATCTCCCATTGAACCTCCTTCCATAAAACGGCTCCCAAAAACACATTCCGCTTCACCGCTGAATAATGGATTAAGAAAGGAAGGAAGGCTTGCCGGATCATGAGAAAGACCCGCATCCATTTCTAAAATGTATTGATGATCTCCTTTCAGCGCCTCTTTATAACCCCGGATATAGGCATCTACGACATTCCGGTTTTCGGGCGCCCATACCGTTATAAACCTGCGGTCCTCAACGGAAAGCGCTCTGCATAATTCAAGCGTTCTGTCTTTTGAAACCTTGTCCACAACCAGGTATACCGTACCGTTTTCAATCCTGTCCAGTTCCTTTCTCAGGGCATGTATGAAAGGATGAAAATCTGTTTCCTCATTGGCCATCGGAACCACGACGGCCCATTGTTTGTCCGGCATATTAATACTGGTGTTCAACCCGGCATTGGCTGTAGCCTTTGAATGCTCATTGCCATTTTCTGATGTATAATCCGGGTTCAAAGATCTGCAAGATAAAAATTAGACTCATTCCAAGGGACAGAGGCAGGGTATTACTGCAATTAAAGTTTCAGGATTTGAAAGACAGGATTCCTTTAGAAGGGATCGCTTCAATAAGGCGCTTTGTATATTCAGATCCGGGATTATTATAGATCCGGTCAGACTCACCCATCTCCTCAATCTTACCTTTGTTCATAACGATCATCCGGTCGCTCATGAACTTGACTACGGAAAGATCATGCGAAATAAAAATATAAGTAAAGGCAAAATCCCTCTTGAGTTCATTCAGCAGATTAAGTACCTGGGCCTGTATGGAGACATCCAAAGCGGATACCGATTCGTCGCAGATGATGAATTCCGGTTCCAGTGCAAGCGCACGCGCAATACATACTCTTTGTCGCTGACCCCCGCTGAACTCATGGGGATACCTGTTGAAATGACTGCTTTTTAAACCTACCCTGTTAAGGAGATCCATAACCTTGTCTCTTCTTTCGTTAGCATTACGATGCAAACCATGGACTGTCATCGGTTCAAGGATGGCATTACCAATTGTCATTCTCGGATTGAGCGAAGAATACGGATCCTGAAAAATAATCTGTATGTGCTTTCTCAGTTTGCGAAGTGAAGAACCTCCGACCTCTGCAAGATTCTGGTTTCGGAAAATGACCTTTCCGGCAGTAGGTTCAATAAGCCGTATAATAGTCCTGCCAAGAGTGGTTTTTCCGCAACCCGACTCACCGACAAGGCCAAGTGTTTCACCCGGGTAAACGTCAAAACTGACATCATCTACCGCCCTGACATAATCGGTAACCCTGCTTAAAATTCCCTTTCTCTGCGGAAACCAGGTCTTCAGATTTATGACCTGTAACACCGGCGGTAATTTATACATTGCTTCATGTTTCCGGCTGGTTTCCTCAGAGCTGATCTCTGTGGCTCCCATTACCTCGCTTATGTCGCTTTTTATTTCTGTGAAAGATCCGTCGATCTCTTCTTTCATGAAATCACTGATGGTTGGCAGTCTGCGCAATCGCCGGTCGAGTGGTGGCCGGCAGGCAAGCAGTCCTTTCGTATATGGATGTTCAGGCGCGGAAAATATTTTGCTTACACTTCCCTCTTCCACTACTTTACCCTTGTACATAACCAGTACTCTGTCGGCAATCTCCGCTATCACACCAAGATCATGGGTGATGAACATCAAACCCATGCCGGTTTCATGTTGCAGATTTCGCATGAGTTCAAGAATTCTTGCCTGTACAGTCACATCAAGGGCAGTTGTCGGTTCGTCGGCAATGAGGATCTGTGGATCACAGCTCATCGCCATGGCGATCATCACACGTTGTTTTTGCCCACCGCTGATCTGATGGGGATAAGCATTAAACAACTGATCGGGTCTGGGTAGTCTGACTTTTTCAAATAGCGAAATTGTCTGCTCCCGCGCTTCTCTTTTTGAGATTCGCTTGTGTAGGATAAGGGTTTCGGCGACCTGGTCGCCACAGGTAAAAACGGGATTGAGGGAAGTCATGGGCTCCTGGAAGATCATGGCGATCTCATTACCCCTCACTGCTCTCATGTCATTCGCATTGAGTTGCAGAAGATCAACTCGTTGCCGGTCAGAAGTCTGAAAAAAAATTTCTCCACCCACAATTTTCCCGGGAGAAGAAATGAGGCGCATTACCGACAAGGAAGTTACAGATTTACCCGAACCCGACTCCCCGACAATGCCCACTGTTTCTCCTTTTCCGAGAGTGAAACTCACACCATCAACCGCCTTCACAGATCTTCCTTCCGAAGTAAATTCCGTTCTCAGATTTTTAACTTCCAGCAGTTGATGCATATTCGATTCAATGTATGGCGGTTGAAATGCCTGCCATACAAAAATATACAAATAGAATCTGCCCTGGCGCAGAATCCTTGCAAGGAAAAAAATGTTGTGAACAAGGCAATATGAAATGGAAGCCCACTTGAGCGCTCTTGTCAGGCTTACCTGGGGTCACTTTTTGCCAGTTATCCAGATTCCGCACCTCTTATCACTGAATACTTCCACTTATACACCGGGGCTGGTATTCAGGGCGAACTGTATGTTTCTTTGAACCATCAATTTAATACAGTTCTTTAATTCAGTATTCAAGTTCTTTCAAATGCAAGACATCTTCTGAACGGTCCTTCCCCCACAATCCATCAAAAGAAGATAGCGAGCTACACATAAAAAGAAACAGGCTGATAAAGCTGCGTAACATGAAACACAAAGTCTGTTTTATCTAAACCTTTTATCTTAGCTCAAAAGCCGGTACACCTGAATGTGCCGGCTTATTTTTTTAAACACAGAGTAAGTACATCACAACCCGGAAGGTGTTAGCGTATAATATGACCGCTCAGACATATTGCTAATCATCTTCAGCATGATCGACAATGATGATATCCTCCGGACGGATAAGATCCTCTCCTCTGAATCTCCTGATTATCTGCGCCACGGTTAGTACATCTTTCTGACAATAGCTGACGATCCGTTCCAGGTCATTCTGCATCCAGTAAACTTCCCCAACCTGACTGCCATCAATATCATCCTTTGGAGTGGGGATATTCAGTACAGCAGCCATCAGTGCAAGGGAAGTGTAAGATTTGTAATCACCGAACTTCCAAAGTTCCATTGTATCAAGATGATTCACTTCCCAGGGTTTTTTACCCGGAGTGTCAAGCACATCCGGTACAGGTATTGAATTGATCAGCATTCTCCGGCTGAGGTAAGGAAAATCAAATTCCTTACCATTGTGGGCACAGAGCTTTCTTTGCAACGGTTTACAAAATTTATTTACGAGCGCGGCGAATTGATTCAGGAGAATCCTTTCTTCGTGTCCGCTGAAAGAGCACATCCTGAACATGCCTTCCTTAGTCAGGTATCCGCAGGAAATACATATTACCTTACCAAATTCCGCATAGATTCCGGCACGCTGATAAGCTTCCTCAGGACTTGTATCCTGATTTCCTCTGAACATCTGGACTTTTTTCTCCCATAATGATTTGATGTTCTCCGGCAACTCATTATATTTCCTGAATTGCGGAACGGTTTCTATATCCAGATATAAAATGTCGGCGGGATTGATTTCTTTCAGCATCGGAATCAAATTAATTACAGTCAGGCTCTGGTTTTAACTGAAGGGCACACCTAAAGTCAGGGAAAATAAACCAGGCTCAGACTTCAATACAAAGTAACAACGCCGTCAGGAAAGCCGCAATCCATATATGCGGTATTTTTTTACTTTTTGAAATCAATCACGTCAGTTGACAACCCGCTGACGGCTCCATATCTCTCCATTCCATTTCTCATACTGCAGAATACCTGTGTGTTTTCCATACCAGACGGTTCTGATATCGGGCGACAGGGTGGTCCCGGAAGTGGAATCTACCAAGGTGTTTCTGAAAAACTGCGTATTAATTTCAATCGTTACAAAAGAAGTGCGGATGATATTGTATCTGAATACCGGTTGAGCGTTCAGACTGAGCGTCAGATACTGTGAGCTTTCCCTGCCATTGTCGTGCTGGAAGAATGCATCAAAATGTATTCCGTCCGGTAAGCGCCACAACTGATTCACGGCCTGGTTTCCCGGTCTTTCGCATTCGTCATTCTCAACAGGGATGATCTTAAACCTTGGCTCATCTGCATAGACATAATCCGTATCGCCATACTGATTCGCAAACATAAAAGTATGGGCCGAACCGAGATAGTATTTCTTCTCTTCGTCGTTGATGGGTCCGTCCAGCAGATTCGGACAATTCTTCGTACAGGAACTTAAAAAGAAGAGGAGGAGCCCTGAGATGATCAGGAGCGGCTTTATGCCTGTATGTGATAGACGGCCTTGCATTTTAAACAGGTTGAATCAAGCAGGAAATATACAAAAAGAGCGCGGAAATTCCCTGTTTCAGAGGGTTTTTCAGACTTTCTCAGGATATGAATTACGGGAATGGCTTATAAAACTTGACAAATGGATGGTGACCCTAAGCATATCTCATGAAAGATGCGGGACTACTGTATCATAATCCCCTTCTTATTAAGAACAGGAATAAGAGTCAGGTTTTCCTTTCTGACACTTTCAGGAAGAAATACATACTTTTTATCATACATGAGTTTGTTCTTGTAAAAACTTACCCAATATTCATTATTCAACCCAAGAAGGTTATCCATCAGGGGTTCGATCCTGGCGTATTCATTTGGCTCTACCTTTCCGATCAGATGTCGCAGTACGGTGGTCTTGACCTCTCTTCCCTCATAAGTTCCATAACCCTTTGAACTTACCAGCACTCCATAAATTTCCTCATCATAAAGATTGATGAGATACACATTCCAAACCGGTTTACCTTCGTCACTGTCTTCCTGCACAATGGCGACGACAATCTTCTCGACAATAAGTTGCGGAATATCCTTTAGCATATTCTCCGGCAAAATTACAAAAATCAATTGGCCTTTGCGCCGGAATACTGATCAACGCTTTTCAATACCATATCAACATATCCTGTCAGATCGGTATAATGACCGGAAGGAAGCTTCTCACCGCGCTTCTTTCCAAGTCTTACAATGACAATTCTTTTTCCGGGAATAACCACAATATACTGACCAAGAATTCCCCTGGCATAGAACACCTCATGTCCTTCATGTTCCATCAGCCACCACTGATATCCATAATAATCAACAGGAGTCCCTCCGGCATCCGGAATGTTCACCGGTTTGAGTGATTCAAGAATATATTCCTTTGGTACAATTTTCTTTCCATTCCACATACCACTGTCGAGCATCAGTTTCCCGATGCGGGCAAAATCCCTTGCAGTCGAATAAAAGCAGCAATACGATTTTTCAATCCCGCCTCTTTTGTCCAGTGACCAAAAGGCCGGATGGACAGCACCGATTGGATTCCACAATTTCTGTTCGGCATACTCGGCTAACTTTATTCCTGTTGCCGACTCCAGAATCACACCCAACAGGAGTGTATTACAACTCATATAATTGAATTCTTTTCCCGGTTCTGTGACAACTTTAAGTCCGGAGATAAGTTTTCGAAGGTCATTGCCATAATAGGCTTCCGTTGTCTTCGAAATCAGGCTTGAATAGCTCTCATCCCAATTGAGTCCGGAGCTCATTTTCAGGAGATGTTCAATTCTGAGCTTTGCATTCTCTCCTTCAGAAAATTCAGGTAAGAACCGGGAGACGGGATCGGTAACTTTAAGTTTACCCTCATCTGCAGCAATGCCAACCAGGATGCTAACAATGCTTTTTGCCACAGAAAAAGAATTGCTGACCGTGTTTTCATCAAAACCATCGTTATATGTTTCAAAACATATACTGTCATTCATGATCACCAGGAATGCGGAGGTTTCCATATCTTTTAATAGTCTTGAGCCTTCCTCCGGCAATTTTATCATCCTTTTATCCATAGCCAGCGGCCACTCGTCCGGAGCATCACTCTTGATCAGACGCGAATCGAACAGATCCAGGTCGTCAATATCCGGATACGTATATATCAGGGTTTTGTAGATATACGTATAGCCCGTGAGCCATACTGCCAGGTGTATGCTCAGAAAAATAAAAAGCAGAGACCAGAACAGTTTGATCCGGAACGGGATTTGTTTTGACTTTTTCTCCATCGAATGCAATATAAATGGAATGCACTTACGGATGTCAGTCAGATGAGCAACTTATAAAGTCTGATTTGTTCAATAAATCTTCCAGTACTCAGCCCAGGAGGAGCTCCATGTCAAATAACATGGCAATCTTTTCCTTCAGTACTGTTTTTACCAGTGAAATATTCTGCGAGCTTCCCAGTTCCTTTTCCATGGATGTTACTGACTTCTCCGTGATCCCGCAGGGGATGATATGGTTAAAATAATCCAGCCTGGTATTAACGTTAAAGGCAAAACCATGCATGGTAACCCATCTCGAACAACGTATTCCCAGAGCGCATATCTTTCTTGCCTTAAGCGAATCATGGGGATCAAGCCATACACCGGTTAAACCGGGGTATCGGTCACCTTTAATTCCAAACTCAGCCAAAGTCAGTATAACAGCCTCTTCAAGCAACCGGAGGTATTTATGAATATCTGTGAAGAAAAGATCCAGGTCTAATATCGGATATCCTACGATTTGTCCCGGGCCGTGATAGGTAATGTCCCCACCCCTGTTGTTCCTGAAAAATACAGCATTGATCTTATTTAACTCTTCAATTCCGGAGAGCAGGTTTTTTTCATTTCCACTTCTTCCAAGTGTAAAGACATGTGAATGTTCACAGAAAATTAGATAGTGCTCCTGCTTATCCTGTTCAGGTAAAGGCAGGTCACGGTTCCTGAGTTTCCTTTCGATAAGTTGCTGAAAAAGTTTTTCCTGGTAATCCCAGGCTTCCTTATAGTCGATGAGACCAAGGTCACGAAAATAAACTCTCTGCATGTACCGTTAATTGAGATCCTATACTAAAAAAGAAACAGCAACCGGAGGAATAAATCAAATCTTTGACAGTTCTCCCTTCAGGTGATTGATGATATTTATCTCTGTAGCATCAACATTTCTTTTATCGGCAAGATAACACGAGACCCAGTCGGTGAGATGGATGAGATAAAGCGATCTTTCCAGCTGAGAGTCTCCCTTTGACCAAATCTCATGGACATGGGGAGTGTAGCGGGCAAATACCTCTTTACTGATTTCTATCCTTGCCTGTGTGCGGCTATAATCGGATTTATTTCTGAGAATTACGACAGCACAATCGGGATGGTTCTCCGCCCAACCAACCAGTTCATTATGGTTCATCTCAGGAAGGATATTATGCCAGCATAACATTTTGGAGTTTTCATTAATCTGCTGTCGGAACCGCGTTGCCACTCCGTTAAAACCTTCTGCGGCATAAATAACCGGCATCTTGTTGAACAGGTATTCCGCCACAATCCTTGCCTCTGTGAGAACAGGTTCCCGCTCTTCTCCAAGCAGAACTATGGATTTTTCTATATCGCTACGAAGTTGAACCGGAAGCAGGTCCATTCCCGTGAGAATATAAATCAACTGAGTGAGGGAATAACCCAGACAAGAGCGTGGCGGCATTCCCGGAGGAATCAGGATCAGGTCCAGTTTCTCGCGTTCTGCAATTTCACGGATCTTTCCACCGGAAGTGATGCATACGATGGTAGCTTTTCTTTCAAGCGCTTGCTGAAGCGCCTGGAGGGTTTCTTCGGTATTACCGGAATAGGAAGAGACAATCACCAGCGTATTCGCATTCACATAAGAAGGGAGAAAATAGTCCTTATTAACTCCAATAGGAACCGGGCAGACCGGTGCCGCAATTTCAGAAACGATGGTACCCCCTATTCCTGATCCGCCGAGTCCTGTAATGACAACATTTCTGACAGGGTTTCGGGGCTTGACAGGCGTTGCTTTCTCCCCGATGCTGACCGCTTCACGCAACTGATTTGGAAAGTTGCCCACCAGTTCTTTCATACTCTGCATATAATCCGGATTTGGTTGTAAAAATAGTCTAAATTGATGAAACAGCAGCCTCTCCGGATAAATCTGCAAATCCACCTGTCCTCACTAATTCAATAAGCATGATGGCCTTGGTTTTTTTATCTTTGTCTCCGCAATTTGCTTATCCATGGAATTAAACGAGCAAGAAATCATACGGAGACAAAAGGTCGACGAATTACTGGCAAATGGAATAGATCCATATCCTGCTGAATTATGGGAGACTACATCTACTTCAGAAGATATTCTGAAAAATTTTGAAAGCAATCCTGATCAATACAGGAATATAAGTTTTGCCGGCAGGGTGATGAGCGTAAGGGATATGGGTAAAGCGTCCTTTGCGGTGCTGCAGGATTCCTATGGAAGAATTCAGATCTACGTCCGGCGTGATGATATTTGTCCGGGTGAGGATAAATCCCAATATGATTTTCTGTTTAAGAAAATGCTGGATATCGGTGATATTATCGGGGTAAAGGGGTATGTATTCAAAACGAAGACGGGAGAAACTTCCATTCATGTTACAGAGCTGAAACTTCTGTGCAAAGCGCTGAAACCCTTGCCAGTTGTGAAACAGGATGCAGACGGGCAGGTACATGATGCTTTTACAGATCCGGAGCAAAGATATCGTCAGCGATATGTTGATCTGATCGTTAACCCTTCCGTTAAAAGTGCGTTTATCAAACGTACCCAGTTAACCAATACAATACGTGAATACCTGAATGGCAGAGGGTATCTGGAAGTTGAAACGCCGATTCTTCAGCCACTCTATGGCGGTGCAGCGGCAAGACCTTTCAAGACGTATCATAATACTCTCGATATGACCTTGTATCTCAGGATAGCGAATGAACTATACCTGAAAAGGCTGATCGTTGGCGGGTTTGACGGAGTTTACGAATTCGCAAAGGATTTCCGGAATGAAGGGATGTCGAGGTTTCACAATCCCGAATTCACGCAGGTTGAACTGTATGTTGCATACAAAGACTATGCATGGATGATGGAACTTGTTGAAGAAATGATTGAAAAAGTCGCAATTGCCCTGCATGGTACAACAGAGGTCAAGGTTGGAGAACACTCGATCGATTTTAAGCGACCATGGAAACGCTATACGATGTATGGGGCCATACAACATTATACCGGAACAGATATTTCACTAATGCCGGAAGCGGAGCTGAGGGAAGCGGCCGGCAAGATGGGTGTTTACGTGGATGCGAACCTTGGAAGAGGAAAAATCATTGATGAGATTTTTGGTGCCAAAGTGGAAGGCCATCTGATTCAACCGACATTTATCACGGATTATCCTGTTGAGATGAGTCCGCTTGCTAAAAAGCACAGGGATAAGCCGGGGCTTGTGGAGAGATTCGAAGCTATTTGTAATGGTAAAGAAATCTGCAATGCCTTTTCCGAGTTGAATGACCCCATTGATCAGAGGAAGCGATTTGAAGAACAACTCGAACTTGGCAAAAGAGGTGATGAAGAGGCTATGCAGCTGGATGAGGATTTTCTCCGTTCGCTTGAATATGGAATGCCTCCAACCGCCGGTCTTGGAATTGGAATTGACCGGCTTGCCATGATTATGACCAACTCCCCTTCCATTCAGGACGTATTGTTCTTCCCCCAGATGCGGCCTGAAATCAAGGAAGCGGAGGTACAGTAACATTTCCTTTAAATCATTAACCCATTCAATTCAATGAAGCAGCTGCGTAATACTTTATCATTATTTCTGTTTTCAGCATGGTTAATTTCCTGCTCAACGACTTCTAAGGTTCCCTTGAGTAATGAACAGCTGAAAAGCAAAGTAAAGGTTCACATTACAACTTTGGCCTCAGATGAATATGAAGGCAGGGAAGCCGGTACGGAAGGCGAAAGGAAAGCTTCCGGGTACATTACTCGGGAATTTAAAAAGATAAAACTGAAACCGGCAGGCACAAAAGGTTATTTGCAGGAATTTACATTTACAGATGGAGTTAAAATTGGCAGCAGTAATCAGCTTGTTGTAAATATAAACAAATACAGACTCGATGAAGATTTTTATCCCCTGCCGTATTCTTCGAACAATATAGTTTCAGGTTATGTTGTGAGAGTGGGGTACGGGATCTTCGATGAAAAACTAAGACACGACGATTACCTCGGCAAAGGAAATATTAACAAGAAAATTTTTGTCATGGAATCCGGTACACCGGATGGCAATAGTCCGCACGGGAAATTCGGTGACTGGACGGATCTTCGCAAGAAGATTGATTTAGCTGTAACGCGCGGTGCGATTGCGGTTATCTTCATCAATAGCGATAGCACTCAGGACGACCCTCAGGTAAACTGGAAACACCGCATTAGTTCCGGTTCCGTACCCGTAATATTTGCAAAGGGTGCTGCCGCGAAAATGTTAAAGGACAGCATTATTACGAACTGCACGGTTGGGGTTGAACTTGAGAAGATCGAAAAGAAAGCCCACAACGTTATTGGATATATTGACAATAGGGCTTCCTCGACTGTTGTCATTGGCGCTCATTACGATCATCTTGGATATGGAGACGAGGGCTCGCTTTACAGAGGCGCAAGTTCAATTCATAACGGCGCAGATGACAACGCAAGCGGTACCGCATTGCTGATAGAACTTGCCCGATATATTAAATCTTCATCAATTAAGAATAATAATTATCTCTTTATTGCTTTCTCCGGTGAAGAAAAAGGCTTGCTTGGTTCAAATTATTTTGTGAAGAATCCCACCGTGGACATAAAAAATGTTTCCTATATGATCAATATGGATATGGTGGGTCGCATCAAGCCGGAAGAAAAAGTACTTGTCGTGAATGGAACAGGTACATCACCACGCTGGAAAACCCTGCTTGATTCCGCTGTTGTTGACGGAATAAAGATTAAGGATACTGAATCCGGTATCGGACCAAGCGATCATACAACATTCTATCTGCAAAACATTCCTGTACTTCATTTTTTCAGCGGAACACACAGCGATTACCACAAACCTTCCGATGATGAGGAGAAGATCAATTATGACGGAACGGCATCCGTGTTTTCGATCATCCGGAACATCATTCAGGGAACGAACAGTCCGGACAGGCTGCCATTCACAAAGACAAAGGATGAAGACAATGAAAATGCCCCGAAATTCAAAGTGACCCTGGGCGTTGTTCCGGACTATACTTTTGAAGGTGAAGGAATGCGCATTGATGGGGTTACTGAAGACAGGCCGGCAGCAAGGGCAGGTTTACTGGCGGGAGATGTTGTGATCCAGATCGGGGAATATAAAGTAGCAGATATGATGAGCTACATGAAGGCTCTGAGTAAATTCTCGAAGGGAGAAACCACCAAAGTAAAGGTTCTGAGGAACAATGAGGTGGTTGAAAAAGATCTGACCTTTTAAAGCAGCTTTGATCATGCTGAGCAATTTTCTTGCGGGAAAATTTAATAAACGATTTTATTTGAAACAGGGAGTATGAACGAAGGGAAAAAAGTTTCGGTGATTGGTGGAGGAAGCTGGGCCACAGCCCTGGTAAAGATACTATCCAATAATTCGGATACTATTTCCTGGTGGGTACGTAGCGAAGAAACTGCTTCCTTTATCAGGAAGTATAAACATAATCCTAACTACCTCACAGATGTTGAAATTGACCTCAGCAAAGTTCAGGTTAGTTCTGATTTGACTGAATGCATCTCAGGTTCCGAAACAATCATACTGGCCGTGCCATCAGCCTTTCTTAAAACGGTCTTTGCAATGGTCGACAAGAAGGATCTAAGGAACAAGCTCATTGTTTCCGCCATTAAAGGAATCATCCCGGACGAACTGCAAATTGTCGGTGATTTTATAAACCTCCGGTATGATGTTCCGGTTGAGTCCATCGCCGTGATCACCGGCCCCTGCCATGCGGAAGAAGTTGCAATGGAAAGACTTTCATACCTGACCGTTGCCTGTCAGAATTCAGAAAACGCTTCAGGGATCGCCAGGCAATTAAGCTGTCGCTACATCAAGACCACCACCAGTGATGACATTTATGGGACTGAATATAGCGCGGTTCTTAAAAATGTAATCGCCATTGCCAGCGGTATTTGTCATGGTGTCGGGTATGGAGACAATTTTCAGGCTGTTCTCATTTCCAATGCTATTCAGGAAATTAAACGCTTTGTTGATGCAGTTCATCCCATCAGCAGGGATATAAATGATTCTGCATACCTCGGCGATCTGCTTGTAACCGCCTATTCATCATTCAGCCGAAACCGGATGTTCGGAACTATGGTTGGAAAAGGCTATTCGGTGAAGTTCGCGCAACTAGAAATGAATATGATCGCCGAAGGTTATTATGCAACTCAATGCATATATGAAATAAATAAAAAACACAGGGTGCACATGCCAATCACATCCGCCGTTTACCGTGTTCTGTATGAAAAAATTTCACCTCGTGTGGAAATGAAACTGCTTGCTGATCAGCTTAGCTGATCAATTCTTGTCATCTACAGGGTTTTTAAAGTGTCCGTAGATCTTTTTCGCCCTTGATTTACCTACTACTACTTCGAGTTCCTCGAGTGCAGCTTCCTTAATTCTTCTAACAGATTTAAAGTGTCTTAGCAATTCGGTCACCGTACTCTCGCCTATTCCTTTTATTGAAGACAACTCCGTTTTAACAACTCCTTTTGTTCTGCGTTTCCGGTGATGCTGTATTCCAAATCGATGAACTTCGTCACGCAGATGTTGGATAATACGCAAGGTCTCACTCTTCTTATCAATATACAACGGAACGGAGTCTCCGGGAAAATAGATCTCTTCAAGCTTCTTTGCGATACCAATCACCGCCATCCTTCCTTTCAGTCCCAGTTTGTCCAGACTGCTGATGGCTGCGTTAAGCTGTCCTTTTCCTCCATCAATGACAATCAATTGAGGGAGGTCCTGAGCTTCATCCAACATTCTTTTGTATCGTCTGTAAATCACCTCTTCCATTGATGCAAAATCATCAGGACCTTCAACAGTTTTAATGTTGAAATGGCGGTACTCCTTTCTCGCAGGCTTCCCATTGATAAAAACGCTCATTGCTGCCACAGGATAATCGCCCTGAATATTGGAATTGTCAAAGCATTCAACTCTTACCGGCAATTCTTTCAATCGCAGATCCTTCTTCATCCTTTCCAGCAGACGAAAAGTTCTGTTCTGAGGATTTTGCTTTTCAAGCTGCAGGTTTTTCTCCCGTATATAGTTTCTTACGTTGGTTTCCGACAACGAGAGCAGGTGTTTCTTGTCTCCGATGCGAGGGCAGGTAAGGCGGACATTGTCAAGGTTCATTTCCATTTCAAACGGAACAATTATTTCTTCGGAATCACTATGAAACCTTGTACGCAGATCCGTTATGGCAATCTCCAGCAACTCCTCCGGTGTCTCATCCAGCTTACGTTTCAGTTCAATGGTATGTCCCTGAATAACCGCTCCATTCATGATGCGGAGAAAATTGACATAAGCAGTTTCATCTTCCATAATAAGGGAAAACACATCAATATTATGAATGGCTGGATTAACCACCACCGATTTTGACTTGAACTTCTCCAGAAGTTCAATCTTTTCCTTCATCAGGTGAGCATTTTCATAGTCAAACTTTTGCGAATATGTATTCATCAGCTCCTTCAGATGCTGAATAACCAGGTTTATGTTCCCCTTCAAAATATTTCGAATATCCCTAATGCTCTGGTCATAGTCCTCCTGAGTCTGAAGTCCGGCGCAGGGTCCCTTGCAGTTTCCCATATGATACTCAAGACAGACTTTGAATCTACCCTTCTCAATATTTGTCTCACTCAATAAATAATTACAGTTTCTGAGCTTAAATAAACTGCTGATGAGTTCCAGCAAGGTATTGATCATGCGAACAGGAGTATACGGTCCGAAATATTCAGAACCATCCCTGATCAGCTTTCGGGTCGAAAATACTCTGGGAAACCTCTCGTTGCGTATACAAATCCAGGGGTACGTTTTATCATCTTTCAGATTTACATTGTAGCGTGGCTGATGCTTTTTGATAAGACTGTTTTCCAACAGGAGGGCATCCATCTCAGTGTTGACCACGAGAGTCTTGATGTCGGCAACTTTTCTAACGAGTACCGCAGTCTTCCCGCTTTCGTGTTTCTCCTTCTGGAAATATGAGCTCACGCGCTTCTTAAGGCTCTTAGCTTTGCCTATATAAAGCAATAAGCCATCCTTATCAAAAAACTGATAAATGCCCGGGCTATCAGGCAAGGTGGATAAAATGTTCTCTACTCCTGAAGACAAAATGATCTGTTTGATTCAATAAAGATCGCAAAGAAAAAGTAAACAAATTTTATCCGGATGAAAATTGAGATGAATCTGATTCCAGTTCAGTTCTCCTCTAATCCAGTCCGTATTTACTGAGCAAATAAGCCATGGAAGCCATTGCAGCCGCTCCCAGATTCAACTGCCTTTTGTTAATCTTGTCAAAAGTATCATTTGCTGCATGGTGATAATCAAAATATACTTGCGAATCGACCGCAAGACCGAGTAAAGGAGTATTAAGGTGTTCCTTTAGAGGGCCGATATCCGCTCCGCCGTATTGATAATCGAAATTCCAGACAAGATAAGTTCTGAATAAAGGCGCCCAAGACTTTATGATATCCCGCTTTCTCTCTTCCATATCCAGACCGAAACCATATGGAGTAAAAACCCCTGCGTCACTCTCAATCGCTGCTACGTGTTTTTCTTTTTTTATGAATGCCTGTTCCGCGTATTTTTCACCTCCCATCAATCCATTCTCTTCATTCATCCAGGCCACCGCCCGGATGGTTCTGCCGGGTTTGATACCCAAGGACTTGAGAGTGCGAATCACTTCAATACTTTGAACAACACCTCCACCACAATCATGAGCGCCTTCTCCAACATCCCATGAATCAAGGTGCCCGCCTACACTGATGTACTCCTCCGGGAATGCGGCTCCTTTGATCTCAGCAATCACATTATAGGATTTCACACTATCGAGGGTCTGACAATTCATCTGGAGATAAAACTTTGTTTCCGGATCTGCAGTCAACGTTTTGCTTAAAAGATTTGCACCATTGGTGCTTATTGTAGCACAAGGTATCTGAGGAAGGGAATCGTTATAACGCATCGCACCTGTATGAGGATAATCATCCTGTGCGAAGGTCATGGATCGGCAAATTGATGCCACGGCTCCGTAGCGCGCTGCTTCAGAGGGTCCAGCCCATCTGTATTTGACCGCCTGTGCATAGGCGTAAAATGCATTGATATGTGTTTCATCGAAGGCGTGATTGAAAAACACAATTTTCCCGCTTATGTTCTCTTTTCCCAACTTGTGTAACTCATCAAAATTCTTTACTTCAATTACGGGTGCCATCAAGCCATCTCTGGGTGTTGCAATTGATCTGCCAAGTGCGAGAACCGGAACTTCAGTTTGATTATTCTTACTATCGATGATTCTGGCAGTTTCTTTTTGTCCTCGTACCCAGTGAGGTACCATTACTTCCTGTAACCATACCGTGTCTGCACCAGACTCTTCAAAGATCTTTTTGGTAAAATCTACCGCTTTATCCGCTTCCGGCGATCCGCTTAATCTTGCCCCGACATCCTGTGTCAGTTCTCGCAACCATTCATAGGCTCTTCCATTATTTAAAATTTCAGTATATATTTTTCTCATCACGAGACTATCACTTTCCTGTGCATCGGCATTCAGCAACTGAACCGTTAGCAGGAGGAGGGAGAATACTTTTTTCATAAAATTAGTTTGGGTAAATATAAGTATTAAGGGTAAAATATATAAAATAACCAGGATTATTATCTAGAAGAGTCTTCAAGTGGCAAAGATTATTATCATCCATGAAGAAAGGATGGGGCATGAAGGTTTCATCTTAATGGTTTATTAATCTAAAAGAGTTAATAGGATTGGGTGATTTAATATTCATTCTTAATAAACCATGAAGGAATGAAGGTACATTAAGGTTTCATCTTACTAAACTTCATGCTTTAAGGGTTAATCGTTCTTAATGCGTGAGGGGGCTTGGATGATTTTATAATCATTCTTTATAAACCATGAAGGGATGAAGGTACATTAAGGTTTCATCTTCCTAAACTTCATGCCTTAATGGTTAATCGTTCTTAATGCGTGAGGGGACTTGGGAAATTTTATAATCATTCTTTTAAACCATGAAGGAATGAAGGTACATTAAGGTTTCATCTTCCTAAAATTCATGCCTTAATGGTTAATCGTTCTTAATGCGTGAGGGGGCTTGGGAAATTTCATAATCATTCTTTTAAACCATGAAGGAATGAAGGTACATTAAGGTTTCATCTCAATCTTCTTCATGCTTTAATGGTTAATCATTCTTATTGCGTGAGGGGGCTTGGGTGATTTTATAATCATTCTTTTTAAACCATGAAGGAATGAAGGTACATTAAGGTTTCATCTTCCTAAAATTCATGCCTAAATGGTTAATCGTTCTTAATGCGTGAGGGGCATGGGTAATTTTATAATCATTCTTTTAAACCATGAAGGAATGAAGGTACATTAAGGTTTCATCTTCCTAAAATTCATGCCTAAATGGTTAATCGTTCTTAATGCGTGAGGGGCATGGGTAATTTTATAATCATTCTTTATAAACCATGAAGGAATGAAGGTACATTAAGGTTTTATCTTCCTAAACTTCATGCCTTAATGCTTAATCGTTCTTAATGCGTGAGGGGGCTTGGGAAATTTTATAATCATTCTTTATAAACCATGAAGGAATGAAGGTACATTAAGGTTTCATCTTCCTAAACTTCATGACTTAATGGTTAATCGTTCTTAATGCGTGAGGGGACTTGGGAAATTTTATAATCATTCTTTTTAAACCACAAGAGGATGAAGATGCATTATAGGTGATTCTTGTTTATAAATTAGCCTGGAACTAACTAATCTTTGGGTAGCACGTTGAAATGTTCATTCACAAAAGGCTTCATACTTCTACTAATATTATCTGTGTTGAAGTTTATAAGCAATCCCTGTGGCTTTCTAAGTAATTTCATATAAGTAATTAGTCTGGCTTCATGAACAGGTAACACTCTTTCTACTGCCTTTAATTCTACAATAACACAATTATCAACCAATAAATCCAATCGCAAACCCACTTCCATAATCAGACCACCATAAATAACAGGAACAAACATTTGCTGAACTACACTGTGCCCATTTGTTTCCAGTTCATGCTTCAAACATGCTTCATAAACACTCTCAAGTAGTCCTGGCCCGATACATTTATGTACTTTAATGGCCATCCCGGTGATTTCATAACTCAGGTGTGTAACAGATTTCTTTGTCCACATATTTTTCATCTTACAATAGTTGATAATGAAGATACGCTAAAGACGTTCATCTGATTGTTTTCAGTTTCTGGTTTTTACTTAAACCTGCATAGAAGCAATCATTTCATAACTGGATGCTACATATTCCTACTTATTCCGGAATATTGATTTTACGTGGATGTATCTATTCTGTAAACCGTTTGCATTCCTAAAGAAACTTTGAGAATTTTAAGGTACTCCAAACTATTTTACTATTTGCCCTGGATTCTTCCAGCTCCTGTGCAACAAAATATTCTTCCTCTACAAGCATCCCACCACGACTGAAATATGGCGATACGGATTCTTTTATGTAAAAGGCCCCTTTAAATTAAAAAATCAGTACCTTTCAAATTCAAATTGTATCCCCATGCAAGAGACAGAAAATCTAACAAAAGCGACCAATGCCCCAATCCGTAAATTAAGTCCTGAAGGAGTCTGGAATCATTTCAGTGATTTGAATTCAATACCCCGTGCCTCCAAGAAAGAAGAAAGGATTATTAAATTCATAAAGGACTTTGGCAAAGAGCTGGGTCTCCCGGTCCTTGTCGATGAAGTCGGAAATGTGATTATTAAAAAACCGGCCAGTCCGGGAATGGAAAATCGAAAACCTGTTGTGCTTCAGAGTCATCTGGACATGGTCCACCAGAAAAACGCTGATAGCAATTTTGACTTTGATAATTCTGGTATTGAAATGTTTATTGAAGATGACTGGGTAAAGGCAAGAGGAACTACGCTTGGTGCTGATAATGGGATCGGTGTAGCCTCTATTATGACCATTCTTGCAGCTGACAACATTCCTCATCCCCCGCTGGAGGCATTGTTCACCATTGACGAGGAAACCGGTATGACAGGCGCCAAAGGCTTGAAAAGCGGGTTGTTGAATGCTATGATATTATTAAATCTCGATACAGAAGAAGATGATGAGCTAACGATTGGATGCGCCGGTGGAATAGATGTGACGATCAAAGGGAAGTACGAAAGGATACCGACACCTGCCGGGTATAGTTCTTATAAAATACATCTCAAAGGACTTACCGGGGGTCATTCAGGAACTGAAATTCATTTGGGTCGTGCAAATGCAAATAAACTCATGAACCGTTTCCTGCTTGAAGCCAGTGAAGAATATGGCCTGAGTCTATCGGGTATGGAAGGCGGAAGTTTGCGAAATGCCATTCCGAGAGAAGCCCTTGCAACCTTTGTAATTTCTTCTGACAAGAGCACTTCGTTTGAAAACCACATAGCTGCTTATGAAAAGATAATACGTGAGGAGTATAAAACCACCGATCCTTCCCTGAAACTCATTTATGAAAACACGGTTACTCCTGCGCAGGTAATGAATCATAAAGATCAATTGCAATTACTTCGCTCTATATACGCTTGTCCAAACGGTATCTACAGAATGAGTCCAGACATCCAGGGTCTTGTTCAGACCTCCAATAATGTTGCCCGGGTTCAGATCAAAGATGGAGAGTATGTTATTCAGTGCCTGACAAGAGGCTCCGTTGATTCCGAAAAAATGGACGAGGCAAGAGCGATTCGGAGTGTCTTTGATATGATCGGAGCGGAAGTTGTTTATAGCGGAGAATATCCAGGATGGAAAGCGAATCCGGGAACTTCGATTTTAACACTTATGCGTAGTATATACAAGAATATGTTTAATGCTGAAGCGCATGTGAATGCAGTACATGCCGGTTTGGAATGCGGGATAATCGGACAAAATTATCCTGATATGGAAATGATCTCCTTCGGACCTAATATTTACGGAGCACATTCTCCTGATGAAAGGGTTCAGATAAGCAGCGTCCAAAAGTTCTGGAAGTTTTTACAGGAAACATTGAAAAATATCCCAGTGCGCAACAGTTAAGAATGTTACCAAAAATCTGATTTAACTGATTATTGATTCTATTCCCTATGAAATTTTACAGATTGGCTGAATCCTTTTCATCCTTGCTGGCAATTGCCACTTTTCTCTGCTCAGAACCGATGAATGCACAAACCCTGGGTTCGGATTCGTTGGTAAATATTATTTTCAATGACCGGCTTTTCGATCAGGATCAAGGTGTGGAATTGATAAAGCAGGAAAAATTTGAAGAGGCTAATTCATATCTGAATACCATTTTGGAGAAGGATGATTTAAACAAAGATGCGTACTTCAAACGTGGTGTAGTGAATTGGGAACTGAATGACACTCTTGCCGCCTGCCGGGACTGGAGTTCTGTTCTTGCCATGGGAGATACAGCCTCCTTTCTCCTCCTTGAGTCGCGGTGTAACGCTACAATGACCATTGAAGATGATAAAATCTCCTCTGATGAATACAAAAAAATGTTTGCATCCGAACTTTCACAAAAACCGGGAACAGAAAAAGTATCTGCTAAAACAGTTGTAGAGGTCATGCCGGAATTCCCCGGAGGTGACATCGCTTTAATGAAATATCTTTCCGCTAATCTGCGGTATCCTGAACAGGCAAAAACAAACAATGTGCAGGGACGCGTATATGTCAATTTCATTATCAGTTCGAGAGGAAAGGTATTATATCCCTACATAGTACGCGGTATAGGCTCCGGCTGCGATCAGGAAGCTATTCGTGTCATAAAAAATATGCCGGTCTGGAAACCCGGAAAGCAAAACGGCAAAGCCGTACCGGTGAGGTATAATGTACCGGTAAAGTTTGCCTTAAAGTAGCTGTTTTGAAAATCAGGAAAATTTCTACCTGGTGAATCAGACTCAAAGCTGATCATACTAACAAATAAGCGTATACTATAATTCTCAACCCATGTTCAATAAACTTTATTTGACCTTGCTCTTTCCGGCAATCATCAACCTATGTACTGCACAACAACTCCCAGAACAATGGGTCAGACGTTATCAGGCGCAAGGCAAAGCATCCGACAGAATATCCGCAATAACTACTGACGCATCAGGAAATGTATATGTTGCAGGCTATGCCGGAAGACACCATGGTGCAGCCGATGCCTTCGCAATGAAAAGAAACTCGCTGGGCGATACTCTCTGGACCTATTATTATGACGAAGGTGGAAACAACGACGACTATGCAACCGACATTTATGTGGATAATTCCGGCAATTGTTATATCACAGGTTATTCAACATCAAGCGTCACTTACTTTTACGAATGCTTTACAGCACGTATACTTCCTTCCGGGGCTGAAGCTTGGGTAAGGCGTTATTCTCCGGGTAGCAACATGGAAAGTTTTGGCAATGCGATATCTGCTGATGCTTCAGGAAATGTATACATTGCCGGTTACACTGATCCTTCCCTTGCTTCAACTGACTGGCTGGTTATCAAATATAATTCTTCCGGAACCGAAGAATGGGCGGATGTTTTTAACGGTCCTGATAATGGAATGGATGAGGCCATGGATTTAGTAATTGCTCCTAACGGAAATCCAACTGTATGCGGATATACATACACCCTGAGCGCAACAGGTGGTATAAATGCCTTTGTTAAACAGTATACTCCGGCTGGTGGAACTGTCTGGACAGACACCTGGTCAAACCCTGCATTCACCGGTACTGATAAAGCGTACGGACTCGAATACATTTCATCCGGCGATCTGCTGATAGGTGGTGAGAGTGCTAATATAAGTGGTTTCAATCTGGACGCCTTCGCTTTACGTTATGACCCATCCGGAAACCGTTTGTGGTCATGCATATTTCCAGATCCGCTAAGCCCGGAAGATGAATATCTCAGAGATATCGCGGTGGATGACTCAGGGAATGTGTATCTGACCGGAACTGATTACAGAGATGGCTATGTCACCCGTATCAATCACAACGGAACTCCAGGCTGGAGAAAATTCTGGCATGGACCTCTCAGTAACGGCAACGAAGTGTTTCACGGCATTGCACTTGATAATTCAGGAGGAGTGTATGTAACTGGCAGGGGCGTGTATCCGGGTGAAGATTACTACGGAAACGGAGGGAAATCGAATATGATCATTTCTAAATACAATGCCGGTGGTGATTCATTGTGGACTTATCGTTGCGCAGATTCTCTTAATTATTCTATGGGTTTCACGATAACTTACCGAAATGGAATCATTTATGCCGGAGGTTATACTACTGATACCGCATATGTTAATGAAAATCTTTATACACTTATACTGGACACGGGAGGAAACAAACTCAATGAATGGATATATAATGGGATCGGAGACGCCATTACAATGGGTCAATTTGTGAGGACGGATGCAAATGATAATGTTTATTGCGCTGCAACGATAGACCGATTATATAACAACGGAACTGACATTGCTATTGTTAAATACGATCCCTTGGGAAACCTGTTATGGGAAAAATATTTCAGCAGTTATGGCTGGAATAACGACACTCTTACGGCGATGCAACTGGATCCTTCAGGAGATCTTATCCTGTCGGTTTCAACCGACTCTGCCTTGCTGGAAAATAATTACCGTCTTTGCCTCCTGAGAATGGATCAAAACGGAACTTTTATTGATACATCATTTTATGGAAACCCCGGCACTGGCAGCTTGTTGACTAATTCCATGGATATCCGATTTGATGGAAGCATTTCCATGGCTGTAGCTTCTTCAATACTGGGCGGCTTGGTTTATTACTTTGATGATTCATTCAATCTGCTCTGGCAATCAGAAATTGACACTGCGCAGTTCGCCATAACAGAGGCAGCTTCGGTGTCCTTTTTACCGGGAGGAGATCTTTGTGTGGGGGCTTCTTCCCGAAATGGAAATGTTAATACCGGACTGGTACAACGATATGACAACCTTGGAACATTACTTTGGACATGTGTGATTGATTCATCCGGTGTCAACGATGATGTACACGATCTCAGCGTTGATACAAACGGAGATATTGCCTTTACCGGAGCATCCGGCATTTTCAACAGTCAGACAACCATTGCCGGTAAAATTGATGGTATGACCGGATCAATCCTTTGGCAACAAACTTATAATCCATCTACTTCAAGAGAACACGGTGTAAAAGTTGAATTCACTCCTGCCGGAAATGTAGCCTTAATCAGCCGGGGCTGGACAGGATCCGTAGCACGCTATTTTACGGTTCAGTACTCCGGTTCAGGAGTCTTTCAGTGGGCAAGAGTTTACAGTCAGACCGCCAGTGACCGTGAACCTGTGGAGTTGCTGGTTGAACCCGATAACCGCGTTGTAACAGCCGGTTGGGAAATAAACGGCTTCAGCATTAATTATGATTATGTACTTGCAGGATATGATGCATCCGGGAATACAGAGTTTGTCAATACCTATTCGGATACCATTCTTGTGTCATCCAGTTGGGATCAACTTCGTCACCTCACAAGAGATAGTCAGGGAAATTTTATTGTAACCGGACAATGTTCACAGGAATTTTTCAATGATTTTCTCTTCAAAATGGTTACGATCAAATATGGTGGAACTGTCGTGAGTAACGATGAATTGGATCGTTCTATCGGGCAGTCGCTTTTGGTCTATCCGAATCCTTCTGCGAACGGACTATTTATACTGGTCGATGCTTCTCCGTATATACCGGACGCCGGAAAGATTTATAACATGAATGGAAAATTCATAGGCATGGCCGACTTGCCTAACAATCGTATCGACCTGAGTTCCCAGCCAGCGGGAGTCTATATACTGGAGATACAACGAAAGGGATCAGCACCGGAATATGCAAGACTTGTGGTATACTGAAAAGGCATGAATAATTTCACTCTTTCAATACCATGACAGTACCACGGTGACTTTCATTTCCTTCCGCTGAAAAAATTTCAAGCAAATAATAATAGACGCCCTGAGAAACCTGTTCCGGTTTCCAAAGTCTACCGGCATCCTTCGTCTCAAAAAGCAATTTTCCCCAGCGGTTGTATACCTGCAGTTGAAAACGTTCAGGTAATCCCTCAATAGAAAATAAATCATTCTTTCCGTCTCCGTTAGGAGTGATTACATTGGGTATAAAAAGCGTATCACAGCTTACCTTATTTACGCTTATCATACGGCTGAATATTGAGTTGCCGTCAGCATTACCAACTGTTAAGCTTACCTCGTATGTCCCGGGTTCCTGGTAACACACCACCGGCGGATACTGTCCTGAATAGGACGGAGGTATTCCTCCGCTAAAGGTCCACTCCCAGGTGTCCACCGGATTCATACTTGAGTCATGAAAGGAGAAGCATGTCGCCGGACAAATACTGTCAAGCGAAAAAGTGAAAATGGCCAGAGGAGGCACATACTCGCATACCGTTTTTTCAGGGTAGGCGGGATTGCCGGCAATCAACACAGGATTTTGAATCAGCGGTTGAACAGAACCCCTTACAATCGCCACACTGCTGACCTCTAATGAGTCGGGCGTTATCATGAAATTCAGTGGTATGGTATAGCATGGAATTTCTCCCATGGAGTCGGTCTTAATAATAAACGCGTCTCTGAAATAGGCCGGAGGTCTCATGTCGCCTGTAAGTGCAAAGCCTTGCTCCGTCGTGCTTACAACCTGCATTCCATAATTGGTGAACATGGGTGAAACCGGATACTGAACTGCCCACTCTATTCCTCCCATAGGTTCGAGCTTTGCCAACATAATATTTCTCTCCTCGAATTTTCCCACGTCGCCGGTCATAACAATGGATCCATCCGGTAATGGAATGATATCACGTGCGTCTTCCCAGGCGTTCGCCTGTGTGGTGGCATCATACAAAAGTGAACTGCTGAAATTTCCGAGACTGTCAAATCGCTGAATGGAAATATCGTATTCCCCGGCAAGTGAATAACCGAGACTTGAGAATATCCAACTTCCTTGCTGCCAGATCAAGGACTTTGGCTCATCGGAGTAAAATTTTCCTGTAATGGTAGTATTTTGAACCATTCCGGAACTGTCAAGAACCATCAGAAAATTGTTTGTATTAGTGGGAATTCCCGGACCGAATGAATTTGTGTTTCCACATATCGCAATCCTGCCATGACCGTCCAACGCAGCTGAAACACCGGTAAACTGATAGAAAGAAGTGTAATGATTCGTCCAGTGCCAATTTCCTGATGTATCCAGCTTGTGTATCAAAACTCCGGGGTAGGCTCCAATATTATAGTTAGAGGTACATAGTACATATAAGACATCCTTGTCAAGCTCCAGATCAACCGGCGCATCGCTTGAAGAATAAGACAGTTTCCTGCACCAGATCACATCACCATCATCGTCTGTTCGTACAAGCACAGCTGACAAATCTGCGGGATTGAAATTTGTCCATGTAGAGAACAAAAGAAAATAACCGCTGTCTGCTGCCTGCAATACTTTTACCGGAACATTCTTCGGATTCAGTCCATAGCTTCTAACCCAGTCCTGATTGCCATTCCTGTCGGTCTTGAATAAAACCACTTCTATATCCTGGCTTACCGGATCGGGTAAAATGGATGTCAGAGCGAATCCCTGATCCGTAGTGGAGCAGAGAGATGTTCCGTACTCGCTTGAAGTCGTACCATAGGTTTTTAAAAAGGTGGACTGCGCATTCAGAATCAGTTGAAAGCACAGAAATGCAGGAAGAAAAAACAAGAGTGACAAAGACGTCCTTATCCGGTTCATTTGATTCGCCATGAAAGCGGAAAGTTAGGCTTAATGGACACAGCTTTTTCTAAATTATTGTTAATGTCCGGAAGCTCTGTCGCTGTATTGTCAAAATTGACTGAATATAATCTGAATTGCAGAATTTGATCAATATCCTTCCTTGTGCACTCCTTTGACGGCTCTGCCAGAAGGGTCGTTCATGTGCTGAAAAGATGCGTCCCATGCAAGGGCTTCAGCGCTGCTGCAGGCAACCGAAGGAACAGAAGGAACACACGAAGCCGCGGTGTCTGAAGGGAAATGCTCACTGAAAATGGAACGGTAATAATACTCCTCCTTACTTCTTGGGGTGTTTACCGGAAACCTGAAATTTGCCTGCGACATCTGTTCATCGCTTACAGAAGCGGATGTAAGTTCTTTTAAAGAATTGATCCAGCCATACCCTACCCCGTCGCTGAATTGCTCTTTCTGTCTCCATAAAATACTGTCAGGCAAAATCCCTTCAAAAGCTTTTCTCAAGATGTACTTTTCCATTCTGTCCGGTCTGATCAACTTGTCCTCCGGATTAATTCTCATAGCCACATCCATAAACTCCTTATCTAAAAAGGGCACCCGTCCTTCTATACCCCATGCCGCAAGCGATTTGTTCGCCCTAAGACAATCATATAAATGCAACTTCGAAAGCTTTCGTACGGTTTCTTCATGGAGAGCTTTAGCATCAGGCGCCTTGTGAAAATAGAGATAGCCGCCAAAAATCTCGTCGGAACCTTCTCCTGAGAGCACCATTTTAATACCCATGGATTTGATTACACGGGCAAGCAGATACATGGGAGTGGATGCACGTACTGTTGTCACATCATAGGTTTCCAGATGATAAATAACATCACGCAATGCGTCCTGACCTTCCTGAATTGTGAAATTTATTTCATGGTGTACGGAACCTATATGACCGGCTACTGTTCTTGCAGCCGCGAGATCGGGTGATCCCGGTAATCCAACAGCAAAAGAATGCAGTTGCGGATACCAGGCTTGCTGAGTATCATTGCTTTCAACTCGCTTTGCGGCAAACTTCTTGGTAATAGCGGCAATCACTGATGAATCCAACCCTCCGGACAGCAATACTCCATAGGGTACATCAGACATCAATTGACGATGAACAGCCGACTCAAGAGATTCGCGGAGCTTTACGGGATCTGTTTTATTGTTTTTTACTGCATCAAAATTAAACCAGTCACGTTCGTAGTATTTCACGGGTATGTCTCCGTTCGGACTGAACAGATAATGCCCCGGAGGAAATTCCTGTATCCTGAAACACACACCTTCAAGGGCTTTCAGCTCTGAAGCAAAATACAAGTTACCGCTGCGATCCCATCCCATATAAAGAGGAATGATGCCCATATGATCTCTTGCAATAAAGTAGACGTCTTTTTCCGTGTCATACAATGCAAAAGCAAATATCCCATTCAGATCTTCCAGGAAATTTATTCCTTTCTTCCTGTAAAGCGCCAGTATCACTTCACAATCGGAGTGCGTGAGAAAATCATAATTGCTTAAGCTTTTTCTGAGTTCCTGATAGTTGTAGATCTCACCATTCACGGCAAGAATTAATTTCTTGTCGCGACTGTACAAAGGCTGCCCTCCCGACTGCGGATCAACGATGGCAAGTCTTTCATGGGCAAGGATAGCATGGTCACTGGAATAGATGCCCGACCAGTCGGGTCCACGGTGACGAAGTTTTTTAGACATCTCCAAAATACGGGGTCTTATGTCCTGGATACTTTTTTTCAGATTGAATACACTTACGATTCCACACATATTTTAAAATTTCTGCACATTGTTTTCTGTTTCACTCCGACTTACAACTATCCCTGGTTGTTTCTATCAAATTAATCCCCCGGAATGCTTCATGGTTGATCCCTTGTTTTCCGTGAAAGGTGAAACCCTGAATGATGGAAACCTGTACCATACAAAATCCTGAGTCTTGCTCAAACCGTCATTAACAAGGGTATATTTCCCAATCGAAAATAGGATAAATTATTACTCATTCATCCCTCAGGAAATACCCCGGAATAAATGACTACCTTGCAGACAATTAAATAATACTCAATGGCTAAAGTCACTTTTAACAATCAAAGTAATAGTTTTTATACAGAAGTCAAAGCCAGGGTTGATGAGTATTTCAGGGAGAACAGCATCCAATCGAACGGAAATATTAACTTGTATATCAAGACTTTAACTCTGGTTCCTGCCGCCATTGTCCTCTATCTTTCCGTGTTACTCATACCCATGCCTGCCTTTTTTGCCCTGCTGTTGTGCGGACTCCTGGGTTTTGTGCTCGCCAGTATCGGTTTCAATGTAATGCATGATGCCTGTCATGGTAGTTACTCAAGTAAAAAATGGGTTAACAATCTGTTGGGGCTTTCGCTGAATTGTCTTGGCGGAAACGCCTTCCTTTGGAAGATCAAACACAATATCATTCATCACACCTATACCAATGTCGATGGGGTAGATGATGATATTGCCAAGCTTCCTGTTATCAGGCAATGTGAATCTCAGAAAAAATTAAGCGTGCATAAATATCAGCACTATTATACCGTATTGGTTTATGCCTTGTCTTCATTTCTCTGGGTCTTTCTGATGGATTTTGTTAAGTACTTCGGTCAAAAAGTTTATACCACCCCAATAAATAAAATAGATACGAAGGAACATGTCATTTTCTGGCTGAGTAAATTCCTGTATCTCGTATTTTATGTGTTCATCCCGGTTTATTTTGCAGGTTTTCTTCCCTGGTTAGCCGGGTTCATGACCATGCACGCGGTGATGGGTTTAACGCTGGCCATTGTTTTTCAGCTGGCGCATGTGGTGGAAGAGACACATTTTGTTGATGGCAATCAGGAAATTCTGAAAATTGATCAGGACTGGGCAAGACATCAGGTTGAGACTACAGCAAATTTTGCTACTAATAACAAGTTGGTTTCCTGGATTGTTGGTGGTTTGAATTTTCAGATCGAACACCATCTTTTTCCACGCGTCAGCCATGTACATTATCCGGCCATCAGCAGGATCGTGCAGAAATGTTGTGCCGAACACAATATCCGTTATGTACATTATCCAACTGTCTGGTCGGCTGTCGCTTCACATTTCAGGTTCATGAAAAAGCTAGGCAGAAAGTAATCCTGTCATTGAATCAAAAGAGAATTGCCTTTCTGCCTTAGATATTTCCGGGTGTGAATTTCAGTTTACAACCAATTTCCCGGATGACCTGAATCCATCACTACCTGTCAGCGTGTACAGGTAAATACCGGATTCTATTCCTCCTGCATTCAGCTTTTTACCCGGACGGATTTGCTCATCAAGCACGCTGGCTCCCTGCATATTGTATAAATTTAACATCCGGCTTTCCTTATCTGAAGAGATCAAATCAAGGGTGGCATCAGCAGAATTGTATACAATGCTTTCAATATCTTTGGTCTTTTCATCCAGTCCGCTGACCAGGTAAACAATGACCGGACTGATGACTGAGTCCACCATGGAACTTCCGGCGCAGGGATCAGCAGAAAAGTAATTCCCCTTTCTCAAGACCACATTGGTAGTATACGTTCCAGGAGGAAGCACTCCCAGATTAATCGTATCGGTCACATAACAGAAAAAATTCAACGGACCCGGACAATGCGCCACTTCAATCCTAATTGAATCATTGTGCATGCTATGCATACCGGAAATCATCTGGCAATCTCCGGTAGTGAATTCAAGGTCGATGAGTACTCTCACGGGATCTGCTGGCCCCGGATAAACCGGATCAAAACGTACATTCAGAATGCTTTGTGCAACAGCAGCGCATACTGTGAATGACAGGACAGTAGTAATTAATAATTTTTTCATAGGTGCTTTGTTTTGAGGTTTTATCAGATGAGTGAATGATGCGTTGATGCGGAATTGAAGTTTTAAAAGTAGAACAGGAGAGCCAAGGGGAAAAATTATAGAGTGTTAATGTTTTTTAAAACTTACCCTTACATGTTAATCTCTGTTAATGATTAAATGTTTTTAACATTTGAATGTAGTGGAACCTACATCCCTTTTATTGGAAAAATCCTACTGATATATTTTATATATAACCTTATGTATATACCTTATATTAATCCTTTAGTCATTAAAAGAAATACAAAAAGAGACTGCATTGAGCACCGGATTTATCAGAGATCACAAATAAAACATCCGCCGGAAGTTGATTATAACAGACAATTGACAGATCTGGTTCAGGAAAGCTTCAGTCAGGGTGAGATGTTCTGATCCGAATATTCTCCTGAATTTTCGCTTATAAAGGGAAAGACAACATTACACGGTATCGCCAAAGGGATAAAGTTGTCCTTGAATCTTAATGTTGTGAATTTACAGTATCGAAATATATGAGCTGTGAATGGATCCTTATAATTAAGCCGGTCATCTGTCCGGATTGAAAAAATCACACTCTCCCGGACTGTAAACAAAGTTTATTTTCCCTTAGCGCACTTGTGTAAAGTTGTAAATATGCCTCAAGGGTTCGGGTAAGTTTTTCCGCTATACTCTTTTCTCTGTCCAGCAGGTTGTTTTTGAAGTAGGGATCCTCAAGATAAAGATAGAGGCCAATGGCCTTTTGTCCATCGAAAAGCAGGCAATAGCGGTCATCTTCGATTTGGTAGAGATGATCAAGATATTGAATAGCGGTTCTGTTAGTACTGTCTCTGAATGCAGAAGAGCCAAATGAGCCGAATGGCTTATCATAACCGAGGTAATCAAGCAAGGACGGAATGATATCCGTATGCTGAACTACAGACTGATAAACTCCATTCAGTGATCCGTCAGAAGTATAAAAACACAGAGGAACTGAGAAATAACCGGCTCTGTTTTCATAACGTGCCGATTTCCGTTCGCCGTATTGAAAAGTATGATCGGCTGTTATCACAAAGACAGTATTGTTGAACCATGGTGAAGCAAGCGCCTTTTCAAAAAATCTGCGCAAAGAATAATCGGTATATGCAATTGATTCGGAAATTTCTAGCTCCTCCTTTGGAAACTTACCTTTATAACGGACAGGGATAGGAAAAGGATGATGAGAACTTACTGTAAACAATACCGAACAGAAAGGCTGTGGAAAATCATCCAGTTTCCCTGCAAAGTATTGCAAAAATTCTTCGTCAAAAATTCCCCAATGTCCATCGAAAAAACGATCGTCATTGAATTCATCTTTGCCATAGTAGTAATCGAAACCCGCAGCAGGAGCCAATGCATCAAGGTTAAACTCCCCGTTAATCCCACCATGAAAAAAGGAAGTGTGATAGCCTTCGTTCCTCAGGTATTTTCCCAATCCCATGAGACAATTGTCCTGATAGGCTGAATACATAATGGGGTCATCCATCAGGCTTGGCACTCCCGCAATGATGGCAGGCAGTGCCTTGTTGGAACGCTCAGCGGAAGCGAAAGCATTGCTAAAAACAAGACAATGGCCGGAAAGCGAATCCAGGAAAGGTGTGTATCCCGGATAATCATTAAGTGATCCGATATATTCTCTTGAAAAACTTTCCAACACCAGTACAATCACGTTTTTCTTCCTTGCACTTTCGACCTGAGGATAATGCTTCCAATACTCAATAATGCTTTCCGCTTCCTCCATGCTCATATAGTTCCTTTCCTCTAGTTTTCTTTTCTGGAGCGAGTAGAGGAATGTATGGGGGGAATTGGTCACAATGGAAGCCAGACGTGGATCCACCGCCTTTGCAGCCTGTGCAGGCGTTAGGGGAAGATTGCCAAAGCCTCCTCTTGCGGCGAGTATACTCAAACCGATACAAAAAAGGAACAGGGCACTCTCTTTCAGATAAGCCGGATTATCATTTTTACCTGTCGCCTTTCCTGTCAGAAGATAAAGTCTGTTCATGACAAGCATCACTAAAACAAAAAGTGCGAAGAGGTACCAATATTGAACAAAAAACTGCAAACCTTGTCCGCCGAATGATTGCATCATGCTCAACAGGTCTGTGCTGATCCGTTTTTTGTTAAACTGAAAGTAAACCAGGTCAGCAACCGCTATGGCAATGGCAAATCCGTTAACAAGAAAAAACAGTCCTTTAAGAAAGGATTGATAACCATTCCGTCCACGGAAAGGATGTGGAGCAGCATGAAGAATTATAAAGAGTGAATTTGTATAAACCAGGGCTGAAAGATCATAACGCCAGCCATAAATTAAGCACTGAAGAATTTCGGTTACGGTCGCGCCCTCGTATACTTCCCTGTTGAAGAAGAAAAAAACCACCCGAAGGAGGCTGTAAATAAGAAATAGTATCCCGAAACGTAAAAACAGCTGCCGTATGTACGTCCAATTGTTCAACATGATTTTACTGTTCATCCTGACCTGATGGTTCATCAGTGATTGATTTATGTTCATCAACTTTATTATCGGCCGGTTTGCTGAACTTTTTCTGACTGAACAGAAAAAGTATAGCGCCGATGGTGATGGAAGAATCAGCGATATTGAATACCGGTCTGAAGAACAAAAAACTTTCTCCTCCTTTGAAGGGAAACCAGTCAGGATAGTAGCCTGAAATGAGAGGGAAATACAGCATGTCCACTACTTTTCCATGCAACCATCCCGCATAACCTCCTCCTTCCGGAAAGATCTGTGCCACACCATGGTAGCTGTCACTGAAAATGACCCCATAAAATATACTGTCAAGAATATTTCCCACCGCACCGGCGAAAATGAGTGAGAAACTTGTAATGATCAGTGGATGGGTGTCTCTTTTGATCAGGTGTAATAAATACCAGCCTATTCCGACAGAAGCGATGATCCTGAAAATGCTGAGGAACATCTTTCCAGCCTCACCTCCCAACTCCAGTCCGAACGCCATGCCGTTATTCTCGGTAAAGTGTATGATAAACCATTCGGTAATCCTGTATTCCTGACCCATGTACATATTCGTCTTGATCCAGATCTTGGAAACCTGATCGGTGATCAACACTGACAAAATAAGAATGGCGGAACGTTTTAATAATGGATTCATTTCCTCTTCCGGTTAAGTACGAAAGGTAATTATTGCTGAATGAAATTCACAGATTGAAATCAGGTTCATCAACTGTGTCAGGCGATAAAAAAAGAAGCCGGGAATCATTCAGCTATACAGACTGAAACCTCCCGGCTTATCAGTTATAAAACCTGTTACTCTCTGTACTGATTCAGCTTGGCTTCGATGCTTTGGGTCGTGTGCGGAACTGCGCGCAATCTTTCTTTGGGAATAAGCTTACCGGTAACCCGGCAAATTCCATAGGTCTTATTCTCAATGCGAATCAGCGCATTCTCCAGCTGTTCTATGAATTTTTTCTGACGACCTGCCAGTTGCCCTGCCTCTTCTTTTGCCAGGGAGTCTGAACCGTCTTCCAGCATCTTGAAAGTACTGGCAGTGTCGTCGGTTCCATGCTCATTGGCGGCTGTAAGCTGTGCCTGTAAGGTGGCAAGCTCCTTACGCGCATCGTTCAGTTTTTGCAAGATGATCTGTTTAAATTCATCGAGTTCTTTATCCGAATAGCGTGTCTTGTTCGGATCCATTTTACTCTGAGGAATGATCTGACGCGCCTGGTCTTTCTTGTGAAAAGGCATATTATGTCGGGTAATGTCTGGTCTTTGGGCCGGTTTCTTATAGGTCGAAGCGACGGGTTTTTTCTCTGCCGCTTTAACCGGTGCCTTTGCCGGCGTTTGCGCCTTAACGGGGGCCTTTTCGACTTGCTTCACAGGTTTAGCAGGGATTACCTTTTTCACAGGTACCTTCTTTGCCACCGCTTTCTTTACCACCGATTTCTTAGAGGTTACTTTTTTTATCTGGACTTTTTTTACAGGCTTTTTCCTGGGGGCAACTTTCGCTTTGGAAGCCGCTTTCTTCTTTGCAGGCTTGGAAGCAGGCTTCGCTTTCTTCACGGCTTTTTTCACTTTGGCTGCTTTCTTCGCCTTAACGGCTGACTTTGCCTTCTTGATGTTTTTCTTACTCATAATTGTACGGATTAAATTAACATTCTCTTGCGCTCTCTTAATCAGTTTACCAGGGAAGCTTCATGCTTTCTGATCGAAATACGTGTCTGTATATCATCATTCACCTCAACTTCCACGGCATCTTCAGGGTCCAGTTCATTTACAATGTCCAGCGAAGAGGCTAAAATTTCGGCGCAAATATAGTCTTTATTATTTATCAAAGATGCCTGAATTCCCGCGTGTTTAAGCACTTTCAGCTCAATCCTGTCGGTCACTTCCAGGCCTTTGTCTTTTCTCAGGTTTTGTATCCTGTTGATGAATTCCCGGGCTATTCCTTCTTCCTTCAGTTCCTGTGTAATGGTCGTATCAAGAGCCACAGTCAGTTTACCGTCACTGGTCACCTGCCATCCCGGAATGTCCTCTGAACTGATTTCCACATCCTCTTCCAATAGTTGTACTACCTGTCCTTTCAGGTGCAGCTCGACTGACTTGCTTCTTTCAAACTCCATGATCTGTTCCTGTGACATATTCTGAACTGCAGCAGAAATATCTTTCATCAATGCTCCGGCTTTCTTCCCCAATATCTTGAAATTGGGTTTGATCTTCTTGACCAGAATCCCGGCTGTATCACTGATATACTCAATGTGCTTTACATTCACCTCCGCGAGGATCAGATCTTTCACCGATTCTGTCTTCTCTCTGAAGTATGCATCGAATACGGGTATCAGTATCTTATTCAACGGCTGCCTTACGCGTATATTGACTTTCTTTCTCAACGAAAGTACCATTGATGAAATTTTCTGAGCCAACTCCATACGTTCTTCCAGCAGCTTGTCAATATGAGTTGTATTCGCTTCCGGATATTCAGCAAGGTGAACTGAGTCTGCCTTGTGTTTCATGCTTACCGTGTTCAGGTCGCGGAACAAGAGGTCGCTGTAAAATGGAGCAATGGGCGACATGATAATGGCCACCGACTCCAGGCAGGTATATAAGGTCTGATAGGCCGCTACTTTATCCTTTGTATAATCTCCTTTCCAGAAACGCCGGCGACTCAGCCTTACATACCAGTTGCTGAGATGCTCCGATACGAAATCGGTGATGGCGCGTGCCGCTTTAGTTGGTTCGTAATCTGCGTAACATTCGTCTGTGAGACGGATAAGAGAATTCAGTTCCGACAAAATCCAGCGATCCAGCTCCGATCTCTCTTCAACGGGAATTTCGGCTTCACTGAAACTGAACTGATCGATATTCGCATAAAGCGCAAAAAAGGAATAGGTATTAAAGAGAGTGCCGAAAAATTTTCTTTGCACTTCTCCTATTCCTTCAACATTAAACTTGAGATTATCCCATGGCTGGGCATTGCTGATCATATACCAGCGTGTGGCATCAGGTCCAAATTTATCAAGGGTTTCAAACGGATCAACCGCATTACCCAGACGCTTCGACATTTTATTGCCGTTCTTGTCAAGCACCAGTCCGTTGCTCACTACATTTTTAAAGGCAACTGAGTCGAACAACATCACTGCGATGGCATGCAGGGTGAAAAACCATCCGCGTGTCTGATCAACCCCCTCTGCGATGAAGTCGGCGGGATATGCTTTCCTGAATTCTTCTTTATTCTCGAAAGGGAAGTGCCATTGCGCATAAGGCATGGCGCCGGAATCAAACCACACATCAATCAGGTCGCTTTCCCTTTTCATCCTTTTCCCCGAATCAGACAGCAGGATTATATCATCCACAAATGGACGATGCAGATCGAATGCATGCAGCTTATCCGGATTCACGGGATTGCTTTTCATAATCCCGGCTTTGCAGGCTTTCTCAATTTCAGAATATAATTCCTTTACAGATCCGATACATTTCTCTTCCGCGCCATCTTCCGTTCTCCAGATCGGAAGCGGAATGCCCCAGTAACGCGAACGGGACAAATTCCAGTCCACCAGATTCTCCAGCCAGTTACCAAATCTTCCCGTACCGGTGGATTCAGGCTTCCAGTTGATCGTCTTGTTCAGTTCAACCATTCTTTCCTTTACGGCAGTGGTGCGAATGAACCAGGAGTCCAGCGGATAGTACAAGACCGGTTTATCCGTTCTCCAGCAATGCGGATAGGTATGCTCGTATTTCTCCACCTTGAAAGCCTTGCCTTCCTTCTTGAGTTTTATCGCAATCCTTTCATCAACGGTCAGGTATTTTTCTCCGCCTTGCTTTTTCCGTTCTTCCTCTTTCTCCGCTTCGCTTAGATATTGTTCTTTCACAAATTCACCCGCGAAATCTGTTACCTCCCGGACGAAGCGTCCCTGCTTGTCGACCAACGTAAGCGATCCGATCCCGTTCTGCTTTGCCACCCGGAAATCGTCGGCGCCGAAACTCGGAGCGATATGTACAATACCGGTACCATCCTCAGTTGTTACAAAATCTCCCGCAATCACCCTGAAAGCGTCCCCTTCCTCCGGTTGTGCATAAGGAAGCAACTGATGATATCGGATCCCGGTCAGTTCTCTGCCGCTGAATTCATCCAGAACTTTGAAAGGAATGGATTTGTCTCCTGGCTTATAATCTTCCTGCTTCAGTTCTGCGTTTTTTTCCGGAAAATATTTTGAAAGAAGTTCTTTCGCGAGAATAACCGTTTGCGGAGCGAAGGTGTATTGATTGAATGTTTTTACTGCGACATACGTGATCTTCTCGCCTACAGCAAGGGCGGTATTTGAAGGAAGGGTCCAAGGCGTTGTCGTCCATGCAAGGAAATAAACATCCCCTTGAAGACCTTGAATCTTACCCGAAGATGGTTTTATCACCGGGAACATGGCGACCACCGTTGTGTCCTTTACCATTTTATAGGTTCCGGGTTGATTCAGTTCATGTGAACTGAGACCTGTTCCCGCGGCGGGAGAATAAGGCTGAATGGTATATCCTTTATAGAGAAGTCCTTTTTTGTAAAACTCACTCAAAAGATACCAGCAAGTCTCGATATAATCGTTGGTAAACGTGATGTAAGGATTTTCCAGGTCCACCCAGTATCCCATTTTACGGGTAAGGTCGTCCCAGATATCTTTATACTTCATCACCTCCTTACGGCAGGCTTGATTATACTCTTCGATGGAGATCTTAACTCCAATGTCATCCTTCCGGATCCCGAGTGTTTTTTCCACACTCAACTCGATGGGTAATCCATGCGTATCCCATCCACCCTTTCGTTTGACCTGAAAACCTTTGAGGGTTTTGTAGCGGCAAAAGATATCCTTGATGGCCCTTGCCATGACATGGTGAATGCCGGGCAAACCGTTTGCCGACGGGGGCCCCTCGTAAAAGGTAAACGACGGTTTGTTCTCCCGGCTGTTCACGCTCATCTCAAAGGTCTTCTCCGCATCCCATTTCCTGAGAATTTCTCCGGAAACTGCGGGCAGATCCAATGATTCATAAACTTTATAGGTACCGGCCATCTGTAAATAATGAAATCAGGGCTGCAAAAGTAGGAAAAAAGGATGGAAATTCAATCCTTGATCCATGCGGATATGCCCTAATAATCAATCGCTTACACTTATAAATTGAAACTTCATACACGCTCAAAATTGCCTGAAATTGACAGAAAAACGGCATTAATGAATATTGAAAGCCGGGATAAACACCGAATTGAATATTATTCAGGATTATTAACATCAAATTAAGGAGATTTTTTCATCCTGAGCCAGGCCGAAATTTCAAACGGACATGCAATAATTTATAAATTGGGCCTTTTCACAGAATTGCCAGACGAACATTCCGATGCATTATATCGAACATCTAAGTCAGGACGCCGCTCTGAGAACGCTGATCCGGCAACACGGACCATTGAAATTGAGGCAGAGAAAAAATCCCGGACTACATCTTTGCGCTTCGATTATGTCGCAACAGCTTTCAACCAAGGTAGCCGATGTAATCTACGGACGATTTCTGGAACTCTTCGAAAACAGTAATCCAACAGCCGAAGAAATCCTGGCTATTAAACCCGCCCGGCTTCGGGAAATTGGTTTGTCCAATGCCAAATTGAGTTATGTGCATAATGTCGCGCGCTTTGCTCTTGAACACGGACTGGAAGCGAAGCAAATTAAAAAAATGGACAATGAAGAAGCTATCGCTTATCTCACACAGATCAAAGGCGTTGGCCGATGGACGGCGGAAATGTTATTGATGTTCACGTTTGGAAGAGAGGATTTGTTTGCCGTTGATGACCTGGGCATACAAACCGCCATGAAAAAACTGTATGGTATCAGAACGGTAGACAAAAAGAAATTACGTGAAAAGCTTGTGCGGAAAGCTGAATTATGGAAACCTTATCGCACCTATGCCTGCATGCACTTATGGAGATATAAAGATGGCGGATGAAGCATACTAATAACACCTGGTATATACAAATAATTTAATTAAATTTCTGCGATCACCTTCAACTCGATCGCTATTGGTGTAGGCAAACAATTGATCTCGATCGTTGTCCGGCAGGGTGGGTTTCCTTTGAAATATTCAGCCCATAACCTGTTGTATACAGGAAAATCATCCTTCATATTGGTGAGAAATACCGTAACGTCAATTATTTTTTCCCAGCCCGATCCGGCATCTTCCAGTATATACCGTACATTCTGAAAAACGGAACGGCATTGTGTTTCTATATCGTATGATATGATCTCGCCTTCTTTATTCAATTCCACTCCCGGGATTTTCTTACTTCCCCTTTCCCTGGGACCGACTCCGGAAAGGAAAAGCAGATTGCCAAGACGCCTGGCGTGTGGATAAAGTCCGACAGGTTCAGGAGCTTTGGAAGAATTAATCTCATTTGACATGATACCGCTGGTATTAAAGTTTGTGTAAATATCTGAAATTTCCATGGGACGGGATAGAGGTTTGCTTTATGATCCCAACTTTGGGTCATCGAAAGGGATTGAGATCAAGTTCCGTAAATCAACATGTGTCTCCTGGATTCAGGATTTTCAGATGCAAGATGGTTTGTCCGCCGTCTTAAAGCAAATGAAATTATCAGGAGCATCCAAATTGATTTTGCAGGATACTCTGCAGTGTCATAAAGCAATAATCGAAACCCTTATAAAAGCTTCGTTCTATGGCTTATCTGAAATTTTGAACCCGGTATAAACTTCGTAACGTCCACAACCTAATCCTCCATTTATAAAATTTGACTGAATACTGTCGTTCCATAACCTCAGTCCATAATGATATGCGTAGTAACTGCCGGTTGAATCCAGGTAAACATCCCTGCCCAATACATTCAGGGTTGAATCTGTTTTGCCATAATTTACTGATATTATCGTGTCCCTCATGGAGAAACAGGAGCCACATGGACCATAACAGGAGATTTTCTCCTTCACCTGATATTTACCTATATAGCCATCTCTTTTATCGATGTGTTCGGATATGTTATAATCATCCTTTACGCAGGAGTAGGAGATTGCACCCACTATAATCACTGTTCGTATCAGTTGTAAATGTTTCTTCATGTTTGGAAGTGCATTTAATACATTACAGATATATGAAGAAATTATACAGTTTTATTATCAGAATATTCAATGTATGATCAGCTTTTTAATCTGCTTTCCTTCCTGACCGGCAAGTCTTACCAAATAGACTCCCCTTGATAAATTTACATCTAAGGTGTGCGTATCTGCTCCATGAATTGTCTCTGAGTGAATTGTAGTTCCGAAAAGATCCAACACGTCAATTCGTAATCCGACACCTGCGGAAATGCCGCTAATGCTTACATGCGAGACAGCTGGATTTGGGAAAATCGAAACTTGTTCCATTTCCTTAACATCCTTAATCCCTGTTGTTGAGCATCCAATCGTGGTAAGCAGGCTAAGTGTGTCGCTCTGACTAGTACCGACAACTTCTATTACAGAACCTGGATTTCCCATCTTACAAAAAAATATATAAGGAACATCATCAGGGAGTGCAGAAATCGCTGATGCTCCCAGATTAATAAATGCATCTTTGAAGGAAGAATCAAGATTGCTATATGGGTAGGTGTACCATGTATAGGCGAGTATATATTCACACGAAGTTCTTACATTCAAAAACTGAATCAAAGCGTCAACAGACGAAGAATCAGTCAAGTCAAATTGAAAATAATTTGTCGGCCTTGAACGGCAATAATAATACACCGCATTATTCAGCGTGCAATCGGGAGATAAAAAAGTATTCACCTGCCCGGCTTCAACGTTGCAATTATTTAAAACAGAACACGAACAGGAATCGATTACGGCAATCATAATCGAAGAACTTACTCCACAGCCATTATATTCCTGTGGGTTTCCATCCAGATAAAAGCCTATTTCATTTAGAGCCGATGGCGAAGTAGGGCTACCATAAGTCTGACAAAAGAGTGTTCTTACCGTTTGAGCTTTTATTGTCATGCCTATCAGAAAGAACACTAAAAAGTAAATTAGTTTTTTCATGCAAAGACGTTGAGGAATTAAAACCATTTTTGATATTCTGATCAACTGAGTTATTCATAGATACACAGATTTTCAGAATGAAAATGAAAGATAATTAATAATCCCAATTAATTCAATAACCATTTCTCCTCTTACTTTCAGCCTGGTACCGATGCGGGAATACGATTCTAATGCATTGAATAAGCCAGGTGAATGTACAATCCTGGATTAGCTGAATTCTATGACTTCTCTCAGAACTTTTCTGCAACAATGAATTATTGGAAATAATCTGAAATTAATGGCGTAAATCGATATAAATGACAGAAAACGGATTTGCTTGCACTGGCTGGTTTGGGTCCGGGTAATATCCCGCTTAACTTCCTTTGCAATGGAGATGGGGCCAAGCCCTTGAGAATGCTCAATTCATCAAACTAATTTCCTGCAGGTTATAATGACACCTTGAATTACAAAATTCAATCAAGAGAATATAACTGAGAATCCTTACTTTTTCTGATAAGTACAAGTCCTGCTGCGAGCATCCAACCCAAACCGAATGGAATGATAACAAAGCCGAGAACAACAATTCCGGTAAGCAAACTTAAAATGCCGAGTAGTCCGGCAATCCCTGCCAGATATCCCCAAATTGTCAGCCATCCCGGAATCCAATCATTCCTTCCGGCAACAGAAAGAAAAACCGGACAAGCGCCAATGATCAATATGGTGGCCAAATCGTCCAGTCTGGCCCCTATCCATCCAATGGCCATTGCACTTTCAATGGTTGGAGGATGAATGGCCAGTGAAAGCATCACAATAAATGAAACAATGGCAACTGGGATTGCAATCCGCACAAGTTCCTTAGCTACACGCGCAAGACGGTAACGGGAAATGAAACTATCCGACATGAATATTACTCCAATTCCCAGCAGCATTACCCCTAATGTCCAAAAAATAGTGTTAACAACCAGTATATCCTTCTTGCCTTCAACCTGAACAAGGTACTCTTCCATTTTGCCGTTAGCCAGCGACTGCCAAAGATCAGTTTCTGAGGCGCCCCAAAAAGCCGCACCTGTCAACATAGAAAGGGTGCCCGCAATGATAACAGTTCCTGAAAATTTCTTTATAATGCCAATTTCTACCTGTACCGCCATTTCCTTGATTTTCTGAATGTGCGAAAGTGCTACATAGAATCCGGAAAAAATTGTACGATTGTTCCATTTCCGTGAATATTATCATCCTATCAACTGCCCGGGAAATGAATTCATTTGCTTGCGGTACTCGCCGGGTGTCATTTCTGCGAACTCCTCAAATGAATGAATGAAATGAGACTGGTCGTAGTATCCATTATCAAGTCCGATATCTACCAGCCTGGCGTTTTTATTATGAAGTGATTCCACGCTTCGCACAAACTGAACTAACTTTTCATAACCATGCGAAGAAATACCAAACCAATCATTGAACAAACGATATGTTTGAGTTCTTGAATAACCAAGTTTGCTTTCAATTGATCTGAATGAACTTCCTTTCTTGCTTTCTATATGCCTGTTTATAGCATTGTCTAGTTGGATTGCGATGTGCAAATCTGCAGTTTCATTAATTTTTTTAAGAAAGAAATTCTCAAACCACTGTGCCCGTTCGAAAAATGTATTAATGGTGTATAATTTGTCCTCCATCACATCAACAGTGTCAAGGACAATATTTCCTTCAACAAAGTAGTCCTTTATTTTACACAGCGGAATACCAAAGAGCGCCTTTACCGCTACCGGTTTCATCCGGATACCAAAAGTGTGAAATCTGTCGAAGCTCATTGAAAGCGGTTTGGTATGAATTCCTGAAAGAAAACATGAAAGATTCTTTACTGGGTTTCCTTCATTCGGAATACTCTTTGCTTTTACTTCAACTTTATGATACAATGGAAAGAGCAATTCAACTTTACCTGATGGCAATACTGTATAATTGCCCTGCATTGGAATTATATTTTCCCAAATAAGGTCAACCAACCCTTTAAGTCTTGAAGGGATATAAGATTTAAAGTTCATCTTACTGAATTTTCATCTCATTGGTAGAAATATCTTCTGTTAGTATTTCGGATGAAATACCATCTATATTCACACTAACGTACAACCGCTTTTATAAACCACTTCCTGCAAGGTTTCGCTACTGCAGGCATTCATCAGGTTCGCCAGATTATTTTACATTCACTCCGGTTATTGTTATTTCCTGAGAATCTTTTCCATCGCTTTTCCTTTCGCCAGTTCGTCCACCAGTTTATCCAGATAGCGTACCTGTTGAGTCAGTGGATTTTCTATCTCCTCCACCCGGTAACCACAGATAAGTCCTGTGATGAGATGGGCATTGGGATTTAATCTGGCTTTTTTAAAAAAAGTCTCGAATGTGGCTTTCTGATCCATCAGCTCCTTAAGCTTCTTTTTATCAAAACCAGTCAACCACTCTATTACCTGATGCAATTCATCTGCTGTTCTTCCTTTTCTCTCAACTTTTGTTATATAATGCGGATACACACTAACAAATGTCATATTCGCGATCCGCTCATTATGTTCAGGTGTTGCTTTCATTCTTTCTCTCTATGAAATATTTTCAAACGCATTGTGGTGACCGAATCCGAAAATACAATTTTTATCCATTGTCTCACAGGATAATTTCGTCCTATTAAGACTTTGGCTTATCGGTATCCGAATCCGTGTAATAAAAACGTGATTGAACAATAGTGATGCTGACTGAAGAAACAGCTACAAAATTAATAACATATCGCTTTTACAAGCTTTTCAAAATATCCCTGACCTGTCCGACATAGCCTCCTCCAAATAATCGTGCATGGACCAGTAAAGGATACAAATTGTACACGTCGATCCTTTCCTCAAAACCGGGCTGTAAAGGATTTTCTTCTTTGTAAGCATCGAAAAATTCCCGTGGAAATCCTCCAAACAACTTCGTCATAGCCAGGTCGGTCTCCCTGTGTCCATAATACACCGCCGGATCAATCAGACAGGCCTCACCGTAAGAATCCGTGATTATATTTCCGCTCCAAAGATCACCATGCAGCAAGGCTGGTGCTTCAAGCGGAATTCTTTCCCGCAGCGTATTCTCAATTTTATCTGCAGATGATGAGCTTATAAATTCTCCGAATGGTTTTAAGCGTTCCTCCACGAAAAACGTAACCCAGTCCTCGTGCTTTCGGTTTGATTGCCGGAGTGAGCCTATATAATTATCCTGCTCAAGTCCATACTTTTCCGAACTGCAACGGTGCAGGTCGGCCAGCCGCCTTCCCGCATCTTCCCAATAGTCTTTTCTCTTTTTTCCGGGCTCAATAAATTCAAGAAGTATATAGGAATCATTTCCAAAATGACCGGTTCCCAGTACATGAGGCACATTTACCGAACGGCTTTCTCTCAGTAGCTGAAGTCCGGCAGCTTCCGCTTCAAACATTCCGGGGAACAGATCTCTCCGGTTATATTTCAGAAATATTTTATCAGAATCCGATTGAAGGCAATACGCATGATTAATACAACCACCGCTTACAGGGTAATGCTTTTCAATGCTGAAAGTACTTCCGGTAAACTCTTTCAGTTTTTCTTCAAGATGCCGGGCAAAACCGGAATGGATCATTCTCTTCTCAGGATAAGAAACAGGTCTGAGCCGTTATCGTCTTCGCGGTACTGATCCCACTCTTCACCGGCTTTTCGCATAAGCCAGGTTCTGAGCGGAATGGCGAACCAGAAAAATAATATAAAACAGAAAGCCTGCACCACCCTTTTAAGGAAATAATATTTCCCTTTGTCAGCCGGTTCAAAAGCGGATGCGGTAAAAAAAGCAAACCATAACAACTTCAGTCGAAGTAATTTTCCGCTTAAGTACAGGAAGGATGAAAAGTTTTTCGCACGGAGCGGATTAGCAATATTAACAACCAGTTTAAGATTGCTTTCAGCAATCCATTTCATCGCACCGTAATACTGATTCGCAAAATATTTCTTCCATGCATGAAATCCTTGCGGGGTAAATAGCTGCTCCGCATCCGATGCTGACAAGCGCTGCATGTGGGCAGGATCTTCAAAAAAGAATTTCCCCGTCTTCTCATCTATCCCGTTTTTTCTGTGCGAGGCGAGCTTGTGCTCCAGACTTCCCTGATGATTACAGGGCAAGCTGTGAAGCATCACGCACGCAGGCGCGGCAAAACTGCACATCTCTTTCGCCGTGATCTTATAATCAAAAGTATGCTCAAGCACATGATGCGAATGGATGAAATCAAATTTCAGACCGCTGAATCTTGAGTCATTCAATAGAAAAAAGTTTATCTCCCGGCTGTGCTTTGCGGCATACCTGACCGCTTCTGCACTGATATCGCAACCGTATATATCCCAGCCCGGAAGGGCTTCTTTCAACACCTCCGTGAAAATTCCTCTCCCGCAACCAAAATCAAGGGCTTTGCCCCGGGGTCCGAAATTCAATTCCCGGATAAGCTGCAGCAGTCTTTGCTTTTCAAATGCAGACCAATGACCCATATATCCGTGGATATAGCGTTGCTCATAGAATTCTTCAGATTCCTTTCGCTGACTCAGGTCTTTTTGCATGACGGATGCTAAATAAACGAAAAGCATCGACAATCGCCACCTGAAAATTCAGAAAGTTCAGCTCAGCGTCATTTGATATTCAAAGCGCAGGATGTCTTGTGTCTCCTTACATTTCCATCCATGTCGAAAGTTTCCGTCAGGATCACATAGATACCGCATTCGTTCAGTTGACCGTCATCGTTCAAGCCATCCCAAATCGTTATGAATTGATCGCCAATGAGCGCCTGACCCGTAAGTTCACGTACCCGTCTTCCTTTCATATCGTAAACCAGGACCCGTACGATGCTTTGTTTTCCGGCTTGCCGGATACTCACGGAAAGAAAGTCATTGTACCCGTCATTATCCGGAGAGAAGACCTTTGGCTCCACCTGTATTCCATCCGTTAATTCGGGATTTTCCCATCCCCTCGAATTTTTCCGGCCGGGAGTGGCAAAACCTTCAGATGATGAGGCGCTGTGCCAGTTGTCTGACGCTGTGCCCGCCAGTTCCGGACTTAAGCGTTCCAGTGAAACACCTTTGGTTTCGGTCAGCAGTGGGAAATGCTGATCTTCTGAATAACTGAGCTGATCCATGACTCTTGCCATAGAATCATATAGCAAGACCATGCCTTCAGTTGTATTAAAATCCGGAAAGTCCTTTACACTGATCATCGCTGCGGGTCCGCCGGAATCATAACGATCAAGGATATCCGAACTTTTTGGAGAGAAGATAAGGTATTCCTCCGGGAACAAGAGGAGATTCATATCACTCAGACTGATACTGCCTTGTGCCATGCCCGGATCGTCGAAAGGCGCCTCCGCAATTCTCCACTTCTTCAGATCAAGAACTTTCTTCGACCTGTTATAGAGTTCCGCGAAATCAACGCCTCCGGTCAGCGGATCGAAAAGGATTTCATTGATCACCACATCTGCGCTGTCATGTGGTTCCGGTTTAGCGAATCGGGTAAATCCGGTATTGTCTATGCTGTTACCGGGACAATCTGTTAATGAAATTCCTGTACTCAGGCGATATATCCTGTCGTCCAGTTCAAAGGGCAGCCTGATTATGAATTGTGCCGGATCTTCCGTCGCCATTACTGTATCGGGATTTACTCCGGAGAGACTTTCGCTACTGATCATGTATTGGTACTTATCAAAGACATGAGCATCATCCATCCTTTCACTGAAACCGATGAGCACACTGATCGAATCCAGAGGCGCCGCGCGAAGCAAAGTGGGTCTTACGAGATCGCGGTATGTTCCCGGTCTGCTGCCTGCCTGTCCCGGAGTCCCTCCGGCTGCCGAGGCCGAAGCCATCCAGTTCATCGGGTCAGGACACAGAAATGAAGTATCGATTCTTTCAAGGCTCCATCCTCCGTCATCCTTACTTCCATCCCGGTAAGTTTCGTTTGAAAAAAACATTTCATCCATGAGAAGGCCTTGCTCATTCCGCAACTGCACATGATCCCCTGCATCGTTATTGAGCACAGGAAAAGAAGCCAGTCCAATGCATGGGCCATAGGCTTCAAGGGCTGAACAAGCTGCCTGGCTGCACAACACAACATAGGAGCCCGGATGCAGGGTATAAGAAGGTATGAGCTCCTGCGAAGCCGCGTCGCTGAAGGTCCAGTCTTTAAGTGATATGGCCTGAGATGTAAGGTTCAGGAGTTCCACATACTCAAATACCGGCAAGGCGCCGGATGAAGAGGGTTCAAACATGATTTCAGTGAATATGACATCGTGCATTTGTGTCTGGACCGGCGGATAATAAGCGAATGGGAAATCCGGACCATTTATGACAGGGTTTGATGAGACATCGGTGAGGCCCTGAACTGTCAAGAGGTATTGTACAGCCGGTGTGAAGGGTGTTGAAAAACTCAGTTGAACTCTGCTCGCGTCTCCGGCTAGAGGTCCGGCGAGAACAGGATTTATTGAACCGGGAACAAGAGTATAATGTGAGCCTTGTGTAATACTGAAGGGATCCATTGCTTCGGAAAACTGTAATTCGAGTTCATTCGCTGTTATGGCGGTGATTGTCAATAGTTGTGGAGAAACCGTATCCCGGATAAGGGGCCCGGCATAAAAATCATCGAAGTAAAAATTAGTACGGTTTCCGCTTGTATACTCACAGAGTATTCCCAGATAAGGTGATGAGGTGTACATGGCTTCCGCGCCATAGGTTTCGAGGACATAGTTGGTTCCTCCGCTATAGTCGATGAATAATTTCCAAAGGCCGATCGCGTCTCTTGTCACTCTGATTGAGATCGCAAAAGAAGAAGCAATAGCGCCATTCGTGGCCCGGCAAACAGATACAGGAGTTGTGCCGTCCTGCCTGAATAATTCCACGGCATCGTCAGTCAATGACTCACCGAACTGAAGGTAATAACCATTCAAGGGAGCGTCCAGATCAGGCTGATCGGATACAAGGTAAATTCTGCCATAATTTCCTGAAGACGGTGAAAAATTCTGCCTTATAAAAAATCTCCACTCCAGATCCATAGACAGATCAAGGTTGGTCTGGCTGGATATATGTGTCAGGCCGGCAGCGCCTGCATCCAGTTGAAGCTGGCCCTGGCTGTTCACCTGGAATGAAGCTGTGTCACCAAGCCAGGGAGGATTGTTGCCGATCTCTCCGTCATCGAATGAATCCTGCCATTGCGCGTTCACAATAGCGGACAGCAATAAAAAAAATATGGCGTGAAGAAATTTCATGTCATCAATTGTCGTAAAATTGCAGTGCAATAATATCATGTCGAAACTCAAACCTCAACCGCAGGTTTGAAGGTTTTTATCTTGTAATATGAAAGTAGCAGTAGCAGGAGCCACAGGAATGGTTGGCCAGGTGATGTTAAAAGTGTTGGAGGAAAGGAATTTTCCAGTCACGGAACTTCTGGCGGTCGCGACCGAGAGGTCTGTCGGAAAGGAAATTCCATTCCGCGGAAAGACCGTCAAGGTTATCGGAATGGAAGAAGCCGTTCGGCAAAAACCTCACATAGCTCTGTTCTCCGCAGGAGGAAATACTTCTCTTGAATGGGCGCCGAAATTCGCGGCAGCAGGAACCACGGTTATTGATAATTCCTCCGCATGGCGAATGCATGAAGACAAAAAACTCGTTGTTCCCGAAATAAATGCGGATGTACTGGGAAGAGAAGATAAGATCATAGCCAATCCCAATTGTTCCACCATTCAGATGGTGATGGCGCTCAATCCGCTTCATAAAAAATATGGAATACGAAGGATCGTTGTTTCCACTTACCAGTCGGTTTCCGGTACGGGTAAAAAAGCGGTTGAGCAGCTCATGAATGAACGAAAAGGAATTCAGGGTGAAATGGCATATAAGTACAGGATCGATCTGAATGTATTGCCCCAGATAGACAGTTTCCTTGAAACAGGTTATACCAAAGAAGAAATGAAGATGCTCAATGAAACGCGCAAGATCATGCGGGCACCCTCCATTCGTCTGACAGCAACCACCGTAAGAGTACCTGTAAAAGGAGGGCACAGCGAAAGCGTAAATGTCGAATTCGAACATGACTTCAATATGGAGGATGTGAGGAGAATTCTTTCTTCGACACCAGGACTGGTTCTGGTTGATGACATCAACCATGCTCTCTATCCAATGCCTATTGATGCCGAAGGGAAGGACGAAGTCTTCGTAGGGCGACTCCGCAGGGATGAAAGCCAGGACAAGTCGCTAAATCTATGGATCGTTTCGGATAATCTGAGAAAAGGAGCCGCGACAAATGCAATACAGATAGCGGAATATCTTCTTGAAAAGAAGCTGATCTGAATTATCGGAAAGGGACAACGGGAAACAGAAACTTGCAGGGCCCGATCGGGTTTTTTATTCTCCTTTATCAACACTATAGCGTGTAAATCCTGTTCCCGTCAAACTTAATCATCCGTTATTGCTCAGTATTTTTACCGGTACTGAAAAACAAGATCATGATCGTAAGAATTCTGACGGTGTCGTGTATCATGCTATGCCTGGCGGCATTCGCTGTAATGACTGTCAATCCCGAAGTAAAGATCCATTCCAACAGTCCTGAATTTGTAAATCCGGGTGATGAATTCATGGTGAGGATCAGTATTGACAAAGGCTCGCTTTCAAGCGGAGCTACCTTGCAACAGGTTCTTCCGGAAGGATTCACCGCCTCTCCCATCGAAAACGAGAATGCGCAGTTCTTTTTTGAAAACCGGATGCTGCGATATGTCTGGGGAAATTTACCCGATAAAACAAGACTGGTGATCGCCTACAAGATTAAAGTTCAGGAAAACGTCACAGGATTAAAAAAGATTGACGGACTTTTCATTTATGAGCAGAAGAACGGAACCGCCCAGCTTGAACTGCCTTCCGGAATTGTCCTTGTATCAAACGAGTATGCAGTGACGAATGCGGGAACAGCTTATACACAGACAGGGAACATGAAGATTAAAAAGTCCCTTGCTGTTAAGCCGGGTGATTCAGGAGAAAGCCTGAGAATGACTGTACATGTCAACCGTAATAACGAAAGTGGCTTTGCGTCCTGGACAGGGGAACTTCCTGAAGGCTATACGGTAGAGGTTAACCAGGCGGAAAACGCGGAGTTTTCTGTCAGCCCCTCAGGTGTTCACTTCGTATGGAAAAACATGCCTGAAGCAGAAGCCTGGTCATTTTCCTATACCCTCATTCCGGCTCCCGGCACTCCGTTGATTACCGGTTCTGACATTGACGGAATCATGGTTTATGGTTCAGAGGATAAAATCCTGACCTGTGTCGCCGTACCTGAACAACAGAATGAGAATCGCAGGGAGACCTATGCAAACAAATCCCTGAACAAAGAATCAAAAAATGAAACACAGCGTGTTCAGGCTAAGGAAGCGGTCAGGGAAGCAGAGCCGGTGCTGAACAGGAACGCTTATTACAAGGTGCAGATTGCCGCCACCAGAAACAGTCCGGTGCGGAATACGGAGTACTTCCAAAAAACCTATAAAATTTCCATCCCGGTAGACCTGAGCGAACAGGAAGGATGGCGAAAATACTGCATTGGCACTTTTTCAAGATATGAATCCGCCAAGAGTTTAGCCAGTGAAACAAGAAAACAAATTCCCGGCGCCTTTGTTGTTGCCTACCGTGATGGACACAGAATTCCTGTTGCTGAGTTGATGCAAAGTATGGCGCTAAGCCAGTAGGAAACAAATTCAATAATTTTTGATTTGATCAGTACGCCCTCTCATTAATCCCTTCAACATAATTAATGAAGGCCTTGCTTACTACCCTGTTTCCGCCGGGTGTTGGATAGTTTCCTGAGAAATACCAGTCGCCCCGGTGGTTCGGACAGGCGCTGTGAAGATCTTCGATCTTCTGAAAAATAACTTTCAGTTCCGATTTGAAATCCTCCGGCCGTACCATCGCGGCGATCCTGTCGCTGATCTGCTCAGCAGTGAAGGGCTGATAGATCATCCTGACAAAATTTTTCATTTCATCCACTCCTTTATCCAGCTGTTCTTTGCACCTTTCATATACCTCATCAATGATATGCTCCTGATTTGTTTCTTCCAGCAGGCTTATCGCGGCCCTGAAAGCCACCAGATCGCCGATCTTTGCCATATCAATTCCATAACAATCAGGATAACGTATCTGCGGAGCGGATGAAACAATGACGATCTTTCTTGGATTCAAACGGTCAAGCATTCTGAGAATGGAATTTTTGAGTGTCGTACCTCTTACGATCGAATCATCAATTACCACGAGATTATCAATCCCTTTACGGATCGTTCCATAGGTAATATCATAGACGTGTGTGACAAGATCGCTCCTGTCCTCATCGTTGGTAATGAAAGTACGCAGCTTCGCATCCTTGATGGCTATCTTTTCTATTCTTGGCCTTATGGAAAGAATTTCATTAATGGCTTCATCATTCAAAGCGGATCCGAGTGCTTTTATCTTTCTCTTCTTCACATCCCGGAGGTAATCTTCCATTCCATGGAACATTCCGTAAAAAGCCACCTCGGCCGTGTTGGGAATAAAAGAAAACACCGTATTGCGCAGGTCATAATCGATCGCCTGCAAAGTAGATTGACAAAGCAGTCTCCCCAGTTCCTTCCTTTCGCAGTAAATGTCCGCATCGCTGCCTCTTGAAAAGTATATTCTCTCAAACGAACAGCTCAGTTTCTGAGTGGGCTCCTTGATCATCTGTTCGGAAATTTTTCCGTTCTTGTTAATGATGAGAGCGTGACCGGGCCGTATCTCACGTATACTCTCAAGGGGTACGTTGAATGCTGTCTGGATAGCCGGTCGCTCGGAAGTTACCACCGCCACTTCTTCGTCCTGATAATAAAACGCGGGACGAATGCCTGCCGGATCACGAAGAACAAAGGCATCTCCGTGCCCGATCATTCCGGCAATGGTATACCCTCCGTCCCAGTTTTTTGATGAACGCTTCAATACCTCCGCGACATCCAGGTGTTCCGCGATGAGCGGACTGATCTCCTGTTTGCTGTTACCCAGTTCCTTGAATTTATAATAAAGCCGGTCATTCTCTTCGTCAAGAAAATGACCGATGTTTTCCATAACGGTAATAGTATCCGTTTTTTCCTTTGGATGCTGACCGATACTGATGAGATTTCTGAACAACTCATCCACATTGGTCATGTTAAAATTTCCGGCGACAACCAGGTTGCGTGTCATCCAGTTATTCTGACGAAGGAATGGATGGCAGGCTTCGATGCTGTTACCGCCATAGGTTCCGTAGCGAAGGTGACCAAGCCATAATTCACCGGTGAATGCCACGTTCTGCTTCAGCCAGTTCGTATCCGACAGCTGCTTAGGAGACTGGCTCTTTACCTCTTCGTACTTTGAATTGATCCGTGCAAATATATCGGCAATAGGCTGTGAATCATTCGAGCGGTAACGGCTGATATAGCGGGTTCCGGGTTCCATATCAATTTTGATATTGGCTACCCCCGCTCCATCCTGGCCTCTGTTGTGTTGCTTCTCCATGAGCAGGTACAGTTTGTTTGTACCATAAAATGCCGTACCATATTTTTTCTGGTAATAGGAAAGCGGCTTGAGGAGGCGAATCATTGCGATTCCGCACTCGTGCTGGAGAATATCCGACATGCCCTGCAAAGATACGCTTTTCAGAAATAAAAATCTCTGATTGTTCCCGACCTGTCCGGTTCTGATGAGGCTGTTCCGGCCACAAAGGAATGCCGGATTTGCTCTTAAAAGAGGAAAATGCCCTTATATCCGGTATTCCGGGGCTCAGTATTTCAAAATCTTTTGAGAGCCAAAATTTCTACCTTCTGATACTAAATACAAAATGTACGAACCGGGAAGTAAATCTGACAAATCTTTCACTTCGCAGGTGTTCTGGCCTGCTCCGATAACTTGCCTTTGCCTCCTCAATATCTTGCCTTCAATGGTGATTATCCTGATCTCTATGTTTCGCTCCTCCCTGCTCTCCACAGATACAAGGAGTTTATCCCGGAATGGCATAGGATGAACAGAACGTAGTATCAATGCCGCGTCAGACCTGCCTTGTGAACGGTTTACCAGAACCGGAGCAAAACTTTCTTTTTCTCCGTCGTAATCGGTCTGACTGAGACGATAATACATTTTGCCGGTAAAATGACTATCATCCGTGTAATTATAGATGTTCTCTATGCTGCTGTTTCCGGAACCGATAACCATAACCAGTTCAGCGTAGTTTTCTCCATCTGTACTTTTCTCAATCGTGAAATAGTCATTGTTGATTTCGGATGAAGTGACCCACTGAAGCTGAACCGAACCATTCACCAGTTTGGCCGAAAAGGATTTCAGACTTACCGGAAGAGGTGTTGAGGTTGTGTAAGGATTCGGTGGCCCTGTTGTTATGGTACCTGCTCCACCTGAAGTAGCTCCATTTGCCGTGAAGGACGACATGGGCGGCGCGTTGGTTGTACCATAGGAACCTCCGTTTACGTTTCTGGTGAGACTGTTGGCATTGCTGGTACTGATGTAACCTCCACCACCTCCTCCTCCATTGCCTTCCACTTCAGCTCCATTATTCAAACTCTGACTGCCTCCATTTCCTCCATTCGCATTAAGCGTCAGGTTGCTGATCGGAGCGCTGTAGGTAAAAATGATGATCGTTCCGCCACCGCCACCGCCGCCACCGGCGTCTCCGGGTGTACCGGTAGATGTGGCGACTGATTCGCCATTCGCATTGATGGTTCCCGTTCCGCTCACCTCTCCACCACTCAGAAGATAGACGATTCCCCCTCCTCTTCCACCGGAGGTTCCCGTACCGTTGTTTGAATCTCCGGCACCGCCACCGCCTCCGAGGTACATCCTGCCGGAAGAATAACTTAATGGCCTTCCACCCATTCCTCCTACATTATACCTGTTATCTCCCGACCAGGCCGAGTTTCCGGGACCTGTGGTGATGGGATTCTGTGAGGAATTTGACCAGGTGTAACCTCCTCGTCCGCCTCCGCTTGATGTGCTGGCGGCAAAGCCGGAACTTTCAAGGTTCCACGCTGTGGTCCAGTTTGAATTCAGGTTATGAGGATTTCCTTTCCCGTTCCACGAACCTGTTGATCCGCCATTTGCACCACCGCCACCGCCGGCATTATGAGAATTCCCTCCGCCGCCGCCATTGGCAGGTGCGCCACGGCCGTATCTTCCGTCCGCATAATTTGATTTATATCCGGCGATACTTTCTCCTTTCTCTCCGCCATCATTATCCACCGTTGACCGGTAGATGGTATGGTTGCCGGGAGTGCTGGTTTCCTGCTCCACTTCCCCACCGCGGAAACCTTTGGCAGAAACATCGATGGTTCCGTTAATGGTTGTTGTGCCATTCACCTCAATACTGAAGATCCCACCTGTGGAGCCATCCCAGGCTGGACATGTGACCGATGTTCCGGACGGAAGCAGAAAGGTTTCGTAACGGGGAATGCGAACAACCTGAACTCTTCCGCTTGATGTATAACTTCGCGTGAGTGGACTTGATAAATTAATAGTTGTGCTGTTCGGTACGGATGCTACCTCGACAAACTCCCGCTTGCCGGAATTACCATAGGAACTTATGGAACCATATCCCGATCCATCCGAAGTTTCAATCGTCGCGCCCTGCATCTGGATAATCAGAATAAGTTCGCCTGCGCCAAGATTTGAAGGAAACCGACTATTCTGATTCAGATAGGCATTTGCAACGCTCAGACTGGTCGCGCCAATGGATACACTTGAAGTGAGGGTGGTGTATTCGTTGAGAATAATATTTGTACCGCTAACCGTCTTGTTACCGTGTATTCCCGTTCCTGCAAATGCCTCAGGGTTGAGCCGGGGATTTGTAGAGAAGAAGAAGAGCGTCAGACCTGCAATGACGAAACTCAAACCGGCAATCCATATGCGGGTCGTCAGCTTCTGAAGGATCTTTACTCTGACTTTGGGACTGATCTTTTGCATGAAAAGGTTTATATAGGTGGTTAAATAATATATAATAAATACGAAAAAAGACTTCTATGGTTTTGATCTGGATGGGAATCGTAAGATTGATGATGAAAGAGTTCAGCGCATACCTTTCTGACGCATCATTTCCGGGAATCAGACTTAATTATCCAGAATCCGGTCAAAAAACCGTCTCAAAAAATCAAAATAAGAGTGTAAGAATGCGCAGGAATTATGTAATTTCAGGACACTTCCCCGGTTTCGTCAGGGCCTGGAGGGAATTCTATAGTGAAAACATGCATCTGCTCACGGTAGGTATAATGTATTTCGCAATTGATGTGATCGCAGACTTTTTTTACGATCGCCAGACCCAGGCCTACCGAATCCGGCTGATCGCCTTTCTTGAACCTTTCGAAAATCTGGTCGTCAGCAATGGTGAGAGGATAGCCGCTGTTGGAAATTTCGAGCTTATTCTTATCCAGCTTTATCCTTAATTCCCCTTCATTCCTGTTGTACTTTATCGCATTTGAGATCAGGTTGCTGAGCAGTATATCGGCAAGATTTGCATTTATATCCAGTGTTACATCTTCGTCCATCTCGGTTACTACTTTCAGGTTTCTGGAAGAAATAAAAAGGTCGAACTTATCCAGCTGAATTCTGATCAGTGTACTCAGATTAAGCGGCTGGGAAACGTTGTACTGATCATTCTCAATTCTCGTCAGGAGAATAAGACTCTTGTTCATCTTTGACAGCCTGTTCACCGAATCAAGGGAGCTGCGGATATGAGCGAGCTGTTCCGGGTCGAGTTTCTCGCTCTGCACCAGCAATTCAAGTTTTGAACGGATGATCGCCAGAGGGGTTTGAGTCTCATGCGACATATTCTCCGTAAACTCCCGGAGGTTCCTGTAATCGCGGGCTACTTTATCTGTAAGCTTGCTGAGTTCAACGTTCAGCGTATTGAATTCCTCGATCTCGGATCGCTGGAAACTTACCCTTTCCCCTTCATGAAGGTCAAAGTGTTTCAGTCCGCTTAATGCCCGGTAAAAAGGTTTCCACACTCTCTTTGAAAACCACCGGTTCAGAAAATAAAAACAGGCTATGATATCAATGGCCACCAGTAACAAGGTCAGCGCGACTCCGCTGAACAGGTCTTCCGTCTGCGTCAGTCTTCTCCAGAGCGTAATACGGTAGCTTTCTTCCCCTATGAGTTGTTCGTAGGAAAGCCTGCGAAAGGGAACGACCTTGTCCTCATAGGGATCATACTTGTTCGTATCAACCAGTGATACCCTGAAGGTGGTGAATTTATCCAGCGGTTCGATCTCTATTCTGTCACCGATAACGAACTGAATTCCCTGTATGTCGCCCTGAGAGGAGAGTTGTTTTTCGATCTCCATCTTTTCAAACAACATGTGTTCAGAGATCTCGTTGTCAACCAGGTAAAATACGCGGTAGGCCAGAAATGCGCTGCTTATGAGAAGAAGCGCCAGCGCGATTGCTATATAATACCTGTTAGTGACATTTAAAAGTTTCATTCGTTGGAAAATTTATATCCAACGCCATAGACGGATTTAAGATAATCCTTCCCGCCGTTGTCGGTAATCTTCTTACGGAGGTTTTTTATATGGCTGTATATAAAGTCAAATGAATCGGCCATGTCGGCATGGTCTCCCCACAGATGTTCGGCGATAGATTCCTTGGTAAGCACTTTATTGCTGTTGCTGAGGAAATAGAGCAGAAGTTCATGCTCCTTTTTCGTAAGGCTGATCAGTTTGTCGTTAACATACATCAGCATTTCATCGGGAATGACCCGCAGTTCGTTGTGCACGATCTCATTTTGTCCCTGGTAGGACCGTCTCCGGTACACTGATTTGATCCTGGCTACAAGCTCGGGCATGTAAAAGGGTTTGGTTACATAATCATCCGCGCCGATGTTCAGTCCCTTTAACCTGTCGTCAAGAGAGTTTCTTGCCGAAACAATCACAACTCCTGTCTGATGGTCTTTCTTTTGCAATTCTTCGATGAGCTTTAATCCGCTTCCATCGGGTAAGCCGATATCAAGTACTATACAGTCAAAATCATTATGATTGATCTTATCAACCGCATCCGTCAGGTTCGTTGATTGCTCACAGGTCATTCCTGTTCCTTTGAGAAAAGAAACCATGCTTTGAAGCAGATCCTGCTCATCTTCTACAATTAGTATTTTCATGTTCTTTCTTTTTAATATCCACTTCCATCATTCTTCCTCACAATTCTATCCATTCCCGGGTCGGTCATCCTTCACTATTCAATACGATGTGTGAGTATGCTTCCCATCATGTATGATCCGGTGATAATCTTTTAGGCTTAATTCCCTGTAAATTTAGAAAAGAAGATGGATTGCCTGTTGATTTTTAACAAGACCTCTAAAAACTCAGATTGGATTCAGAATCCCGGATAATCCCATGTTTTCCAGTTAAAGGATTGCCTTATAAAACCATCGGGAAACTCCAGAACCCGTGTTCCCTGAAACCCTTACCGGTTATATTAAAATAGACCGGGGGTATTGTATCAATGGTATTAGTATTTTTATCTTTGTTATTCTGTAAACCACTTGTTTTGCGGAAGTCCTGATGAACGATGGATTCCGGAATGCCGTTCATCCGGCCCATATTCTTTACTTGATGCGATCGAATTTCTTTCTGCTCATTCTCTCCGCAGCTTTCCTTGCACTCACATCGTGTTCATACGACAACCTGGCGGAGATACATCCAAACTCAGAGGATGAGAATAGCTGTGATACGAACAGGGTGATCTCCTATATGGCAGACATAGTACCGATCATGTCAAACAGCTGCGGAGCCAATAATAACTGCCATAAAAGCGGCAGTAGCGACAGTGATATCCCTCTGGATGATATCAGGAGTATCCGCGACCTGGCCGCAGACGGATCTCTTCTGGGATCAATTCTTCACGAAAGCGGATATGAACCGATGCCTGACGGGGGATCACAGCTTTCCTCTTGCAGCATACAAAAAATTCAGGCCTGGATCAATCAGGGCACACTTAATAACTGACATAACTATGTATTTAAAAAAAATCGTACTCCTTTTGTTTTTGTGCTTAACCAGCGGCTTTACGCAGGGTCAGGACCTTCTGGATCTGATAGAGCCCACAAAGGAGGAATCAACGGAAAAGGACTTCGCGATAGCGACCTTTAAGAGCACACGGTTGGTAAATATGCATACGCTCGAATCGGTTGGTCCGCGAACTCTTGATTTCAGGATCTCTCACCGCTTTGGCCCGGTGAACAGCGGATCTTATAATGCATGGGGTATTGATGGGCCGGCCAATATCCGCCTGAGCCTTGAATACAGTTTTGAAGGACGTCTTATGTTTGGCATCGGCAGAAGTTCCTATGAAAAAGTAGTGGATGGTTTTTTAAAGTACAGACTTCTTCGTCAGACCACCGACAACAAAATGCCTGTCAGTATGACTCTCTTTGCAGGAATGTATTATACGGCTTTGAAAGACGCTAATGCAATTTCAAATGGTTACGATAAATACAAACCTGCCACGAACAGGTATTCCTATGCCTACCAGTTGCTCATAGGCAGGAAATTCAGCCCTTCATTCTCCTTACAAATCGCACCCTGGATGGTTCATTACAACCTTGTGGAAAGAAGCGCTGATAAAAATGACGTATTTGGGGTTTCTGGAATGTTTCGTCTGAAATTCACGAAGCGTTCCGCGATTACTATGGAGTATGCATACCGCCTGCCAGATTACAGTGAAAAAAAGTACTACGACAGTATGGGAATCGGCTATGAGATAGAAACGGGAGGGCACGTTTTTCAGATCCACCTGGTGAATTCATTTGGTCTCGTCGAAACCCAGTTCTTTCCTCATACGGATTCTGAGTGGAATGATGCCGGAATACGCCTCGGCTTTAATGTGAGCAGGGTCTTCACGCTTTGATCTATCGCTGCATCTCTTTATCAAGGGTTATTCCATCCGCCGCCAGAATTCTGTAATTTTGTTTATGCTGCAAAAAGCCTATAATATTAGCGTTATTTGACTTCTTCCGGTCTCTCAGAAAAACACCGGTTTTTCCGGTCGCAGCAGGACTGTTAACTGCGAAAAGAGTTTTGACCACATGATCATGATGCAGGGTTTTGCCTGCGTTCTCTCCCTTGGTTATACGGCTTGTTAAACTGTCCTCCGTATAAGCGATTTGCAGAACAAGATTTTTGTCCTCCTTATTGTGAGACCAGGAAATATAAGCCGTATCATTTTTTAAGGAGTCGAGAGTAATTTTCAACAATACATCCTGTGTTTTCGATAAAGCGATTTTCACCGCCGACTTTATCTTCTCCTTCTCCTTTAAGGTATACTCTGAGGCGCCACTCAGGACAAACTGCGGAGTGTACATTTCATGAGAAGGCAGAACCCTGGAATAATTTTCCTGTCTGCGCGTGTATTGCAAACGGCTGAAAGGATCTTTCCACCCCAGCTTGTTCCAATAATCTACGTGATAGGTCAGACAAAATATTTCTTTGCCATCCGACCGGTGCTCTTTATATATTTCTTTCAGGAAGGACCCGGCTTCTTCACAAAGTCCATCGCCTTCGGAGGTAAACAATTCTACGACGGTAAAGGATTTCCCGTGCTGCGCCTGAACATACACGAAGGGGAATAAAATGAAAAGTAAGGCAACCAATGCTTTCATGAACTGAATTTGGAATTCTACGCAAAATGATCTTTTGACATTCCAAGCCATTCGAGAGCTGTTCCGCTGAAGAGCCTCTCCTTTACTTCCGGGGAATAGGGCATTGAATCAATCAGTGATCCCGGTTTGAGTTCTCCGAGGGGGAATGGATAATCCGTACCCAAGGCGATGCGGTCGGATCCCATCAGCGTGACAAGGTAATCAAGCATCAGCGGATCATGTACCAGACTGTCCAGGTAAAACCTGTTAAGGTACTCTCGTGGGTTTACTTTATTATCCACCGCCACCAGATCAGGACGCACATTAAATCCGTGCTCGATTCTGCCGATGGTTGAAGGAAATGAGCCTCCGCCATGAGCAAAGGCAACCCGGAGGCCGGGTAATCGCTCGAAGATTCCGCCAAAGATCATGGAACAGATGGCGAGAGATGTTTCTGCAGGCATACCTACCAGCCAGGGCAACCAATACCTGTTCATTTTTTCTTTTCCCATCATATCCCAGGGATGAACGAAAACCGCCGCGCCAAGCTCCCGGGCAGCTTCAAACACAGTAAAAAGTTCCGGGGCATTCAGGTTCCATTCATTCACATGAGATCCGATTTGTACCCCTTTCAACCCGATACGCATACAGCGCTCCAGTTCTTTTACGGCAAGATCAGGCGCCTGCAAGGGGATCGTACCTAAACCCGTGAAACGACGGGGATAACGGTTCACAATATCCGCAATGTGATCATTGAGGAACATAGAAACATCGAGTGCATCTCCGGCTTTAGCCCAATAACTGAACATGACAGGTATGGTAGAAAGAACCTGCACATCCACTTGATGATGATCACACTCTTTGATTCTGACACCGGGATCCCAGCAGTTATCCTGAATCTCTCTGAAAAATTTACCGTCCTGCATCATTCTTGCGCAACACGGCTTGTGATGCTCAAGAGAAATGAAACCTCCGTAACCGTACTTCTTCCCGAAGTCAGGAAGGTGTTCAGGAATAATGTGTGTATGAATATCAATTCTCATATTAATTTTTCGCTCCTTGTAGTTTCTCACCTATGGCTGTATACTTCGCCGCATTCTGTTCATCGCCCAGATTCCGGTATGTGGTTGCAAGCATCTGGTAGGTAATGAGGGATTCGGGATCCAGGTCAATGGCTATCAGGAAATAATCAACGGCTAACAGAAAATTCTTTCTGGCTTCTTCAAGCAACTTATCCCTGTTCGCGGAATCCTGCAAGGCCTGTTGCTTGTAGTTATGACCATAAACACCATACACCGCTCCAATGTTTGTCACCGCATGACTGTAGTATGGGTTTAGCTTGTAGGCTTCCTTAAAATACCTCAGGGCTTCCTCATAACGACCGGTTTCAAAAAGAAGATTCGCGTAATTATTTTGAGCTACAGGAAAAGTGGGATTCTTTTCGATGCTCACAATATAGTTCTCTTCCGCGGCTTTATAATTTTTGAGCTTGTGGTGAATGAATCCACGCCGCTGAAAAGCGTCAGGATAATTCGGGTATATCATGATACTGGTATCCAGATGATGAAGGGCTAGCTCAAGTACCTGCCTCATCTCAACGGAATCCCTGAACTTCGCGATTTCATCGTCAGAAGAAATATGATTGGCGAAATAGAATTGCATGTGAGCGCTTTCCGGCACCTTGCGTATGTCGGCACCGAACAGGGTCTTGTCACTCTCCCAATCCTTGTTTCTTGCATAGGTGTGAATACTGTAAAAAACGGCGATGACTGCGGAAATTACCAGCGTAAACTTGTTGGATATAAAAAAAGCAGATAAGCGGTTTGGCTTTTCGGGACTCTCCGGAAAGATCTTCGCGATCAGAACCGATACAGCGAGGACAAAACCCAGTGAGGGCATGAATAACAACCGCTCTCCATAATTTGTTCCGATCAGGAAGAAAACATTGGAAACAAGACTCAAGGTGATCAGAAAGTACAGCGCTGCAAACGACAGGATATCTTTCTTCCTGAAGCGGATCATTGCATATATACCGATGGCAAGGTAAGCTGCCAGAGAGAGGATGAAGGTAGGGCTGCCGAGTCCGACAACCTTGAAGTGATTGTACGATCCGTCAGATACCATTTCGACCGGATACAATAATTGTTTCAGATAAACACCCAGCAGAAAGATGGCGTTCGCTGTCCGTAATACGGAATCTTTAATATCTACCAGGGAATTATCCACGACGGCAATCAAACCGCTTCCGGCAGATACAATATTGCTTCTGATGAGAAGAAAAACTGCGGCCGCAAGCGCCAGAGGAATCATGCTTGATGCCATTCTTTTTTTCCAGTCATCATTAAAAAAATAAAGCATAAGAGGGATTACCGCCAGCCATGTAATGGCAGACTCTTTGGAAAGAAATGCCATGAAATACAGTACAAAAGCTGCTATAAGATTTAAAAATTTCCCACCCCGTACGTAGTGAAGAATAAAATAAACCGTAGACAAACAAAAGAAGAGGCACATAATTTCATCACGACTCTTAATATTTGCTACTACCTCTGTATGGATGGGATGAGTTGCGAAAAGTACCGAAGCCATAAAAGGGATAAGAAGATTTCCGCGAAAACAAAGCGTGAGTACCTTGAAAAGCAACATACAGGTCAGCGCGAAAAACAACACATTTACCCAGTGTCCGAGCGCCGGAGTATCGGGCGCCAGTTGCCATTCAAGCGCGAACATAGCCTTTGACAAGGGCCGGTATAGAGATATGTCCACCATATTGGTTCCGGCTCTGTAAGTGCTGGAAAATATCTCAGGCCAGGCGCTTATTCCCTTTTTTGTCAGCCAGTTCTCCGGAATCAGGCCAAAATCATCCAGCACATACTGGTGATCAAGTGTATTGCTGTACACGGTAAAGGCGATGATCCCCGTAAACAGCATGAGCCATCTGCGGAGTGAATTACCGCTTCGAGATATTTCCCTTTGCTTTTTCTCAGAAAACTTTTTTTCCGGAGACTGCTGTTGCAGGGCGATCTTTTCCTTACGGGTCAGTTTTTTCATGTACGCGTAAAGCTAAAGCATTTATTAAACGGATTGAAATCCGGCCGCAATTTTTTCCCAATTGTTTCTGAATCCCGTGTAGCGGGGGAAGGGAAAAATTATTGCACCACAATTCGCTTACTATACCTTATTTCTCCTTTACGGAAACTGACGATATAAATTCCCGGCATAATATTATGAGGAACTGTGAAGTGCAAATCATGAGATGATCGGCCTTTTAATTCAATGTCTTTAACTGTAGTTTTACCGTCAATTGATATCAGAGATATTTCTTCGGCATAGGAAATAAAATTTCCGAGATACAGTAAAGCGCCGGTCCGCACAGGATTGGGAAATATTTTCTCTAATAGGAACTCCGGGGAAGTCAAATTAGTTAAAAGGGAATCATTTAACCTGATTATATATCCCTTAGTTCCCGTTCCAATGTACTTTGAGCCGGCCAAATAGATTTTGCTGTTATGAAATTTCATTTTCACGGGTTCAAACCCCTGGAAAAATGAGGGTGACGTAAAGACAATTTGGCCCACACTGTCGAATCTACTGATGGAGCAATCCATTCCACACATCATGATATTTTCATGATAGCTTAAATGATAATATCTTGGGTAATGAACAAAGTTATGCCGAGCTGACCATTGAAAATTTCCGGTAGAATCAACTTTTATTATATCCATCAAGTTAAAGCTTGTTGACAAAAGTATATATCCGCCGGGAGTAGGGAATACATCTTCACTGGAAGCATTCGTATTTCCGGTTGAATAGCTATGTTGCCAGATGACCAAACCATTTGTATCAATTAAGGTAAGTTGAGGCAATATGTTAGCAGTGATGGTATCATCGGTAGATCCTCCTATGATAATGTGGTTTTCTGAGGCTAGGATTCCATTCTTGGTAACAGGAGGAATGATCCCTGGCAAATGAATTATTTGTAAAATACTTCCGTTCAAATCTGTTTTAAAAATAACCCCCTTTCTGAAAAATTGAACTGGTGGTCTATTACAGAAATAGCCAACAAAATATAACTGGTTTTGTATCTCCAGAAAATCTGAAATAACAAGATGGGTATCGGTTGAGGCAAAAGGCATAAACTGCCACAAGAGCATACCGATGGTATCAAATGCCATAATGATTGGGTAATCAAAAGGGTAAGTGTACTCGCTTTGCTTAACCATCACGTACCGGTTTCCGGAAATTTCATGGATAATTTTACCTGCACCGAAAATAGAACTGGTACTGTTAAATACAGACCATTTGATTTGACCTTCTAGATCGGTTTTAATTACAAAATAATCTTCGGGTCCATTATGATACCAAGCTCCCCCTGTAATCAAAATAGAACTATCGCTGGTTAGAGTCATGTCATTTACTGAAGAGAAATGCCTGGAAAGATCATAAGGGTAAATAAAATCCGGTAATTGAGCTGATGAATAATTTACCGATTGGGTAAACATGGTTATCCAGAAAATTAGAATTTTTATTTTTGATGTTTCGCTGACCATTCTAAAATGTAAAATTCAAATAAAAATCACAGGATACAAATCTATAAAATATATGCGGGCGCCTTTAAAAACCTGTTTTGGGTGATGTGCTTAGCTCTTTTTAACAAGACAAGGCATGAGGAAGAAAGATAAGAAACAATTATCTGAAGCCGAACAAGGAGGTATTGCAAAAAAGATCAGGAATGTTCAGCTTCACTAATTATTTTTAATTGATAGGCAGTGCCTGAAAGAGGTTTTAAGAAGTGCCTTTTGTCAATCGGGGTCGCATCCTAATCCTTTTTCAATGCTCAACCTTCTGCATTTCGTTCCTTCACTACAACCAAGCTGAATCTTATGAGTCAAAAACCACGTAGCGGCGGCCTTTGAATTCCCCGACAATTTTCTATTTCATCCTGTATCAACTGTCAACCGGTACAGGTTATAAAAATGCAAAGAAAAAAATGCTGAATACCGGCATCTGATTCCCGGCTCGCAGCAGCAACTAATTCCCTGCTGTGGTTCCGCTTAAAACAGGGGGCGGCTCCATGACATGACCACACTTTTTGCAGGTGCGCAAATCTTTACTGTCATAAAACTTTTTCATGATCGCCGGAAACTGTGTGGTAATATCCTCCAAGGTAAAGTAGTCTTCAAACAAAAGGTTATTGCATTTCTCACAATACCAGTGAAAGCCGTCCTTCATCTCCGGCCGTCTCTGTACCTCCATTACGAGTCCTACCGTATTGGCGCCCCGCTGCGGACTGTGCGGCACTTTTGCCGGCAACAGAAAAATCTCTCCTTCTTTGATCGGAATGTCAACGGGTTTACCGTCTTCAATGATCTTAACCACTATGTCGCCTTCCAACTGATAGAAAAACTCTTCGGTTTCATTGTAGTGATAGTCCTTCCGGGAATTCGGACCACCCACTACCATGACAATGAAATCCTGATTGGGTTTATAAACAACCTGGTTACCAACCGGTGGCTTCAGAAGATGCCGGTTTTCGTCAATCCACTTTTTAAAAGAGAAGGCTCGTTGTATGCTCATGGCTTGAAATATTGAACATCAAACTTACATAATAATACTCAAATCAATCTATACCTCTCCCTCAAAACCTGCTTACAGTGTGTTAGGCGGCATTTCAAGGTCATGAAAGAAATGTTTCCGCTTAGGTTCAAAAAAGCCTCAGGGTTTCTTTTCCTCCTTCCCTGTACCAAACATTTCAGAAAATCTGTTTTTCAATTCAACTGCCAGGTCTTCCGCTTTCTGTCCTGCGCTTTTGGCCGCTTCTTCCAGCTTATCTCTCAGTAGTTCAAACTTCTGACGGGCTGAATCCCCAAACTCACCACCGGCGGCGATCTTATCGATCTCCGCATGAAGAATACCGGGAAATTTCTTTCTGAACTCCTGTAACAGGGCTTCTGTGGCTGCCATTGCCTGTTCATCGGTCAGCTTGGCCTTTTCCTTTACAATGTTTACGAGATGCTGCATGTTTGGTTTTTTTATCGGTCGGGTATGCTTAGTTTTGAAGTCCCGATCCTTCAGTCAAATATAATCAATACATAAATTAAAACCATTGCATGAACACAGACCTGACAGGTAAAAAAGCGCTGGTATGCGGAAGCACACAGGGGATCGGAAAAGCAAGCGCTATTGAGCTTGCCTCACTGGGCGCTGCCGTGACACTGCTGGCAAGAAATGCCGAGGAGCTTGAAAAGGTGAAAGCAGGTTTGCCGGGAAACGCTATGCATGATATCCTGGTGGCCGATTTTTCCAGACCCGATGTTCTTAAGATCGTTATTGATGAGTATGTCAGGGAGTCCGGCCCGATCCATATTCTTGTGAATAACACAGGAGGACCACCGGGCGGACCAATTCACACTGCAGCAAGTAACGAGTTTGTCAAAGCTTTCACCAGCCATCTGATATGTAATCATATCCTGGCACAGGCTTTACTACCCGGAATGAAGTCGGAGAAATACGGACGTATCATAAATATCATCTCCACCTCGGTAAAGCAACCACTTAGAGGACTGGGAGTTTCCAATACGATACGCGCCGCTGTCGCGAATTGGTCCAAAACCCTTTCCAATGAAGTGGCAGCTTGGGGTATCACCGTGAATAATGTTTTACCCGGCGCCACTTCAACTTCCAGATTGAGATCCATCATTGAGGCTAAAGCGGAAAAAAGCGGAAAGTCAGCAAGGGAAATTGAACAGGAAATGCTCGCCGAGATTCCTGCCGGCAGGTTTGCGGAAGCAGCTGAGATCGCTAACGCGGTGGCCTTCCTGGCAAGTCCTGCTGCGGCATATATCAACGGAATCAATATTCCGGTTGATGGCGGAAGAACATCCAGCCTCTGAGTAATCCGTTTCTTATACCCAACATGGCTACTCAAAAATCAATACAGGGAACAATTACGCTGGTGATCCTCGCCATTCTGGCGATCCTGTATTTCTTAGTAGGAAGAAACGATTCGAATGATACAGTTGACCGGCGTGAAGTAGAATTCCGCCATAATCAGATTCGGTATACAGAGCATGCCGTCTGCAGAATGAAATGCAGGTCGATTGATGAAAAGGAAGTTGAAAATATCCTGAAGAAGGGGAGTATTAATTATAAAAAAAGCGACCTGAAGGATAAACCTTGTCCTGTGTATGCGCTTGAAGGATTATCGGATGATGGCCAGCACATAAGGGTAATAACCGGTAATTGCCATAAGGAAGCTGTTATCATCACTGTCATTGATCTCGACAACGATCATCCCTGTGATTGCGAATAAACATATCATGCAAAAAATTCAGAACTACATCAATGGAGAATTCCTCCCGCCACAAAGCGGAGTTTATCTGGATAACGTTAACCCGGCTACCGGTGAGGTATACAGTCTTATCCCCGACTCCGGCTCAGCGGATGTTGATCTTGCCGTAAAAGCAGCTAAAGAAAGTTTCAAGGATTGGTCCGGCATGACCAAGGAGAAGCGTTCCGCGATTCTGGTCCGGCTCAGCGAATTGATCCATGAAAATCTCGACCGCTTTGCTCTCGCGGAAAGCATAGACAACGGCAAGCCTTTGTGGCTGGCAAAAAGTGTGGACATACCCCGTGCTGTCGCCAACTTCCATTTTTATGCCACGGCCTCTCTGCATACTCATACGGAAGCCCATTCAATGGGAGGCATTGCCCTCAACTACACGCTTCAAACTCCGGTTGGCGTTGCCGGCTGCATCTCTCCCTGGAATCTTCCCCTTTATCTTTTCTCCTGGAAAATTGCTCCCGCCCTGGCTGCAGGTTGCACAGTCGTAGCCAAACCAAGTGAGATAACTCCCATGACCGCATTCATGCTTTCAGAATTGTGCAATGATGCGGGTATGCCAAAAGGGGTATTGAATATTGTACACGGACTTGGAACAAAAGCCGGAATGGCCATTATTGCTCACCCCGATGTACCTGCCATCAGTTTTACGGGTGGAACTAAAACAGGAGAGATCATAGCCCGTACCGCGGCGCCTATGTTTAAAAAACTGAGCCTGGAGCTGGGTGGAAAAAATCCTAACATCATTTTCGCGGATGCGGATTTTGAAAAAGCTGTGCAAACTTCTGTCAAATCATCTTTCTCCAACCAGGGTGAAATTTGCCTATGTGGTTCACGCATTTTTGTTGAAAAAACTATCTACGATAAATTCAAGACGGCTTTCATTGAAGAAGTAAAAAAGTTAAAAGTAGGCGACCCGCTGGATAAAAACACATGGATCGGCGCTATCGTTTCACAACAACACAAAGAAAAAATTCTTTCCTACATAAAACTGGCTCTCGAAGAAGGAGGCAGGATACTGTGTGGCGGCGCCGAAGTGAATCCCGGAGGTAAAAATGATAAAGGATATTTTATTGCACCCACTGTGATAGAAGGACTTCCTTTTAATTGCCGCACCAACCAGGAAGAAATTTTCGGACCGGTGGTTACCATCATGCCTTTCGAAACCGAAGATGAAGTCCTGAAATATGCCAACAGCACGCGCTATGGTCTGGCTGCCACACTATGGACACAAAATCTTTCGCGTGCTCATTCGGTGAGCGCAAGATTACAAAGCGGAATAGTCTGGGTGAATTGCTGGCTTCTTCGTGACCTGAGGACACCTTTCGGTGGAATGAAAGGATCCGGCGTGGGAAGAGAAGGTGGCTTTGAAGCCCTGAAGTTTTTTATGGAAGAAAAGAATGTTTGTATAAAATTTTAACCCATAATCCTTTGAATGCCCTTTCTTGATAAATACCTCTTCCTGAAAAAATCACAATTGCCAAACGCAGGCAAGGGATTGTTTACGAAAACAGATATTCCCAAAGGCACACGCATCACGGAATACAAGGGAAGACTCAGGCCCTGGAAGGAAGTAAAACATGAGGACGGCCGCAATCCGTATATTTTCAGGCTCAATACACGGCTGGCCATTGACGCCAAAAATTATCTGAAATCATTTGGCCGTTATGCCAATGATGCCGGAGGCATTCGAAAGATTAATGGTTTGCGAAACAATGCCGACTATATAGTGGAAGGAAACAGATGTTATCTTGATGCCATTCGTCATATAAAAAGAGGAGAGGAAATCTTTGTCGAATACGGTGGAAATTTCTGGAAGCTTATTCGAAAGATTGAACGTGAAAAGAAGCAGCTTTCAACAAAATAACTGCAAGATGTCTGTAAGTTCCGGGTTACAAGAGGTGTTTTGAAAAACATTCGGGCTTAAAGGTGAGAAGCCCATAAAGTTGCAATACAAATCTGAAGTCCTAAGAGCCGGTTGTAAACTGATCTCTTCAATTTAAAACTGACACGATACATTTTGAAATTTGATCTGCCATGAAGCCGGTGTTTGATAGATTCGTTATAGCCGTTGTTCTGGCCATTGCGCTGGCTTATTTCTTTCCTGCCTGGGGTGGCCGGAGCAGTCCGCTTCCGTTGGATCAGTTAAGCAGTTTGGGTATTGGACTGATCTTTTTCTTCTACGGATTAAAACTTGACAGATCGAAACTGAGCGCCAGTCTTTCCAACTGGAAGCTTCATTCACTAATACAATTATCCACGTTTCTGATTTTTCCTTTGTTAGTCACGTTGTTCTTTCCGCTGATTAACACGGAATATGAATTCATGATCTGGTTATCATTCCTCTTCCTGGCCTCCCTACCTTCAACGGTATCCTCCTCCGTAGTGATGGTATCCGTAGCCAGGGGAAATGTACCCGGAGCAATTTTTAACGCGAGCATCTCAGGTCTGCTTGGTATCATCATTACCCCGGCCTGGATGGGATTTTTTTTAAAACACGCTCAAGTCGATTTTGATCCGGGTCCGGTATATATCAGGCTTCTTACGGAAATATTGGGCCCGGTGATCCTTGGCCTCCTTCTTCAACCATATTGGGGCCGTTACGCTATTAAATATAACCGGCGCTTAAACACTTTCGACAAGCTGATTATTCTGCTGATTATCTACAAGAGCTTTTCTGAATCTTTTGAAGGAAACGTTTTCTCTCCACTTTCAACCACTGACATATTGTCAATTTTTATTGCTGTCATCCTTCTGTTTTTCATTGTGTATTGGCTCACAGGCCTGCTGTCAAAAAAACTTTCTTTCAGCACTGAAGACCGGATAACGGCTCAGTTTTGTGGAACAAAAAAGTCTCTGGTACACGGTACGGTCTATGCCAAAATTTTGTTTCCTGCAGGTTTCCCGGCCGGACTTGTCCTCCTACCCCTGATGATCTTTCACAGCTTGCAGATACTATTTATTAGCATTATGGCCGGAAGGTTAGAAAAGCGCCGGGAATAGATTTTGAATTGTTTGTTAATCCTGTCTAGGCATCGTAATCGGCCGGGACTGAAAATTGGTATCATGGTAAAAAACACTTTCTGTTTAGCTTGTCTTTTTTCTGTAAATTACTTACATTAGCAATTAAATCTCTGAATGATATTTACCACTTACCAGACTTATACAAGATTTAACATAGCTCTCCAACATTTAATTCAAACAACATGAAACAAATTCGTCAACAACTCAACCTTGTATTGTCCTTGACAACATTTTTCTTATTGGTCAACGCTCTTAATTTTCTTAATTCGGCAGCAGGTGTTTCAATTTACTGGAAACTTGCAGGTGCGCTGATAATTGTACTATTCATTGCTTCTTTGAAAACTGAAGAAGATACAGACCAAGAGAAAGACGAATTACCCACACATGGCTGACTTTTGACTGCATCTTGCTTTGCGTTTGTACGATTTTGATCACTCCCCGAATCAAATGAACGGAATTTATTCTCTTTCCGTTTAATTCTGACCGGTCAATGCGTATGTATAAAGTTTTATGCAACAGCCCTATGATCCCTTCCTTCGATGTGAAGAGGACTTCTGATTTCTTTGAATTCGTCTTGGGATTTAACCCCGTATTTAACACGTCTGAATATGCTATTTACAGGAAAGACAACCACTCTGTCCACATTTTACCAGCCGGCAAAGAAATAGGTGAGATGGAGTTTTATCTGGAAGTGGATGACATCGAAAGGGTTTGGGCTCAAATCAAAGATGCGGTCGAGGACATGAAGGTGCGCGAACCATTCAATCGCGACTACGGTATGAGAGAGATACATATTGAAGTCCCACAAACAAAAACACTGATGTTCATTGGACAACAGATGAGATAATGCAAATTATCCAGTTTAAGGGTTAGATATTTATTGTCTTACTCAATGACGAAATCTGTCTAAAGATTGGGTTTCGCCAGTTTTATTCTGACTGATGACCCGGTTTACAACATTCTTCCTCTTTATTTCAATCCTGGCTTCAACCGCCTTTTCTCAAACCGAAGATTTATTCCGTGCTGCGAAAGATTTTATCTATACAAAAGCCGGCTATGAATTAAAAAAAACATTTTATACAGACACAGTTGCCGATTCTCCATACGTATATTTATATGTTTCGGAAAAAAACAGGCTTGCAAGACACCCTGATCTCTCAGGCAATTTTGTATTCTTCGGTCATAATCTTGACTCCGCAGCAAAAGCCGCTGCAAAATTTGATTCGTCGGGTTTTGATACTTTCATTTATAAAACCAACGGCAACTCAAAAGCGACGATTAACGCAACATTGTTGAGTTATGAAACTGAAGCGATTGTATTCATACTATTTCATGAATATATTCATAACTATCTGCATGAGCACAAAATCAAAATCCCCTATAATATGGAAGAGGCGCTTTGTGATGTGGCAGGTAATTATCTGACAGTCGAATTCTTCAGACTAGGCAGCGACAGAAAACGTTCAATTGATCAGCTAAAGATCAACGAAAAAATATACAAGCAAATCAATAAACTAAGCCTGACGATAAATAATTCTCGAAAATCAAAATCAGGTGCAGAGAAAAAAATATTATCGTATATAAAAAAGGGAAACGCCTTCCAACGGGACCGGTTCGATTATGCCATAAACAACGCGTACCTTCTGAAGAATCAATTTTATTCAAAGCATTACTTTACCCTCAGGCGTATCTATTTAAAACAACAAGACGTTGCAGCACTTTTAAGGGAATTGACCAATTTACCGGCGCATGAGGAAGAAGCGTTGCGATATCTGAAAACTCGCATTTCCCGTTCAGGTAGCGATTCTTCCCGAAGGCAATGATTTTCTTCCCGTTCAGAAAATTCATTCAGTGCCTTTGCAAGGATCGTTTTACCTTTGTTTCAACACTCCTCCGCTTATGATCAAATATTTTATCCCTGTATTTCTTTCACTTCACGTGCTGGTCTCAAAGGCACAGAATTTTACCATCATCGATACGCTTCCAACAGGCGCTTATGGTACCGCCGCATGGGGTGATTTTAATAATGACGGTTTCAAGGATCTTGCCTACCTCTCTCAGGTATTACCGGATGCTGCCTGTATAATCTATCTCAATCAGAACAATGTCTTTTCCAGGGTGCCTCAGCATTTTCCTTATTTATTTAACCCGGCTGCAAAATGGGCGGATCTTGACAATGATGGTTTTGACGACCTGATCGTTTGCGGCATGGACAGCCTGCTTGTAGAAAGTACTTTTATTTACAGAAGTCTGGGTAATGGGACATTTATTCCTCAGGTTCACTCAATACCCGGCCTTGCCGGTGGAAGTATAGATGTAAGCGATTATAATAATGACGGGTTGAAAGATGTGGCCATCTGCGGCTATGGCAGTTCTTCGCTCACTGAGACATTCATTTTCAGGAACAATGGAGCATTTTCATTCACAGATATCGCGATGCCATTGCAGGGAATGTCTGGAGGAGAATTGAAATGGTACGATTATGACAGGGACGGCCTGACCGATCTGACCACTAACGGTTCTGGACAAAACACAGCTAGAATCCGGTTTTACCGCAATATGAATAATGATACTTTCATGGAAGAATCCTTCAACTTTACAGGGTCTATCGGAACGCTTGACTGGATTGATTATGATCTGGATGGTATCAAAGACCTCTTCATTACAGGTATTGACAGCAGTTTCGTGAACATCATATCCGCGATGTATCATAATGACGGCAACCGGAACTTCACCTACACTCCTGTAAATATTCCGGCTTTTGGTGAACCCAGCGCGGTAAGTGTCGGCGACTTCAACAACGACAGCATTACGGACCTTTGTGTTATCGGAGGAAATGCGTTGTTCAATAGTTATTCAACCCTGGCCATGGGACAGGGTAATGCAATTTTCAATTTTCGCCCTTTACCTGCAGCCGTTATTGACAACCTGTTCACCGATGCGGCGGATATCGATAATGACGGAGATCTCGACCTTGTCTTAAGCACCTATATACTGAGAAATGACGGAATATTGAGTGGACTGAATCAGGTAAATCCAGATCAGCCATCCTTGACCTTATTTCCCAATCCGTCCAATACACTTTTGTATGTCCGCAACGTACTGGATGTACAATCTCTAACTGTTTACGATTTAAATGGAAAAGAACGGTACCGGTCAGGGACATTCTCTGATGATGCTGCAATTCCTGTCCAGGACCTGCCTTCAGGAAAATACCTTGTTCGGGTTAACTTTTCGGACGGTACTTCCCTCAGGAAATGCTTCGATATTATACACTGATGAATGGTATTTATCCCTCAAATCGGATAATTATCCTGTTTAGTTTGTCTTTTGGTAAGAATTGATCCTGCTTTTGCATCCTTTAGTCTGCTGATGGCATACCTTGTCAGGAATGAAATGGATGCTACGGGATATCAAAAATCCTGTGTTGAAATTTCCTGAGCTGTAAATCCGATGGCCCTGAATAATATCTAATTTCGTTAATTAAACACACGGATAAATGAGACGGATTGTATTATTATTCTTTCTTTTCGTACATCAACAAAACATACAGGCGCAGGTTGTTTCCATTTCGCCGGCAGTGAGTAATCCCGGCCAAATCCTGACAACCGTTATCACGCTGTCAAGCGGAATAATGCAAACACTTACCGCTCCGAATCAAAGCTCGGATATCTTCCTGATTCAGGCAGGTGACACGATCTTTTGTGATTACTTTGATAACACACAAATCTATCCCGGGGTGTCGGGCAATTCGGATTCACTCTACTGTGACTTTACAATACCTGCCAATGCGGTGCTGGGCTGGTATGAAGTACACGTAATAACCTATGATCAGGAACCAATCTTTCCGTTCAATCCGGTACCGGTTGATAATATGCTCGCTTACGGAATGGTGGTCGCTGATCCAAATGCCTGCGATGTTCCATTCAATACAAGCGCCGGATCGGTCACCAACAACAGCGTGCAGATCAGCTGGGATCCGGCCGTGATCGCCGATACCTTCCGCGTCAGATACCGGATCATCGGCTCGTCTTATTCCTGGAAAGATGTCGACGGAGGAGGCGGAGTGACCAATACCACACTCACCGGTTTACAACCCGACAAAGATTATACATTTGAGGTGAGTACCAAATGTAACGGATACAGCAGCGCCTACAGTATCATTGATACTTTTCATACAGATTCGGCTACAGTATCGTGTGTGCTGCCTTTCGATCTGGATACCTCGAATGTCACCGGTACAAGCGCAACACTCCAGTGGTCGCAGCTGGCTCTTGCTGACAGTTTCCTTGTAAGGTATTCGGTGAACGGAACCTCATCTTTTTCTTACGTTTACCTGGCAGGTGGCGGAAGCAATTCTGTCTCCGTCACCGGACTTAAACCCGGACGCGCATACCAGTTCCAGGTCAGTTCGATTTGCCTCGGTCAGAGCAGCGGATACAGCGCTTCATTCATTTTCAATACCGCCGGGCCTTGTGCAATTCCCCATAGTCTTACAGCAAGCAATATCACGAATACCTCTGCCCTGATAGGATGGACTCCGCTTGTCAGCGGAGATAACTTCAGGATCAGGTATGCCGTCAACGGAACTTCAATCTATAAGTACAAAACTGTCGGAGGAGCCCAGGACACCGCTACGATCAGTGGTCTGCTGCCTAACACGACGTACAATTACCAGGTAAGTACCATGTGTTCAGGTAATGGTACAGGGTATAGTCCTGCATCTTCCTTTACAACCACTTCAGCGCCGGTAAACTGCGTAGTACCATATGGATTATCGGTAAGTAATATAACCAGCAGCAGCGTACAGATTAACTGGACAGCCTTTGTTGCTGCTGATACATTCCGCGTCAGATATCGTCTCAACGGAACCGGCTCCTATTTTTACAAAAATGTGAATGGAAGTGGAGGTGTAACTAACACAACCCTTACAGGTCTTTTACCGTCATCGCTTTATACCTATCAGGTCAGTTCTGTTTGTAATGGCAGTGGCTCCGGATACAGTTCAACAGGTAACTTTACCACTACCGGAGGAGCTGTAGCATGTGGAGTTCCTTCCGTCCTCTCCGCAACGTCCGTAACTTCCTCAACTGCCCAGATTAACTGGGCCAGCACCGTAACCGCGGATACGTTCAGGATTCGCTTCGCGGAAACAGGCACCACCGTTTACCGTTATCTTGATGTAAATGGTAGCGCCTTTTCCGCAGTTATCAGTGGTCTTACGCCGCTTACCGCCTATGATGTGCAGGTGAGTTCGGTATGTCTCGGTTCGGGTAATGGTTACAGCTCCGCAATTATTTTCGGTACCTCTGCCGGAAGCATTCCCTGCGCGACCCCATATGATCTGAACACAACCAGTATTCTTCCCAATTCGGCTACGATCTCCTGGACACCGGATGTGTCGGCTGACAGTTTTATGATTCGATACTCTGTTCAGGGAACCACCAACTACAACTGGAAAAAGATCTCGGGTGCCGGAGGGGTGAACAGCACTTCACTTACCGGACTACAGAATAATACAGCCTACCAGTGGCAGGTTCGCTCTATCTGCAACGGCGTTACGATTTCGGTTTACAGCGGATCATACTCCTTCAACACTCCGCTGGTACGTATGGCGAATCCGGGCTCCGTTGATCAGGCAGAAGGTCTGACCTTATTTCCGAACCCGGCTTCGCATCGCTTCAAACTACGCTTTATCGCTCCTGATGAGTCTGCTGCAACCCTTTTCATCTCGGATATGAGCGGTCGTGTCGTCCGTGAAGAACAATTCAGGATAATGCAGGGAATCAATGAAAAAGAACTTGATGCAATGGATCTGTCTGATGGTATATATACACTGGTACTCAGATCGGGCAAAGTCAATGAAGAGCTGCGGTTTATGATAAACCGTTAAATATCCTGAGATCCTTTTACTTTTTGCTGGTAATTTTGTGTGACTTTTTTACCGGCAGTCTTTCAGTTCAGTTGCATTACTCTAGCTTTGCGCCGGTTAAAAACTTCATCTGATGGCCAGGCAGGATTTTCTGAATATACTTCACAGAAACTTTCCTTATAATCCTACAAATGACCAGGAAAAGCTGATGAAGGCCGTTAAGGAATTCTTCGGAGATCCTGAGTCTAAAAAAACATTTATTCTAAGGGGTTATGCCGGTACCGGAAAAACAACCTTCATTCAGGCTCTGGCAAAAACCTATGAAGCTTTTGAATACAATGTTGTCTTACTGGCCCCTACGGGAAGGGCAGCAAAAGTGATGAACGAGTACAGCGGTAAGACTGCCGGCACAATACACCGAAAGATTTACAACATGGATATTGGAAAGTCCGGAACCTTCTCCTTTAAATCGGCTAAAAATCATTCAGAAAAAACATTGTTCATTGTTGATGAAGCTTCAATGATACCAGCTGGAGAAGACAAGGGCTTGTTTAAAGGGCGAAGTTTGTTAACAGATCTTATCCGATTTGTTTACAGCGGAACTTCGTGTCATCTGATCCTGATCGGAGATACTGCTCAATTAGCACCGGTAATCGAAAATGAGAGTCCGGCACTGGACATTTCATACATCGAAAGAAAATTTAACTTGACTGTTCATCATGCTGAACTGAAAATTGTAATCAGGCAAGCGCTTGAATCAGGGATTCTGTTAAATGCAACCACGCTCAGAAACAGTATCATTTCAGGTACTACCGAACTATTAATTGAAAGTGGGAAATATCCCGATGTAGAAAGAGTCAATGGAAACAGTCTCCTGTATTCCCTGACCGAAAACTATAATCACTTTGACATCGACAATACCGTGGTTATCTGCCGCTCAAATAAACTGGCAAACAGATACAATGATTTCATACGTAAAAATATTTTTAATTGCACCGAAAGTCTGGAAGAAGGAGACCGTCTCATGGTACTTAAAAACAACTACTACTGGTTAAGCAATGGTTCTTCAACGACATTCATTGCCAATGGAGATTTTATCAGGATAAAAAAACTGATCTCGACCGAATTTAAATATGGATTTACTTTCGCGACCGCTGAAATAGAATTTCCTGATTATCCCTTACAAGATCAGACCGAGGTAAAACTGCTGCTGGATTCTATTAACAGTGAAACGTCCGGACTTAACCAGGAGCAGTCTCAAAAGCTCTTCGACAACCTGGTGTTAAAGTACAAGAAAATCAAAAAAACAAAAGAAAGGATAAGTGCGGTTTATGATGATCCCTACTATAATGCACTTCAGGTTAAATTCGGCTATGCAATCACCTGTCATAAGGCGCAGGGTGGCCAATGGCAGGCAGTTTATGTCGATTCCGGATTTGTAAACGAAAGCATCATGTCGCCCGAATTACTGCGATGGTTGTACACCGCTTTCACACGCGCTACTCAAAAGTTATTCCTGGTCAATATGAATGATCGGTTTTTCAAAATGAGAGATCATGAGAACTGATTCTCCAACGGAATCAATATCTTTATGATATGGGAAGAGCTTCGGTAGCTTCTGTTCAGGTAAATAAATTCAACAGGGATTCAGGACTGATAAAACAGGATCTGGTTGCCGTTGAAGAACCTCTTGAAATCCGGCTGACTTATGGGCCTGTTGAGGACAGGAAAGAGAAAAGTCTGGCGGTCACCATGCGTACACCGGGAAACGACTTTGAACTGGCTCTTGGCTTTCTTTTCAATGAAGGTATTGTCAGAAAAAAGGACGATGTACTGAAAATACGGTACTGTGAAAGAGAGAGCGCGGACGACAATGCGGAAAACACGGTTCGCGTCGAACTGAGCACTTCGCTAAGTCCGGATATAAAAAAGCTGGAAAGAAATTTTTATACTTCTTCCAGCTGTGGTGTATGTGGAAAAGCGTCAATTGAAGCTATTGAAGCCGGTTGTAACCCGGAATTCCTCATGGTAAACAACCCTTTTACCATCGAAGCTTCCATTATTCTGAGATTGCCGGAATTAGTCAGGGAGCAGCAATTGGTTTTCGAATATACAGGCGGATTGCATGCCGCTGCATTATTCGATAGCGGCGGACAGCTCATACTCCTTCGCGAAGATATAGGAAGGCATAATGCAGTTGATAAACTCACCGGAGCTTTGTTTGGTTCAAATCAGCTTCCCGCTTCATCTTCCATAATGTTTCTGAGTGGGCGTGCGGGATTTGAACTTTTACAGAAAGCGGCCATGTCTGGCATTCCCTGTGTTGCTTCGGTAGGCGCTCCTTCCAGCCTAGCTGTTTCACTCGCGAAAAAATTCAACATTACGCTTATAGGATTCCTCCGCGATCTCCGGTTTAATGTATATAGTAATCCGGAAAGAATTCTCAAGCGTTGAACGGACTGCAAGTTAATTTCTCAAAGTTGAAATTTGTACAAGTCAGCTATAAGGCTGTAATACTCCTTCTCCGTTTTCAGATACTTTTCGTAAGCTTCGTAATAATAGGCCGATTCCAGATAGTATTCAAGCAAACTTATTTCTCCCACTCTGAACGCTTTTGAAAGCAGTTCAAGGTCCTGTTGCTTGCTGAAAATCATTCTGTATTCTTCCAACATGTTCCGGAGCATCACAAGCCGGTCATACTTCCGTTTGATCTCATAATAATGTATGGTCTTATGACTTTCGACCTCCATTTTCTTAAAGTTCAGTTTCGCTTCTCTCAGCTTAACCTGACCACTGTTCTCCCATAAGGGCACAGATATTCCTGTATGTATCCCGTTATATTTGTGTCCTGTAAGTCCCTGGTAACGATAGCCCAGCTCCAACCTTGGAAGTCGAAGTGACCGGCTGAGTTCAAGTTCTTTCTTTGCGATAATTTCCTCCTGTAACAGGATCTTCCTGTGTGGGTCATGCAATTCGCATTCGCTCTCAAGAGCTTCAAATGGTGTTATTACGGGAGGAATAAAATAATGCGTGTCCGTAAATTGAACCGACTGACCTCCGTTCATTCCGATGAGTTTATCCTCCAGTATCCTTATCTCACTTTTGTTTTCGTCAGATTCCTGCCGTAAACCCAGGAGTATAAGTTTAGTCTTGTTCAGTTCAAGAATAGTACCTTCACCCTTGTCGAGTTTAATCTGCACCGCGTTCAAAATACTTTCCGATTCCTTCTTTCGGGTCTCAAACCGGTTTTGCAGCTTCCTCCGATAGACTATTTCAATACAAGTTTGTTTGGTTTCAAGCAGTACTTCTTCCCTGACTGCTCTGTAATTGAGCTCAGCATGCCTGTTCAACTCGCCGGACAGCTTTCTTTTCTTTACATAAACCGTGGGGAAATCAAAAGCCTGGCTTAACAGAATTTCGTGCTGGTCACCAGCCCCGGAAGGACTTCCTTTCAGATAATCATATTCGAAGAAAGGATTGGAAGGATTCAATCCCGCAACTGCAGCGGCTTTCTGACTTTCGAACAGCTTCTTACTGGCTAGAATATGCTTGTTCCTTTGCTCAACAGAAGCAAGCACGCTGTCCAGTCCTGATTGTGGAAATGCACGGAAAGACTTCAACACAAAACATAACAATAGTAATACATGAATAATTGTCTTCATGCCTTTTTTCTTTGAGTAATGAAATAAACAACCGGAACGACAAAAACATTGAGTAAAGTTGAAGTGAGTAAACCACCCAGAATGACCTTAGCCATCGGACTCTGAATTTCGTTTCCGGGAAGATCTCCTGCAATTGCCAGAGGTATCAGGGCAAGGCCTGCCGTAAGAGCGGTCATCAGAATGGGACTAAGTCTGTTCACTGATCCATTCATGATAATCTCGTACAGACTCAATCCCTCTTCCTTCAGATCCTGATAATGACTGACAAGCAAAATTCCATTTCTCGTAGCGACTCCGAAAAGGGTTATGAAACCGATGATCGCCGGAATGCTCAGAATACCTGAGGTGAAATATATACTGAAAATCCCTCCGATAAGCGCAAGGGGCAGATTGACAAGTATCACGGAAGCGATCCTCAGATCACGAAACTCCTGAAACAGCAACAGAAATATAATAAGCAGTGATAAGAGCGATGTAAGCAAAAGTGTCTTAGAGGCCTCCTCCTCCGCTTCAAACTGGCCCCCATACTCTACATAGTATCCTTCAGGTAAAACGATCTTTTCCTCCAGTAACTTCCGGATATCTTCAACAGCTCCCCGCTGATCCCTCCCGCTTACGTTTGCAGATATTACTGTCCTGCGCTGAACGTTTTCCCGATTAATGGTATTCGGGCCTCCTGTACTGACAATATCTGCAACCATGTACAATGGAATCTTTGAACCGTCTGCGGCATCGATCAACGCATTACGCATGTTTTCTATGGTTCCCTTATTATGATCGTCAAATCTGACAATCAGATCAAATGTTCTGTTGCCTTCATATAGTTCACCAACCTTTTCACCGGCAAAGGCTACATCCACAAAGCGATTGAACTCTCCTATGCTGATTCCGAAATGGGAGAGCATATCCCGCTTTGCCTTGATCTGTACCTGGGGTATCTCAGAAAGCTGCTCCGTGTTTATGTCAACTAATCCGGGGACCGATTGTATTTCCTTTTTAATGCGGGCTGAGATAAGGTGAAGTTTGTTTAGATCATTTCCAAACAACTTAATGGCAATGTTCGCCCTCGTACCGGACAGCATATGGTCGATGCGGTGAGAGATCGGCTGGCCAATGGTTATGTTCACACCGCTGATGTTGCTAAGTTTGGTTCTGACCTCATCAATGAATTCCTCTCTTGTTCTTTCCTTTAGTTCAAAAGGAGCATCGATCTCAGCCGAATTCACTCCCTGAGCATGTTCATCAAGCTCGGCTCTTCCTGTCCTCCTAGTTGTCATCTTTACCTCAGGGATAGAAAGTAATGCTCTCTCAACATCCGATCCTGTCTTATTACTCTCTTCCAGAGAGATTCCGGGCAAGCTGACCGCACTTACCACCAACGATCCTTCATTGAACTCAGGTAAAAAGCTTCTGCCAAGCCTTGTGAAAATAAAAATCGATAAACAAAGCAGAGAAATGGAAAGGCCCAGAACCAGTCTTTTGTGATCCATTACCACTTTCAATAACCTGATATAGATGTGTTGCAACTTTTCAACCAACCAGCTTTCCTTGTGTTTCTTTCTCAAGGTTTCTTCATTGGAAAGAAAATAACTGCCGAGTACCGGAGTAAGGGTGATGGAAACGATGAGTGAAGCGAAAAGTGAAACGATGAAAGCTATACCGAGTGGGGCCAGCAACTTTCCCTCCATACCACTGAGAAAAAACAGAGGAACGAATGCAATGATGATAATAAAGGTCGCATTAATGATGGAGGTCCGAATCTCCACGGAAGCATCGAAGATAACGTCAAACCTGTCACGTCTCTCCCCTATGGCTTTCTTCGCATTTTCCTTCAGTCTTTTATAAACATTCTCCACATCTATGATCGCATCATCCACCAGGGCGCCAATGGCTATTGCCATACCGCCAAGGCTCATCGTGTTGATCGTAAAACCCAGCCACCGCAGGGTCAGAATCGCAACAATGAGTGAAATAGGAATGGCCAGCAGCGATATGATCGTTGCCCTCCAGTTCATCAGAAAAATAAAAAGTATGATGACTACAAATACAGAACCCTCCAGAAGGGTTTTCTGAATATTACCAATCGATGCATTGATAAAGTCTGCCTGCCTGAAAATCCTCGTGTTGATCTTCACATCTCCGGGAAGGTTTTTCTGAAGCTCTTCCAGACTGAGATCAATACTCCCGGTCAGCTTCAGGGTATTTGTTGATGGCTGCTTCAAGACTGTCATTATGATCGCCGGCTTTGCATTCAGTGAGCCGTCACCAATTTTAAATGCCGCACCGGTCCTGATCTCCGCGACATCTTCAAGTCTGATACCGGCTCCATCGCGAAAAGCAACTATCGATTTACCCAATTCCTCTGTACTGTTGGTTCTGCCTATACCATTGATGACATATTCATTTCCATATTCATTCATAAAGCCACCGGATGAATTCCCGTTTGATCCGGCCGCAGCACGCATAACTTCTTCCAGCTTCACATTGTACTGCTCCATTTTCTGTGGTGAAACCAGGACCTGATACTGTTTGTATTCTCCTCCAATGACAACCACTTGGGCGACTCCACCTGTCGCGAGTAATCGGGGGCGAATCTGCCAATCCGCGATTGTCCTGAGCTCCATTTGTGAAGTACTGTCTGAAGTCAGACTAATCAACATGATCTCACCCATGATTGAGGATTGCGGTGCCATGGTAGGTACTCCCACCCCTTCCGGTAACCTCCCTGAAATCGCTGTAAGCTTTTCATTCACTACCTGTCTGGCGATGAAAATGTCTGTATCCCACTCAAATTCTATCCATACAATTGACAGACCCGCTGATGATGAAGAACGGACTCGTCTGACACTGGTTGCTCCGTTAACTGATGTCTCAATGGGAAAGCTTACCAGTTTTTCCACCTCTTCAGGTGCCATTCCGTGCGCCTCGGTGATCACAACAACGGTTGGGGCCGTCAGATCCGGAAATACGTCCACCTCCATCTGTGTTGCAGTATAGGTTCCGAATACGATAAGTAAAACGGAAACAACAACTATTAGTAAGCGGTTGCGAAGGGAAAATCCGATTATTTTATTCAGCATATTGTCCCTGTATTAATGTTCATGGCCATGTTCAGGCATGGCAGAGGAGGCTTGTGATAATTTGATATTGAAAGCGCCTTTATCAACAACTCTCTCACCCGGCTTCAGGCCTGATAAAATCGCGATGCGCTGGCCGTCACTTAAGCCGGTATGTACCTCTCTTTTTTCAAACGATTCTCCTCCGGTTTTAATAAAAACATAAAATACACCCTGCTCTTCGACAAGGCTGCCTAATGGAACGGTTAGAATATTCACGGAAGGACCATGCTGGAGAAAAATTTCCGCCACGGATCCCGCCATCAAACCAACACTGTTCTCTATTTCAAATGTAACAGGTATGGTTGAACTACCCGGGCTGGCATTCTTCCCGTAGGTTATCAGCTTCCCATTCAGCATTCCTGTATTGAACAGCTCGTTCCGGTTAACAAGCCTGAAATTTGCTGCAGTTACTTCCGGAAGCAGATCAAAATATCGTTGTGATACATTGGCCTGTAACAGGAGTTTTCTCCCTGCGGAGAGCACGGCAAGAGGGTCTCCGGTCTTTACATATTGGCCTACGCTTGTCCGCACATTGCTTATATATCCATGAACGGGTGAACTGATCAGAATGCCGTTGGTTGATGTTTGAGAAGAATAGGATTCAAATCTGGACCTGGCTTTTTCGAATTCACTTTGAGCATTCATAAATTCCTTTTCTGATACGATCTTGTCTTTTACCAATTCACTAAGTCTTTCATAGTCCGCCTTCGTTCTTTCATAATCCGCTTTTGCATCCCGATAGGCGATGTCAACATTGCTCCCTGTCAGCATGCCCGCGCTGACTGTAAAAAGTGGTTGCCCTTTGCTGACCTTTGTGCCCTGAACAATATCATTCCCGTTAAACAGGATGATTCCATCAGCCGGAGAACTGATTACTGCGATATCTGCTGCCGATGACAGCAAACGGCCGCTTGTCCGTATTACGCCCATGAATGGCTCTTCCTTTGTGATGATCGTGGAAAAATCTGCTCTCCAGGCTTGCTCCTTAGTGAATGAAATATCAGCTTCTTTTGGGGGTATCAGCGAATCAAGAGCTTGTTCGGCAGTTGAAAATACTCTCAGTCCATCAATGATAAATGTGTCATTGGAAAGACCTGACTCCACATAAAACTCCAAACTGGCTTTCCCTTCATTCACAGGCTTCAATTCAAGACGGTATATGCCCGGAGTGTTGGTTGAATCTGACGAACTGCTGACTGTTTTATCATCGCAAACAAGATTCACCATCAACCTGGCATCACTCAGCGGTCGCTCCGTTTCATGCAGAACACTCAAATGGGCAATGATCTTTGATGCCTGACCTGAGATGAAAGGATCAAATTCAACGAACAATTCTGTATTCCCTTTATATACAGTAAACTTTAGTGTTTCCGGAACACCTGAACCTAGGGCATCCTCCTGCGGCGTATGTGAATGACCGCAGGACATAAGCAGAAATAAAAACAAGATCGTAGATCGGATTATGCTTTTCATATGACACATAGATGATTTGTTAAAGGATCGCGCTTCAGGTTGCGCTTGAATAAACCGGTTTTTGATAAACCCGGCAGGGTTTCGCAAAATTACTCAGGACTGTAAGACCGGCGGGGCCCTCAAACCACCTGAAAAAAGTTCATAAATCCCTGTTATGCGTTCCCCTGTATCGGGAAAATAGCTGAAAAAACTTTGCAAAGAAAATTTCAATGAAAAACTTTCCGCTTGTAACGTGAAAAACAAAATTGAATATTTCAGGAAAAAAACTCCTGAATTCTGGTGATTCGGACCCGCATATTCATCATCAGGATGCACCGAATGACTAAAGAGATGACCACACAGGTCTTCAGCATGCTCTTCATCCGAATCAGTACATACTGCATCTGCAAATGCCGCGACTGGTTCGTCGTGATGGTGCGGAATTATATTGTGTGCCATGAGTACAAAACAGGCGAACAATAGTAGAAAGATTCCGGGTTTTTTCACAAGTACAAGGTACAAAAAAAACAAGATTCCCGGGAGGAATAATCAACTTTAGATTGGATAAGGCAATTATTCCAAAGACGCTTAGTCCCAATTATTATCTTTGCTGATATAGGCGCTTCCGTCGCTTATTGCAGATCAAATCAAACTTCGTAGCCGCTTTCTTTATCCATGTCTGAAAAAAATAAAGATACAGGGATTCCCAATCCGGAGAACCCGGAGTCGCTGAGAGGAGGGAAAATAAAAAAGCCAAAAAAAACCGCGGCCGGAATTCCCGGAGTTATGGCTGCGGCAGGTCACTTGTTTTCCGAAATGAATCCTTTACGAGGAATGAAAGCCTTGTTTAAACTCAATCAAAAAGATGGATATGATTGCCCGGGTTGCGCATGGCCCGATCCTGACGATGAACGTTCGGCCCTTGGTGAATACTGTGAGAACGGAGTAAAAGCCATAGCAGAGGAAGCCACCGGTAAAAAACTCGACACGGCATTTTTCAGGAAGCATAGCGTGGTTGAATTGTCCGCATTGAGCGATTATGAAATAGGAAAGTTGGGGCGTATCGCACAACCAATGTTTCTTGGAGAAGATGAAACTTATTACCGTGAGATCTCCTGGGATGATGCCTTCGCACATATTGCGGGCCACTTGAATAAACTGAAATCTCCCGATGAGGCCATATTTTACACTTCGGGCAGGACCAGTAATGAAGCGGCGTTTCTTTACCAGCTTTTTGTTCGTGAATTCGGCACCAATAACCTTCCCGATTGTTCAAACATGTGTCATGAATCAAGTGGTGTCGCGCTGACAGAAGCACTTGGGATCGGAAAAGGTTCCGTAACGCTTGAAGATTTTTATGAAGCGGAACTGATCATCATCCTTGGTCAGAATCCGGGAACAAACCATCCCCGTATGCTTAGCGCTCTGCAAAAGGCAAAAAATAACGGAGCCAGGATTATTGCCATTAATCCATTACCGGAGACCGGTCTTATAAGTTTCAGTGACCCTCAGTCGATCAAGGGTATATTGGGTGTAAAAGCCAAACTCACCGACCTGTTCCTGCAAGTCAGAATCAACGGTGACATGGCACTATTGAAAGCCATAAATCTGCTCCTGCTAGATGAAGAAAGGAAAAATCCCGGAACTGTCTTCGATCAGGACTTCATTCAAAAGCATACCCTGCATGCTGAAAACTATCTCCGCGATCTTGAAAAACATTCATTTCAAAATCTGGCGGAACAGAGCGGCGTAAGTGTGGACAGTATCAGGGAAGCGGCCGCGCTGATCGCTTCAAGAAAGAAGATCATAGCCTGCTGGGCAATGGGACTTACACAACACAGAAACGCTGTCGATACGATAAGGGAAGTCGTCAATCTGCTATTGCTCAAAGGAAGTATCGGTAAACCCGGAAGCGGAACCTGTCCTGTCAGGGGGCACAGCAATGTGCAAGGGGACCGGACTATGGGCATATATGAAAAACCATCGGAGGACTTTCTTGATAGAATCTTCAAGGTATTTGGATTTGAGCCTCCGCGCCGGCATGGCTTTGATACTGTCGAAGCCATCAGAGCCATGCATGAGGAAAAAGCCGGAGTGTTTATCGCAATGGGCGGAAATTTTCTCTCCGCAACACCGGATACTTTGTATACGGCCGAAGCTCTCCGTAAATGCATGCTCACGGTTCAGATCTCCACCAAACTCAATCGAAGTCATCTGATTCACGGTAAGGAGGCGATCATACTGCCAACACTGGGACGCAGTGATATTGACATGGTCAACAGTGAGATCCAATTTATCAGTTGTGAAAATTCAATGGGAGTTGTTCAGATGTCAAAAGGCAACCTCAAACCGCTCTCCGATAAAATGCTCAGTGAACCCGTCATTGTATCCAGACTTGCACTGGCAACGCTTGGAGAGTCTTCCAGAGTAAAATGGAAAAAATACCTGATGCACTACGATCTGATCAGAGATGATATTGAGAAAACCATACCCGGTTTTGAAAACTACAATGCAAGGGTCAGATTGGCAGGGGGGTTCTATTTACCCAATTCATCAAGGGAGGGCGTATTTACCACAACAAGCGAAAAGGCGGAGTTCAGCATTGCCCCGGTTCCACATCATAAACTGGAAAGCGGCGAGTTACTGATGATGACAATCAGAAGCCATGATCAGTTCAACACTACCATCTACGGACTCAATGACCGATACCGTGGTGTTTTCAATGAACGTCGAGTCCTCTTCATCAATATTCGCGATATTGAAAACAATAACCTGAAAGCAGGAGATATTGTGGATCTAATAAGTGAAAAAGATGGAAGCCGCCGAATAGCACGCAAATTTATTATCGTACCTTTTGATATCCCGGTCCAATGTTGCGCCAGCTATTTTCCTGAAACCAATGTACTGGTTCCTCTATCCGAAACAGCAGACAAGAGTAATACACCCGCTTCGAAATCAGTTGTGATCAGACTTGAAAAATTTCAACATGAAATCCCGTCTTCCTGACTTGGTTTATTCAATGATGATCTTATCCGTGTCTGTGTGATCATCCGTTAGCATTCGGATAAAATAAATACCCCTGGGAAGGGTCGCCGGTTTGAAAGGGAAAATGGTTTTATGTGATCCGCTCGTACTTTCCTGTTCCTTTAGCCACTTGTAAACAAGCCTTCCGGATGGATCGAGGACTTCCCAACTCACCCTTCCCGGCTTACTCAGGTAGTATTCAAGCACGGTCGACTGGATGATAGGATTAGGCCAGACAGAAACGATACGTGAAGCAGATTTTATGTCCCCCGTTTTGTTCACGAGGTTGGGAAACCCGGGCTTTATGATGGTGAATTCATCCCTGATATTTCCGGATGAGGTGAGGTACCTGCAGGTCATAATGTTACCCTGCACATCAATGACAAGAGAACCATAATGGTTCACCGTATAGGCATGCATGGCATTATGAGGCCATCCGCTGGTAGTCCCGTTCAAAGAACCGGATGTTCCGCAAACGACATAGACAGTTCCGAAATAATCCGGCGCATTCTTTACATAGGCGTTCGGACTGGTCCCGCTTCCCGCGTCAATAGCCATGGCGCTAACATCAAAACTTGATGATAAACCATAATGTCCGTGTATCATCATTGATCTTTCGTAGGAATGACTGTGTCCGGCAAGCACGAGGTCAACCTTGTAATTTTCGAGGATGGGAATAATATTCGTCCGCATTTCAACCAGCTCCGTTTCCACATCCGAGTCGTGTGAACCTTTCGAGTAGGGCGGATGATGAAAATAAACTACCGTAAATGTCTGATTATTTGCCGTAAGATCGGCATGCAACCAGGCTGCCATGTCTCCGCTTACCGAACGGAAGTTCGAACCATACGATTCGAGGCAGACGAAGTGAATGTTTCCGTAATCATATGAATAATACGCCTCCGTATGACTTGGCACACCTCCCGCTTCTCCCTGTGCAGGCATAGTAAAGTTCTCATAATATGGACCGGTCTGATTATTGGAACTGGCAGAATGCAAGTCGTGATTTCCTGAGGCAGGCCAGCTTACCCACTTTTTAAACTGCTGCGGATAAACATCAAAAACTTTTGTCTGATACTCCGGATCTGTACCATCATTGTAAGCATTATCTCCTAACCATAGCCATACATCCGTATGAACATTACCTGTATAGGCCTCATAAGAATCACGGACATCCCGCTGAGCGGTATTTCCCCTCCCGAAATCGCCAATCGCCCATATGCGAACAGGATCCGTTGATCCGACTGCGGGATTAGTCTTAAATGTATTGCTCGCATCTCCTTGCAATATTCCGGTGGATGTGCCTATTGCATAATAGTACCTGGTATTTTCAGTCAGTCCGGTAAGTTGTACAATATGCTCTGTTGTGGCGGTTGTATTCAGCAGATTTGTATTCAGGTTTGCAGGGTTGGTGCCAAAACTGACTCTTGAGTCCGAAGGAATATTCGTCCTCCACCTTATGTAGATACTGTTTTGTGTACTCAGCTGAAGATAGGGCCCTCGCGTAACCGATACGGTTCCGTTAAGTGTCTGAAAGATCCCGGACGAAGACCATTGACCCGGACCGTTTGAACATACTGATTGCACCTGAAACTCATACCATGTAGAACCTTGCAATCCGTTAAGCTGGACGGAAGCATTGACAGAAGGCACGGTTGTCCAGTTTCCCGAATAGCGAACGGCGTAACGTACATTATAAGACAGAGGATAACTCAGCGAGTCCCAGCCGACAAGCGCTGAGGATGGGGTGATGGATGTGCTGGAAAAATAGGCCGGATCAGGTGCAAGACATGAATCCGCGAAAGTGCTGAATACCTTCTTGTTGCTGTACGACTGCAACGGCGATGCGGAACAAACACATCTTACAGCCCATTCATAAGTTGTATTGGGTGTCAAACCTTGTAAGGTTACATTATGCTGATTACCCGGCACCTGCACCCATGTAAAATTTGTCGTATTATTTTCCGCGTAACGGATCATAAAAGTATCCGCCGTTATATACTCATTCCAGGACAGATCGGCAGTGCTTGAAGTTATCCCTGAATGAGCCGTTTGGTTTGGTGCAATACAGGCCGCCGGCTGTATGTCGGTCGAAAATATGGCGGCCTGGGCCTGGTATGCGCCGGGATTCCCATTATTACACCATGTACGAAGTTGCCAGTTATACGTTGTGTTTGGCTTTAGTCCTGTCAGTAGAATTCCTGTAGAGGTTCCGCTGCTGATACTTAAATAGAGGTATACTGAATCATCCACATCAAAATACCGGAGCAGAAAACTGTCAGCTGCGACAGGATCCCAACTCATGTATGCCGAAGTGCTTGTGATTTGCCCTGCGGTAAGACCATCTGGCACGGGACATTGTGCATACAGCCTTCCTCCCGTAACAAGATTCCATAACATTACCATGAACAGAATACTGCTACGGGAAGTCAATATAAATTTGTCTGGTCCGGGTATTTCCATTCAGGTTTTCAGGGATAGTAGAATCAACTCTCAATTTTGCTAATTAGCCAAAACTGTCAAATAATTTTATGAGAACATATCCTTAAATACAAAGATACGGCGGAATACCGCTTGCAGCACTTTCCGGTACCTTAATTTCCACCGGGTGTTTCAACAACAAAAGATTTATCCCCGGGTGAAAGAAAACCGAAAATGCCGGTAATTAACCTTATGTGGTGAAAAATAAATTAATCGATTAGGAATCGTGAACTGATACTTTCATCATCGGTATTCAGTCTTACGATATAAATTCCTTTAGGAAGATTGGCATCTTTCACAGGGAAATTCATGGTATGAGGCCCTTCCTGATCTTCAAATTCATTCCCCATGGAATAAACCACACGACCGGTAAGATCAGTTACGTCTATACGGACACGAGAGGCCTTCTTCAGGTTATAAGATATGGTCGCATCATCGATGATGGGATTCGGGAATACGAGCACTGAATTCACAATTGGCACCGCTTCATTGAAATCTTCTTCAATAACCAAAGGTGTTCTCAGTGTAGTAGATTTTTGAATTGTGAACTGATCCCAGATAGTACCGGACGAGGTGAGGAACTTTGTATCAAGCCGGTCTCCATTCACATCAATAACAAGAGATCCGTAGTAGGATACCGTTGACGCATACATAGCATTGTGCGGCCAGCCGGAAGAGGTTCCTTCGCGTACACCTGAAACGCCACAGACAGTATACACGGTTCCGTAATTTGATTTGGTGTACGGAGCTGGAAAGATCCCGCTTCCTGAATTCACTGCCATGGTCGAGGCATTAAAAGTGGATTCAAGTCCGTAATGCCCTCTTATCATCATCGATCTTTCATACGAATGAGAATGTCCGGATAAAACAAGATCCACTTTGAAACTCTCCAGTATGGGAACAATATTGGTACGCATTCCCACCAGTTCGCTGCTCTGATCAGAATTATGAGAACCCTTTGAGTATGGAGGATGATGGAAATAAACGATGGTCCAGCGTTGTGTATTGGCAGCCAGATCCGCTCTCAGCCAGTTTGCCATCGCTCCAGTGGAAGATCTGAAGGATGCGTCATTGGATTCAAGACAAACAAAATGAATGTTGGCATAATTGAACGAATAATATGCTTCCGTTCCGCTGGGTAGACCCCCCGCTTCCCCTTGCTTCGGCATGGTAAAATTATCGAAGAAGGGTCCCGATTGATTTGCCGCACTGGCAGAATGAAGATCATGATTTCCGGAAGTCGGCCAGGTCACCCACTTCTTGAACTGGGTTGGATACTTATTAAAGACTTTCGACTGATACTCGGAATCCGTACCGTCACTGTACGCATTATCCCCCAGCCACAACCATACATTGGTATGCGTATTACCTGTATAACTCTCATAGGAGTCTCTTACCTGTGTTTGCCCTGAACTTCCGGTTCCAAAATCTCCTATCGCCCAAATTCTTACGGGCACTACCGAACCGGGAACAGGATTTGTGATGAAATAGTTATCGGCATCCCCCTGCAGCACCGTTGAAGAAGACCCGACAGAATAATAATACTTCGTGTTCGGAGCGAGTCCTACAAGCTTTACTTCGTGTTCGGTCTTTACAGTAGTAACTGTTGTTGTATAGGAAAGATTATTTACGCTCGTTCCATATCTCACACGGGAATCGCTGGCAACGTTGGAGCGCCAGCGTATAACTATACTGTTATGTGTTGAAAGCTGAAGATATGGTCCTCTGCTGAGCGAAAGATTGCCATTGGCTGTTTGAAAAATTCCGGATGCCGACCAGGCACCTAATCCGGAGGCGCAATTGGTTTGAACCTGGAATTCGTACCAGGTCTGCGGTAAAAGGTTGGTGATCGTCTTTGACACCGAGGTGCTTGGAACTGTGGTCCAATTGCCGGAGTACCTCACCGCGTAACGTACATTGTATCCTATCGCGCCGCTTACTCCCCTCCATCCAACGGTAGCAGAAACGGGCCCAATGGATCCTGAAGAAAAGTATGCCACATCAGGCACCCCGCAAGTACCGGAAAGAGTAGTGAAATTATTCAACACACTGTATCCCTGAACAGGGGCGCTTGCACAAATACATCGCACCCACCAGTCGTATTGCGTTGATGGAGTAAGCCCGTTGATCGTTACCGAGTTCTGACTGCCGGGAACTTTTACCCAAACGTAATTGGTTGTATTCTTTACCGCATATCGTACCATGAAGGTGTCAGCATTGACCAAAGGATTCCACGACAAGGTCACAGAGTTGGTGCTTATTCCGCTGGACAGAGTTTTATTCGGTACAACACAGGAAACCGGGGTATTCAATGTTGTAAATACTGCAGGTACCGGCTGATATGCTCCTGACAATCCGCCATTACAGTACGTGTGTACCTGCCAGAAATAAGTTGTATTGGGATACAAGCCGGTGATCGAGACATTGGTAGCAGTTCCCGGATAAACCATTTTATAGTAATACAAAGGAACGCCGCTTTCATAATATCTGACAATAAAGCTGTCTGATGTGGTTGCATTCCAGCCGAAACGCGCGCTTGTATTGGTTATGTTTGTAGTTGTCAAACCACCAGGTATTAAACACTGCGCTCTTGATTCCGGAAAAGACCCTGCAAGCAGCGATAAAAAAAATAAAATAAAAACTGGAGTCTGTTTGAATAAATAGTGTGTTTTCATTGTCTGGTCCTTTCTGTATTATCCGCCCTGAATTCGGTTTACGAATATATGAAAAAACCCAATATTTACAAGTGTTTTAAGTCATATCCGGTATTTCACCTTAACTCCAGAATTAGTACAGATTGTATTCGAAATTGATCATTGACCAGATGAAATCTGTAGAAGTCCCCCTTTTGAGTTTGCGGAAAATTCCGGAGCGTACATATTTTGGATCGTCGTGAGACCTCCGGAAAAGCTTCCGGACTGAAAAGCACGCAGGGAATATTCAAAAACATAGGTGCCTTTTGGCAAAAAGTCAATGAAGAAATCTGTGGATGCGTCTCTTGTACTTTCATAATACCCCAGTCCATCCTGCCACTTGTAAGATGAGAGTACATTCACCGGTTCAAGTCCCGCGGCACGCTGATCTTTCATGTGGAGGTATTCCATATCCCTGTCGCTGCGCAACTCTATACGCACAATTACCTTATCACCAGTGACAAGTGGCGTATTGTCTGTTATCCTCTCTGTCACCGCTCCTGCAGGACCATACCTCTCGACAAACAAGTCTTTGCGGACAGAGATCGCTGAATTTTGAGATGCGCTGATCTTGTCAAGGTCTTCAAAATATTGCCAGTACATGGCTCCCCAGGAAATCCTTGTTTCTGTTGTATCGCTTTCTGAGGCAAGTGGTCTGACCTGAATTCTGCCCATATCATTCCTGATCTCTTCCTGATTCCAGCTATAACTGAAAGATCCGCTTCCAGCTTCCTGATTCAGACTCTTGTCATTCGTATTAAAATTCCGGCCGTTCACGGAAATCTCATAAATATTTTCTCTTCCTGTCAGGTTTGCACCACCCATCAGCATGGCGTAACATGCCATAGCGGTGGCCTTCGTTGATCTCCAGTTCCTTGTTTGCTTTTGTTTAAGTAACCAGATCTTCATCTCTTCGGCTGAACTTTCATCCTTTCCGGCTTCGGTGAAAGCCTCTATCAATAATGATTGTGTTTCAACCGGAGCATCAGACCAGAAATACCCGCCTGAATTATTTTTCCAATACATTCCCATTTCATCCGATCGTATTGCGCTTTCTCGTAGTGACATGATAATCTTTCCGGCGAGTTCCTTGTTCCCTGCCCTGTAACTCACCAAAGAGATCATGCCCTTACCATATTCTTTGTATTGTGTCCAATGCTTCGATGCCTGCTTCAAAAAATATTCATGGTGTTTCGAATTGCCATCCTTGACGAAACCGGGTCTGTCGAAACTCATCATGTACAAATAATGCAGCTGAATCATGCCCGGAATGTATTTTTCCAGATCCACACTGTCTCTTATGAGCTTGTTGTATTCATCCCTTGCCTGACTATCCAGCCATTCAATTGCCGCCTGTATCATAGGGGCAGTCTTTTCCCGGACATCCCCCGTCAACACCTGCAGATGTAAAAGTTGAAGTATCCCTGTTACGATATGCTGGGTAATAAAACGGTCTCCTCTCATTCCGTCAAACCAAGGCCATGAACCGTCCGGATTCTGCATTTTTCTTAACTGCATCATAGCCGTACTCTGCTCAACACTCATCCTGTTGATATCAAACAGCAATGCCACTCTTTCTTTTCGTTCTTTCTCATCTTTTGCGTCGAGTACCCATGGCGTCTCGGCCAGTATGACCGATTTCAGATCATGGTTCTTCTCCAGTTTCGACATAAAACTTTCCGGACTCAGAGTTCTCAGGTTATTAAAAACCTGCCTGATCTCCGGTGTTGAATTGGCTATATGCGTTGCCAGGCTGTTCGCATAGAATCGTGAAAAGGTTTGTTCAGAACACTGGTAAGGATACTCCATCAAATAAGGTAATGCCTGTACAATTGTCCATACCGGATTAGAGACAAATTCAAGTCTGAGGCGATGGTGCCTGAGGCTTGAAGAAACATTGTTCGTCAGCTTTGTCATTTCAAAATTACGCATTGTTCCACCTCTGGTCCACAACGGCAATGATTCAATTACCAGTTGCCTGTTACTTAATACGGGCAGCAAATGCTCTTCGCCGTCCGAATGTGAATCCGTTTTGGCTGAAACCTGCATGATCACTGCCGGAATATTGTCCGGCACCTGAAATGTCCAGCGAACACTGCTGCTTCCGCCTTTCACTATGGAAAAATGCTTTACATTGGAGAGGTTACCAAACAGCGTGTCAAGATTCCTCATTGTTATGGCATCCAGAAAATGAAGTTTCGCGGTTCCCCGCTTATCCACATCCATCAGGCTGTTGATTTTACATGAAACCGTCAGGGTATCACCTTCACGAAGAAACCGGGTGAAATTCGGAGTGATCATGAGCTCCTTACTCGTGACCAACTCCTTCTCTTCATATACATATTTAAGGTCTTTGGTATGCGCGAATAACTGTAATTTCCATTTCGTAAGCGCCTCAGGGCTATTGAATGTGATGCTGTAAGTTCCATCTTCATCCGCCATCAATTGAGGAAAGAAAAAAGCCGTCTCAGACAGATTCTTCCTGATCTGTACAGCTTGAGAATTTTCTGCTCCGGATCCGGCTGACATATCAACCGCCTGCCTGTTTTCTCCATCAGCAACCATGTCCTTGGCCGCCATTACAACTCCTCTGGCTGCTGCCTTTCCTGAAACTAAAGGTATCGACTCCGTTTCATACAATACCGGAAGAATCGACCCGTATCCCTCATAACCAAACCAGTTCAGTTGATCATAAACCCGTGGCGGATAATCCTGAAACTCCACAAAACGCAAGGTGTGAATATTTGAATGTGCCAGGGTGAAGGTGTGTGGATTCAGGCTCAATGAAGGATAATTACCTCTGTAGAAACCGGTTCTCCACTCATGCTTTCTGAACACATCAAGTGAAGCATCATACATGGATAGCAACATCTCCGCCATTGCTTTTCCTCCGCTCTTGTCGCTGAGTTTCAATTTCCACTTTTCCGGCGAACCGGGATCAAGGGTGTTTCTGAAAGTCTCATAGCTTACCACAAGCTCCTTGTTATCCCAGGGAACTTTCATTACAATGGTTTCCCTGTAAAATCTGTTATCTTTTACAAAATTTATGTGTACAGAAAAATTTCCACGATACTCTTCCAGTACAGGAATTCTGATGATCTTCTGTTCAGCATTCAATGTGATCCATTTCCTTGATACTATTTTTTGATCTGATTCGGTCTCCAGCAATACCTGTACATCCGTCATCGCGCTGCTGATAAGTACTCTGTTTTCCTCTCCGGGTCTTGCGTCATCCTTCAACGCCCTTATCCAGCTAATCTGTTTCCTCGGAAATCTCTTTTCCGCTTCATTATACACAGTAAAGTAGTGCATGAGCTTAACATTTTCGCCAAAAGAGTCCGTCGCACTTCCCTCCAGCAGATAAAATCCGGATTCCATGGCACCGGATAATTCACAAATGGAATCCGTTCCTGTATTAATCTCCTTTGACCAGATCTCCTCATCTTTGTCCCATGTTAAAAAATTATCCTCATCCTTGTATACATCCAGAGGAAACAGTGCTTTGTATTCCCTCTGCGTATAGATGAATTTATCTGTCTTTGGCCACTCTCTTTTTCTTGTTACTCCTTGCGGCTCCCCTATCCTGAAAATTTTCAGACCCACACCGGATGCAATCTTAGTCCCTGAAAAGTTCCTGGCATGAATTTTAAATTTGCTTGTCGAGGCGCCGTCGATCGCATCCGGTAAGTCTGTGTTAAGCTCCATGGAAGTATATCCTGCTGACAATACGGTTTCAGTACTTCTTGTTTCCTGATTAACATCGGTGATGTCGGCAATAATCTTATAATTAAAAACAGGATCGTACTTCCTTTCAATGCTTTGGTCCGGTATTGCGGTAAAACGGACACGGAACGTACCGGAGGAATCTGTAGTTGTTTCCCCGCTTAAAATTTCCTGTTCCGGTAAGGATGGAAAGACAGACCGGAACCAATAGCACCAGGGGGGCATTCGTGTCATCCTTGTTACTCTGTACCTTACTTTTGCTCCGTCAATGGGAAATCCTGAAAATGAATTCGCGCTGCCTCGGATCTCAATTTCATCACCGGCGCGAATGAATCCTTCGGGCGGCAGGAATCTGCATTCGAATTTCGGTCTCTTATACTCTTCCACACTGATGCTCACCGAACCCCGTTCATCACTGATCCTCATCACTCCGTTCAGTATACCCTGCGGAATGGTGAACACACCCTGTACCGTTCCAAAATCATTGCTTTGTAATTTTAATTCGGAGATCAGCTGGTTGTTAACATCAAAAAACTTTACCGTTGTATTCCGCATGGCCTCAACATGAGGAATTCCATCAGCAATGGAAAGCAAGAGGGCTTTGAAAAATACCGTTTGCCCGGGTCGGTAAACAGAACGATCCGTAAAGAACACCGTCCGGTTGATCTTCACAGCGGACTGATCAGGTATAATATATTGATAAAAATTCTCCCTGGAGAAAAGTGTATCGCTGCCCTTGACAAGTCTTAAACGGAAGTTCCTGTCTTCCTTGTCCAACTGCGTGATCCTGAAACTCCCTTCCTTATCGCTCGAATAACTTGCCGCAATTTTTTCCGTGTACCCGGCAACTGACCGGTTGTACCTGCTTACCAGCACATCCGCGTTCACTCCTTCCAGGGCTTTGCCGCTCACTCTGTCAAGCACGAAAAATTCATTCACCCCATTCCGGAGGCGGCGGCTCATCAGACTCATATTGGTGATCCTGATGGATCCATGTGCAATGACACTTTTTTCAAAAGAAAAATCCGGATTGTCACTCATGAGCAGTATATAGCGTCCGTTCTTCAATGAAGGTATTGCTGCTTCAAGACTATGATGCTGCATGTCCGGATCTTCCGGCAACAGTACTGACCATGCTTCCAGCGGCGACTGATCAAGGATCAATTTAACAAACTGATCTCCATACAGCTCTTCTCTTGCAATGGACTGACTGATGTCCGGAATAATCCTGAAATGAATCGTCTTCACATTTTTATAGGAGATCCTGGCTCTGAACAGGCTTCCGGCAGGATTATATTCTTCAGTAATGAAAGAAAGAGCTGATTGTTCAATGCTCTTCCTCAGATTCGCGGCATACACGGCGCCGCGTGTCCCCGGATGTGTCTGAATTGCACTGTCACAATAATTCATTGCCTTTACCAGATCCCATTTGTAATGTTCATTTTCCCCTTCCTGAAATAAATTTCCTTTCTGTTCATAAAAGGCAGCCAGCCTGAAATAAATTTCCGCACTCAGGGGACTCTCTCTATGCTTTATTACAATCCGGTGAAGGAGTGATTCATACAAAGAGTCCTTATGCTCATGACTCATGTTCTGATAGACAAAATCTATTCGTTTAAGATCGGCATCAATAAATGCTCCCGGATCCTTATCTGACGCATGTAAATTCAATATTTCCCTGAGTAGCAGAATAGCCTTGTACTTAAAGGAGGCAGTATCGGATGTCTTTATAACAAGATTGAGAAACTCACCGGCTTCCGCCAGGAAGCTGACATCGTTCATGCTGAAATTCTCCGCCGGCATGGTAAGACCGGATTCTGTATTCATATAAAAATCGATCGCCCTGTGCGCCAGAAAATCATACAAAGTGGGGCGGAATTTTCTGGCCTCTTCCGGACTTCCGGCAAGGATCACGTCATCGAAAAGATTTACCGGAATGCTTTTACTGATTGCAGCCTTACTCAAGGAGGCATCATAATGACTCATGCATTTGTTGCTGATTTTTTGAAGGTCCCAGGTTGAGATGTCTCCATTAGTCACACTGGTTGTCTTTGACCGGCTGTGAAAACGATGCCTGTTCAACTCGTAATATCTCCAGTATAATTCAGCAAGCAATGAATGAAGCACAGGCTTTTGTGGGTACTCCGCTTTTGCGGTTTCCTCTTCAAGCAGGTATATATTCTTAATGAGCGGGTCTTCGTTCAGATGATCTTCCAGTTTGAGCCGGTATATCAGCGCTTTCAGAAGCTGTGAAGGATTCTTCTCTGCATCAGCCAGCTTGTAAATATCTTCTGCAACAGTCAGCGCTCTTCTTTCAAGTCCTTCGGAGATGAGCGAGTCAACTTTCAACCATAGTTCAGTATATTTTTTACTCGCGGCGACAGAAAGTTTATCCCCTGCATTGCTCATGCCAGGTTGAAAAATCAGAATGAGGATGAGATAAAATATTCCGGTGCTTAGTTTCATCATGAGAATCGGATTAAAACAGGGTATTAAACCTAATGGGTAAAATTACAAATCTGCAGCCTGTGACAGATGCGCTTACTGCAATAATTCCATAAAAAAAAGCTCTGCCGTTGCGACAGAGCTTTACATGAATTTCCGCTCTTATTCTTTCACAAGCCGGATTACATGACGGCTGTGCTCACTCAACAATTCAAGAAAATATATTCCTTCTGAAAGTTCTTTCAAATCCATATCGAAGGTGTTTAATCCCTGTACCGCGTTCTGTTGCAGTTGATACAAAACTCTTCCCTGAACATCGTAGATCCGGATCAAGAGCTCACTTTGTTTTCCCGAATATAATTCAACATTTAAATGATCATTCACAGGATTGGGATAAGCGATCACAGTAGAATGATAAGAAATGTCATTCACCGAAGTTCCCACCTGAATTTCAATTTCATCAGTATTTGCGCAACCGTTGACATCCAATACAAGTACCGTATAGGTTCCGCTTGTTCCGACGGTAATGCTTTGGGTTGTCGCGCCGGTCGACCATGCATAGGAGGCGTATCCAGGACCAGCGTTAAGTATAATGGTACTTCCCGTAGCAATAATGGTATCATTTCCGAGGTTAACCTGAGGCAGGGTAAGAATGCTTGCCGTCACAGGGATGCGCTGACTTCTGCAGTCAAAGCCGGCTTCTGCATAAAAAGTGGTGGTCGAGGCAAGTGCGGGTGTGGTGAAATTAGTTCCCGTATAAAGCAGATTGCCCCCGGCAGGCGCATCAAACCAGTATACCTGAGAGCCTGATGTGGCGACAAGCGTAACCGAACCCGGACCGCAACGCTCCTGATCCGCGGATACCGGAGGATCTGGTACCGGATTCACGATAGCCATTACCGGAACTCTTTCACTGGGGCAACCGGCATTTGCTTCCGCGTAATAAGTGGTGGTGGCTGTCAGCATCGGAGTGGTGAATGAAGGCCCGGTACCTACCAGATTTCCGCCGAAGGAAGCGTCATACCAAGTGACCGGTGATGCTGATGAAGCGCTGAGTATGACGGTTCCGTCACCACACCTTGATCCGTCTGTACCTGTTGGCATCGCCGTGGTGTTAACCGTAACATTGATGGCCAGGCGCTGACTCGGACAAACGGAACCGGCCTCGGCGTAAAATACGGTATCTCTGTTCAGCACAGGAGTCAGAAATGTGGAACCACTTCCAACCAGTGCGCCACCGATCGCGGCAGTATACCAGCGTATGGCGGCAGTATCTGTCGCAGAGAGAAGTACGGTTCCCGGACCACAGCGTGACTGATCTGTACCGGATGGCATCGATGCCACAGGAAGTATGTCGACATCCATGGAAACAAGATTACTCGGACATGCCAGGCTGGTTTGTAAATAATAGCTTCTTCCGCTGGTAAGATAGGGAGTGCTGTACTGGGTCCCCGTTGCGATCAGGTTGCCACCCGGACTGTCAAACCAGTAAATGGTATCGGTTGATGAGGCCGTAAGAGTAAGCGTGCCCGGACCGCAGCGGTATGCATCACTGACAACAGGATCGGGGCCCTGTGATACGACACTCACCGTAAACATGTCTGATACGCTGGAACATCCCAGATAACTAACGGCAACCGTATAGGTACCTGCGGTTTGGGCGGTGTAGATCGTATCATTGGCGCCGGATATGTTGATTCCGTTTCGTTGCCACTGATACTGGTAACCCGGCACAACCGTAACAGCCAGTTGCGTACTTCCTCCTGTGCAGAATGTCGCGCTTCCGGTGATGGACAGCGCTCCGGCAAGAATATTTCCGGGTGCTGTTCCGGGCGAGCCTCCTATGCAGCCGGAAAACCAGCTTGCACCATTGTTGGGATCGTTCGTTGTTCCGCTTCTTTCACACGTATAACCCTGTCCATCGGCAAGCAAAGGCCAGGGCGCAGTATTTTGGTAAAACACACTCAGGTATAATGCATCCTGATGATTGTAAAGCCTTATCTGTTCCCCCTGATTACTGAGATTGAAATTCAGAGGTCCGGTAACATTACTCACGGCTGGATAGATATCACTGAATTTGTCCATGTCTTCCGCAAGAACATAATAACCGCCCGCGGGAATCACAGTCCCTACCGGTATCGTGAAAACATGGTGGTCTTCTTCGTCTTTCAATTTCCATCCACTGATATCCAGGTCGAACGAACCGTAATTATGGAGTTCAACCCAGTCACCGGCATTGAGTGCAGCCGATGAATTGTAATTGATCTCAGAGAAGGTGAGTAATGGACTCGAAGGTGAACCGGTAAAATAGGCGGTTATCTGATCTGTGGACGTGAAGTTGTAAGTAACCGTCTGATTAAAGTTATTCGAATTGATCACTACATTCGAACGGAAGTGATCAAATGTATATCCCGGATTTGGAATGGCGGTGAGCGTAACGGGATTACCGTTAAAATAAATTCCCGACCAGGGATAGGTTCCGGGAGTAATCGTACTGATCTGTATTCTGCCTGCTCCTGCAGGGGAAACATTCAGGGTCAAGGTGACCTGTCCGGTTAGTCCGAACTCACTGACGATTTGCGGCCTTGCGGTGTTTGGTCTCGCGTTCACAAACCTCATCATGGTATCAATATAGGCTTCCCAGTATGCAACATTTCCTCCCCACTTGGCGAAATGCTGTGGCATATCATGCTCCATACTGTCCTTATAGGAATGCATCACAGCATTGATGCTCGCAGGAAGATAGATCGTATTCATCAGATCCGCGTAACGGTTGATAAAATATCTCCTGAACACCGGATTGCCAAGCATTCTCCTGAAAATGTTCGATGAATAGCTGAATGCTGCCGGATTGCGCGCAATACCAAGCCTGTTATCGTTCACGCTATTGTATAAACCAAGTCCGAAGTCAAGGTCATAAAGCAGGTACCTCCATTTTCCATTAGCTGTACGGGGCCTCCACATCTTAATGTTATTGGTCCAGTCCCCGATCCAGTCCGCATTGTTATAATAGGTTTCCGCGATAAAATAGTCCGCATAATTCAGCAGGTCAAGCCTCTTGTCCATTTCATCATAATAGGCCTGCGTGGTTGAATCCTGAGTGGTTGCATAATTATACATCGACCAGAACGACGTGTCGGAACCCAGTTTCAACTCCACGTTACTTCCCGCTTCTTTCAGGTAGTCGATCTCATCCTTCTTCAGATTGAAATTGTTTTGCATCCAGTGCTGATCATGATTCTCATGGATGGTATACACTCCCCAGAAATTCCCGTTCAGAAAAAGTACTGCGGGTTCGGCAGCCAGGTAGCCGGAATAAGTGTTCTTCATGATGCGCTGCATAAGCGCGTCTCTGAAATGAACAACGTTCCAGTCGGTACCTGAATTCCTCAGTATGATATTATCGGTTTCCTGTAAATAAGGCTTATCGGAATACAAAGGATAAATGATCTCGCCCGCTCCGTACTTGTCACTCAGACGTATCTCAAAACTTTTTTGCGCATGCCCGCGGGAGTAATTACCGTATATAGAAATATCCGCGTTGAAGCGAAGCGCCCTGTTCTTGTCCTTGTCGTAATATTCTATCGCGCTGAGCTTTCTCCAGTCCTGCCAGAAATTGGCGCCTTTATAGGGGAAGTTCGGCAAGGCATTGGGACCGGTGGCATAAATTCCTGTATTATAATCCCAAAGATTCAATGAATCGGTGGTGATGGTAAATACCGGCAGCTCGATATCTTCATCGATGAAATACGTATTGGTCACCGTCTGGCTTGGAAGATAGGATGGTGCAAAAACTTTCGCTCTTATGGTTTTCGTCTTGTTCAGCAGGATGGGAGCAGAATAAACAGGCGAAGAACTTGTCGGATCATCTCCGTTTTCAGAATAATAGATCGTTCCTCCCGGCGTATTGTTGGAAAGAGTCAGCCACATGGTACCGGGATAAAATCCCGGACTGAGCGAGAATACCGCTTGTGCCGCATAGCCCTGAAAACAGTTTCCTGACTGATTGGCTGCATCCGGACTCGGTGTTGAGAAATAACACCAGGATGGATTACCGTCACCCGCTCTTCCGTAGGAATTATCCATCTCCATACTGATGAATGTTACCTGATCTTCAACAGCGGCAACATCATCATACAGATAAATAGTCTCTCCACTCCTGCTTAATTTGAAGGGTGCATTAAAAAACTCTTTTACCGGTGCACGGAACCAGGAAGGAACTGCATGAAAGGTGCTTCCGGGAGATCTCATTCCGAAGGAAAGAAACGGGATCGAACTGAGATCATTCGAGGCAGCGGTCGTATTGTGAGTCTGTACTGCCAATACATTATTGCCCGGAAGCAGTATTTGTTTCAGAAATACCGGATCAATGTAAAAAGAGTCCGGTCTTCCGCCTTGCCACAGTTGAGCTTCATGCGATATCGTCGCTAAAACAGAGTATCCGGGACGATCGCCAGATGTACCCAGATTGGCGCGCGCTATTTCCACTCCGTTCAGATACGCTACAAAACCATCGTCATAGTCCATATGGAATATTGCCTTGGCTATATCGGAAGTGTCAGGCACATTGAATACCCGGCGCATCATTACAGAAGTGCATTGAGGAATAACCGTTCCGTCATCCCCATCGGCAAATCCAATCCCCCCATCTCCCGTCGGCCAGGAATTATGGTTGAAGGAAAGGTTCCTCCAATTGGTATCCGGTTCAGAATTCCCGACAAAATATCTCCAGTCATCAGAAGCCCTCACGGCGCTCTCCCAATGATCAACAAGGTTTGTTTCATTTTTATCGGAAGCGAAGATGAGAAGTCTTGATCCGGGATTCATGACATAGGACGGGAATGTTAGCTGAAAGGGTTCAGATGCAATGTCTGTGAGTCCATACCCTTCAATATTCACCGCAGATGCACCAGCATTGTATAGCTCGATCCAGTCATTAAACTCTCCGTCATTGTTTTGAATGAGGGAATTGTTGGCCGGACAAATTTCATTGATAAGGATTTGGGCCTGTATGTTTAGTGCGGGCGTGAAGGCGGATAAAAAAACAAGAAGACTAAGAAAGCGCGATATTTTCATGAATAATGCGGGGCTAATCCCCCAAAGGGGGCTACAGGATGTGTTTTGAATGGTTAAAGTGCCATGAAGATAAACAAATTGTGAATTAAAAGTTTACCATTTCTCCTGATTTTTCACGAATACCTGGTTCATGATTTTCTGAAGACGTCTTGCTTTCTTCATCTTTTTCGTCCTGAATTTTTGCACTTTTGATTTGTTGAAACCACATTCAGACGAAATGCCTCAGAAATTAAGGCTGAATGACCTTCATGAAGGAGATAAAACCCTTTCCTTCATGACAAACCTGCAAAACAATTTTTGAACGGGCAGTTTTTTTACATCGAATCTTACAAAAATGTTTTAAAAAAATATTGATTATGTCCTCTAAAATGTCCTCCAGAAGATCATTCATCAAAAATTCCTCCTTGCTTGCCATCGCAGGAATCGGAGCTCAGTTGATCCCGGCCGGCTTGCTCGCATCCTCAGGAAATGTCTTGACGGCCAGCGAAGGTGATCCCTACAAATTACCCGCCTTGCCTTATGACTATAGTGCGCTTGAGCCGGATCTCGACGCGATGACGATGGAAATACATCATACAAAACATCATCAGGCCTATGTGAACGGACTTAACAAGGTTGTTACCGAAAATAACCTGAATGGTACGCTGGAAGAATTACTTGCCTATGCGGGTAAGTATCCGGTTTCGTTTCGGAATAATGGCGGAGGCCACTGGAATCATTCTTTTTTCTGGAAACTCATGAAACCCGGTGGCGGAGGAGAGCCTTCAGGAAAGGTTGCCGAGGCCATCAATCAGGCATTCGGCTCCTTCGATGAAATGAAAAAACAACTTAACGACAGCGGGATGAAGCGATTTGGATCCGGATGGACATGGCTTGTGAAAACGGATGATGGTAAACTTGAAATCGGATCAACTCCCAACCAGGACAATCCACTTATGGATATATCGGAACTGAAAGGAAAGCCTTTGCTGGGAATTGATGTATGGGAACATGCCTATTACCTTAAATACCAAAACAAAAGGAAAGACTACCTTGATGCCTGGTGGAATCTCATTAACTGGGATCAGGTGGCGGCGAACCTGGGTTAACCAGGTTCTGTCAGATTGAAATGTATTGTTGTGTTATGGCCGGATTAACGTGAATTTTTTAACATTTTAATTGTTGGTCTCAAAACAGCATTGATTTATCACAGGTTTTCGCAAAAAGCAATCTTTGATTAATTTTAATGCATTAATCCTATTAATTTGAAAACCGGTTTTCAATTTCTAATTCTTTGTCTGCTCTTTAACCAGTTTGTCTTTTCGCAAAATTGTGTCAATGACTCGGTAGTTGTCAGACATTATTTTGAAGACATAAACGACCACACCGGTTATCTGGTTCAGAATGTGATTGAAACCTCAGTATATAACCGGGATTCCGGAAGCGTCCGGATATTTTCACAAAGCAACGTGATGGGAGCCGGTTACGGTCCGCAGACTTACCTTGATACTTTCTGGGAAAAGTCAGATACTACAAGAGATGTTGCCGGAAATATAGTACAGATCTACTCAAAGATTGGAACTGCGTCCGGCTGGCAACATTTTAAAAAGGAGGACTACTATTATAATGCCGATAATTTCATCTTGTCCAAAACAAAATTAAGTTGGGACGGAAATGCATGGGATTCCATATCTCTCAATACATGGACTTATGATTTACTGAACAGGATCACTGAAGCTACCAACTATACTTTTTCATCCGGCACAAGAATAAATGTTGAACGGCGTGAAATGGTTTATCAAAACGGACTTCCTTTTTCCCGGACACTCAGCAAGGGGATTCAAGTCAATCTTTGGGAACCGGTATTAAGATTTGTTTACAATTACACAGGCAATGTGCGAACAGAGGCGGAGGTCGCTTATTATGATTCTGCAAGCGCATCATGGCAGCCGGGTGTTCAATATCCTTACCAGATCTATTTCGGTGAATATTCTTTTGTTCTTCCGGAATATACGCCTGTCGTCTTGAACGGCATAAGCAGTTCGGACACCTTTCTCACAGCTTACGATACCCTGGATGAAAAAACATATACAAGGAGCGTACATTTCACTAAAATAGATACTACCGATATTTTCTTTGGCGTGGAGGGCAGTATTTCAGAATATATTTCTAACCGCTACAATAATCATCTCAGGTTGACCCGGTCATTGTACACCAATTTGGCAGCCTTCGATTTAATTGATTCGGTATGGAATCCTGTAGACAGGCCGGTTACAGAATATTATTATTACGATTCACTGGGCAGAGTACAACAGTTGATCCAAAACGGCGGGTGTACCAATCCTTGCCCCGCAGAGTATTTATATAGGTATGACCTTGCAGGCAGACTGTATTATACTTCTTATGAATATATCAGCAATGTAGAGTACCGGTTCCGTTCAAGCACATATTATTTTTCCGACTCTTCCAGCCTGTCAATTCTGATCGCTCCTTCGGATATGCTGGTGACAGTTTGTTCAGGAAGCATATTTCAACCTAACATCGATGTACTTGGCGGATGTCAGCCCTTTTCCGTTCAATGGTTACCGTCCGCCGGTTTGTCTTCCGATACGATTCTGCAACCGGACATCTTAATTGACAGCTCAATTACCTATACACTAAGAGTTACTGACAATGCAGGCCATGTTGATTCAGCCTTTTTCCGCTTTGAAACTGTTTTCAATCCAACAATTATTGTGGATTCTGTGTACTGTAACGGCAATGTTGCCATGCATATCCCTCCAGGTATCAGTGCAATAAGCTGGTTTGCAGATTCAGCACAAATTTCCGGAGCAAATAGCCGGTACTATACGGCGTTTTCACCTGGAAAATATTATGTTTCAGGTACGGTGCAGGCAGGCTACAACTCTTCCCACATATTCACATGTCCGGTTCAAAGTGATACAGTAATTGTTCAACCTATTATAACACCCACATTAACATTTTCTAACGATACTGTTTTTTCAAGTCATACCGGTATTCAATATGAATGGCATCTGAATAATGTACTCATATACACCGGTACTGACTCATTTCTGGTTGTCAATCAAACCGGAACTTATCATGTTGCGGTGATTATGGCAAATTTCTGCACCTATACTTCCGCTCCCATAAGTGTGATTTATACTGGTATTTCCAACCTCACAAACCGGGATCTGATTTTTCCTAATCCGTTTTCTGACAAAATAACGGTAAGTGCTTCCGGTGAACAACGGGTGATTATTACAGATCCTGGTGGTAAAAAAATAATTGATGCCAAAATTTATTCGGATTACACCTTTGATCTGGGTTTTCTTGCGAAAGGTTGTTATTTTGTAACAATTATCAACGGGACGCAGACACGCCGGGCTGTGATTGGAAAAATTTAGTTTAATGTTGTAAAGGCTTAGCATCACTTCCGTTGCAGAATATTTATTCCGACAAAGCTCTCGTTTACATCAATTGAATTTATTCCTGTTGTGAAGCCCGATTTCAACTTTAGATTAATGAATAATATTCTGTCTACTTGTAGTTTTCGACTTCACATGAAACTGAGTTCAAGGATTTTCATTTTTGTTCTTCTTGCCATTCCAATAAACATATTCGCTCAACAAGCCGGTTTTGTAAAAGGCTACGATATGGAAGCGATTAATATCAGTTTGACAAGTGATTCGGGCTATATTTTAGCAGGGCACGATGGTAGTTTGTTCGGGCCGGGCGCCCATGCCATAATGAAGACCGATAAAAACGGAAATATACTTTGGTCCAAAAGATATAAAGCCTCCGATTCCGATAGCGAAATTTGCAGGATCGTCCTGGAAACCTCTGATGGAGGTTTTATCCTGGGTGGAAACGCTTATTCTGACATTGGGTATGAGGATGAGGCCGCCGTAATTAAAACGGATAGGTATGGAAATGTCATGTGGTCATATCGATATGGAGATGGCGGTGATGATGGTCTTATTTCTTTGTGTGAAACTAATGACGGAGGGTTTCTGCTAATAGGTTATGTCAATTCATCGCCGGGCGCAATTTCACAAGAATTTGTGTCAAAAATAGATGGAAACGGGTACCAGATTTGGACAAGGTTTTGTGGTTTACCCCAGGACATGCTTCAGTTTAGGTCAGTTATTAAGTCCCGTGACGGCGGATATTTGATAACCGGTAGGGTTTTGCACAATCAAGCACCCTTTGGACCAACTAACGTAAGCGCTTATCTTCTAAAGTTAGATTCAACTGGAAACTTTTTATGGCATCATGCATATGGCACTTTTTCCCCCAATGAGTCTGCCGAGGCCCATGGAGTAGTAGAATCCAGCGATGGTAATTTGTTTCTTGCCGGTTCTATATCAAACCTCAACTTAATTAATTCGTTTAGTGATGATGTATTTATTGTGAAAACGGATTCGGCAGGTAATCAAATCTGGGGCAAAGCTTATGGCGGAGATGAAGATGATAAAGGGTACTCAATACATCAAACAACAGATAGTGCATACATTGTAACAGGATATACGCTCAGCTTCGGTCCTACAATTGATGCATTAATTCTTAAAATTGATAATAACGGGGACACTCTATGGACCAGGATATTCCCGGGCAATAATATTGGCGGGCTGACTAATGGAGCCACCCTGAGCAACGGCTATAATATTTTTGCCGGCTCACTCCGGGTGCTCGGAAACGGCTCGACCTCCTTGATAAAGATTTCACCGGACGGTAACTCACCGGCCTGTTCCTCAGGTCTGCCAATTCATATCATAGCTATGAATGGCAGTTATGTGCCGCCTGTACAAATACTTCCCAATAGCCTGAATGTTCACACATACCTCCCGGCTGTATCTACACTTAGTATTCTCAGTCAGACTATTTGTTTCACTTCAGCTATGGATGATGAATTTGAAGAACTGCCTTATACGATTTATCCCAACCCTAATGACGGAAATTTCCGCATAAACACTTCTGCCTCTCAGCAGTTGGAGTTGAATATTTACAACTTTTTAGGGGAACTTGCCTATACAAAGAAAATAACGAACAATTCCGGTCTGGACATCAATTGTGAGTTGAATGCCGGATTTTACCTCCTGAACATTTGGGGTGGGAATCGCTTGTTCACACAAAAATTTAGTGTGGTAAAATAATTTCGGCTTGTTGCTTGCTTGCCCGTGAAGCCGTCGACTTGTTAAAATTCCGCCAAAACTTTAACAAGCCTGTCGCTATAATATTTTTTAGCTTCACCGCGGATAAATGAAAGTTATTAACCCCTGAGTCACTTCAGTGATTCACAATCATTAAAAGATAAATTATGGAAATGCTCAGCAACGCGATCTCCTGGTTTGAGATCCCTGTAAACGATTTTGAGAGAGCTAAAAAATTTTACAGCGCGATTTTTAATTTTGAAATGCCCGAAATGGAAATGGGACCTAACCGCATGGGTATACTTTTGTACGATCAATCAGGTGGAGGAATTGGCGGAGCTATTGTGAAAGGGAAGGAGGGCTACACGCCCACAAAAAGCGGCGCTAAAATTTATCTGAATGGCGGCGCCGACCTGAGTGTTGTCTTGTCCCGTGTTGAAAAGGCGGGCGGTAAGATCACCCTGCCGAAAATGCTCATTGCGCCTGACATTGGATACATGGCCTTCTTTGAGGATACCGAAGGAAATGAGATCGGTCTTCATTCGATGACATAAATCCTTGGGATTAACTGAATAGTTCTCCTGGTTCTAAACTTTTATCTGAAAAGGGAGGCTATATTTTTTTTGTCTTGCGCTTTTTCTGCTACAGGAAATTTCTGTCCGGTTCAGGAATGCGGGACTCAGCTTATACAAGCGCTATATCAAACTGAACCAGGTCGATGAACTGTTGTACACGCTCATCTATTTCCTGCTGGTTAAGCGCAATTAATCTTTCCAGTCCGAATTTTTCCACACAAAAGGAAGCCATCGCGGATCCGTAAATGATCCCGCGTTTCATATTATCAAAAGAAATGTCGCGCGACTGTGCCAGGTAGCCTATAAAGCCGCCTGCAAAAGTGTCGCCTGCACCGGTAGGATCAAAAACCTCTTCCAGTGGAAGCGCCGGCGCAAAGAATACCTGTTCTTTATTGAATAAGAGCGCGCCGTGTTCTCCTTTCTTAATTATGAGATATCTTGGCCCCATCTGCAATATCTTCTGCGCCGCCTTGACCAGCGAATAATCATTGGTAAGAAGCCTGGCTTCCGAATCATTAATGGTGAGAACATCAACCAGCTTGATCACATCCAACAATGCATCCAGTTGGGTTTCCATCCAGAAATTCATCGTATCCAGTACAATAAGTTTCGGGCGTTTACGAATCCTCTCAATCACTTTTTTCTGCAATTGCGGCATCAGGTTGCTGAGCATCAGAAATTCACAATCCTGATAAGATTCCGGAATAACTGGATCAAAATCGAGCAACACATTGAGCTGGGTATCAAGCGTATCGCGAGTATTCATGTCCACATGGTACTTCCCGGACCAGAAAAAAGTCTTTTGTCCTTTCTTCACCTGCAGGCCTTCGGTGGAGATTCCTTTTTTTCCGAATTCCGCTATCATTTCTGACGGAAAATCGTCACCGACAACAGACACCAGCTTAATGTTTTTGGCAAAATAGGCTGCGGAAGTTCCGGAGTAGGTGGCTGCCCCGCCGATTATCTTATCCGTTTTACCAAAAGGAGTTTCAATAGCATCAAAAGCTACGGTTCCAACGACGACGAGACTCATGAATTTTAAAATTTCAGGCGAAGATATTGCATTTTCCCAAAACTTCCTTACTTTTGTCGCCCCTAAAACTTCTGATATCTGTATGCTTTAATCCTGTAAAAAGGATGGCTTCAGCAGGGAATTTGGCTCTTCTTCCCGGATTTTGCCGGAAAGAAGGAACATTCCTCCTTAGCTCAGCTGGTTAGAGCATCTGACTGTTAATCAGAGGGTCCCTGGTTCGAGCCCAGGAGGGGGAGCGTATCAGTGCAAGAAACAGTGCAAGTGAACAGCAAATTGTTGGTCGTTTGCGCTGTTTCTGTTTTATAGCATTTTGATACTGTTCACTCCCACTGTTTCTGTTTCTCACACAAAAAAAAACTGCTCACTCCCACTGTTTCTGTTTCCCACAAAAAAAACTGTTCACTC
>CAZJDX010000002.1:0-193029 GCA_964544885.1 uncultured Flavobacteriales bacterium
AAGGTTAAGATATAAATTCTATTTTTAACCTGTATGAAAAAGTCAGCCACTTACCGAACCAACTTACCTCATCAGGTACATTTTCCCCCAACCCTTCTTAAAATACTTGTCGGCTTCGGTTTCCCTGTGCTCAATTGATTCTCCGCGGATGTTTGTAATGACACGATACAGGTACAATCCGTTAGCGAGCTGATCGCCAAACTCATCCTTTCCGTCCCAGGCATACTCGGTGATGTTACGGCCAATATGGATATTGCCGAGCTCCTCCTGCATGATTTCTCTTACAATTTTTCCTGTGACAGTCATGATCTGAATTTTCATGTAAGTGGGAACTTCGTTTCCGGTCAGTGTAAACACAAATCGGGTGGAAGTAGAGAAGGGGTTCGGGTAATTTAAAACCTCAGTTATGGTAGAACGGTTCACCACTTCGAAGGAGATCCGGTAGTTGTATTTTCCGCTTTCATTCTTTGATGCATCGGTAGCTTCTACCTCAAATACATAAATTCCATCCTGCAGTAATTCAGGATTCCAGTCTATACGGCAACTGTTCTTTGGTAACACCGCTGAGGTGAAGCGCAGGGTCGCACCGTAGATCCCGGAATTGAAATATACCCGTTGGAACGTATTCGATTCGGGACCTTTCATATACACCTTGAAATTGGTCGTGTCATTCAGGGCGAGGAACTTGTTTTCGTCATGTAATTGAATGGTTATATTCGGCTTGCCGCTCACAATATCTCCGTCAAGAATATGTACTCCATCGAAGGTTACGTCAAGGATAGGATTGATGATATCCCTGTTGACTTTAAATTTCACTTCGGCGATATTGTTGAAGTGATATTTTTCCGGCTGATGGTTTGTTCCCTGCGGATTTGCTTCTATCCACAAGCTGTTATTTCCTGCAAGACCATAGGTTGAATCAATTACGAGGCTGGCAAGGAGTGACTGGCTCGTTCTGAGAGAATCTAATTTTTGAAAGGGCAGGTCGTGACGTACACGATTGTCGTCATATATATAAAATCTTACGTTCAGACTATCCATTGGTAAATTTCCGATATTATCAATGGCGATCTGTAAGCGTAAGGTATCACCTTCCTGAAGCGGATTGTTGTAAAAGTTATAAGTGCGGTTTGGATTAAGTGCGCATTCCGGAACTTCATCATAATAGATCCGCCAGTATTTCATCTGTGAAGGTGTTCTAACTGTATCATCCCGGGTATAGACCTGCAGTTTTAAATACCGGTAAGTGCTTGCAGAAATCCAGGCCAGACTTGTGTCTTTTCCTGTCACTGAATATAACAGCTCTGATGAAAGTGTTTCCCATTGTTTGGTAGAATCATTCAGTCCGGAAATAGTCAGATGAACAATATCATCGGTCGGATTTTCCGCTGGTACCTGATTCCAGTGTAATGATTCCCATCTGGCAGCCGGACCGATGATCTCTGAAGTTATATCCCCTCTGTTCCATTTGCTGGTTAAGAGTGCATTCAGGGTCAGGGTGTCCGTAGGCGTATTACCAAAAAATTCCGCTTTTGTCAAAGGAAAACCTTTCCTGATAAAGAGGGCGAATGGAGCATTATCCTGGAGTGAACTCATGGTGAAACCCAGGTTGCTGAATGCATTAATAAAAGTCGGATCTGCCGTTGAGTAGCTTGTATTAAACCATGAATAAGCAAGAATGTAATTGCCTGCAGGAACCTGATCAAGGAAATTTTGTATGCTTTGGATCTGCGCCGGATTGTTGAACCTGAAGTAGAAATAGTTTTCAGGGCGTGATCGGTTACAGCCCGGAACATATCCTATAGCCGTGTTATTTTCACAACTTCCATAGGTCAGAACAAATTGGTTGGCCTGGCCGAAATTCAGATCACAGGTAGTCCATGGTTCCAGTGATATCGAATCCAGGACGGCGATCATGACCGCCGCATCAACCTGGCATCCGTTGTACTCTATCGGGGCATTGTTCAGATAATAACCAACTTCATTGTAGGCAGAAGCGCCCCCAGGAGTGCCATAAGTGAGAATCTTCAGCGCCTTGTTATTTTCAACAAATGCGAATTGACGGTTTGTTGTGTCATAGCGTACATTTTCAAACACATCACTTTTAAACTGGTAAAAATGACTTTGAGCGAATCCGGTCTTGCCGGCGATATACATGAATGAACTTTCCTGCCATTTGAACTGGTTCGGATCAATGTTGATGGAGTCATTGGCCACCCTCCAGAAATACACTACACTATCCAGCAACGTGAGGTTCGGAGGAGTCCAAGAGATCACTCCACCACTGTCTGTCACCAGGGTAAACCGGTACATCGGACTTCTCTGCATGGCAGGGGTTGAATCAACAATGGCGAGGTCAACGGTATCAATTTCGAATTTATAAGTTCTCACATCGGCCAGTGGGTTGGCGGTTGTCGCCTTCAGTGTTACCGTAGAATAAGGATGAATAGCATATTTTGGAGGATAAACGGGATGAATATCATTTGAAGTGATGAACAGAGAAGTGGTGGCCACATTGTTGGTGAGGTTGTCATATTCATCAATCGAATCGGGAAGGTCAATCTCTACGGTGAAACGGTTGATACCTGCGGCATTAAAACTTCCTGTGGTAACATTCAGTACCAGTTCGTCTTCGTAATAACAACGGCCGCGTTTGATGGAATAAACTGAATCGGAACCATCAGGGAATGTTCGTGTGATATGAACATAGAAAGAATCCTGCACGGCTTTACCAAGGTTGCGGGTCTTTACATGGATTGAGAATGTATCCAGATCGGTCGTGATCACGGAAGGGGTGAAGCGGATATTCTGTTCGGAGATCATGTACTCCGGCTTGGAGAAATTGTTGAGCTTAAGCGAAGGGTCTCCATGCAGCGACATTTCATTGCACACGATCTGGATATTCAGTGAGTTCGGGATCTGTATCGCCTCGATGGCTTTTTTCATGAGATGCCCGATGGATGCGCCGTAATTATGATAGGATGCATTCTCGAAAAGGGCATTTGAGTAAGAATAAAGATCAGGCGGAATCCCCTGTCCGACACTGGCTATAAAGCCTATCGCTGCCTTTCCGGGTTCTAAGACGAATTTTTCACTCACACTTCTTTGCGAGGTGTGAATATCACCTGCGAAACAGGAATTGGCTACAATGAGAGGGTATTTACCGTAATTCCCGTACTCCGTTGGTTCGTCCGTGCTTTGGTCGAATCCGGAACCGGAGGCGTGACCAAAGAATGTCATGATAGATACTCCGGCATCAATTTTTGCCTGCAAGGAATCCGACTGATTGATTACGATCGGATTCGTACTTGTTTTAAGATAGGTGGTTACGTTTCCTCCGTAGAGACTGTCCTCCATCACATTTTCAAAGATGGAAAGATACGTTGCCAGCTGACTCTGTTGAGCGGGACTGTCCCCGCCTCCGAAATGCAGGATCTCTTTCATCCATTCCTGGGGCATACCATTCTGTGCCATTTCATATTCCTCAACCTTCGCCTGATAATTGGAAACGTCTGTTCCATTCTGTGCGCTGATTCTTCCCACCGGAATTTTTGGCTCATACAATGATCCGTTGATCCCGGATGTAAGCAGAAGATCGGAGGTTGGTACACCATAGGATGGCACCAGGCATGCCGCAAACAGGGCCGGATTTTTTCTGAAATCAGCCGGACTGATGGACTTTCCGATGAGGAATAGGTGTTGCGGATCCGCTACCCCTGTCCATTGGTCAAGTAAGAAGCGTGAAAAGTTCTTAATAGAAAGCGGATGCTTCTGTATGCCGTAAGCAAACTGATCATACAACTCTTCTATGTCGCATACTAACACTTTTCCACCGCTTGTAGCGTCACGGTAAGCTTTATATGCCTGTGCCTGGCTCCAGAGCAATTTGTGAGTTACAATGATGAAAGCGGAATCTCTGATATTCGCCGGTTGCAGGTAGTTATTGAAGTAACCGAAATTATTTGCAACGTAATTGATGCCGCTGATGGCAGTAAGGGTCTGAATCGAAGATGAGGATGAGAGATAGCATTTTTTCGGAGTGGAGTTTCCGTCATTGTCAACTATTGCCTGATAATTGCTTCCCGACTGTACAATCCTGATTCTTTTATGATTGGTCAGATCATACAATATGGGTGCAGAACTTCCTCCGTTAAAATTGCTTAGATCCATCCTTGTTTTTCCCTGCGGATCATCCTGTACATACATGGTGAATGTTGTGGCATTCTCCATATCGTAGTTGTGGGGATATTTTACCGAGAGCCAGTAAAAGGAACTGTAGTCAGATGTCCCTACCGGGGAACTTACATTGTAAACGAAGTTGGTGTTGGCCGAGGTAAACAAAGCGGGAGAAACCGACCAATAATAATTGTTAAGTTCCTGCGTGCTGTTCACGTCGGAAAAGTTTGTTCCGGGAAATGTAATAGTGACAAGATGCGGGTTGTTATTCACCCCGGCGATAGCAGTTCTCACTTCAATATTGGGTCCGCCGGTATGTATATTGGCCGTATTTGCAGTAATGGTGAGCGGATAATTGCCTCCGGAATAATTTCCAAATACACCGCTCCATCCTTCACTTTCCATGTATTCTATGGCTTTGTCATCCTTACCTCGGTTATACCCGGCTGTCTGTTCCACATAACTTTCTTTGAAAAACCAGGATGCGGGAGTGTAAGAGGAGAAATCGGTATTGGCCTGATCGGTCATTCTCATTCCGTTTTGTACCGGACTCCAGGTGATGAAATATACCGCCGTATCCGTAAACAAGCTGTAATTTGGGTTGGGTTGCTTGGTGGAGTCGGCATATAAATATTTATCGAGTGATCCGTCATTCGCCCTGCCATAAAATTCAATAAAGTCATTGGTGTCAAACACTCCGTCACTTTCACCTTCTATGTAGATGTATTCTTCTTGTCCGTCGCGGAATAGCTGAATTTTCCTTGGATCAAGAGAAGCTACCGGAATACCTGCGAAGAGGAGTGTTTGTCTGTTGATGCGGTAAATGCCTTCCTGCCAGACTTTCACTTTAAAATACTGCTGGTTGTAATTAATCCAGGAGTTTCCGTAATCCTGGGCAATGGCAGGTATGGAAAGGATGGCAGCGAGAAAAAATAAGTACAGCTTTTTCATGATGATCAATTCGGACAGAATATGCTTATTTGCGCTTTGTAATGTCAAGTTTCACGGAGAATACATTTGAATAAGGAGTTTCCTGACTTCCAATATTGGCTAAAGCGTAATCGATGGTAAGTTTTCCAAGTTTTACACCCAAGCCCATATTAGGCTGAACGATGGTGGAAGTGGAACCGTCCTGTTCCTTGACCTCCTGTATATTCAGTATTCCTCCTCTGAGAAATATAAAGTTCGCATATCCCAGTTCTATTCCCAAATGCGGGTCAACACTTACCGGATCTCCGCTGATCGGTACGTTACGTTTTCCGTCAAAGGTCATATCGAGGTTGAGTTCTATTAATGCGCTGATCTTTTTCGTCAGATCGGATTTGTAACCTGCCCCAATTATCAGTTTGGGAAGTGTTATCTCTGTCGTGTTCTTGGGAATTTCATTACCTGTTCTTGTAAAGCCTTCTTCAAACAATTCGGTATTATAAGACCAGGCATTGAAAGTTGAGGTAACGTCTTTGGCCATAAGACCTAATTGCCATTTCCCTTTTTGATATTGAGTACCGAGATCAAATCCGAATCCCCATGCTTTGCCAAATTCACCAACTTTCCTATGGATGATTTTGACATTACCTCCATATCGCAAACCTTCGATGGAAGAGGCTTTAGCGTAGCTGATAAGAAAGGCGTAATCAGCAATGGAGAATGAAGTGATCTTCGAATAGTCAAATACACCGGCGGCATCCACGAGGTCAAGGGTATTGGGAATCTCATCCGTTCCAAAGCGAACGATGGAAAATCCCAGGGCCCGGTTTGAATCAATTTTTGTGATGAGTGAAGCAAAATCAAATTTGGAGATTCCGGCAAAAAGTTCGGTATGCATTGCGGCTATCTGCAATTCGCCTTCATATTTTGTCAGTCCTGCTGGATTCCAGACAGTAGCAGTCGCGTCATTCACGCTCGCCGCAACGGCTCCGCTCATTCCCATGGCCCTTCCGCCAACTCCGATGGACAAGAATTCATTGCTGTACTTGGGCGCCTGCGAGTTTCCGGACAGTGCCATTAATGTTAAAATACTTAAGAGGAGAGTGTTTTTCAGGTTCATGGTTTGAAGGCTTGGAGGAAAAGGGAAAAACGATTTTCCGACTCCTATATTGTCCTGTTTTTTGATTATAAAGTTAAGTAATTCAAGGCAATAGACTTGCTGCAAATTGTCATTTTCTGTTTTTTTTACTCATACTTATACACACGGCCTCTATAAAAGATACGCAAGGATGGTGAGAAAAATGCGGAATAAAATCCCATATTTCTTACAGTTATTGATCGGAATTCAATCAGGATATTCAGAACTTGCATGTTGTCCGGAAAGTTTATTTTTGTCCATAAGCCTCGATGAAAAAACACCTGCCTAATGTTTTCACTTGTTTGAATCTGCTAACCGGATGCATGGCTGCAGTCATGGTGTTCAGGAATAATCTTGAAACCGCTGCATTCCTCGTCTTTATAGCCGCGTTCTTTGACCTGTTGGACGGAATGATTGCACGGATTCTGAAGGTGCATTCTCAGTTTGGAAAAGAGTTGGATTCACTGGCAGATGTGCTAAGTTTTGGCTTTGTGCCGGCTGCGATGCTTTTTAAGTTACTTCAGTTATCTGATTTCCGGCAATGGATGCTGGCACCACAACTGATGCAGCTGATTCAATTCAGCCCCTTTATCCTTACGGTATTTGCTGCACTCAGACTGGCTAAGTTTAACCTGGACAAAAGACAATCCACCTCTTTTATTGGTCTTCCCACACCGGCAAGTACTTTATTGGTTGTTTCACTCCCTTTAATCATCGGACAGTATCCCGGCCAGTTTGATGGCATCCTGCTCGACAGCTCCTTTATCCTTATTCTTTCCGGAATTCTTTCCTTTTTACTGGTCTCTGAAATCCCTTTATTCTCTCTGAAATTCGATAGTTTGGGCTTGAAAGAAAATCTTTTTCAGTACATACTATTAGTCCTTTCTTTGCTCCTTGTTTTATCGCTCGGATGGCTTTCCGTTCCGTTTATTTTTATCCTTTATTTCATTCTCTCCATCGTGCAAAGTGCATTAAAAGGAAAATCGGTTAAAAAGTAATTTCACGCTGATAAAAAAGTTAAATTGCAACCTGAATTTTTACTCCGAAGGTCTTTATCTTTGTTGTCTAAAATCCTGAATATGTCAAAATATACAGCTGAAATAAATGTGATGCCGCTGAAGGCATTATTGGATCCACAGGGAAAAGCGGTAGGGCATGGACTTGACCATATCGGACTATCGGGAATCCAAAATGTCAGGATTGGAAAACACATAACATTGGAAATTGAAGCGGCAAACCAGGAAGAAGCCAAATTAAAAGTGGACCAAGCCTGTAAAAAATTGCTGGCAAATCCGGTAATGGAGAGCTATCATTTCAACCTTGTTGAACGCTGACAAGAATCCGGTATTCTTTATCTGCGCAACTCAAAGTTTTGTCCCAGGTATACTTTTCTGACCTGCTCATCGGCAGCTAGTTCTTCCGCGGTACCGGCTTTCAATATTCTTCCTTCAAAGAGCAGATACGCCCGGTTAGTGATACTAAGCGTTTCATGAACATTGTGGTCTGTGATCAGAACGCCGATGTTTCTCTCTTTCAAATGGGATACGATGGACTGAATGTCTTCCACTGCAATGGGATCAACTCCGGCAAACGGTTCGTCGAGCAGGATGAATTTCGGATCAACGGCAAGTGCCCTTGCGATTTCGGTCCTTCTTCTTTCCCCGCCGGATAAAAGATCACCCCGGCTCTTGCGGATCCTTTGCAAACCAAACTCATCCAGCAGGGATTCAAGTTTTTTTTGCTGATCCGCTTTACTGAAGCGGGTCATTTCAAGAACAGCTTTAATGTTGTCTTCAACACTGAGTTTTCGAAAAACTGATGCCTCCTGTGCCAGGTACCCGATTCCAAGTTTGGCACGCCTGTACATCGGAACATGCGTAATGTCCTTGTCGTCAAGAAAGATCGAACCTTCATTGGGCTTGATCAATCCAACGATCATATAGAACGAAGTTGTCTTTCCCGCCCCGTTCGGTCCCAGTAAGCCGACAATTTCCCCCTGACTCACCTCTATGGAAACATGATCGACAACGGTCCTGTGCTTAAAACGTTTTACAAGATTATCAGATCGTAAAGTGATCATTCAACTAAGATATTGGGCCGGTGGATTTACAATTCAGCGTTCAGGCCGTTCAATAATATTCTGTGCAAAGATGCATATTCGCGGTGGTTCACCCAAATCAAAAAGTGATGGCTATGGTACCCATGATGGCGACTTTTGCGATATCAGGATTGTTCAGATAGGATAGCCGCCATACATTATCAATTCGCAGTACCTTAAAAATATTTTCTATTCCAACACTGGCTTCAAGGTAGGGCTTCTCCGATAAATCAGAAAATACATCCGGGCTTGCCAGCAGATGCCTGTTCTTGGAAGATAACCTTCCGCTTACCGCGCTGAACGAAGCTACTTCCCTCCATTTTAATTTTCTTAATGCAGGTATTCTGTCAAAAAATATACCACCAAAATGATGTTCCGCTTTTACGCTCATGTACTGGTCACTGACAAATTCATAATAATTCATCAGGTTGAATGATGTTTTATCATAGACAAATGAATTATTACCAGGGTGGATGAAAAGGAGTGGGTAGGGCAGAGCCTGAAATATTTTTCCCGCTTCCCCTCTGATGTTGAACAAGCCAAAATTTCCCAGATAGAAATAATCCTCTATTCTCAGTAAAAGTTTGTCATACTCAAAATTACTATTCAGAATATCCCTGATTCCTCTTGAATATAATACGTTTATTACGGGGTAGTCACTTCCCAGAGAAATGCGGTCAACCTGTCCGCTTACATACCTTTCTTTGTATGCGAATCTGATGTGCAGTGAAATTTCTGAGTTGTTCAGGCTGTTGGTTGAATCTGTTTTCAATTCATTTTTGTAATAAGTATAATTTAGATTTCCTCTGGGTTTGAATTCGCTGTGAACTATTGAGATCCTGTTTGAAAAGCCTTCGACCCATTCATGTTCGAAGTAAAATTTTTCCTGCACCACATCATTCAGCTTATTGCTTGGGCTTCTTCTCAGGAGCGTAGCGAAAATATTGTCATCCGTAAAGGCGTTTGCGCTCTTTCCAAGTTGTTCGACATCCTTTTTGTATTCAAAACCAAAGTACTGTCTGGGTCTCTTACTTGTGAAGAAGCGTGCCGTTCCCCCGTATTTTATCCTTTCATCTTTCAGTCCATAAGCTGAGTAAGCACTCATCACAAGTCTTGTGCTGAACTTGTTGCTTGTCTGGCCGCCGAATCTTAATCTGATCCCTTCCACCTGATTCTTTGAAATGAAACTGTAAAGCGGACCGATCTCAAACCATCCGGCTTCTGTGAATCCGGTTGCCATGATCCTGACTGCATTGGCATAACGCTTATAGGCAGGAATACTTTTTATCGTATCGATCATGGTATAAATTTTTCTTTCACTCTCCGTCAGACTTTCTGCACGGGTTGAATCCCAGTAAGCCAGATCTTTTTGGGTAGCATCAGGATTCATGTCGATTTCGGAACCACTGAAAAAATTTTCTTCCATAGGTTCGTCGAGTTCAAAGTTCCTGTAATACGTGGTCTTTCGGCCTATGAAACCCGTAGTTTGTTTGGTTTTTGTTTCGGTTGCTGCGAGGTTCACAACCAGAACCTCTCTTCCCAGCATCCATTGCCTGTTGTTGACATACGTATAGTCCTGAACAATGGCCAGGTCTTCAATAAAATTAATATTCGCATCCGGTGAGATTCTGAGGTTCAGCTTCCTGATGGCGAATGTACTGTCGTGCACCCATATCTCACCGCTGAAAGTTAATTCTTGTTTTCGCCGCGGATGAAAAGTAATCTTGTAGCACCACTTATTTTCAAGCAGCGCGCTGTCCATCAGCATATACTTATAGTATATCTGTGAAATTCCCGAGATGGGACTTATAAATCCTTTTCCAAACAGGTAGATGTAATTGTCATAAATATTGATGTTTGAATAGAGATCGCCCAGGTACTTGGTAACCGTTTGATTTTCCACACCGGATACTTTACTTGCTTTAATGATCTCTTTGCGTTGCCTGGGATTTTTCTTATAATAAACGTCCGAAACTGTTTCTGTGAGGAATACAGGCAGAAAAGGCTTTTTATTGCTTGCAGTCGTATCCATATAGTCAAATATGAAATTAAATGGTCTGAACAAACGTTTGTTCATGAACTTTTCGGTGATGTTGTTGATATCAAATTCAAGTTTATTATAGGATTCATATTTGAATGCGCTTAACCGTTCCCGGTCGTTCAGCGGTTTATTCTCAATGATCTTCCTGAGTAAAATGATCGCGGGATTTTCTCCGGCTTTGATCACTACTTCGGGCAGATCAAATTTATTTATCCGCAGTGCGAAATTTATCTCCTGATCACGGCCTTTGCGGACAGCAATGGTTGCCGGTAAATAACCGATGAATGTGGCCCTGATACTGTCAACCACAGCACTTGTGCTAATCTGGTACCTGCCGTCAATATCGGTATTGACTCCAATGGAAGTTCCGGGAAAATGAACGGATGCAAAAGGGATCACTTCGTTGGTTAACGGATCATATACCTTCCCGTGTACACGGGTTATCTGCGCACACAGATCAGTACTTGAAAATAAAATCACTGTGATAAGCAGTATTACTTTCAGGCAAATGCGATACGGACTCTCAGATAAGAAACAGGTACTCTTATTGATCATTTAGGATTGTGCAATTGATCCCAGAATTCAACAGCCCTTCTCAAATGCGGAATGACTATGGTGCCCCCTACAATATTTGCAACAGCGAAGATCTCAAAGAGTTCCTTTTCACTGACACCTTCCCTGTAACATTTTTCGACATGGTATTTGATACAGTCATCACATCTCAGAACCATAGAAGCGACCAGTCCGAGCATTTCTTTTGTCTTCACGGAAAGCGCTCCTTCGGTATAGGTATTGGTATCCAGATTGAAAAGTCTCTTGAGAACAAGATTATCTGTACCTAGAATCCGTTCATTCATCTTCGACCTGTATTCATTAAATTCTGAAACGGGATCTTTCATATTATCTCATTATATCAGGGTTCAACGGCCTTTTTTCGCAACACATAGGCGCTCACAAAAATACTGATCTCATATAGAATGTATAATGGGAATGCTACCAACAGCAGGGTGGTTACATCCGAAGTTGGAGTGATGATGGCAGCCAGTATGAGAATTACCACTACTGAATGCCTCCTGTAAGTTCGCATAAATGCAGGAGTGAGAATTCCTATTTTGGTCAGAAAATATACCACCACCGGGAGTTCAAAAATGATCCCCGAAATCAGCGTCATGGTTGTGACTGTTGAAATGAATGAACTCAGGGATATCGTATTTTTTACGTCAACACTAACCTGGTAAGTGCCCAGAAAATTGACGGTCATGGGCGTGATGACATAATATCCGAACAACACGCCGCAAATGAAAAGGAAGGAAGTATAAAAAACAATCCCTCTGGCATATCTTTTTTCCCTTTCATGCAAGGCGGGTTTCACGAAACGCCAGATTTCCCACACTACATAGGGGAAGGCGCAAACAAGTCCACCGACAAAGGATGCCCACATATGTGTGGTGAACTGCGCACTCAGATCCGTACTTATCAGAATAAACGGGATCTCGGTAATGCAAAGATCATCTCCGAGATTCAATGATTCCGATATACTGCAAAGCAGCCTGTAAGTATAAAAGTCAGGACTTTTTGGGGCCAGCAATATGCCGTCAAAGAGAAATTCCTTGAAAAAGAATAAGGTCAGAGCCAGTATAATTACTGCTGAGGTAGCTCTCACAAGATGCCAGCGGAGCGCTTCCAGGTGTCCGAGAAATGACATCTCCGCATTCTGATTGTCAGCAGGCATATTCTGATTCATTGGGCGACAAAGGTAAGGTAATAAGGGATTACTGGTTCTCACTCTGTGTTTGGTGTGCCGGAACGCCGGCATTTGCAAAGGCAGACCATGACTCAGAAAATGCCTTCACGAATGAGATCGTGCAAGTGTATCATTCCCCGGTACTTTCCCTTTTCACTTATCAAAAGTTGAGAAATGTTGTATTGTTTCATGAGGTTCAGTGCATCAACGGCAAGGGTTTCACCATCCATAATCTTTGGCCTGGCACTCATGATGTCTTTGGCTTGGATTCCATCAAGTGATTTTCTGTTCAGCATCATCCTTCGAAGATCGCCGTCTGTAATAATTCCTATGATCTTATTTCCCTTAACTACCGCCGCCGCACCCAGTCTGTTTGAGGAGATCTCTACGATCACCTTTTTGATATCATCGCCGGGAGCGACAGAGGGCGCCGCATTGTTCGGATAAATATCCTTAGTTTTCAGATACAACCTCTTGCCTAATGATCCCCCCGGATGATACATGGCAAAATCCCTGGCGGAAAAGCCCCTCAGGTCAAGCAGGCAAACCGCCAATGCATCTCCCATAGCCATCTGAGCGGTTGTTGAGCTGGTCGGCGCAAGGTTGTTCGGGCAGGCTTCTTCATCAACAGTCGTATCAAGCAGCAGATCGGCATGCCTCGCCAGGAATGAACTCTTGTTTCCTGCCATGCCTATTAATCTGTTACCCCAGCTCTTCAGGAGAGGAATAAGTACTTTTATTTCCGGAGTATCCCCGCTTTTTGATATACAAATGATTACATCATTCTTTTGAATGATCCCAAGATCCCCATGAATAGCATCGGCCGCATGCATAAAGATCGAAGGGCTTCCGGTTGAGTTAAGTGTCGCAACCAGCTTCTGTCCAATGATGGCGCTTTTGCCAATACCTGTTACCACTATTCTTCCTTTAGACTTGAAGAGGAGTTCGATACAGGCAATGAAGTCCTTGTTAATGGAACTTTTCAATTTCTCAATGGCCTGAGACTCAATCTTAAGCGTCTTTACTGCTAATCTTCTTATCTGCTGATCCTTTTTCAATGGTTGAAAATTTTTCGGTGAATGTTTCGTTTGAATTTTCGTTGATTAAGCAAAATTATTTATTTTTAGTCTCGAATCATTTTTTGAGGGAAGATTCGGATATTATTCGTACATTATACAAAATTAAAATCAATACCATACAATGTTAGTGGCTGAAAAGCCTTTGAAGTCATATCTGCAAAAGTATTTCGGGTTTGATAAGTTCAAAGGGAAACAGGAAGAAATAATTAAAAACTTGTTATCCGGGAAGGACACCTTTGTAATCATGCCTACCGGAGGAGGTAAGTCTATGTGTTATCAGTTACCTTCGTTGATCCTTGACGGAACTGCTATCGTAGTATCTCCTCTTATAGCGCTCATGAAGAATCAGGTCGATGCCATGCGCGGTTTCAGCAGTGTTAACGGAGTGGCACATTTTCTTAATTCGTCGCTTAACAAGGGTGAAATAGCAGCCGTCAGAGAGGACATCAGAGCCGGGAGGACGAAAATTCTCTATGTTGCCCCTGAATCGCTGACAAAGGAAGAGAATGTTGAGTTTTTCAAGAACGTAAACATATCCTTCTTTGCCATTGATGAAGCGCATTGTATCTCAGAATGGGGTCATGACTTTCGTCCTGAATACAGGCGACTGAGGCCTATTATGGAAGCAATTGGAAAGGTCCCTGTGATCGCGCTCACCGCAACGGCCACACCTAAAGTTCAGTTGGATATACAAAAGAACCTTGGTATGATGGATGCCGCTGTCTTCAAGGAATCATTCAACAGGTCCAACCTGTATTATGAAGTGAGACCAAAGGTTGATGTGGTTAAAGAGATTGTCAAATTCATCAAACAAAATTCCGGTAAGTCGGGTATCATCTATTGCCTGAGCAGAAAGAAAGTGGAAGAAATGGCCAGCCTTCTGAACGCGAATGGCATCAGAGCAAAACCTTATCATGCAGGTTTGGAAGCTTCCGTCCGTGCAAAGACCCAGGATGATTTTCTGATGGAAGAGATCGACGTGATCGTGGCTACCATCGCTTTTGGTATGGGAATTGACAAACCGGATGTTCGCTTTGTCATTCATCATGATATACCAAAAAGTCTCGAAGGGTATTACCAGGAGACCGGCCGTTCGGGAAGGGATGGCAGGGAAGGCAAGTGTATCACCTTTTACAGTTACAAGGATATTGAAAAGCTGGAGAAGTTCATGAAAGGGAAGCCGGTAGCTGAGCAGGAAGTGGGCAAACAGCTGCTGATGGAAACAGTAGGCTTTGCGGAAACATCCGTATGTCGTCGTAAAGTCATTCTGAATTATTTTGGGGAGACTTACAAGGAAGATAATTGCGGTCAGTGCGATAATTGCCTGCATCCAAAGAAAAGTTTTGACGGACAGGAGGAGATCTGTACGGTTCTCGAAACGGTTCAGGCGGTGAAGGAGAAGTTCGACATGGAGCATATTGTGAATGTGATCACAGGGAAGACCGAAAATGCCGTTAAACTCCACGGTCACGATCAACTTGAAATTTTCGGTGAAGGAGATGAGAAGGATCCAAAGTTTTGGGTGGCCATCGTACGCCAGGCCCTGCTGGCCGGATTTCTTTCAAAGGATATCGAAACCTATGGCACGCTGAAACTTACCGAGAAGGGGCATGCCTTCATGAAAAAACCACACAAGATCCTGGTGGTGGAGGATAATGATTACAGTAATGCTGAGTCGGATGATGATGAAGAATTCTCAGGCGGAGGTTCCGCGCCTGCTGATCCTGAACTGTTCGCGTCATTGAAAGACTTGCGAAAAAAGATCGCTAAACAGAATAATGTTCCCCCCTTTGTTGTTTTCCAGGATCCTTCACTTGAAGAGATGGCTATTCAGTATCCCATCACCATGGAAGAACTGAAGAACATAACCGGCGTGGGTGCGGGTAAAGCTGTCAAGTTCGGTAAACCTTTCATCAACCTCATTGCAAAATACGTTGAGGAAAATGAAATCGACCGTCCTATAGACCTTGTTGTCAAATCAGTTGTCAATAAAAGTGTATTTAAGGTTTATATCATACAAAATATAGACCGGAAGATATCGTTGAAAGATATGGTTAAGGCCAAGGGTATCACACTTCATGAACTGCTTACCGAAATCGAGACCATCGTTGCCTCCGGTACACGGATCGACCTGAATTACTATATCAATGAAATGATCGATGAGGACAGGCAGGAAGAGGTCTTTGATTATTTCAGAAGTGCTGAGAGCGATTCAGCGGAACATGCCCTTAAAACCCTGGGTGAGAACGACTATACCCTGGAGGAAATCCGCCTTATGCGGATCAAATTCCTGTCAGAATTGGGTAATTGATAAACCGGACTCCTGCGTGTGATGCTCCGGAACAGCCCTTTTAACAGGCTTATGGTGGAAATTGATCTGTAAATAATCAAAATCGCCGGGAAATCTCCCTGAACTCTTCCGCCTGAATCTTGCCCTTCAGAGCGGGATTTCAGACTCTGATCCCATCTGAAAACAATAGCCCGGAGACTGAAAATTTCCTTTCATATTTTAAAGCATGTATTTAATTTCGCATTCGTTCAATTTCATCAATAAATAATATCAATATGAAAGTAACCGTAGTTGGAGCAGGAAATGTAGGCGCTACCTGCGCTGATGTGATAGCCAGGAAAGAATATGTTCATGAAGTGGTTTTGCTTGACATCAAAGAAGGAGTTTCGGAGGGAAAGTCACTTGATATCTGGCAAACGGCGCCCATCGATCTGTATGATACGCGAATGATCGGTTCTACTAACGATTATGCACGGACTGCAGGTTCTGATGTAGTGGTCATAACCTCTGGGCTCCCCCGTAAACCCGGTATGTCCCGTGATGACCTTATCGCAACCAATGCAGGTATTGTTCGTTCAGTGACGGAGAATATTATTAAGCATTCACCGGATACGATAATTATTGTGGTTTCAAATCCACTGGATGTGATGACCTATTGCGCTTTTCTCACGGCACAGATAGATTCTTCACGTGTATTCGGCATGGCCGGAATTCTTGACACCGCACGATATCGTGCATTTCTGGCAGAAGCACTTAATGTTTCCCCAAAAGACATTCAGGCGGTGCTGATGGGAGGTCACGGTGACACAATGGTTCCACTACCTAGATATACTACCGTATCCGGTATTCCTGTACTGGAATTGATAAGCAAGGAAAAACTGGATGCTATCGTCGAAAGAACCAAGAAAGGCGGAGGGGAGTTGGTTAATTTGATGGGTACTTCGGCCTGGTATGCTCCGGGTGCCGCTGCGGCACAAATGGTTGAAGCGGTCATCAAGGATCAAAAGAGGATATTTCCATGCTGTGCCTGGCTGCAGGGTCAGTATGGTCTGAAAGATGTTTACCTGGGCGTTCCGGTAAAACTGGGTAGGAAAGGAATTGAACAGATCATCGAGTTGCAGCTTAATCCCGAAGAGAAGAAACTTCTCCTTGATTCCGCAAAGGCAGTCAAGGAAGTGATGAATGTACTGGATAACATGACTCAGGCTGCAACCAAGTGATAACCTGAATATTAAATTTGAGGCATCCTGCAAAGGATGCCTTTTTATTTTACCAATGAATACAACTACAGTCCGGCTTCCGCTTCACACGATCAATATTGAAGATGATGGATTTCATCTTACTGTCGATGCTGAAATTAACAACAGGAAAGCCCTTTTACTGATTGATACCGGAGCATCCAGGACTGTCTTCGATCTTCACCGGATCAGGAATTTCTCCGGAGAAATTCTTCCTGAACCAAATGAAAAACTATCAACGGGCTTAGGTACTAATTCGATGGTAACTCATTCACTTGAAATCAGGGGATTTCAACTGGGAGATCTCATTATCGGGAGCTTTAATGCCGTCTTGCTTGACCTTTCGAATGTGAATATTACCTACAAGAAATTAGGTCTGCCTGAGATTGACGGAGTTCTTGGCAGTGATCTGCTTCAACGCTATCAGGCTGTGATCGATTATGGTAAAAACAGTCTGCTGCTTCGAATCTGAATTCAGAATTTTAAATCCCGTATTTTCTTATCATTTAAACTGCAATGCCGGGCATGGCCGAAAAAACGGTACCTCCTTCTGGCAACGAAATAGTAAACTTTGTCTGCGAAAGAGACCGGAAGTAAACGCAGGAGAAAAGCAAGCCATTTATATTTCTTCAAATCATTTGCTATCCTTGAGATCGCCCGTGAAGCTTCGTACACCTTGCCTCCTTCAATCAGAATAATACTGTCAGGGTCTGTTCCGGTAAGACCGTGTTTATTCAGTAATGAAATTCCGGCCTGTGAATTGAGTCCGGCTATACGGAATTTATCTTGTTTGTCGGATCCTGCAATACTTCTGGCCAGACGATTGCATAGCATGCAATCATCATCAATGAGAATTACCGAATGCATCAATTTAACAATTGGTTAATCCTGTTATTTTTTATAATCTACAAAGTAGGGGTAACTGAGTAATTCATTTTTATATTGAAAAGTACTGCCGTCTGATAAGGTCTTGCGATACAATTGCAGGGTGTTCATGTCTATCACTGTCAGGTATCCATTTCTTCCTCCGCAACCGCTTGAATGATGGGGAGCAGGTCCGTCGGAATCAGCATTTAAATGAGTAACATATACGCACTGGTGATCATCGTCTACCGAAATTCCATGGGGTTGAAATCCGGTATAGAGTACATCGACCAGGGAAATGGTATTGTAGTCAATGATATAAACCGAACCCTTGCGGCCTGCCGACAAGAGGTCTTCAGTACAAGTCACAAAAAGGTAGGGTTTAGAATTCGAAATACTGAATTCCTGAGGTTTCTCGCCGGTAGGTATTACTGCAATCAGACTATCATCTGATGTTCTGAAAACCCTCACTTCATTAGACTTCTGACAACTGACAAAGTACCTTGAGCCATCCGGACTAAGCATCATCTCATGAGGGTCATATCGTGGCGAAGTAGATTTAATTTCTCCCGGTTGAAGGAGTACAGGATCATAATTATAAAAAGGATCTGTTAAATCAATTTTGTTTATAAAATTTCCGGATTGAGAACTCAGATACAGCCATCTGCCATCATGTGTTACAAAGCCTCCATGGGGATATTCCGGACTCAGGTTGGTAAGTATGTTCATGTTTTCAAGATCGATGACAGCGGTTCGTTGAGTATTCGTTGCATTGACGAAACCTTTCCTGGAATCCGGGGTGATGATAATGCTGTTCCAGTCACCGGAACCGATATTGAGAGTACTTACCAGAGAATCATCGGAAGTACGGAACTTCTGAAGTACCTGACCAGAGTAAAAAACCGCATACCAGTGCAGGCCATCAGGAGAGACTCGTACCATATGCGGCGCTTCGATGGTCAACATATCTGCACCTACCGGGATGTACCTCATTATGATCTTCGTTTCTGCGTCGAGAACCGCGACTTCGTCACAACCCTGCATACATATATAGGCTTTCTTACGGTTGGGGTCGTCGGAAAATTTAATATTCCCATTCTTGTCAGGCGCACCATTGAGAATCCAGTCGTACAGGATATTATATTCCTGCTCTGACAAAGGCGGCGCGAGATAAGGCATGGTTGGGATCAATATCGGTCCACGGCTTGTGTCTGTATTGACAGAGTAAAGGAGGTAGCTTAGTGAAGGACGGAAGGGTACCACACTGCTTCCGTTTCTGCCTCCTTCAAACATCAGATCCCAGGTAGTGAAATCCAATCCTCCGGCGTTTGCACGGCTGAGATTATTGTGACAACCGGAAGTAGCACATTTTCTTACAAGTATCTCTGCCACTTGTGGCGGATAATTGGATTCCGGCAATGGATCTTCGCCCTTTTCATAGGTGCATGAGAGCATCCCCAACGAGATGGACCACAAGAAGAGAATGAGTATGGATTTCTTGCCTGACCTCATTTATTCACTGACCATCAGTGTTACCTGTACAGGTTCTGATGGTGAAACAGGATTGGATAGATTCAGTGCAATTGACCCAATCACACCGGCACCGAAATAATAATCATACCCTTTCGCCATAAGATAATATTTTCCGGGATATAGTTTTTCGAATACTGCAATTCCATCACTGTCGGCAATGGTGCTGAGTTCGTAAACTGAAGAATCAGGCCCCGGGTACTGTATTGCATTCTTTTTTAAATAGACAGGTATGTTTGGAACTCCCCATGTGTGATGCATGACTTTTACCTGAAGAGAAAGTGTGCCATATATGATTTTCTCCTTGTCATCCTCCTTTTTACAGGAATGCAAAAGACCTGCTGTCAGTAAAAGCAGCAATGGCAGTTTGATCCTGATCAGAGATTTAATCAATGGCATGATTGTCGGGTCAATGAATTACAAATATGTAATTCCGGTATTATTCTGTTACCGCTATATCGACATGTAACTCACCTTCATCATTTTCAGTCGAAAAAGCCCTGCCTCCTTTAACTTCCATAGAGATCGAATTATCCCAGCCGGAAGCGTAAAGATAGTAGTCACCACATTTCAGCCCGGTGATGTGAACGTGGTCCTCCGGGTACTCGCCAATAAACATGGCATCGGAACCTGAGGGTGCATTATTCCAGTCCTGCGCGTTATACTTAATCCAGACGGTATCCGGCATTAGCGAGTCATTGGGGATTACACTTCCATGATGTTTTAAGGTTGCTGCAAGACTTAGATTGCCTCCTGATCCTGCATCGCACTTGTTATCCTTTTTACATGCGCTGAAACTGAGTAATGCAAGGGAGATAATGCCTGCAGTTGCTTTGATAGAATTCATATTTCAATGAATTTATAGGTGTTTGAAAGAATGCAACAAAATACTTCTGCAGAAGTTTTTTAAATTTCTACAGAAGTATTTCTTTTCACGATGAAAGATACAAAAAAAATGCTGCAATTGAGCCGGGTTTTGTCATGTATTATCAAGAATTTCCGGGGAATACTTACCTCAGTCCAACCGGGATCATAAAACCGACACTTATTCCTCTTGCATTCCCATGCACTGATATCTCTTTCATTCGGCTCATGTGATCAAAGTATTTCGTATTAAACATATTATGCACCCGGGCATAGAAATAGGATTTCTGCTTGCCGATTTTAAGATTCGTTCCAATTCCGGCATTCAGAATAGTGTAGCCGCCTGTAGCTGATTCAAATTCGTCTGTTCTGCTTTGTCTGGCAGTGCTTATCAATTCCAATTCAAAATAAGTATCACTGAATCTGCTTTTATCACTGGTGTGTATGTCATAGCGCAGTTCATTGATGACCCTTAAGGGAGGAATGAATGGCAATGGCTGATCCAGTGCTTCATTCTGTCCTCTTACGTACGAGATGCTGTTTTCAACATGCAGATGAGGGATTGGATGAATATCCAATGTCAGTTCACCACCGCTGAGTGAAGATTGCCCCTGAACATAGGTATAATAACTGTAGTCTGATCCATCGATGTTTACCATACGTTCGTCGGTATTTCGGCTGTAAATGAAATTGTCTATGTTGTTCATGAATAGGTTTAAGGACATTTCGATAATTTTACTTTCATACATGAATCCCAGGTCAAACTGAAGGGAAGTTTCTGGTTTCAGCTTCGTGTTTCCCTCTTCATAGCGTTGGGTGCCTTCATGAATTCCATTGGATGATAACTCAGGAATATTGGGTGCCCTGAATCCCCTGCCTGCGTTAGCCTTGATATGGAAGGAATTGCTGAATTCATGGGTGACTCCTACAGATGCAGAAACACTACTGAAGTTCAGGTCGAAATACTTAAATATCACATTTGAATCTACAACAAGAGCTTCACCATTTACATTTCTGTGATCATATCGCAAGCCGGCATTGATGGTACTTGCCGGATATGTTTTTTTTAATGAAGCAAAAAATCCATAATCGGACATGGAATAATCCGGGATGAGAAATTCATCGCCTTTATTTCTGTTCTCCTGTCTCATTCCGGAAATACCCAGGGCTGCTTCGAACTTGTTCCTTTCAGGGAGATAATATTTCAGGTCATAGGTGAGAGTTTGCAGTTCTAAATGGAGTCCGGGATTATCTGCACTTTCACTGTATTCTTCCCTGTTATTTCGCTGTAATCCTATGTTGAAGCGCAATTGACTTTTACCGATGATGAGGTTGTTGATCGCGGAGAGTTTGGCGTGTTCAATTTCCTGAAAAGGGAGAGCCGGAGTCCGGGATTGCAAAACCGGCTTCGGGATGATGTTCCCTTCCTCATCAGTAAATCTGCCACTTACCGAATCTCTGTCTCCCTCCGTGATCCCGATCTTGCTGAACCATCTGCTGAAATGTATATGTGAGTAACCCCACCTTTTGTGAAAACCTGCAAGTACATCGGCGTTTTGTTCCCTGTAAGCTGAATTGTAAACAGTTTCTACAGGTGTTTTTGCAGGTCCTGCGGTTTTGTAAGTACCTCTGGCTCTCCAGGTAAAGCCATTCAGATTGCCCTCCGTCATGGCCGAATTGGAATACAATGTATTAACAGAGGAAAATATTGAACTAAACTCTGCTCTGATATTTCCGCTCATCGGTAGGACGGGCTCAAGTATGTTTATTACACCACCCAAAGCGTCTGAACCGTAAAGTAAACTGGAAGGCCCTTTTAAGATTTCAATACGGTCTGCAGCGAACTGATCGATCTCCAGTCCGTGTTCATCTCCCCATTGCTGACCTTCCTGTCGGATCCCTTCATTAACCACAACCACCCTGTTAAATCCAAGTCCGCGAATCACCGGTTTGCTTATGGCGTTTCCGGAATTGATGCTTGACAGGCCGGGTACAGTTGAAAGAGCCTGAACCAGGTTGTCGGAAGCTAATGATGCAATCTGTGTTTTATCGATTGGTGTTACAACTACACTTGTTTTTTTTATATCTGTTGTGAAAGCGCTTCCGGTGACAACAATCTCGCTTTTTTCAATTATACTTAATTCAAGTTCGAACTCTGCCTTCTTCGTAATCGAAAGGTCCAGTGTCTGGCTTATGGTGGAATATCCAAGCATCCTGACCTGGATTAAAAACTTACCGGGAGGCAGGTTCTTTAAAATGAATTTTCCGTCAGTACCACTCGTAGTTCCAGTTTTCAGATCCGGAATCAGTATGACTGCTCCGGGCAATGCTTCCTTGGTTATCTTATCTCTGATTATTCCTTCAAGGTCCTGGGCTGTTCCTGCCCTGGCTGTAAGCAGCATCATGCTGAATGCTGCAAGTATAAATTGCATTTTTCTCATAGTCTAGTAGATATGTTAAACGAAACGTATTCCGGATTCTCACCGAAATACATGATAAATGGCATGAGACGGCCTGTCACATGCTAAACAGAAAAACAATCAGACTTGAGGAGGCCCCCGGAGAGAGGGCAGGACAGCATCCCGGGTAAATTCTCGGGTAGAGACGGGAACGTGAAATATCCTTTCAGAAAATGCAGGAGCTGGTGAAGCGTCAGAATGAAAAGCTGCAAGTGTTGGAACAGCGAACTCAAGATGAGAGCAGTGTTCATGCTGCGTACCTACCTGTTCGGAATCACTTACGATACAATGTACATGATCCGCCTCATGATGATGAAAGAACAGATGCAGATAATATCCGGGTACAATTACCTCGCTCAGGCATACTATAAGTAGCAGTGCGATAGTAACGCGAAATTTCCGGAGAATCATGATACAAATGTAAGCATTATTCTTTTTGCCGGTTTCTTCATACCCGAAGTTCCACATGAACCTCAAAGCATGTCTTGACTACATTTGCAGTTACAATCCTTAACCATATGTATAGATACTTTTTGTTATACAAGCCATTCGGAATGCTTTCTCAGTTTACCAGGGAAGGTGGAAACAGATCGCTTGCAGATCTGGATTTCACCTTCCCCAAAGATGTTTACCCTGTTGGCAGACTTGATGCCGACAGTGAGGGCTTGTTGATACTTACCAATGATCCGGCCGTGAACAGCAGGCTTCTTGATCCTGTGAAGAAACACTCAAGAGAGTATCTGGTACAGGTAGAAGGTGAAATAAAGGATGAGCATATCTCTATGCTGGAAAAAGGCCTGCGTATCAAGATCAGAGGCGAGTTTTACCTGACCAGGCCATGCAAAGCCAGAATCCGGGTTGAATGGCCGGAAATTCCTGATCGAATACCACCGGTTCGGTTCAGAAAAAATATTCCAACCTCCTGGTTAAGCCTTGAACTGCTTGAAGGAAAGAACAGGCAGGTTCGTAAAATGACAGCGGCCCTTGGATTTCCCACCCTTCGCCTGATCAGATTGCGAATTGGTGATTTTAGTCTTGGCGATTTGAATGGGGCAAACCTGATTGAGATAAATAAAAGGGATTTTTATGCAAAAATCAGGTCCTGAATGGTCTCTTTTGGTATGGATCTGTCATAGTAATGTCTTATCCACTTAGTTCATGTTAAAATTAACTTAAAATTGTAAATTTGTAGAAAATTAAGCTTAAACTCCATGAATTTTAAGTACCCCATTCTCTTCATTTGTACCATTCTGTGCTCACTTTCAGTATTTGCAGGGGAGTCAAATTCCAAAAAGATTCGTTGCGCAACGGTTGAAAATATACAAAGACTGGAAGCTGAGGATCCTCAGTTTGCCAGCCAACGATTACTCGATGCACAGGTAATTCAGGATGCTCTGTTACAAAACGGACAGGCCAGGGCTATGAATTCCGTCAACATCATTCCGGTGGTCGTACATGTGGTGTACAGGACAACTGCCCAGAATATTTCTGATGCTCAGATTCAATCTCAGATAGATGTGTTGAACGAAGATTTTGCAAGACTTAATTCAGATACGAGTAACACTCCTTCATTTTTTAAATCGATTGCCGGTACCAGCAGTTTTCAATTCTGTCTTGCAAAACAGGATCCTGACGGAAACCCGACTACAGGAATACAAAGGAGATCAACTACGCTTACTTCCTTCAGCACAAATGATAATGTAAAGCATTATTCAAGCGGGGGTCTGGATGCATGGGATGTAAACCGCTATTTCAATATCTGGGTGTGTAACCTGGGTAATTTTATTCTTGGTTATGCAGAGCCGGCATCGGGAATACATACTGACAGTTATGGAGTCGTAATTCTTTATGATTCTTTCGGAAGAGTTGGGAATGTGTCTGCACCTTATGATCAGGGAAGGACAACAACCCATGAAATAGGACATGCCTTCGGTCTTGAGCATATTTGGGGAGACGATTCCAATTGTTCAGGCACGGATGGAATCACCGATACACCAAACCAGGAAGTGGAGACCTATGGTTGCCCTTCTTCTTTTCCTCAATTTGATAACTGCAGTCCTTCCGGGAACGGATATATGTTTATGAACTACATGGATTATACCGATGATGATTGTATGAACATGTTTACTGTCGGCCAGGTGAACAGAATGAATCTTGTAATGACCTCTTTTTATCCTACCTTAATGGTGTCTACTGCATGTCAGGAAGTGAGTACCGGTATTCAGGATGAGATCAATAACTTTTCATTCAGCATTTACCCTAATCCCTCTGATGGAATAATCAGTCTTGATATGTACCTGATGGATAATATTGGCTCAAGCCTGAACATAGAAGTGGTGGATCTTATGGGAAGGATAGTCAGGAAAGATTTGGTACAGCAGCCTTCCGGAAAAACCCACCAGCTTGATCTCAGAGATCAGCAATCAGGGATTTATTTTGTTACCGTATATAATGAGCAGTACAATAAGACGGTAAGAATTGAATTAACCCGATAAAGAATTGTTGTCTTCACAAAAAACGCGGAGACCTTTCTCCGCGTTTTTTTTTAATTCTTACTGCTCATATTCCTTTGCTAAACTGAGAAACAATTCCAGTCCTCTTCTTTTCTGTTCATCCAAGGTAAAACTTACATTCTTCTTCAGATATTCTTCTATCTGATGGGCAGAAAATTTTTCTGTCGCAGACTCCTGTGCAACTGCCGGAATAAAACCGGCCGCTTCAGCAAGTGATGTATTGAAGGCAAAGAGAAAGTCCGGATCCAGGGATTTATTCGCGACCCAGCAGGCAAAAACGAAGGGAAGACCTGTCAATTTTTTCCATTCGTCAGACAGGTCATAAGAGTAAGGGAAGCGATCCTTCAGAAACAAGGCTCGATCACCTATAATTAGCCCGGCCGTCGAACCTTTAATATCGTTTTCAAATCCGGGTACTCCCATTAGCCAGTCCGGTTTAATGTTCCATGACTTATCTGCCAGAATCCTGGCAAGCAAAATGGATGTCCTGCTTTGATAATCAAGGACTATTTTCTCAACTTCATGGATGGGTTTTTCACTCAACAGTAATACTGAGGCTACCGGTCCATCGGCACTTATGCAATATTCGGAGATAATCTGACCGGATTTCAGCAATGGCAAGACAGCAACAGGAACGAGACCTATGTCCACCTGATCTGTTATCAGTTTTGTCGCACAGTCGGAAGGAATGTCGTGACTGATTTCGAACTGATCACTCAGCGGACTGTTTTTCAAAGCAAGGACAAAGGCCTTACTGTTCAGATAGGACACTACGGATATTTTCAACAGAGGATGCAGACTCATTGAATATGCCCTTCGCTTTAAATTTCTACCGATCTTATATCTTCCAGTTTCTTCGGACGTGTTCCGGGATCAACAGGTCGTCCTGTCCACTGCCGTACTTTATTTTTCATCCTCTCGCTTAACAGGTACATGACAGGAACCATGATGAGCGTAATAAACGTCGCGAAACCAAGCCCAAATATCATTGTCCAGGATAACGGACCCCAGAAGGCGGTATTATCTCCTCCAAAGAAAATATTAGGATTAAACTCACTGAACATTCTTGCAAAGTCAATATTCAGTCCTACTGCCAGTGGAATCAGACCCAGCATGGCTGCAAGCGCGGTCAGGATCACCGGAGTCATTCTTGTTTTACCTGCTTCAACAATTGCATCAAAAACAGGAACACCTTTTTCCCGGAGCAGATCGGTGAATTCAACGAGGAGAATTCCATTCCTGACCACAATTCCTGCAAGCGCGATGATGCCAACTCCGCTCATCACGATGCTGAATTCCATTTTAAAAATGGAAAAACCAAGAAACACACCGATAATACTGAAGACGATCTCCGAAAGAATAATTAATGGTTTGCTGACTGAGTTAAACTGGATCACCAGAATAAGGATTATAAGTAATAAGGAGGCCATCATGGCCCATCCGAGAAAAGCGGAGGTTTCGGCTTGTTCTTCCTGTGATCCGGTCATGTTTACATCTACTCCTGAAAGGATCGGAAGGTTCCGGAGAGCCTTTTGAACTTCCTGTACTACTTCATTTTCATTGTAGCCGGTGAGTACATTTGATGAAATGCTTACGACCCGTTTTTGATTCTTTCTTTTGATGATACCATAGGTGTCAGAATATTTTACCTCAGCAAATGAGGATAAGGGAACGTCCCTCACCATTCCACCCATACTCATATCCCGGTATAAAATCTTGAGGTTCCTCAGTAATTCAATGTTATAGCGTTGATCATCCTTGTATTTGATGACAATATTATAATCGTCGTTTACGTCTCTGTACTTTGAAATATCGGTACCAAGAACTCCAAGCAGTATTTCATTTCCGATTGCGTAAGTTGAGATTCCTTCACGATTGGCGCGCTCGCGGTCAATATCAAATACCACCTGAGGTTTTGAATCCTGAAGATCACTTCTCAGTTCTTCAACCCCTTCAATTCTGAGCGAATCGAGATAGCGCTTGACATTTTTACTTGTTTGAACGAGATCCTCATAATTATCACCACTGATCTCAATATTTACAGGTTTGCCGACAGGAGGCCCGCCTTGTTCCTGCGCTACGGTAATTTCGGCACCCGGTATTCCTTTTACGGCTTCACGTATTTTATCAAGATATTGAGCTGTTGATTCACCATTGCGTTTCCCGTATTCGACAAAAGCTACCGAGACTTTACTCTTGTGAGGATAACTGTTCTGATCCTCATCAGCCGGATCTGTAACACTGACCGTAACGTTTGCAATTACAGATTTGACGATTGGGTTTGGCCACTCAATTACCTTATAGATCTTCTCTTCAACTATTTTTGTTATTGAGTCGGTGTACGATTGATCGGTTCCGACCGGAAGGCTGGTATAAACATAAATGAAATTCGGATCAGCCGTCGGAAAGAAACTGACTCCGCCGTTTCTGGCACCTATCATAATTATTGAAACAATGAAAATGGCCAATGTGCCTGCCATCATTTTCCATGGCCTGTGAAGACACCAGACCAATACCTTTTTGTAGGATTGCTGAAACTTTGGCCATGTATTTTCCTGAAATCGCTTGATGACAAAGCGCAGCCAATAGTGATTGAGCAGGTAAAGAAGCAGCGCCAGTACAGCGAAATTCCCGGTTCCGAAATCAATAATATATCCAAGGACTATGGCAAGGGCGAAAAAGATCATTGACTTTTTCAGATTCTTTTTATCCTTTACCGGATTGTGTTCCGCATGTGGTTTCATGAATTGCGCGGCGAAGACCGGGTTAATGATGTAAGCTACGATGAGTGATGCCATTAAGGTTACAATCAATGTAACCGGAAGAAAGAACATGAACTTACCAATGATACCTTTCCAGAATAACAAGGGAATGAATGGCGCAAGGGTGGTAAGTGTTCCGGATAATACAGGCAGAAATACCTCGCTTGCCGCCATCTTTGCCGATTCTATAATTGATCTTTTCCCATTTGCAAAGATCCTGTGAGTGTTTTCAATTACTACGATCGCGTCGTCAACTACAATACCCAACGCCAGCAGAAAGGAAAACAGAACGATCATGTTTAATGTGAAACCGATGGTAGGCATCACTATAAATGCGAGACACATTGACAAGGGAACCGACATGGCTACGAAAAAAGCGTTCGTTGTTCCCATAAAGAACATGAGGATAAGGAAGACCAGAATAAATCCGATGATTATCGTATTGATCAGATCATGCAAGGTCATCCTGGTTTGTGCACTTTGATCCCCTGTAAGTGTGACCTTGATGTCGTGCGGCCATTGATTTGCCTTCAGGTCGTCGATCAGCTCGACAATTTTATCCGAAGCGGATATCAGGTTCTCTCCCTTTCGTTTGATCACATTCAGGGTGATGACATTTTTGTTGTCAAGTCTTGCATAACTTTCCTGCTCCCGGAAACCGTCAACAACTTCTGCGACATCTTTCAGATATACTGGTTTTCCATGAATGGTGTTTATAACCAGGTTACCTACCTGTTCAACCTGTTTAAACTCTCCGGTTACACTGAGTGACCTTCTAACTCCTTCAATATTCACTGAACCGCCGGGAACTGTGAGGTTCTCACTTTGAATGGCGCGGGCTATATCTCCCATGGTGAGTCCAACAGCCTGCATTTTCAGCATATCAACATTGATCTGAATCTCTCTTTCCAGAGCTCCGATCATTTCAACCTTTTTCACCTCCTTCATGCTTTCAAGCCTGTCCTTGGCGTCGTCGGCATACTGCTTAAGTTTGCTCAGATCATAGTCGCCACTGATGTTTACCTGCATGATAGGGAGGTCGGCAAAGTTGACGTCGATGATTTCAGGTTCTGTTTTCAGGTCTTTGGGAAGATCCCTCTTAGCCCTGTCAACGGCATCCTTTACCTTTTGTCTCGCATCATCAATGTTCACGTCGGAATTGAATTCGACCACTACATTGCAATAGTCCTGAAGTGAATTGCTTTTAATTCTTTTAACCCCCGCAATGTTTTTGCATTCCTTTTCGATGGGGCGGACAATAAGATTCTCCATATCCTTCGGAGATGTTCCCGGATGTACGACACTCACATAAATATTAGGTAATGAAATATCAGGGAAGCTTTCTTTCGGCAGATTCTGATAGGCAGAAATTCCTGCGATACTTAGGATGATCGTTATGATAAAAATGGCAACCCGGTTATCAATTGCCCATGAGGATGGTTTGAATTCTTTAAAATTTTCTTGCATAATTGTTTAAATTGAAATCGTTGTTGTTGCTGAAAATGCGTACCCCTGATCTGATCAAATGCGGATCTTATCTCCATCAACGATATTCTGATAGCCAAATGTTATCACCTTATCACCTGCAGAGAGGCCGTTGGTTATTTCTGCGATTCCGTTGTAAGTCATGCCGGATGATACCACTTTCCTTCTGGCAACGGTTTTACCGTTTTCAATAACGGCAACATAAACAAATTCACCGTCACTGGACTTTTGGATAGCGCCCACAGGAACCGTCATCGCTTCAGGAGAAGAGTAGTCAACGATTTTAAGAACCGCCACCATATTGGGATTGAAATTCCCGTCACTCTCCTTCAGTCTGACCTCTACATTAAAGGTGCGGTTCAGGGCATTGATCGCCTGACCGGAATAGTTAAGCTTTGATCTTATTTCCTTGTCCTGATCCGGGAAATAGATCAGCACATCGTTACCTTTTTTAACCTTACTGATGAAAGATTCGGCGATCTCAGCCGTAACTTTAAGGGAATTCAGGTTCACTACCCTGAATGCAGGCATACCGGGTACAACCGTTTCTCCGCTTTTTATATTAACCATGTCAACCGTACCGGTGATCGGAGACTTTATCCTGGTAAGTTCCCATTGCTGTTGAAGTCCTGCCATTCTCTTATCCATGGATTCTTTGTTGGCCTTTGCCTGAAGAAATTGAACTTCACTTCCTATCTTCTGATCCCAAAGATTCTTCTGCTTATTGAAGATCTGAGTGGCAAGGTCAACCTGTGCCTTAAGTTCTTCTATTCCCTGCAGGATTACCCTGTCATCGGTTTGAGCCAGTATCTGACCTTTACTTACCTTATCACCGGCCTTGACAAAGACCGCGCTGACGGATCCCATGCTTTCCGCGCTGATGATGACATCTTCATCCCCCTCCACTTTTGCCTGAACTTCGATGTAATGACTGAATGGTATGGCACTGATCTCAGTGATCCCGACATTTTTGGAGCGACTTCCATCTGAAGAGTCGGCTTCTGCCAGTTCACTTTCAAGTGCTTGAATTTTTTCTTTTATTTCCGCTTGTTCTTTCTTCAGGTTTTCGAGCATAACCCTTTTATCCGTTGATCCTGCATTGTCTGAACAGGAATAGAGGAACATGCTAAGGATGGCAACTGCAATTATGTTTTTCATAAGATGGTTGTTATTTTTTTGGGAGAGATTTTTTTTGTTTTATATCTGTCAGTAAATGAACCGGCCTTGCGCTTTTTCAAGATCGATTTTTGAGATAAGTACTTCATATAAAGCGTTGAAATAATTTGCCTGTGAGTCTTTGAGGGAAGTTTCGGCATCAAGAACTTCGAGGTTCGAACCAACACCCTGATCATATTTCAGTTTGCTTGTAGCGTAAATGTCAGTTGCAAGTTCCAGGTTTTGCTCCTGTATATTGAGGGAGTTGATAGCATTGATAAGGGCATTTCTGTTACTGCTTATTTCCAGTGTTACTGCTTCTTCAAATCTTGATAATTCATTCTCAATTTTTCTGAGAGAAAGTTTTTCCTGTTTTATCTTATAATGTTTCTGTAAACCGTCAAACAAGGGGAGTGATAATGTCGCGCCAATAACTCCTGTAGGATACCACCTCTTATCCCTGTCAAATATGTCAAACTGATCTCTTTGAGCCATGGTGCTTAAACTTCCGTAGGCCACCAGGCTGGGATAATAACCAACCTTGTATCTTTTGACATTATATTCCTGCAGTTTCTTTTGCGTTTCCATGATCGAGAATTCAATTCTCTGGCTGATATCGTATTTTTCCAGAGGTATCTGAAGATTTTTAAGTTCTTCGGCATTGATGATTTCCGCCGGCTCCAGTATCAAATTCTGACTCATGCCTATCTGAAATTTGAGAACCTTATTGCTCATTTCGACAAGCCTGTTGAATTTTTCTATCTCTGCATTCACATTATTAAATGCCACTGTAACCCGGTCCATATCCAGTTTTTCAACAAAACCGTTCGTATACAATGCCCGTGTGTCATCCCTTAATTTCTGAATCCTTACCAGATTGGCATCAACCGCTTTCTTCCTTTCCAGGAGAAGGAGCAAATTGTAATAGGCTTTTGATACCGCAACAGCAGTTTCAATTTCTGTGCGATTCAGATTTTTATTTGACAATTCACGGATTGTTTTAGCCGCCTTTACGCCAACCAGGTAGGTAGGATCAAACAGTAGTTGCGATGCGGAAATTGTCCCTGTGGCATTCCATCGTGTCCCGAACTTAACCGGAATGTATGTTCCTGATTCCCCCTCAAAGAACTCACCCGGAATCAGGGAGGTGGGAATTTCTTCGAAATCTTTTACATCAAAACTGCTGTTCAGCTGAGGCAATCCTATACCTGTTACCTCCTTTACCTGTGCCCTGGAAATTTCGACATCCAGTCTTGCATTCCTGACGTCATTCTGATTCTCCAGTGCAAAGGCAATTGCCTGTTTTACGGTGAAACGATAAATACTGTCGGCGCTTTGTGCCCGTATCCCAGATAGTCCGTATACTGTAAGGACTAATAAAACGAAAACCTTTTTCATAGGTGTATAAATGGATTGTAGGAATAATATTTTATGAATTGAAATGTGGGTCTAATCCTCCTCAATGATATTATTGTATTTGTTCAGGAGCTTGTGTCCCTTCAGCGTTACTACTCCCTGAAGGAAATGCTCCATAATGGTCACCTGCACTTCAACAATGTTGAACTGATCGGGTGGAAATGCCTTCGGATCCAGGGCCAGTTCTATCTCTTCAAGCCTCAGCCTTGCCAGTATTTTCAATTTAAGATCCTTTCTGTATAAACCTTGCTTTATTCCTTTTCTGAAATTTTCTTCAATAAAACCTGCCAGATCTTTTTCCTTGAAGCTCCTGAACTGATTCCAGGCTTGTGGATGATATTTCTTGAGATCGTAAAACATGCCTGGGTTAATCCGTGAAAAGATATGTGCCATATACTTCATGGATTCAAGCAACTCATGGATCGCGTCCTGGGAACTTTCCCTTATCTGACACATATCAGAGTGCTGGCATTTGGTTTGAACTCTCGTTAATGCGAGTACCAGCGCATTCTTATCATTATAATACTGGTATATGGTTTTCTTCGAAATTCCCTGCTCGGCAGCAATGTCATCCATGGTTACACTCTTGATACCATTTCTGAAGAATAACTCCCTTGCAGTTTCAAGGATCCTGTCCTGCATCGTTGCATTTTCTGCCTGTACTTTTTCCATTGCGGTCGCAAAACTATGGAAACTATTATCAGATATAAAGTTTCCTTTAAAATTATTTCTCCTTGTTAATCAAGCATATGGAAGCAGCTCGCTGTATATCTCCTTGACTTTTTGCAGCCGGTCGAAAAAATGATTTGCCATGAAATACCCTTATACAAGACAGGCTTTTGTACCTTCGCGCTTCATTTTTTTATAACCAATGACTCTTAAAACGCTGAATGCGGTTTCACCTGTTGATGGAAGGTACCGGAATCAAATCATCGAACTGGCTTCCTATTTCTCAGAGGAAGCTTTAATGAAATACAGGTTAAAGGTTGAAGTGGAATATTTCCTCGCCTTGTGTGAAGTGCCCTTGCCCCAGCTTAAAACGGTCGACAGGAGCAAAGGGGATAAGTTTCGTGAGCTTTACCTCAACTTTTCAGAGAAGGACGCTGTCGAAGTGAAGGATAAAGAAAAGATTACCAACCATGATGTTAAAGCCATGGAGTATTTTTTGAAGGACAGAATGAAAGATTTCGGTTGGGATTCCTACCGGGAATTCATTCATTTCGGACTGACCTCGCAGGATATCAATAATACGGCATTTCCTATGGCGGTGAAAGAGGCCGTTCAGGAATGTTATCTGCCAACCTTGCTTGAAGTTGTCGCGAAACTCGATGCGATGAGTCATGAATGGATGGATATTCCGATGCTTGCAAGAACTCATGGTCAGGCTGCATCACCCACCAGACTGGGCAAGGAGATCAAAGTTTTTGTTGAAAGACTGGAAAAGCAAATCAGCTTGTTGAACCGGATTCCATTTACGGCGAAATTCGGTGGCGCCACCGGTAATTTCAATGCTCATCATATTGCTTACCCGGAATTGGATTGGAAAGTATTCGCTAATTATTTTGTCAATCAGGTCCTTGGCCTCAGCCGTCAGCAATTCACCACGCAGATCGAACATTATGATGATCTCTGCGCACTCTTCGATGCAATGAAACGGATCAACACCATATTAATCGACCTTAACCGTGATATCTGGACCTATATTTCGATGGATTATTTCAAACAGGAGATCCGGGAAGGTGAGATTGGTTCCTCCGCGATGCCACATAAGATCAATCCGATCGACTTCGAAAATTCGGAAGGCAACCTTGGTTTGGCTAATGCACTCTTCGAACATTTGTCCGCCAAACTTCCTGTTTCCAGACTTCAACGTGATCTTACGGATTCGACCGTACTTCGCAATACCGGAGTGCCTTTTGCACATACTCTTATTGCACTGAAATCTATTCTTAAAGGTCTGACCAAGATAAGAGTCAACAGGGATGCCTTGCATCATGATCTTGATCAGAACTGGGCGGTGGTCGCGGAGGCCATTCAAACAATTCTGCGCAGAGAGAATTATCCTGATCCCTATGAAGCCTTGAAGAAACTGACAAGGACAGGAGAGAGGATATCGAGAGAATCTTTGCATGAGTTTATCAACGGACTGAATGTTTCTGAAGCGATCAAAAGTCATCTGAAGACCATTACTCCTTTTAATTATACCGGAATCTGAAGCCGATGAGAGTCACCGGTTTTACCTTTATCCGTAACGCGGTCAAATTCGATTATCCGGTTGTTGAAGCGGTCAGGTCAATCTTACCTTTGTGCGACGAGTTCATCATCCTTTGCGGGAATTCGGAAGATGAAACTGATAATCTGATATCAGGTATTGCTTCAGACAAGATCAGGATCCATCATAGCGTATGGGACGACTCATTAAGAAAGGGGGGGAGCGTTCTCGCGGATGAAACGAATAAAGCAAAAGGAAAGATCTCGGCGGATGCTGACTGGTGTTTTTATATTCAGGCCGACGAAGTGCTGCATGAAAAATTCCTTGATCAGGTCAGAGAATCCATGCTTCGATGGAAGGATGATAAAAGAGTGGAAGGACTATTATTCGATTATACTCATTTCTATGGTTCCTATGATTTCGTCGGTGACTCGGTGAAATGGTACCGGCGTGAAGTGCGGATCATCAGGAATGACGAGTCCATACAATCCTTCAGGGATGCACAGGGTTTTCAGAAGAACAGACGTCCTTTAAAAGTAAAGCATAGTGGAGCCACTATGTACCATTATGGTTGGGTCAAACCACCTGTTTTACAACAGCAGAAACAACAGTATTTTCACCGGCTATGGCATGATGATGAATGGATGAAAAAGAATATCGGGAATCAGGTTGAATTCGATTATTCCGGGATCGATTCACTGGCACAGTTTCGCGACCTTCATCCGGAAGTTATGCGGGAAAGGATCGCACAGAAGAACTGGAAGTTTGATTTTGACCCTTCGAAGAAAAAGCTAAGTATTAAATCAAGGTTTAAAATGGGTTTGGAAAAACTTACAGGCTGGAGAATCGGTGAATACAGGAATTATAAACTGATCTGAACAAAGCAGGCAACATGGATCCTACCAACCGCTGGCAAGGACATCTGCCAGATGCATGGTCTTCAATGGCTTTTGATTCTTATCCAGATAACTTTGGATATGCATGAGACAGGAGGCGTCGGTGGAGATCAGGTACCCGGCACCGGTTTCAGCAGCATTCAGAATTTTCTGTTCCGCCATTCCGACCGCGATACTTTCATACTTAACGGAAAAAGTTCCTCCAAATCCGCAGCAGGTATCCGTTTCTTTCATTTCACGAAGTTCAAGCCCCTTTACATTCTCAAGCAAGATCCTCGGTTCTCTTCTGATCCCTATCTCTCTTAATCCGCTGCAAGAGTCATGGTAAGTTGCTACACCGCTTAGCCTGGCCCCGACATCCGTTACGTTCAGTACATTTACAAGAAATTCAGAGAATTCAATGACGTTTTTTTGAACGAGTTTACTCTGATTGTGATGTATCGAATTATGAAATAACTCAGGATAATAGTTTTTTATCATGCCGGCACAGGAGGCGGAAGGAGTTACGATATAACGATCGTTTGGAAAATCATGAATGAACTTCTCGCCAACCGCCTTACACTGATCCCAGTGTCCTGCATTGAAAGCGGGTTGACCGCAGCAGGTCTGTTCCGGATTGTAGTTTACTGAGCAACCCACTTTTTCCAGTACCTTAACCATGTTCAATGCCGTTTCCGGATAGATCTGGTCAATGAAACAGGGAATAAAAATGTCAACTAACATGTTGGAAATTGCTTCGGTTTCAGAATTGGAATTAATTCAATCCACAAACATACCTTCACTGAGAGTCGTTTTGTTTTTGGGCATACGAAGTAACAAAATCAGTCCGACAATGAAAAAAAACGCCAGTATGATTATGCTGTTCCGCATGCTTCCCGTAATTTCATTAATATACCCAAAAGCAAAAGTACCAAGTACAGTTCCCAGTTTGTCACAAACATCGTAAAAGCTGAAATAGGATGCATGATCTTTGGTTTCGGGCAATAATTTCGAATAGGTTGATCGTGATAATGATTGAATGCCACCCATCACGAGACCGACCACAGCTGCGAGTATCATGAACATTGTCTGTTCATTCACGCCGAACCTTTTATCACAAAAGTATGCGCCAATACAGATTAATACCCAGATTATCAGCGATATTGATAAAGCAAAAATGTTACCATATCTTTTCGAAAGAGAACTGAAAAGAAAGGCGCCGCCAATAGCTACGAACTGAATGATCAGAATAATGGCTATCAACACGGATGCGGGCAGTTTCAGTTCTCCGTCGCCAAACAGGGTTGCCACATACATTACCGTCTGTACTCCCATATTGTAAAAGAAAAATGAAATCAGAAAGGTTTTAAGCCTGGATGTTTCTTGCAGTTCATGCCACACCTTTTTAAGTTCCCGGTAGCCATTGAGCAGATACTTTCCGGAAGACTTCCGGTTGTACACATTGTCAGGCAAATAATAAAAAGTGTATTGAGAAAAACCAAACCACCACAATCCGACCAGTAAAAAAGCCAGACGTGTTGCCATTCCCTTTTCCATATCTCCATACCATTGAGGGAACATGATCATGGTCAGCGAAAAAATAAGCAGTAACGAACTTCCTATGTAGCCCATGGCAAATCCCCGTGCGCTTACTTTGTCCTGATCTTTTATCTCTGCAATTTCTGGCAAAAATGCATTGTAAAAAACAATACTGCCTGCATAGCCGATTGCCGCCAGAATTGACCCGAAAACACCGATCCATAAAGTATCCATCGAATCAAAAAAGAAAAGCGATGCGCACGAAAATGCTCCCAGTGTACTGAAGAAATACATGAAACGTCTTTTCTTCCCGCTGTAATCCGCAATGGAGGAAAGTATAGGACTCACTGCAGCAATAAATAAAAAAGCCAGTGAAATGGCATAGGTCTGTAATGAATCACTGTTATATGTGCGTCCCAGAAATGAAACCTTATTGTTGTAATCTGTAGTGGTTACCGAATGAAAATAGATAGGGAATAAGGCAGAGGTTATGACAAGTGAATAGGCGGAATTGGCCCAGTCATACATCGTCCATGCTCTGATGATTTTTTTATTTCCTTTCTCCAGCATCAGGTTGTGCGATGATGAGTTCGTGACCCAAAGAAACAAATATTCTTTGACTGCTATTCCCGCATATCAGGTTGTGTGCCTGAAATTCTTGATGGTGTTTATAAAGAATCGGACTTTTTCAGGGTCTGTATCGGGATATAAGCCGTGACCAAGATTGGCAATATGTCTGTCAGGCCCAAAACTTCTCAGCATTTCCTCTGTTTCAAGTTGAATGGTTTCCTCGCTGGCATAAAGCATGCAAGGGTCTGCATTACCTTGGAGTGTTTTTTCTGTACCTATCAGTTTTCGCGATTCTTTGGCATCCATGTTCCAGTCCAGTCCAATCACATTACACTTCAATTCTGCCATTTCTTTCCTGGCGAAATGGGCACCTTTCGCGAAAACTATTATCGGAACTTCATCTATCTGGTCACATATCATTGAAATATAATACAGCGCGAATTCTTTGTACTGTTCGGGAGACAGGACGCCGGCCCAAGAATCAAATATCTGAATGATGTCGGCGCCGCTTTTTATCTGGCCTTTCAGGTAATTAATGGTGCTGACCGTGACTTTATGTAATAAGGTGTGGGCCAGCACGGGTTCGGTGTATAAAAACTTTTTGGCTTCACTGAACGTCTTACTGCCCTTTCCCTGAATCATATAGGATAAGATCGTCCAGGGCGCTCCTGCGAATCCGATGAGCGGCACCTTGCCGGCAAGATCTTTACGGGTCAGTTCAATTGCTTTCAACACATAATCAAGATCTGAGGCTTCCGCAATCTTCAGGTTCCGGATATCACTTTCTGTTTTAATGGTCTTTTCAAACCAGGGTCCGCTTGACTCAATCAGTTTATACGGCAATCCCATCGCCTCAGGTATTACCAGTATGTCAGAGAAAATGATCGCCGCATCCACACCCAGCAGCTCAACTGGTTGAACCGTGACCTCAGCCGCTGCTGAAGGCGTCTCTACTAGATCTTTGAATCCTCCAATCTTCTTTCTTACTTCCCTGTACTCAGGCAATATCCTTCCGGCCTGACGCATAAGCCATACGGGTGTCCTTTCGGTCTTCTCACCCCTGGCTGCGCGTAACAATAAGTCATTCTGTAAATTCATAAGGCTGCAAAAGTACTTAATTCAAAACATCCTTTCAGGTTTGCTTTATTCTATTGTGATTGATAATCATGCAAGGCTGTCATTGATTGTTGTTGTTTGTGAAGGGGCCCCTCCTGACAGCAATAAAATGCATGATGCAAGAATAATATAAAGCAGTTCAAAGCTGCCCTAAAAATAGTTTACTATTCCAAAATGGATCTTTCCGTTTCGAAACAGGACAGGATTGTTAAATTGTTTTCCTAAGGCGTAACTGAGTGACATTATTCCAAGTTTGGTTTCGAAATTGATGCCCGCTCCAAATCCCCAGGGAGTATCACTAAGTGAAGAGTTTCTGCTTTTGTTTTCATACCAGGCAGCATTGAGAAATACAAACAAAAAGGAGTTCTGTTCAAGTAAATACCGGTACTCAACTTTTCCTGTAGAAAAGGTGGAAGCATAGATGGATTCTTCATCAAATCCCCTGAGGGATCTAAGGCCGCCTATGCGAAAAAGTTCATTACTGAAAATGGAAGTGTTATATATGTATCCGCCTTCCCCGCCTATGTTCAGCACATGTCTGCCTGAAAGTGATACATAGGTTTCAACTGCCAATTCAGCCTGATAACTGGTGGTTCGCAGTTTCAGGCTGTCATACAATGCAGGGTTGATATCCTGGTTCTTACGGATATCCCTGTTCCCAATACTACCGGTGGTTTCCAGCCTGAACCCCTTTCTTGGATTAAGTCTGTAATCCAGCTCTTCGACATGAAAAGTCAGTCCGTAGGCGGTAATCGAAATATCGGCATAGTCCGGCAGCGTCGTAAGATTTTCAAGTCCCTTGCTGCTCTGTAGATCGCTGTCTTTATCTTTCACAAAAGCTTTCAGGTAGTTGTTTCCCGAAAACGCGTACTGTACACCCAGACTTTTAATAACATCTGTATAGGTACTGTCTTTTCTGTAGATGGAAAGAAAACCATCAAGTCCGAAGGGGGTGTTCAGCAAAAAAGGATAAAGTCCCCTCAACTTCAGGTCCTGTGAACTGGATGGAAGCTGCTTCCAGTTCAGCTCAATAATCTCACCCCTGCGCAGAGAATTCTGAAGCTTGATGTGCGCTTCTCCCGTGATTTTGTATTTACCTTCATTATTTTCATCGGGTAATAAGCCGAGGATTCCATCGAATTGACTTGCTTTCTTGTTTTCAAGGAACAGTTCAATTTTTGTCTCTTTGTCAGTAAACACCACCCGGCTTTCTCTCAGCTCTCGTACGAATGCAAGCTCTTTAAGCCTGTTGCCGATCTTCCTTATTCTGGATTCATCATAAAGATCACCCGGTCTGATTCCAATATAATTAAAGATGAAAACAGGCGCTATCGTCGCCTTTCCTCTGAGCAGAACACTGTCAATGACTACAGCCTTGTTTTTTTCCAGATAAATCTCTGCGCTGATTTCATTTCCCATCAAGCGGATATTGTTGAGGCGGACACCTGCGAATGGATATCCCTGATTCTCGCAATTGCGTAGAATTGTTTTCTGAATCCTGGCGATTTCTGTGTAATTGAAAGCTTTGTTGGAGCGGAGATTCCTTCTTATAGGAGTGCCACTCAGTACGGAGACATCAGCATTGCCTTTTCCCAAATAGGCAAGCTTGTAAACCTGGCCTAAGGAGAGTACAACCCTCATCTGAGCCGAGTCGCAACTCACTTCATCGAATGAAGCCGCCAGATAACCGTTTTGGTGAAGATTAAGCAAAGCATCCTGCAAAGCTTTTCGTGCCTCAATGGAATCCCTCAAGGAAGTTTCCCTGAACAGTCGCTTCTTTATTCTGGTATATTCCTCAAGTTGTGTCGAATCCTTCAGTGTCAGACTTACTGTGTATTGATTTTGTCCAAACACGCGGCCTTCCGGTAAGAGCATTATGCCAAACAGGTATATATATATCAGTAAGGACCTGTTTCTTTGATACCGGATAGATGTCACCTGAGACTTGATTGGGTAATATTTTTGGCTGATACGGGCATGCTTTCATTTTTGTGAGTATGGAACATCACAAATTCCAGTCTATTGCTTTCTTTCCATTAAGTTTCAAATAGTCGTTAGCCTTGGAGAAATGTCTGCAACCGAAAAATCCTTTGTCGGCTGCAAAAGGGGATGGATGTGCAGCTTTAAGTATGAGATGTTTCCGTGAGTCAATGAGGTGTTCTTTTGCCTGTGCAAACTTACCCCATAGCATAAAGACGATGCCAGACTTTTCCTCAGAGATTTTTTCAATAATATGATCGGTGAATTGTTCCCATCCCCGGTTTTGATGAGAACCCGCTTCGTTTGCTCTGACAGTAAGAGTTGCATTCAGCAGCAGTACGCCTTGTCTCGCCCAGTTGCTAAGGTTACCATGAGTCGGGATGTCCATTCCCAGGTCTGATTTCAGTTCTTTAAAAATATTTCTCAGTGATGGGGGAATGCTTATCCCCTGCGGAACCGAGAAAGACAAACCGTGGGCTTGTCCTGGGCCATGATAAGGGTCCTGCCCTAAAATCACCACTTTTACATTTTCTATGGGGGTAAGATCAAAAGCGCTGAATATTTTTGACCCCGCAGGAAATATGGTATGGTTTGACTCTTTTTCAGAAACGAGAAATTGCTTTATTTCTTTGAAATATGGCTTTTTAAATTCAGTTGAAAGGAATTCCTTCCAGCTTGCTTCAATTTTTGGCTCTATCTCTGTCATGATTACAGCGTTGATCCGGTTATTTCAGGAGATAAATATATTTTGTTTTTTAATAAAAATTGATGCCTGTTCATATGTTGAAAACTAAGTCTTGTTAATTTGGCTCAAAAAGGTATTTTTGCGAGGCTTTAATGTAAAAACCTAAAACAAATTCTGAAACACTTCGTTTTCAGAACTTAAACCTTATCAAAGACAAGATGAAAAATTTCATTCGTGCCTGTGCAGTCCTCGCTGTCATCACTTTTTTCTTTGCTTCATGCAAATCCCATGAAAAATGTCCTGCATACGGACAAATGAATAAGTCCAAAACCGGTTCAGAAATACGGGGTTAATCCCGATTTCTGTTCCAGATAATCAAGCGAATCGTTACCGGTTCGCTTTTCTTGTATCTGCCGGAATATCCGTTAAAAGGGCCAAATAACTTCAATACTCATAAGACAAAGCAACAATCTTGCGTTCAGATATGGTTCTTGCTTTTTAAGTCCAATAGCCGGATAAACACAAAAATTATGCTGAGGCAAATTGAAAGGGAAGGTTTGAGGATGAGCAGACCGGTTACCGTGAACAGACTCAGTCTTTGTAATTGAAATGAATGTTTTGTTTTAGTTCCTGAGCCAGGCTCAGTGCCACAGGACAGGTTCTGGCGGCATGTTCCAGTATTGTTTTCTCTTTTTCGGAATACTTCACATCCGGCATTTCTACCTCAACTTTTATTTCGCCAACCTTACGGGGATTACTCAACATAATTTTTTCAATCCCCATCCTCATTCCTTCAATCCGGATTCCATGCGTCCTTGCTGCTATTCCCATGAGCGTTGACATGCAGGTAGATAAAGCTATACAGAGCATGTCTGTTGGCGAAAAGGCTTCACCTTTTCCCTGGTTGTCGGGTGGAGCATCGGTTATTACCTTTCTTCCCGATTTCAGATGAGTAGATTCAGTCCTGAGATCACCCTGGTATATTGTAAACATAGATTCCATACTGCGAAAGTACACATTCGGTACCAGTCAATTTCTGCAGAACCTTCATCCTTTGAAATAGTATGAGAGCCCCATAGTCCCTTCATTTCCCTGAAGTCATCGAAAATTGTTGCCAGGCTTAGCCTGATGTAAAACAATTTTCGTTAAAGTTCAGAACGAGAACCGGGCCTGAGCCAGGCAAAACTTGATCATAATGAATGCTCTGCTGCCTTTCCTGTCTTCACTTCGCCTCTGACACTCCCTCGTGACCGGCAATCAAGATCTGATTGCTGTTCTGATGAATATGTTTAACGTGGAAATTTCTTAGATTTGTTGTGAAAATGATACGGATTGCCCTGCTTTCACTTTTTATACTGATCATTTATCAGTCATCCGCACAGGATTCATTGCGCTCTTCCGGAGAGGAGACACAACTTCTTTTCAGGAACGAAGCAGAAGGCGGCATTAGTATCCATTCGGCAGGACTGGGGATTTCATTTAAAAGAGGATGGCATAAAACAGGATACAGGAAAAAAATGCTTGATCTTGACCTTGTTTCTTTAAGGCATCCCAAACAGTATAAACAACCTAATCCTTACTATCCTGATTCCCGCCCATTTTTCTTTGGCAAATTGAACTATGTGTACATGCTTCGTGCAGGTTATGGTATGCAAAATGTGATTTTCAGCAAGGCGGAACGGAGTGGGGTAGAGGTCAGACTAAACTATTATGCCGGAGCAAATCTCGGCATGACCAAACCGGTATATCTCGAAGTGCTTCTGGATTCTCAATATGATTCGCTCTTTAAAGTAGTTGAAGTGCGTAAATATGATCCTGAAGATCCATTACAACAATCCGTTGAAAATATTTATGGTCCGGGACCCTATTTCCAGGGTTTCGATCAGCTGAAGTTTCATCCCGGTATATACGCCAAACTTGCCTTGTCATTTGAATATTCCATCTGGCAGCAGAAAGTTACCGCCTTGGAGACCGGGGTGACGGTCGATTATTTCCCTAAAGCCATTCCGATCATGGCTTACAACAAGAATGAAAATCTTTATGTAAACTTTTTCATAACCTTACTCTGGGGAGCTAAATGGTAAGCTTACTGCCTGCTGGTTTTGGTGTGTAAGTTTAGCATGAAATCAGGAGGAGTCTCATTTTAATACATGACCAATAGTGGAAACAGGAACGAATCTTATGATTGAGCAGAAAGCCCGTAAACCTGGTTGGCTTAAAGTGAAACTTCCAACCGGTGAAGAGTACGCAAAGGTGCGCGAGATAGTCAGTGAACATAAATTGCATACTATCTGCCAGAGTGGAAATTGCCCGAATATGGGAGAATGCTGGGGTGCAGGTACGGCAACATTCATGATCCTGGGTAATGTTTGTACCAGAAGTTGTGGATTCTGCAGTGTAAGTACCGGCAAGCCGGAAGCAGTTGATCCTTTCGAACCGTTGAGAGTAGCAAAGTCGGTAAAGCTGATGGGTTTGAAGCACTGTGTGATAACTTCAGTGGATCGTGATGATCTCAAAGACGGTGGCTCAGGGATTTGGGTGGAAACAATTCGTAAAATAAGACAGGTATCACCCGGAACCACTATGGAGACACTCATTCCGGACTTTCAGGGAATTTGGGAAAATTTAAGTAAAGTAATTGCTGAAAAACCCGAGGTGATGTCACATAATCTGGAAACGGTCCGCAGACTCACAAAGCAGGTAAGGGTTCAGGCTAAATACGACAGAAGTCTGGAAGCCCTCAGTCGAATCAGCGACTCCGGTGTGGTAGCCAAATCCGGGATTATGCTGGGTTTGGGTGAGACCGGGGATGAGGTTCTGGAATCAATGGAAGACCTTCGTCATGCTGGCGTTTCAATACTCACCTTGGGACAATACCTCCAGCCAACACGTGAACATTTACCGGTTAAGGACTTTGTCCATCCGGATGTTTTTGCAGAGCTTAAGCAAAAGGGTCTCGGCCTTGGTTTCCGTTATGTTGAATCCGGTCCATTGGTTAGGTCAAGTTACCATGCCGAAAAGCATTTGATCTGATTCTTTCCATCGATATAACTTCAGGCGTATATCCTTCTGAACAGGCGCTAATCAATAATTTATCTCAATCAATAAATATTTTATGTCGAAAGTAAGAGTTGCCATTAATGGTTTTGGCCGGATTGGCCGGATGACCTCCAGGGTATTGCTTGAAAGGGAAGATATCGAACTCATAGCGATTAACGATCTCACTGATAATGGAACGCTGGCGCATCTGTTCAAATACGATTCTATTCATGGTCGTTTCAAGGGCACGGTGGAGGCGAATGAAGAATACCTCGTACTGAATGGAAAACGAATAAAGGCTTTGTCTGAGAATGATCCGTTAAGCCTGCCTTGGAAAGATCTGGGTGTTGATGTGGTCCTGGAATGTACGGGCAGGTTCACGGATTTTGAAGGTGCGCAACAGCACTTGAAAGCAGGAGCAGGGAAAGTAATCTTGTCAGCCCCTTCCAAGGGAAAGCAAAAGGTGAAGACAATCGTACTGGGAGTAAACGATCATGAATTGAAAAAGGAAGACCAGGTCGTTTCCAATGCTTCCTGCACTACAAACAATGCCGCGCCTATGCTCAGGGTTCTTGATGAGAATTGGGTCATAGAAAAAGCCTTTGTTACTACAGTCCATTCCTATACCGGCGACCAGAATATACACGACGCACCACATAAAGACTTACGCAGGGCAAGGGCAGCGGCGGTCTCAATCATCCCTACAACTACCGGAGCGGCAAAAGCCTTAGGTGAAGTTCTTCCCCATCTGAATGGCAAACTGGGAGGAGCCGGGGTGAGGGTACCTGCTCCGGATGGCTCCCTTACAGACATTACCTGTATACTTGCCAAGGATGCAGGGAGGGAGGAAATAAATTCGGTCTTTAAAATGGCCTCAGAAGGTTCCCTTAAAGGAATACTCGAATATACCAGCGATCCTATCGTATCTATAGACATTGTTGGGTCTTCCGCTTCCTGTATTTTTGATTCGGAACTGACCACCGTCCTGGGACGAATGGTTAAGGTAGTTGGCTGGTATGACAATGAAATGGGTTACAGTCATCGCCTTGCTGAACTGGCTATAAAAATGTTCAGGCTCTGAAAATCACCTAATTTTATAAAATTCGAAGTCTGCTAAGCGGGCTGGAAGCATTTTTCTGCAAAGGGCTCAATATCAGATCTCTTGGCCTTCATTATGAAGTTGTGCTGAAGGCCTTGTTTTTAAGTGAATTTGGAGCAATATTTTTTTTAAAAAATTGTTTGTATCCTTAGAATATTCCACCAATTATTGTTTCTTTGGTCAGTATTTGATTGATGGATTTTAGAGTTTCTTGAAGGTATTTCAGATTTTCCGTCTGTAATCCTGAATGGTACAAAGTTTGTTAATCTTCTCAAAACATAAAGGGAGCATTACTTGTTCCTTAGAACAGAAATCACAATAAATATCTCCGAGTATTATGGTACGTCGCCCTAAAAAAAAGGCAAAAATTGTAAAGGAGCCGGTCCGCGATTCGGCTAGTCCGCGCATAAAAGTGCAGTTGGATCATAAAACCTTGATGGTGGTTCACAGCATGGCTGCATTTAAAATGTGGAAAAAGCGCTACCCACTGGCAAAAGTCATTGACTAAAATCAATTTGTCCTTAAATATCAGTTTGGAGCCCTCCAGGTAGAGGGCTTTTTTATTGGCTTTTTTGTTGAAATTTATTTTTTAAATAATTGTCAATTTCAAATCGCTTTTCTACATTTGCAATCCCTTTTTTGAGGGTAGTGCGTTCGTTGAAATTCGAGCAAAAAAGCCGATGTAGCTCAGTTGGCCAGAGCTACTGATTTGTAATCAGTGGGTCGGGGGTTCGAATCCCTCCATCGGCTCATTTTGTGAAATATAAGTTGATACCGGGAAGGGGAGATACCAGAGTGGCCAAATGGGACGGACTGTAAATCCGTTGCGCAAGCTTCGAAGGTTCGAATCCTTCTCTCCCCACTCAAATTCGTTTTGAAGATGTTTGACTTGTCGTTGAGAAATCGCCTTCACAGCAGAGGTTTTCCTGAGGCAATTTGAAATATTGAAAACCAAAAGCGGAAGTAGCTCATTTGGTAGAGCATCAGCCTTCCAAGCTGAGGGTGGCGGGTTCGAGCCCCGTCTTCCGCTCTTGTAAATACGTTCATTGAATTGATAAGAATAAGTATGAATTACCAGCCAATGTAGCTCAGTTGGTAGAGCACATCCATGGTAAGGATGAGGTCACCAGTTCGATCCTGGTCATTGGCTCTTATACAGAGCAACCCGAGTGCAAGGATAGATCAGACTGGTAACTGATCAAACTTCCGGTAGCATAATTATTCTGTCGTGTATGTGCAGCGTCGGTAGAACTTGCACTCTCCGGCTTCTGAATAAGCGAATGAATCTCCTCGGAGGAGCATGCCTGATTACCGGCATGATTGCCGGTTCGATTCCGGTCATTGGCACAACCGGTTAACAGGAAAAAGAGCTTCCCTCTTTCTGTTACCGTCTATTGAAACAAACAAATTCTGAATTATTAACACTTAATAAAACCTTGCCATGGCAAAAGAAAAATTCGACCGTTCCAAACCACATGTGAATATTGGAACGATTGGTCACGTAGACCACGGTAAAACGACCCTCACAGCAGCCATTACCACCGTACTGGCAAGCAAAGGTCTTGCTGAATTACGTTCATTTGACTCAATTGACAACGCTCCTGAAGAAAAGGAACGCGGTATTACGATTAACACTTCGCACGTGGAGTATCAAACGGGTAACCGTCACTATGCTCACGTTGACTGTCCTGGTCACGCCGACTATGTAAAGAACATGGTAACCGGTGCCGCACAGATGGATGGAGCGATATTAGTGGTTGCGGCAACGGATGGTCCTATGCCTCAGACTCGTGAACACATTCTTCTTGCACGCCAGGTTGGTGTTCCAAGAATTGTTGTTTTCATGAATAAAGTGGATATGGTTGACGATCCTGAACTTCTTGACCTTGTTGAGATGGAGATCCGTGAACTTCTCAGTTTTTATGAATTTGATGGTAACAATACACCTATCATCCGCGGATCAGCGCTGGGTGGATTGAACGCGGATCCTAAATGGGTTGAGACAATTGTTCAGCTTATGGATGCCGTTGACACTTATATCCCGATCCCTCCGCGTGAAGTTGACAAACCATTCCTCATGCCTGTTGAAGACGTGTTCTCTATTACCGGTCGTGGTACCGTTGCAACCGGTCGTATTGAGCGTGGAGTTATCAACTCAGGAGAAGAGGTTGAGATCATCGGAATGCAGGAGAAGTCGCTTAAGTCAACTGTGACGGGAGTGGAGATGTTCCGCAAGATTCTTGACCGCGGTGAAGCCGGCGATAACGTGGGTCTTCTGCTTCGTGGTATTGAAAAGAATGATATCCGTCGTGGGATGGTTGTGGCAAAGCCCGGTTCCATCACCCCACACACTCAGTTCAAGGCTGAGATCTATGTTTTAAAGAAAGAAGAAGGCGGTCGTCATACTCCTTTCCATAACAAATACCGTCCTCAGTTTTACCTCCGTACGACTGACGTCACCGGTGAGATTACATTGCCGGAAGGACGCGAAATGGTCATGCCGGGAGATAACGTTACCATTACTGTTGATCTCATTCAGCCTGTGGCAATGGATAAAGGTCTTCGTTTCGCTATCCGCGAAGGTGGACGTACTGTTGGTGCTGGTCAGGTAACTGAGATACTTAAGTAATTCAATTGAACTCAGGAGAACAGCAGGCGGTGCAAAACGGTCTGCTGTTTCCTGTCAATATACATGTTGATCAGTTAAGCTCCTGATAAGACCTGATCTCCGGAAATAGGTGAACGGAAAATCAGCTGTGTTGATTAACCAGAACCTTTGCGGATTTCTCTGAATTCCTGCAGAAACCCGGGAATGTTGCGATCGGAGTACTTGAGTAGATTAGCATGAATATTAAACGGGTGTAGCTCAATTGGTAGAGTAGCGGTCTCCAAAACCGTTGGCTGGGAGTTCGAGTCTCTCCACCCGTGCCGGCAATTGGTAGCTGAATTTGACAGCGGTAAAGAAAAGGATTATTGAAATCAAAATAATAACGAAAAGGCAAGATGAGTAAAATCGGCGCTTACATCAGAGAAAGTTACACAGAACTGGTCCAGAAGGTCAGTTGGCCTACCTGGGAAGAGTTACAGGGAAGTGTGATTGTCGTCATGGTGGCTACACTTATTATCACTCTCCTGATCTTTGTGATGGACTTCGGCTTCAATTCTATCATGAATCTCTTCTATCAAATGACTGCATAAGGATATTCATCATGACAGAGACCCAGCAACCTAAAGAACTTGTCAGGAAATGGTACGTGGTACGGGCCATCAGCGGCAAGGAAAAAAAGGTTAAGCAATATATTGAATACGAGATAAACAGGCTTAAGCTGAATGACTATGTCACTCAGGTTCTGATTCCTACTGAAAAATTCTATCAGATCAGGAACGGTAAGAAAGTGAGCAAGGAGAGGAATATTCTGCCAGGCTACGTTCTGATCGAAGCAAATCTGTCGGGAGAGATCCCGCACATCATAGAAGGAGTAACCGGTGTAATATCATTCCTGGGAGCAAAAGGAGAGGCGCCCGCACCGCTGAGAGCGTCAGAAGTGAGCAGGATTCTTGGAAAGATGGATGAACTTGCCGAAAGCGAAGCGGTAATGAATGTGCCTTATGTTGTTGGAGAAACCGTGAAAGTGATAGATGGACCATTCAACAGTTTCAGTGGTGTTATCGAAGAAATCAATGAAGAGAAAAAGAAACTGAAAGTAATGGTTAAGATCTTCGGACGAAAGACTCCGCTTGAACTTAATTATATGCAGGTAGAAAAAGAATAATCATTATAAGACTCAGGTTGAAAAGTCTTCATCGCTTCCAGATGCGGGACCTTCAAGCCGGCAAGTAAATTAATACAAACCGTTATGGCAAAAGAGATAGGAACATATATCAAGTTACAGGTTAAAGGCGGTGCCGCCAATCCTGCACCACCAATCGGTCCTGCTTTGGGAGCGAAAGGTGTCAACATCATGGAGTTCTGCAAGCAATTCAATGCCCGGACTCAGGATCAGGCCGGGAAGGTATTGCCTGTAATCATTACTGTTTATACGGACAAGTCCTTTGATTTTGTTATCAAGACTCCTCCTGCGGCAGTACAGTTGCTGGAACTTTCGAAACTGAAAAGCGGCTCTAAGGAACCCAACAGAAACAAGGTTGGCAGTGTTACCTGGGATCAGGTAAAAACCATTGCCGAGATTAAAATGCCGGACCTCAACTGTTTCACCATTGAATCAGCAATGAGTATGGTTGCCGGAACAGCACGCAGTATGGGAATCAATGTCGAAGGGCAAAAGCCGTTCTGAGCCCATCGCGACCTGAACCGGTCAGACAGGAATATCAGTTAAATTAAATACAAACAAGAAGGAGGGTGAGATCCCATCAAGCCCGTCAGAACTTCAAAACTTTAATTCAATGGCAAAGATCAGTAAGAAGAGAAAACAGGTTCTTTCAAAAGTTGATCAAAGTAAAGTTTACAGCCTCGATGAAGCATCCAGGATTGTAAAGGACATTACAACGACAAAGTTTGATGCCTCTGTTGATCTTAGTATCCGTCTGGGTGTTGACCCGCGGAAAGCGAATCAGATGGTTCGTGGTGTTGTGACGCTTCCCCATGGCACCGGTAAAGTGAAAAAGGTGCTTGTACTCTGTACACCTGACAAAGAAGCCGAGGCTAAAGAAGCCGGGGCGGATTATGTCGGATTGGATGAGTACATCACTAAAATTGAACAAGGCTGGACAGATATCGATGTTGTAATTACCATGCCCAGTGTAATGGGCAAGGTAGGTAAACTAGGTAAAGTTCTGGGACCCCGTAACCTTATGCCTAATCCGAAAACCGGTACTGTTACGACCGACATCGGCAAGGCGGTAAATGAAGTCAAAGCCGGTAAGATCGATTTCAAGGTGGACAAGCAGGGAAGTATCCATGCCTCCATAGGTAAAGTTTCATTTGATGCAAAAAAACTTGCAGAAAATGCGAATGAGCTTCTTCACACGATTATCAAGTTGAAGCCTTCTTCTGCCAAAGGTACTTATATGAGAAGCGTTTATCTGTCTTCCACGATGAGTCCTTCTGTCCAGATCGATACCAAAACATTATCATAAACAGGGATCCTGTCCTGAAAAATCCTAAAAAATTAAGTTATGAAAAGAGAAGAAAAGGACGTGATCATTGGTGAGATCACCGAACTCCTCAATCAATACCCGACCGTCTACATAACCGATACATCGGCATTATCTGTCGCAAAAACCAATCAGTTGCGCAGAGTATGTTTCAACAAAGGAGTGAAGATGCTGGTCGCAAAGAATACATTGATCCGCAAGGCGATGGAGAAGAAAGACGCAGATGCGTACCGCGATATATTCTCTTCGCTGGCAGGTACCAGTGCGCTCATGTTCAGTGAAGTGGGTAATGCACCGGCAAGACTGATCAAAGACTTCCGCAAAACAAGTGATAAACCTATTCTGAAAGGTGCATGGGTTGAAACTGCCATATTTATCGGTGATAATCAACTCGACTCACTTACCAACCTGAAGTCCAGGAATGAACTCATCGGTGATATCATTGCATTGTTGCAATCACCTGCCAAGAATGTTATTTCTGCTCTTAACAGCAGCGGAGGTAAACTTGCCGGCATTGTCAAAACCCTTTCTGAAAGACCAGAGTAAACGATCCCTGTGTGAGCAGGAACAATAAGAATGCTTCCAATTCAATTATAATTACAATTCAAACTGAAATCTCTAAACAATTAAAACCCTATAACAATGGCAGATCTTAAAACATTCGCTGAGCAGCTGGTAAACCTGACAGTGAAAGAAGTGAACGAATTAGCGAAAATCCTCAAAGATGAGTATGGTATTGAGCCTGCTGCTGCAGCTGTTGCAGTTGCTGCTCCAGGTGCCGGTGGTGGTGGTGCAGAAGCCGCTGCTGAGAAATCAACTTTTGATGTGATCCTGAAGTCGCCAGGCGGTGCAAAATTGAACATCGTTAAGCTTGTGAAAGAGATGACCGGTCTTGGTCTGAAAGAAGCAAAAGACCTGGTTGACGGAGCCCCAAAACCTGTTAAAGAAGGTGTCTCTAAAGAAGAAGCGAATTCTATCAAATCACAACTGGAAGAAGCAGGAGCAGAAGTTGAAGTTAAATAAGGCAACGGCATCTGTTCGCGAGCATTTATAGACCTCTCACGGTTAAAAACCGGGAGGGGTCTATATCCGTTTTAACTGGTGATCTTCCGTAATCGTCACCGTTAGAAAATTTAATTCAATTCCTAAACCCAAGCAACGTGTCCACAGCCATCAGCAATCCTTCAAAGAGAATAAATTTCTCAACGAATTTGCATAAAATTGACTATCCGGATTTTCTGGATATTCAGTTAAAATCTTTTCAAGATTTTTTTCAGCTTGAAACCACATCTGACAACCGTCAGAAAGAAGGCCTCTACAAGGTTTTCAGTGAAAACTTTCCAATCTCCGACTCAAGGAACAACTTCGTACTGGAATTTCTCGATTACTTTATCGATCCGCCAAGGTATTCCATCGAAGAATGTATTGAGCGTGGATTGACCCACAGTGTGCCACTGAAGGCAAAACTCAAATTGTATTGCACCGATCCGGAGCATGAGGATTTTGAAACCATCGTGCAGGATGTTTATCTGGGAACCATACCGTATATGACACCCAAAGGGACATTCGTAATAAATGGAGCAGAACGTGTAGTTGTATCACAGCTGCACCGTTCACCGGGAGTTTTCTTTGGTCAGAGCAGACATGCTAACGGAACAAAACTTTACTCCGCCAGGGTAATTCCTTTCAAGGGTTCCTGGATCGAGTTTGCAACTGACATCAACAGCGTCATGTATGCTTACATCGACCGGAAGAAGAAATTCCCTGTAACTACATTGCTTCGTGCCATAGGATATCAGACCGATAAAGAGATTCTCGAGATCTTTGGTCTTGCCGATGAATTTAAAGTGACTAAGTCCGGAATTAAGAATATACTGAACAGGAAACTGGCAGCCCGTGTACTTAAAACATGGGTGGAGGATTTTGTCGACGAGGATACCGGCGAGGTTGTTTCTATTGAAAGAAATGAAGTAATCATCGAGAGGGAAACCGTCATTGAAGAGCATCATCTGGATCTTATCCTTGAATCAGGCGTTAAATCTATCATTCTGCACAAGACTGATTCCAATACCAATGATTACGCGATAATTTACAACACGCTTCAAAAAGATACCTCCAACTCGGAGAAAGAGGCTGTTGAGCATATCTACCGTCAGTTGCGTAATGCCGAACCACCGGATGAAGAAACCGCCCGTGGGATCATTGACAAACTGTTTTTCTCAGATAAACGGTATGACCTCGGTGACGTAGGACGCTACCGTATCAATAAAAAGCTCGGACTCGAGATCGAAGAAGATATTCGGGTACTTACAAAAGCGGATATCATTGAGATCATTCGTCAGCTCATTCAACTGATCAATTCAAAAGCTGAAGTTGATGATATAGATCACCTTTCGAATCGCCGCGTTCGTACAGTAGGTGAGCAACTCTTTTCACAGTTCGGCGTTGGTCTGGCCAGGATGGCACGTACCATTCGCGAACGGATGAATGTCAGGGATAATGAGGTATTCACTCCCGCAGATCTTATCAACGCAAAAACGTTGTCGTCTGTGATCAATTCGTTTTTCGGAACGAATCAGCTGTCACAGTTTATGGACCAGACCAATCCACTCGCCGAGATCACGCATAAAAGGCGTCTCTCTGCCCTTGGACCGGGAGGTTTGAGTCGTGAGCGCGCCGGTTTCGAAGTGCGTGACGTGCATTATACCCACTATGGCAGGTTGTGTACCATAGAAACACCGGAAGGTCCTAATATCGGACTGATCTCCTCGCTATGCGTATATGCAAAAATCAATAATCTGGGCTTCATCGAAACTCCTTACCGTACCGTTACAGATGGAAAGGTGGATGTAAATTCCCCTGTTGTCTACCTTACGGCGGAAGAAGAAGATAATCGTGTAGTTGCTCAGGCTAATGCCGGTGTTGACGCGAAAGGTAATTTCATTGAGAGTAAAGTAAAGGCAAGGTATGAAGGTGATTTTCCGGTAGTGGAGCCGGATAAGATTAACCTGATTGACGTTGGTCCAAATCAGATCGCTTCCATAGCGGCATCACTCATTCCATTCCTGGAGCATGATGATGCGAACCGTGCATTGATGGGATCAAACATGCAGCGTCAGGCTGTTCCGTTACTGCGCCCGCAGGCACCCATTGTTGGTACCGGTCTGGAAGGCCTCATTGCCCGTGATTCAAGGGTTCTCATAAACGCTGAAGGCGATGGAGTTGTTGAGTATGTTGATGCAAGAGAGATCGTAATCCGTTATAGCAGAAAAGAGAATGAGAAACTGGTGAGTTTCGAAGATGATGTCAAGTCTTATCCACTCACGAAATTTCAAAAGACCAACCAAAGTACTTGCATAAATCTCAAACCGATTGTTGTTAAAGGTCAGAAGGTAAAGAAAGGACAGGTATTGTCGGAGGGATATGCTACCGAAGGAGGAGAACTTGCTCTCGGAAGAAATCTCAAAGTGGCATTTATGCCATGGAAAGGATACAACTTCGAAGATGCCATCGTGATTTCGGAACGTGTGATCAGGGAGGATATCTTCACTTCAATACACGTCGATGAATACAGCCTTGAAGTTCGCGATACAAAGCGTGGAATGGAAGAGCTTACAGCCGATATTCCCAATGTCAGCGAAGAAGCTACCCGGGAATTGGATGAGAACGGTATCATCCGGGTAGGGGCCGAAGTTACTGAGGGAGACATCCTTATCGGAAAGATCACACCAAAGGGTGAGACTGATCCTTCTCCGGAAGAGAAACTCCTGCGTGCGATCTTTGGTGATAAGGCAGGTGATGTAAAGGACGCTTCATTGAAAGTTCCTCCTTCCGTAAAGGGAGTGGTAATCGACAAAAAGCTATTCTCCAGGGTAATCACCAAGGATAAATCACAGAAGAGTGACGAGAAAGTACAGTTGGAGAAACTAGACAAGGAATACAATCAGCAGGCTGCGGAATTGAAGGAAAAGCTGATAGATAAATTGTTTGTTCTTGTCAGCGGCAAGACATCACAGGGAGTTACTGACCTTTTCAAAGAAGTTATCATTCCAAAAGGAGCCAAGTTCACCCAGAAGATGCTTTCCGAGATCAATTATGAAACTATCAATCCGGATAAGTGGACTACTGACAAGGATAAGAATGATCAAATCAAGCAGTTGCTTCATAATTTCAACATTAAATTCAATGATGTAACGGGTTTATATAAGCGCAAGAAATTCGCCTTGATGGTCGGGGATGAGTTACCCGCCGGTATCATGCAGCTTGCCAAGGTTTATATTGCCAAGAAGCGTAAACTGAAAGTGGGCGATAAAATGGCCGGACGGCATGGAAACAAGGGTATTGTTGCCAAAATTGTACGTGATGAGGATATGCCTTTCCTTGAAGACGGAACACCGGTTGATATTGTTCTGAATCCGCTGGGTGTGCCTTCCCGAATGAACCTGGGACAGATCTATGAGACTATTCTTGCCTGGGCAGGTGAAAAACTGGGAGCTAAATTCTCCACTCCGATCTTTGACGGGGCTACCATCGAGCAGATAGATGAATATGTTTCCAAAGCAGGTCTCCCTAAATTCGGATCCACCTATCTCTATGACGGAGGAAGCGGTCAGCGTTTCGACCAGCCGGCGACAGTGGGAATTATCTATATGATGAAACTTGGTCATATGGTTGATGATAAAATGCATGCCCGTTCAATCGGCCCATACTCACTCATCACTCAACAGCCTTTGGGCGGTAAAGCGCAGTTCGGTGGACAGCGTTTCGGAGAGATGGAAGTTTGGGCATTGGAAGCGTTTGGCGCCTCCAATATTCTCCAGGAGATCCTTACGATCAAATCGGATGACGTAATCGGCCGTGCTAAAACCTATGAGGCCATTGTGAAGGGAGATAATCTTCCGACACCTGGAATTCCTGAATCGTTCAATGTATTACTCCATGAACTTCGTGGATTAGGATTGAAGATCACGCTTGACTAGATCAGGCGTTAATGGTCCGGTCCGGATCTCAAGTGTCCCGGCCTTATTCTAATCCCCAAAAATCAAAAAGATGGCAACCAGAAAAGAAATAAAGATCAAGTCAAATTTTACAAAGATCATCATCAGCCTCGCTTCTCCTGAGCATATTCTGGAGCAGTCAAGCGGGGAGGTGTTGAAACCAGAGACCATCAATTACAGAACCTACAAACCTGAACGGGACGGATTGTTCTGTGAGAGGATTTTCGGTCCGGTAAAGGACTGGGAATGTCATTGTGGTAAGTATAAGCGTATTCGCTATAAGGGCATTGTATGTGACCGCTGTGGTGTAGAGGTTACTGAAAAGAAGGTGCGTCGTGAACGCATGGGACACATCACGCTGACTGTCCCTGTTGCACACATTTGGTACTTCCGCTCCCTGCCGAACAAGATAGGTTATCTGTTGGGGCTTCCAACCAAGAAGCTCGATATGATCATATACTATGAGCGTTATGTAGTGATCCAGCCAGGTGTAAAGGCTGGTGACGGTATCAATTACCTGGATTTCCTGACGGAAGAAGAATACCTTCAGATCCTTGAAGGGCTTCCGAAAGATAATCAGCATCTCGACGAGACAGACCCTAATAAGTTCATCGCAAAGATGGGTGCGGAAGCGCTTTATGATCTTCTCAGCCGCCTGAACCTTGATGAGTTGTCTTATAATCTCCGCCATCAGGCAAGCAATGAAACATCACAGCAGCGGAAAAATGAGGCCTTAAAGCGTCTGAATGTCGTTGAAGCTTTCCGTGGGGCAAATCAGCATATTCAGAATAATCCTGAATGGATGATTGTAAAAGTAGTCCCAGTCATTCCACCAGAGTTAAGACCACTTGTTCCGCTGGATGGTGGCAGGTTCGCAACCTCAGATCTCAATGACCTGTACCGTCGTGTAATTATCCGGAATAACCGCTTAAAGAGACTTCTTGAGATTAAGGCTCCTGACGTCATTCTGCGTAATGAAAAGCGTATGCTGCAGGAAGCAGTTGATTCCTTGTTTGACAATTCCCGCAAGGTGAATGCCGTAAAGACAGAATCAAACCGTGCATTGAAATCCTTGTCGGATTCCCTCAAAGGTAAGCAGGGGCGATTCCGTCAGAACCTGCTCGGAAAGAGGGTTGACTATTCCGCCCGTTCCGTAATTGTGGTAGGTCCTGAAATGAAATTGCATGAATGTGGACTGCCTAAAGATATGGCTGCCGAACTTTTTAAACCCTTTATCATTCGTAAGATGATCGAAAGAGGGGTAGTAAAGACGGTAAAGTCTGCAAAGAAAATAGTTGACAGAAAGGATCCTCTTGTATGGGATATCCTTGAGAATGTTCTGAAAGGTCATCCCGTACTTCTCAACCGGGCTCCCACTCTGCACCGTCTGGGTATCCAGGCATTCCAACCTAAACTCATCGAAGGAAAGGCAATTCAGCTTCATCCGCTGGTTTGTACGGCTTTCAACGCTGACTTCGACGGTGACCAGATGGCGGTGCATCTGCCGCTCGGGCATGCGGCCATTCTTGAAGCTCAGATGCTGATGCTTGCCTCGCACAATATTCTGAATCCCGCGAATGGCGCACCTATAAGCGTACCTTCTCAGGACATGGTATTGGGATTGTATTACATGACCAAGGAACGTCTGAGTGATAGCAGGCTAACAGTCAAGGGACAGGGCATGAAGTTTTATTCTCCTGAAGAAGTGATCATAGCCCATAATGAGGGTCGTGTTGACCTGCATGCCTCAATTGAGGTCAATGTTCCGGTAATGCGCAATGGAGTAACCAAGACAGAAAAAATCAAAACCACCGTTGGCAGAATACTCTTTAATCAGGTAGTTCCTGAGGAAGCCGGTTACATCAATCAGTTGCTTACAAAAAAGGCGCTGCGTGATATCATCGGTGAAGTATTGAAATCCTGCGGAGTGGCCAAGACAGCCAAGTTCCTTGATGATATAAAAGATCTTGGTTTCGGAATGGCCTTTAAAGGAGGACTCTCCTTCAATCTTGAGGATGTCAAGATTCCGGAAGTGAAACTTGAACTGATTGCCAAGGCAAACGCGGAGGTGGATGAGGTGATGAGTAACTATAATATGGGATTCATTACCTATAATGAAAGGTATAATCAGATCATTGACATCTGGACACGTACCAGTTCCAGGATTACTGAGACTCTGATGAAACAGTTGTCAACCGACCGCCAGGGATTCAATTCAATCTACATGATGCTTGACTCCGGAGCAAGGGGTTCAAAAGAGCAGATCAGGCAGTTGGGAGGAATGAGGGGACTGATGGCGAAACCGCAGAAGAGCGGAGCAACCAGCGGAGAGATCATCGAGAATCCGATCCTTTCGAACTTTAAAGAAGGTCTCTCAATCCTTGAGTACTTCATCTCTACTCACGGAGCACGTAAAGGTCTTGCCGATACGGCTCTTAAAACGGCTGATGCAGGTTATCTCACGCGCCGTCTCGTTGACGTAGCGCAAGATGTTATCATTACTGATGAAGATTGCGGTACCCTTCGTGGCCTTGCAGAAACGGCACTTAAGAATAATGAAGATGTTGTTGAATCGTTGTACGACAGGATTCTTGGCAGGGTGTCCCTCCATGATATCTATCACCCATCCACTAATGAGCTGATTATTTCTTCAGGCAGTGAGATCACGGAGAATGTCGCCAGAACAATAGAGGAATCACCAATAGAGAGCGTAGAGATACGTTCCGTTCTGACCTGTGAATCCACAAGAGGAGTTTGTGTTAAATGCTATGGCCGGAACCTGGCAACAGGCAGGATGGTTCAAAAGGGCGAGGCCGTTGGAGTCATTGCGGCTCAGTCTATCGGTGAACCGGGTACCCAGCTTACACTTCGTACATTCCACGTCGGTGGGGTCGCTCAGAAAGGGGCTACAGAATCAGAGTTGAAAGCGAAGTTCAGCGGAAAGCTGGAGTTTGAAGAAGTGAAGACGGTGACCTGGAAAGATGGCACCAAGTCCTATGAGGTGGTAACCGGCCGTTCTGGCGAGTTCAGGATCGTTGATACCACCACTGGTACGGTGCTTACCACTTCGAATATTCCGTATGGCGCCAAATTGTATATGAAAGCCGGAGCGATTGTAGAGAAAGGTGCAGTGATCTGTGAATGGGATCCATTTAACGCGGTGATCCTGTCGGAATATGCCGGAAAGATCGATTTCGATCATATCGAAGAAGGTGTCACCTACAGGGAGGAATCGGATGAACAAACCGGATATAAGGAGAAGGTGATCATTGAGACCAGAGATAAAACCAAGAACCCGCTTATCAAGGTCATGGATGAGAAAAAGGAGCAGATCAAGGGATACAACATACCCGTTGGGGCTCATATCATGGTTAATAAAGGTCAGAAGATCAATGCAGGTGAAATTCTTGTCAAGATACCAAGAGCAACAGGAAAATCAGGTGATATCACCGGTGGTCTTCCACGCGTCACTGAATTGTTCGAAGCAAGGAATCCAAGTAATCCGGCAGTAGTTTCCGAGATTGATGGCATTGTTTCCTATGGGGGTATTAAGCGTGGTAACCGGGAGGTGATCATCACCTCAAGAGATGGAGAAGTGAAGAAGTACCTTGTCCCACTGTCTAAGCATATCCTCGTTCAGGATAATGATTTCGTCAGAGCGGGCGATCCTCTTTCTGACGGAGCAATAACGCCAAGCGATATCCTGTCCATTAAAGGACCATCAATGGTTCAGGAGTACCTGGTCAATGAGGTTCAGGAAGTTTATCGTCTCCAGGGTGTGAAGATTAATGACAAGCACTTTGAAGTGATCGTTCGCCAGATGATGAGAAAGGTTGTGATTGATGATCCGGGCGATACTTCTTTTCTTGAAAGAGAGTATGTGGACCGCGTTGATTTCATGAAGGAGAATGATGAAATAATGGATAAGGTGGTTGTTCTGGATCCGGGCGATAGTACTGAGGTCAAAGCAGGACAGATCATTTCATTACGTAAACTGCGTGAAGAAAATTCCTTGCTCAAGCGTAAGGACCTGAAACCGATTGAAGCGAGGGATGCGATTTCAGCAACCTCTTCACCGGTTTTACAAGGTATCACCCAGGCTTCACTGCATACGAAGAGCTGGATTTCCGCTGCTTCCTTCCAGGAAACTACCAAAGTACTGAACGAAGCTGCTGTTAATGGAAAGATCGATGACCTTCTCGGTTTGAAAGAGAATGTAATTGTCGGGCATCTGATCCCTGCCGGTACCGGTTTACGCGAGTACGAAAAACTGATAGTAGGATCACAGGAGGAATACGATCTTCTGATGGCTTCCAAGCAGGAAGAGGAACTCAGCCCGAACTAACAGACGTTAATTTAATTATTAAGCCGCTTTACTTACTGTAAAGCGGCTTTTTTATGTGGTCGCAGATACGGGTAGAATACATTATTTTTACGAACTTTGTTTAACTGTTAACAATAACCGATCATGGATGAAAATCAAAACCAGGGAAATCAGCTCAATATAGAATTGACTGAAGAGATTGCGGATGGAATATATTCCAATCTGGCAATCATTACACACAGCAATTCAGAATTTGTATTGGATTTTGTAAAAGTGATGCCAGGAGTTCCGAAGGCGAAAGTGAAAGCAAGAATTCTGCTAACCCCACAGCATGCCAAGCGATTGCTCGCAGCAATCCAGGATAATGTTGCCAAGTATGAAAGTGTGCATGGACCAATAAAACAAACCGAAGGGATTGGTATTCCAATGAATTTCGGCGGACCTGCCGCACAGGCTTAAGCTTCCCTTTCGGTTTTTCGCAAACTGAAATTTAAGCGATCCCTGTATATTCAATCCAGTGCGCTTTTGTTGAATATAAAAAATCCTACGTGGAATAAGACGGAAAACGGATTGGTGCGGTCGTCATAATAATTCAGAAAAAGCCCGACAGGTCCTACAGGACTGTGGAAAACTGCTCCAAGTGAGCCAAGATAATACCTTTTTGAAAATGCTTTTCCGTAAACCGTCTCAAGTTGGTCGTTTTGTATAAGCTCTTTATGTGGCATAAAGACGAAGGCTTCTGCGCGGATATCCAGGTTTTGTCTGAGCATCACCACATTTTTTAAGCCCATTCCGGCATACTGCAGGGCACGGAAGTTCGCAAGGTAGAGTGTCCTTGATTCCTGTAAAGGTTCAAAGGCTGGTGAATTGAGCGCTGTTGAAACATAGTTTGTAAGAAAAGGCATGGTGCTTGCCGCGGCTTCAGCGTAAAAGCCAAGTTTCAATATGCCCCGTCGTTTATAATAATTATCATAGACTACCTTGAACTGGTACCATGCCCGGTGATTTTTTGTCTGATCCCTGATGATGGATGTTGAACCGGGAATTGTTCTCTCTGTGACATTGACATACCTTAATTTCAATTGCAGAAAAGTTCCCTTGTTAGCATATTGTTTTCTGTTCAGGGTGCTTCTCTCAAATGAAAAGGCGCCAGTAAAGCCTTTCATCAGCGATTTGTCGGCCGTGTCTTTTTGAAGAAAGTCCCTTGTCTGATAGTATTTGTCAGTAATCCGGATATAAGCCAAGGAGCTGATAAGACGTCCTTTATTCCTTACAGGTAAGCCCATATTCACACCATAGTTCTGATCAGATTTAACTATATAGGCAGGTTTCTCATCAGAGAAGAAGGCATTGCTGCTCTTGAAAAAATCATACTGATTAAGGGTAACATCGGTTTCCAGAAAATACGGAACGCGTGCAGGGGAATCCATTCGCAATTTCAGCTGACCGGAAGTATATAACTTTCCGAAGTAAAAGTTGCTGAGAATGGAATACGATCTTCTGTTCCATAATTTGTATTGAAGACCGACAAATCCTTCACTGACCGGTCTGGATGACAGATTTCCGCCAAACTGTGCAATGAGGTCCTTCTCCCTTTCAATCCGCAACTTCATATCGTACATTCCAGAAACCTTATTGTATTTAAGGGTGGGGTAGATGAAGCGGATATTGGGGTCTGCAACCAGTCGGAAATAACTTGATTTTATTCTTGAAAGGGGTACCGGTGTATAGGAAGGTTTAATAACTTCTCTTACATAATCAGCCTGTTTACTGTTTATACCTTCAATCACGATGTGATCCACCATCACCTCCCTGATCCCGGATCTGAATATTTTCCTGCGTTCATCTACGATTGCTTTATCAATACTTCGCTGCATGTAGAACCTGATATCATCAACCTGTGAAAGTCCTTGTTCGTATCCGGCCTTCATGATATCCTTAACCTGAGTAAAGTCAAATGCCCCAAACTCTTCTGTGTTCACATCAATTAAAACACTGTTCTCGCAAATGACAGATGTTGAAGTCGGGGTGGTCATCATCGTCCGTATATGAGATAGTACATTCTCTTCTGATGTTTCAGGATTCGTTCCCGCGGCATATACACCGATAATTATGTCCGGTTGAAATTCACTCAGTGCTATGTCCGCAGGGAAGTTATTGTACATTCCCCCGTCATATAACAGCTTTCCGTCTTTCAGCAATGCCCTGAAGTAGAAAGGAAATGCAGATGAGGCTCTCACTGCGTCGGCCAGAATTCCATCCTTGAAGATCACACTTTCTTTGGTGCTGATGTCTGAAGCTACACAACGAAACGGTACAAACAGGGAATCGAAATTGTAGCCTGTCTGAGCATTGATCGCTGCAGTGAGTTCCATCAGGGCATAATCATAAGGAATTGAATTGACAAGATGCGTTGGAAGACGCGTTTGTAAAGTTGAATCAATGGAAAATTTAAGATTGATCCAGGATGGATTGTCTTCTCCTTTCCGGAAGTAGTAGGTATGCTCTTCGTCAATAATGCCTGTTGCCCAGTTGAAGAAATCCTGGGTCTGAATAAGCGAATCCATCTCTTCAGGTGAATAGCCGAGGCAATACAAACTGCCTATGATGGCGCCGGCTGATGTTCCCGCTATATAGTCAATCGGAATATTGTTTTCCTCCAGTGCCTTTATGACTCCGATGTGTGCAAGTCCTCTTGCACCCCCGCCACTTAAAACAAGTCCGACTTTCTGTCCGTAAACTTTAATGGTATTCGAACAGAAAATACTGACTAAGCAGATCAGACAGAAAATAAGTGAAGGTGGTTTCTTTTGCATACCTGATTCCGTAAATTTACAAAGCAGAATCGATTTCTCTCCGCAGATTGATTAAATAATCAGGACTTTTTAGTAAACGTGAACCATACCAGGAAAACAACTCGCCGTCAACAAGTCTGATTTTGCATGACGGAAATAATTTTTCAGTCTCTGATAAATGCTTTTGTTGAAATGGAAATGGTTCAGAGGCCAGTAAGATCATCTCGGGCGGATTTTTTTTCAGTTCTCCCGGATCAACTTGGGGATACCTCCATTTGTCTCCGAAGAGGTTGGTGAATGCTGAACGCCCTAGTATGTCATGGATAAAAGTATCTGCCCCGGCTGTCATATAGGGATCTTTCCATATCATGTATACTGCCGGAATTTTTCTGTAGCTTTTCACTGCCTCATCCAGTTGTTCGAACCGCATGCCGATTAATTGTGTGAGATCCCTGGCTTTTTCTTCCGTACCGGTCAGATGACCGATCGATTGGATCATCTCAAGCGCATCGGAAAGTTGTTTAATATCACTGGTCCAGACAGGAAATTCACCGGACAGATTTTTGATCTGTTCCGGATTATTTTCTTCCTTGTTGGCAATGATGAGATCGGGTGAAAGCTTTCGTATTTTATCAATGTTCAGGTTCTTGGTTCCACCTACGATCACTTTCTCCTTCTTCAGATGCGAAGGATGAATACAGAATTTGGTTATACCGGTGATCTTGTCGCCAAGACCCAGGTCGTAGAGTAATTCCGTTTGCGAAGGAACAACCGATACAATTGTGTCAGGAATGTTTTTCAGTACGATTTTGCGCCGGATCTGATCTGTGCTTTCTATCATGGATAAAAAGAATAAGCCTCCTGCTGGTACAAGAGGCTTTGTATTTTCAATGATGTGAAGAATCCTGAAGTTTTTCCGGACTCATATCAATCGATATAACCCATTTTCTTCATCCAGTCATCGTTAAAGATTTTAGCGAGGTACCTGGAACCGTGATCGTGAAAGATCACTACCACGAGATCGTCTGCTTTGAGACGGTCTTTCAATTGATGCAAACCTGCAATGGCTGATCCGGCAGAATAGCCTACCCAAATCCCTTCTTCTCTTGCGATTCGCCGTGTCATCACCGCTCCGTCTTTATCACTGACTTTTTCGAGATGATCAATGAGGTTGAAGTTATAATTTTTCGGAATGAAATCTTCACCTATCCCTTCTGTGACATAAGAATAGATTTCAGATTTGTCGATGGCGCCTGTGTCCTTATAGGCTTTCAGTGTTGATCCATAAGTATCAATTCCCCAAACCTGGATGGATGGATTTTTTTCCTTCAAAAACATTGCCGTTCCCGTTATGGTTCCGCCGGTACCCGCGCCGACAACAAGGTGGGTCACCTTACCGTCTGTCTGATCCCATATCTCCGGACCGGTTTGTTCGTAATGAGCCTGACGATTGCTGAGGTTGTCATACTGGTTAGGATAAAATGAATTCTCAATTTCCCTGTTTAGTCTGGCTGCCACCGAATAGTAAGATCGCGGATCTTCAGGTTCTACATTGGTTGGACAAACGATCACCTCCGCGCCAAACGCCTTCAGCGCATCTACTTTTTCTTTCGACTGTTTATCGGTGGTGGTAAAAATGCACTTATATCCTTTAACTATTGCTGCAATGGCAAGGCCCATTCCGGTATTGCCGGAAGTGCCCTCAATGATGGTTCCACCGGGCTTTAGCTTTCCTGCTTTTTCGGCATCTTCGATCATTTTCAAGGCCATTCTGTCCTTGATCGAATTTCCGGGATTGAAGGTTTCAACCTTGGCAAGGACTTTTGCATTTATGCCCTCTACCACACGATGCAATTTAACCAAAGGAGTATTACCTATAGTCTCCAGAATATTCTCGCATATTTTTTTTGAAGGATGTGCTGACATTTCGGATATTGAAATTTTAACGTTTACCTGAATGATATTAACTATTGTATTGACTATCAATAAAATAGTTAATTAAATAAGCATACAAAGGTACAATTCCTGATGAATTAACCGACGCTTTTTGTTTGTCAAAATAGAATTTACACCATGATGAACAATAATCCCGGTAGCGGAAAATCATGTTGATTCTCACGTATAACGCAGGGCGCGGAGAGGAGAGATTTTGGTGATAACCAGAGTTGGCAGGATCATCATCAAAACGCAGATCAGGAGAGTACCCGCATTGAGCATCAATAAAGAAGGTATTGAAATAGCCACCGGAACTTTGGAGATGTAATAGGAAGCCTGATCAAGACGTAAAATCCCAAATTGCCACTGAAGTAAACATAATCCTATTCCGATGATGTTTCCCCATAAGAGGCCTCTTCCGATAAGGTACACAGAAACATAGATAAAAATTTTTCTTACCGACCGGTCCGTTGCGCCGAGCGACTTGAAAAGACCGATCATCTGGACTCTCTCAAGGATTATTATCAGAAGCGCAGAGATCATATTTATAACAGCTACTGCAATCATTAGTATAATAATTACAATCGCATTGATATTTTGCAGACCCAGCCAGTCGAACAATTGTGGGTATATCTCTTTTATTGTCCGGGCATTCAGATCCGCACTGATAGCTGAGTAAACGGTATTCCCTGTTTTATCAAGATTCTTAAAATCCTTTAAGGACAATTCTATACCTCCTACTTCGCCAGGTTCCCAGTCGTTCAGTTTTTGTATTTGTGCAATATCGCAAAGCAAATATAGGTTATCGAATTCTTCCAGTCCTGTTTCGTATATTCCTTTGATTCTGAATTTTCTTGCCCGGGGCGGGTCCTGAATAAAATACATAATGACATCATCTCCACTGGAAAGCTTCAGTTTTTTAGACATATTGAGGGAAATGATAATGTCATTGTTTATAAGACTATCTCGAACGGTGAAAATATCTCCCTCGACCAGACTTGCTTTGAAAAATTGCCAGTCAAAGTCACTGCCAATGCCTTTTGCGACAACACCGCCTATTTCATCTCCGGATTTTAAAATTCCTGCCTTGGTTGCGAAGACCTGGATGTGAGAAACCTCCGGTATGGCTTTAAGCACAGATATCAGTGCGGAATCATTGCGGATCCTTTTGGTTTCAAACGAATTATTTTCAGCAAAACTGCTGACCTGAATATGAGAACCAAATCCAATTACCTTAGTACTGATTTCTTTTTTGAAACCGGTAACTACTGACAGAGTAATTACCATAACGGCGAAACCAAGTGCAACAGCTAGAAGAGCAAGACGTATGATGGGCCTGGTGACCATTCCGCCTTTCCTCTCGGAAAAAGCAATTCTTTTAGCTATGCCAGGTTCATAGTTCAATCGTGCAGAATTAATTGATATTTTCGTTGTTAAATATATCCCTTTCCTTTCGTTTGATGAAAATCAGGTCTAAAATTATTTTCAGGAACCTAACCGGACTGCTTTTTTTTCTTTTAGCATCCTGTTCCAAAGGCCAGAATGAAAGCCGGGGCGGAAGGATACTCTTTCAGTCTGACATCCGGGTGGGAGCGGAGAGAATGGAAGAGTATCTGCATAAATTGCGCGGAAAACAGGTAGCCATAGTTGCAAACCAGACCTCCCTGGTTGGAACTACTCATCTGGTCGATACACTGCTTTCATCAGGTATCAGCATCAAACGTGTCTTTGCGCCCGAACACGGATTCAGGGGAGAAGCGGGTGCCGGAGAGAAGATAGCAGACGGAATTGATTCAAAAACAGGATTAGCTCTCACCTCACTTTACGGAAAGCACCTCAAACCTGAAGCGGAAGATCTGCATAATGTGGACATCGTAATTTTTGATATTCAGGATGTAGGTGTTCGCTTCTACACCTATATTTCGACTCTTCAATATGTGATGGAAGCATGTGCAGAGCATAAAAAGAAATTATTGATACTTGACAGGCCGAATCCACATGGACATTACATTGACGGACCTGTACTTGAAAGCAAGTTTCGCTCATTCGTGGGGATGAATACCATTCCGGTTGTACATGGATTGACCATGGCCGAGTATGCATACATGCTGATAGGCGAGGGCTGGCTGAAGGGGAGTGAAAAGGCTGATATCGAATGTGTGAAAGTTGAGAACTACTCTCATGCTGATTATTATCAGCTTCCTGTAAGGCCTTCACCAAATTTACCGAATATGAGAGCTGTTTATCTCTATCCTTCTCTCTGTTTTTTTGAAGGTACTGCGGTAAGTCTCGGCAGAGGTACGGAACATCCTTTTCAATGTTTTGGTTTCCCGGGTATGAAAGCAACAACCTTTTCCTTTACGCCAAAAAATATCAAAGGGGTGGCACTCAATCCGCCATATAAGGATACGCTGTGTAACGGGATTGATCTCCGGTCTTCGGGAATAACAAGTAAAGATATTCCGGGTCAGATAAAGCTGGATTTACTTCTAATGGCCTATGCCGCTTTTCCTGAAAAGGATCGTTTCTTTAATTCTTTTTTTAATAAACTGGCAGGAAACAGCACTTTAAAGTTAAAGATAAGCCAAGGAATTCCTGAAGCAGAAATCAGGAACAGCTGGAGAAAAGATCTTGAAACTTTCAAAGTGATCAGAAAGAAATACCTCTTGTATTCTGATTTTGAATAGATGGCATCAAAAGAGATCCAGGATCAGGAGATTTTTCTCAGCCGTTACTCTTTACGTAAGCTGGTCTGTCCTTTTTTAAACCCGGATAAATTTGAAGTGCTTTATCAAGACAGGTCATTGCATTTTTTAAATCAGTGAGATTAAGCACGTAGGCAATTCTTACTTCATCCTTCCCTAATTCTGCATGAGAATAAAAACCACTCGCCGGTGCAAGCATTACTGTTTGGTTCTCAAATGAAAAATCCTGTAACAGCCAGCGGCAAAAGTCATCGGCATCTTCTACAGGTAACCTTGCTATGCAGTAAAAGGCGCCTCCGGGTGTCGGACAATAAACGCCATCCATATTGTTGAGCGACGCTACCACAAAATTTCTGCGGGCTATATATTCTTCCCTGACCTCTTTGAAGTAACTGTCCGGCGTATCGATTGCGGCTTCAGCGGCGACCTGACCAAAAGTTGGAGGACTCAGGCGAGCCTGAGCAAATTTCAAAGCTGTTGCCAAAAGTTCCTTGTTGTGTGTAATAAATGCTCCTATTCTTGCACCGCATGCGCTGTACCGTTTGGATATACTATCCAGCATTACGACATTTTCTTCTATTCCCTTCAGGTGCATGACAGAGGTGTGGGTCTTTCCGTCATAACAGAATTCCCTGTAAACTTCATCAGAGAAGAACCACAGATCATGTTTCTTAACAATGGCTGCCAGTGATTCAAGTTCCGCTCTGCTATAAAGATATCCGGTGGGGTTTCCCGGATTACAGATCATGATGGCGCGTGTCTTAGGTCCAATGAGTTTTTCGAATTCCGCCACAGGAGGAAGTGCAAAACCTGTCTCGATATGAGATCTTATCGGGATTATTTTCACGTTAGCCTGTGTGGAGAAACCATTATAGTTGGCATAAAATGGTTCCGGAATGATGATCTCATCACCGGGATCCAGACAGCTCATCATCGCTATTTCGATGGCCTCTGAACCGCCGGTGGTGATGATGATTTCGGAAAAGTCCAGCTCTATCGAGTGCTTCTTGTAATACGTTACCAGTTTTTTTCTGTATGATTCAATCCCGGCGGAATGACTGTATTCAACAACCTTATACGGAAATTGGTGAATGGCTTCAAGCATGACTTCCGGTGTTTTAATATCCGGTTGTCCTATATTGAGATGATAGATCTTTCTCCCTTTTCGTCTGGCTTCTTCGGCAAAAGGTACAAGTTTTCGTATTGGTGAAGGGGGCATCTGATCTCCCTTAGCAGAAATATGTGGCATACCTTGATTTTTTAAATTTATTCCCCTTACTCCTTACTGTTAAGAAATCGCTATTCTGGAGCTTGATGATTGATTACGGGAAAGAACCCTGATGCATGTTTTTAAATCCCGATGATCCCAATAAAGAAGCCCTTCTCCGGAGGGAAGGGCTTCAAAAATACGATTTTATCCTTATGTAATTACTTTTTACCGCCTTGAATTTCACCTTTGGAGCTTCCGGGTGCTTCCACATTCCCTTTGAGATGAAGCACTACCTGGCCGTTTCTTGCATTTGAACTTACGGTCACGGTTTTATCCTGCATTCCGATCTTGCCTGCAGAGTTGAATTCAACATGAATCGTCCCGCGTCCGTTCTTTGAAATGGGTCCCTTAGGCCATTCCGGAACGGTGCAACCACATGTACCCTGTGCGTTAGATATGATCAGAGGATCCTTTCCGGCATTTTCAAAATTGAAACTGAAGGCAACTTTTTCACCCTGTTTAATCGTTCCGAAATCGAATTCTTCAACTTCAAATACGATTTCAGCAGCATTCTTATTCTCAATCTGATTACTGACCGTTGATTTTTTAACTGCCTGTGCAAAGCTTGTCAGTGTAAGAATTGAGATTGCGACAGAAAGCAGAATTTTTTTCATCATGAATTATTTGGACTTGCTTTCCTGGACAGCACCAGAAGGTTTTTCGATGGTGCCTTTCATATGCAATACCATCGGATTTTGTTTTGCATTAGAGGTAATGGTCACGGTCTTGTCCTGGATTCCCATCTTACCGGCCGAATTGAAGGTAACCTTTATGCTTCCGGTTTGTCCTTTCATGATTGGTTCTTTTGGATATTCCGGAACAGTACAGCCGCAGGAGCCATCCGCCCTGGTGATCACAAGCGGTTCGTTACCGGTATTGGTGAATTTGAATTCATATGTAGAAGATTCACCTTGTTTAATGGTTCCGAAATCATATTCCAGGGCTTCAAAATTGAACTCGGCCTGATTCGGATTCTCGTTGGCGATGTTATTGAGGACCTTTTTTTCCTGCGCCACAGCTTGTAGGCTGATCAGGAGGATGCCTAAAAATATACTGAGTAAATTTTTCATGTCTGCTTATTGACTTGCTTTAAACTTGAATTTATTTGGTGTTTTCCAAGGGGAGGCCATTGGTCTTTTTTACCGGCATAGCCTGTTCCGGAGCCTGTTCTGCAGAACCTTCAACATTTCCTTTTATGGTCAGAGTCTTGGTTTCAGTTTTAGCATTTGAGCTGATGGTAATGGTTTTAGTGAAAGCGCCGATTCGCTTCGTATCGTAGTGAACTTTGATAACCCCGGTTTGTCCGCTCATGATGGGTTCTTTCGGATAATTTGGTACGGTGCAACCGCAACTTGCTTTTGCAGCACTGATGATAAGGGGTTCCTTACCGGTGTTTTTGAATTTGAATTCACAATTTCCGTCTGCGCCCATTTTTACCGTTCCATAGTCGTGTATTTCACTTTCAAAAGTGATTTCCGGAGCATTTGGGTTGTTCGTCTTTACTGGTTCCTGTTTTACCGGACTTTCAACCTTTACGGATTCCTGCGCCTTTACCGCATTGAGGCTGAACAGTATTGAAGCAAACAGAAATAAGCATACTTTGATCGTTTTCATGGTTTGATTTTGAGTTTGTTTGTTGTTATTTAATGTTTTTAAACCCCTAAAGGATTGAATTATATGCAATTTTATTGCCAAAATTAAGAAGAAGCTATGAAGGTAATATGAATAAAAGGGACAGGTTCCGGTTCCGCTACCTTCCTGACCGGGGATTTCAGCGTTTAAAATGCATGAAGTCCTTCTGTTGCTGAAGCAGCCGGAAATACGGAACTTGTATTCCGTAGAATAGCAGAACACTGATAAAGGCCTGAAATTAAAAGTCCAGAGAGAAATCGGGATGGATTTTACCTGGTGCTGAGTGTAGCAAAAGGAACCAGCATTTCCTCAAGCGAAATTCCACCGTGTTGCAATGTGTTTTTATAGTAGGTCACGTAATGGTTAAAGTTATTAGGGTAGGCAAAAAATTTATCCTGTTTGGCAAACACAAAAACCTGTGAGAGGTTTTGTCTGGGCAGCATGGCATCTGCAGGATTCTTAACTTCAAAGACCTCCTTTTTATCATAATTCATGTTCTTGCCCTGTTTGTAGCGCAGGTTTGTATTCAGGCTTCTGTCGCCAACGATCTTGCTTGGCTCCTTTACGCGGATCGTTCCATGATCGGTGGTTATAATAAGTCTGACTTTTTTCTCTGCGAGCTTTTTAAGCGCTTCCAGTAAGGGAGAATGTTCAAACCAGGAAAGGGTCAGGGAGCGATAGGCAGCTTCATCATCCGTCAGTTCGCGGATCATATCCATTTCGGTTCTTGAATGCGACAGCATATCTACAAAATTATAAACGATCACATTCAGTTTGTTATGCAATAATTGAGGAATATTATCTACAAGGCTTTTTCCGTCGTTGAAGTTTGTCACTTTGGTATAACTATGCTTGTAATCTTTCCTGAATCGCACGAGAGTATCATGTAAAAACTCCTCTTCATGGTTGTTTTTACCGCCTTCATCCTCGTCATTCAACCAGAGTTTTGGAAATCTTGCCTCAATTTCTGAAGGCATTAGTCCTGAAAAGATGGCGTTTCTTGAATATTGTGTCGCTGTAGGAAGTATGCTGTAATACAAATCATCTTCGCTTACCCTGAACATTTCCTCCAGGACAGGTTCGATCACCTTCCACTGATCATACCTCAGGTTATCTATCAATATCATAAAGACAGGCTCCGTGCTGCTGTCAACATAAGGCAGAATCTTGTTTTTCATCAACTGATGCGACATGGTCGGCGTGTCTTTCCCCGGTTCTTTTAACCATTTCAGATAGTTGTTCTCGATGAATTTCGCGAATAGATTATTGGCTTCGCTCTTTTGCGAAGTAAGGATCTCATACATGCTCTGGTCATTGGACCTGGCAAGTTCCAGTTCCCAGTAGACGAGTCGCCTGTATACATCGGCCCAATCTTTATAACTCAACCTGTCTGATAAGGTCATGCCGATGTTTCTGAACTCTTGCTGGTAGGCAGAAGTCGTTTTCTCACTCACAAGCCTTTTATTCTCCAGGTTCTTTTTTAGCGACAGCAGGATCTGGTTTGGGTTTACAGGTTTGATCAGGTAGTCCGCAATTTTGCTGCCAATTGCCTCCTCCATGATCTGTTCTTCCTCACTTTTTGTGATCATGATCACAGGAATTCCGGGTCTTATATTTTTAATTCTGGAAAGGGTCTCCAGTCCCGAGAGGCCGGGCATGTTTTCATCCAGAAAGATAATTTCAAAAGGATTCTTCTTCACCTGGTCCAAGGCATCCTCACCATTGCTGACTGTAGTTACATCGTATCCTTTTTCCTTCAGAAAGAGGATATGAGGTTTCAGAAGTTCTATTTCATCGTCCGCCCAAAGTATATTGATTTTATCCATGATCTCCGGTTCAGTTCCTTTAAATTTTGTTTTCTCAAAGGTAGCAAAGTTGTTTCTATTCATTTGATGTGATTTTATTATTAATGAGCCTTGGTTGCAAGCTGATGACTCGGTTTGTATGTAAGCAGACAACGCAGTTCACCCTTCTTTATTCTGCTTTAGCTGAACCGGATTCAGTATTAATTGTGTTTGGTATGGCTCAGGTCAAAGCAATCCTGACTTTCCCGGGTAGTCAATCAGGAAGATAAACATCGGATATGTCTCCGGCTGATGAATTATTTTCATGAAATTCTCCGGCGATTGCGATATTTGTCAGACCTTTTAATACTCAGCAACGTGGCATCAGGATCGAACAGGATCAAAATTATCAACGACCCTTTATATGGCTTTATTACCATACCCTATGACCTTGTCTTTTCACTAATTGAACATCCTTATTTCCAGAGATTACGGCGAATCCGCCAGTTAGGGATGACTCACCTGGTTTATCCCGGTGCTCATCATACAAGGTTCCATCATGCTCTGGGGGCCATGCATCTGATGGGACAGGCTATAGAGGTCCTGAGGTCCAAAGGACATGAAATAAGCAGGGAAGAGGCTGAAGCAGTCACTGTGGCAATCCTTCTCCATGATATTGGACATGGTCCGTTCTCACATGCACTGGAAGACAGTATTGTGCACGGTGCCAAGCACGAAGAGTTGAGTAAATTATTCATGGAGCGTCTGAACGCTGAAATGGACGGTAAATTAAGTCTGGCGATCAGCATTTTTAACAACGCCTATCCGAAAAAATTTCTTCATCAATTAGTCAGCAGTCAGCTTGATATGGACAGACTTGATTATTTAGGAAGAGACAGTTTTTTTACCGGCGTTTCTGAAGGAGTGATAAGCCATGAGCGTATCATTAAGATGCTGGAGGTGTATAATGATAAACTTGCCATTGAAGAAAAGGGGATCTATTCTATCGAAAAGTTCATCGTCGCGCGCAGATTAATGTACTGGCAGGTTTATCTTCATAAAACTGTCGTCAGCGCCGAATGCATGCTTATTAATATTCTGAGAAGGGCACGGGAGATGTCTGTAAAAGACAAGACAATATTTGCCTCTCCGGCCCTGAGGATTTTCCTGGAGAAAGACCATACAATTGATGACTTCGTGAAAGATAAGCAGGTGTTAAATGATTTTGCAGGATTGGATGACAGTGATATTACCCTGTCAGTCAAGGTCTGGAGCAAATCATCCGATCCTGTCTTATCCTATCTTTCTTCCTGTATGATGAACAGAACTTTATTCAGAATTCTGCTCAGAAGGGATCCTGTTCCACGTGAAGAGGTGAACACTATCAGAAACGGGCTCCGCTCCAGGTTCAATGTATCGGAATCCGATCTGGATTATTTTCTGATTGAGGGTTCTATAGTGAACAATGCCTACAATACGGAGACCGATAGTATCAACATCATCAGAAGAGACGGCTCCCTGATGGATATTAGTGAGGCGGCCGATACACTCAATATAAGAGAGATGAGCTCAGCGGTGCATAAGTATTTCGTCTGCTATCCCAAGTAATTCAGGAATGAAGAACGATACGCTGTTTTTCCTTCATGGAGCGCTGGGAACTGGCAGGCAATTGATGCAACTTGCCGGCGCGCTTGATCACCAATCTTGCCTGCATTTCGAATTTCCAGGTCACGGACAGAGTGAAGACCATGAATCTGATTGGAGCATGGATTTCTTCATTGAAAGCCTGATAAGAAAATGTGATGGATTAGCTCAACCTGTGACAGCTATAGGTTATAGTATGGGAGGATACGTCGCGCTGGCGGCAGGCCTCAGGTATCCTTCCATATTTTCCAGGATCATTACCATAGGTACCAAGCTGGAGTGGAGTCCGGAGATTGCCGCTAGGGAGTGCGCAAAACTTGACCCGGATAAAATTCTTGCCAAAGTGCCGGCATTTGCAACCATGCTTCAGCAATTACACGGGAATGAAAAATGGAGAAAGGTACTTGTTAAGACCGCAGCCCTGATGAAATCATTGGGAGATTCCCCATTTCTGACCCTAGCAAAAATGAGAAATTTTCAGAACCCGGTATTGTATTGTGTCGGGGATCATGACGAGATGGTTAGTATTGATGAGACAATCAGCTTTTTCAGGAACACTCCGGGCGCTGATCTGTTGATAATGCCGGATACCAGGCATGCGATTGAGAAAGTTGATAACAGCTTACTGGCTTCCCACATTGCATCCTTTATCCGGAAATAGGAGCTGACCTTAAGTCTTTAATCCTACACATCTCATTTGCATACCTGTTAAGGACATTAACTTTTTAAAGCCGGGTTTTAACTTCATTTTAACTGACAGAAGACCAACTTAGGCATACTTTCGGGGTATAAGACCCGGTTGAACCTGATTGCTATGAGACTACTGTTCTCCTTGTTTTTAATACTTCAATTTTCCTTAACATCATTTTCTCAGGATAAGAAGGTACTGAAAGGAAAGGTGACCGATGAAAATTCTGCGCCCCTTGAATTTGTCAATGCCATCTTACTCAATTCCACAGATTCGTCTCTGGTTAAGGGTGCCATCACAGATGGGGACGGAGCCTATGTCTTTGAAGATATAGATGCCGGAAGTTACCTGGTCATGGTAAGCCAGCTCGGTTATTCCAGGGTTTATACGCCTGCGATAGCCATTGAAGAGAATAAGGGAAGCAGTGAAATACCACCCATCACCCTCAAAGAGAATGTTGTCCAGCTGAAAGAAGCGAATGTGGTGGCCTTAAAACCCTTCATTGAAAGAAGGATCGACAAGACTATCGTGAATGTGGAAAACAGTATTGTTGATGCCGGATCAAACGTATTGGAAATACTGCAGAGGTCTCCAGGAGTGATTGTGGATAATGAAGGAAATATCAGTCTGAAAGGGAAGCAGGGTGTTTTGGTACTGATAGATGACAAACAAACATATCTTTCCGCTTCTGATCTGCAGAACATGTTACGCAATATGACCTCAGATCAACTCTCATCCATAGAGATTATCACAAATCCTTCGTCCCGTTATGATGCTGCAGGGAATTCCGGCATTCTGAATATCAAACTACGGAAAAAGCAGAATATAGGATTGAATGGTTCTGCCACGCTCAGTTATGGTCAGGGTCAGTATCCAGATTTTGGCGGCGGAACCAACCTGAATTACAGAAATGAGAGTTTCAATCTTTTTGGAAATTACAATTACATGTATGGTTATTATTTTCAGGAGGTGGAATTGAACAGAAATTTCAAAGAGCAGGATCATACTTCCAGATTTCTTCAGACAACTTTTGACAAAGGCCGTTACATAAACCACAATTACAGACTTGGAGCGGATTATTTTATCGGCGCGAGGCAGACGATTGGCCTTCAGGCAAGCGGTTACAACTCAATGAATAAAGACAGGACTACCAGCCGAACCGAAGTATTTAATTATACTTCCGTGGCTGATTCATCTTATATAACTCAAAATCATAATGACAGTAAATGGGAGAATTTTTCGGCCAACCTGAATTACCGTTTTAATATTGATTCCACGGGAAGGGCACTCAGTACCGATCTTGACTATGGCAGGTACGACAACAAGAGTGACTTTCGCTTTGAAACCGTTTACTATTTTCCTGATGGATCCAAACCGGGTTATCGGGAGAATGCAACCAATGATCAGCCGGCTTCCATTGATATCAGAACCTTTAAAATCGATTATGTTCATCCCTTTTCAAAATCTTTCAGGATTGAAAGCGGAGTAAAGAGCAGTTTTGTAAAGACCGACAGTGATGTTCGTTACTATAACCAGGTCAATGATGCTTACATTCTGGATACAGGAAAATCCAATCACTTCATCTATAAAGAAAATATTAACGCTGCTTATCTCAGCGGTTCAGCAGAGTTTGGAAAGTTCGGAATACAGGCCGGATTGAGAGCCGAGCAGACCATCGCAGATGGAAATCAGCGGACCACGGGCAGCACCTTTCACAGGGATGTATTACAGTTCTTTCCGACCTTGTTTCTGAGCTATGCATTCAGTGAGAATCATGAGTCAAAGATCTCTTACAGTCGTCGGATTGACAGGCCGGGCTATCAGCAGCTCAATCCTTTCAGGTATTTTCTTGATCCGTATAATTACAACGAGGGAAATCCGGATTTGCAGCCACAGCTGACAAATTCAGTTGAAATCTCCCATACATTCATGAAGATATTTACGCTTGCGGTTAATTACAGGCATACGGATGATGCATTGACCGAAATTTCCAAGCAAATAGATTCCACCCGGACCACTTTTGTCAGGACTGAGAATCTTGAGTCGAACGATAATTACGGTGTCAGTCTGGGTGTTCCGGTACAGCTCACAGAGTGGTGGTATATGAGCAGTAATTTTAATTATTTCAATAACCGTTACAAAGGGATTTCTTCCGTCGGTGAAGTGGATAAGCGGCTAAATTCATATCAGTTCCATACCTATAATGCCTTTACATTGCCGCGTTCCTGGGCTATGGAAGTCAATGGATATTATACATCCAGAATGGTTTGGGGAACCTTCCTGATCGATCCCCGCTTTTCCGTATCGGCCGGTTTAAGGAAGCATTTCATGCAAGATCAATTTACCCTTCGTATAAACATCAATGATATTTTCCATACGGAAACTTTTAATTCGGTGATCAATTACCAGAATGTAGACGCCAAATTCATGCGTGTTTATGACAGCCAGTTCGTACGATTCCATTTATCCTACAATTTTGGAAAGAAAACCGTTCCTAAGGCAAGACAAAGGGCTACCGGTTTACAGGAAGAAGAGAGCAGGATAAGGACAGGACGTTGATCACCGCTATTTGGAGCTTAGCCGGTATTTATTTCGTTTTTTCGAAAATTTCAATCCAAATACTGCGTTAATGGATTGTCGGTTTTAGATTGACTGCTATCGGTTAATTGCCTAAATTCGTGCCTCATTTTACATCTATGGAATTCACAGCCAGGCAAATCAGTGACTTACTTCACGGAACAGTTGAAGGTGATCCTGGCATTAAAGTGAGCCGTCTGAGTAAGATCGAAGAAGGACGCGAAGGAGATTTGACTTTTTTGGCTAACCCTAAGTATACTCCTTTTATTTATACGACAAAGGCCTCTGTGATCATTGTTAACAAGGATTTTGTCCCCGAGCAGGCAATCGCTTCTACCCTGGTAAAGGTTGACAATGCTTACGAAGCCTTTGTGAAACTTCTGGAAATTTATAATCAGATCCAGCGAGATAAGAAGGGCATAGAACAACCTTCTTTCATCTCCTCCTCCGCAAGTCTCGGTGAGAATTGTTATGTCGGCGCTTTTGCCTATATCGGTAACAACGCGAAGATTGGTAACAACGTAAAGATTTATCCCCAGGTTTACGTTGGCGACAATGTGCTTATTGGTGATAATACAACCCTCTTCAGCGGTTCAAAAGTGTATAGTGATTGTGTAGTTGGCAATCATTGCACCCTTCATACAGGGACAGTGATCGGTGCCGATGGATTCGGGTTTACGCCTAATCAGGAAAACCAATACCAGAAGGTAGCGCAGATAGGAAATGTGATACTCGAAGATCACGTTGAAATAGGGGCTAATACAACGATAGACAGGGCAACTCTCGGTTCAACCATCATAAGAAAAGGGGTTAAACTGGATAATCTCATCCAGATCGCACACAATGTAGAGATTGGAGAGAATACCGTAATTGCGGCTCAGACGGGAATTGCGGGATCTACCAAAATCGGGAAGGATTGCATGATCGGTGGACAGGTCGGCATTGTTGGACATATTACCATTGCGGATAAGGTTAAAATTGCGGCCCAATCGGGTGTCGGATCAAGTGTCACTAATGAAGGCGAAATCATACAGGGTTCACCAGCATTTGGCATAGGTGATTACAAGAGAACCTATGTTGTTTTCCGGAAACTACCCGCACTGGAGAAGAGAATCAAAGAACTGGAACAGATGATCTCTGATCTTCGTCAGATCACATCCTGAGTTTTCAATTTTCAATAATTCAAGGGGTTTTTTCAGCCTTTCGATCAGATTCCTTTCTATTCCCTTAATTATTTTTATTTTTGACCTCCCTGTTTGCAAGACTATGACCTCTCCCTTCTAAAAACAGAAAAAATGCCTGAAAATCAGATAATTGAACCTTCTCCGAAAATGGAGATCAAGACTCATTCTGAGATTTCCAATAATCATGCACCCATGACCGTCCGTCAAACCACTCTTGCGAATTCAATAACTGTTTCCGGCGTGGGATTGCACACCGGTGCATCGGTAAATCTCACCTTCAAACCCGCTCCGGAAAATTACGGATTCAAATTTCAGCGTGTAGATCTGCCAGGGCAGCCTGTTGTTGAAGCGGATGTAGACAATGTCACCGATACGGACCGAGGTACTACGATAGGGAAAAACGGAGCAAAGATCAGCACGATTGAACATGTCCTTGCAGCGCTTGCAGGAATGGAGATCGACAATGTGCTGATGGAAATTGACGGTCCTGAAGTTCCTATTATGGATGGAAGTTCAAGACCGTTCATTGAAATCCTTGAAAAGGCCGGTAAACAGGAGCAACGGGAAGAGAGGCACTATTATTCGTTGAGTGAGAACATCACCTATGAAGATCCTGCACGTAAAACGGAAATGTTAGCTGTTCCAAGTGATGATTTCAGGATCACCGTTATGGTTGATTATAACAGCGATCTGCTGGGTACCCAGCATGCTACTCTTTATAACATTGGTGAATTCAAGGAAGAGATCAGTGATTGCAGGACTTTTTGTTTTCTGCATGAGCTCGAGATGTTGCTCGAACACAATCTGATCAAAGGCGGGGATATAAATAACGCGATCGTGGTCGTGGATAAACCGGTGGCCAAAGACAAGCTCGAATATCTGGCCAGGGTATTTAAAAAGGATAAGATCATTGCTGAAAGAGGCTTCCTCAATAATGTTAAGTTGCGTTTTCAGAATGAGCCGGCACGTCATAAATTGCTGGATATCGTAGGCGATCTGGCACTGGTTGGCGCACCCTTAAAAGGGCATATCCTGGCCGCCAGACCGGGTCACGTTGCCAATGTTGCCTTTGCGCGTAAGATCAAAGAGCTGATGAAGCGTGATCGTTTCCGCGAAAAGGGTCCGCGCTATGATGCTAATGCCAAACCTTTGATGGATATTCATGGTATCATGCGTTTACTGCCGCACAGGGCTCCATTTCTTTTCATTGACAAGATCATGGAGATGAGCGATAAACACGTGATCGGTGTGAAGAATGTGACCATGAACGAATGGTTCTTTCCCGGACATTTCCCCGGAGCCCCGGTGCTTCCGGGAGTGATCCAGATAGAGGCTATGGCACAGGTGGGAGGAATTTTAGTGCTCAGTACGGTACCTGATCCGGAGAATTACCTTACCTATTTCATGAAAATTGAAAACACGAAATTCAGGGATATGGTATTGCCCGGAGATACGCTGGTCTTCAGTCTTGAACTGGTTTCACCGATACGCAGGGGAATTTGCCACATGCGCGGGAAAGCCTATGTCGGAGATAAAGTGGTGATGGAATCAGAAATGATGGCGCAGATCGTAAAGAAAGAGAAGAAAAAATAAATTCAATTTTTCAGGCCTGGCGCCGGAAATACTTTGACATGAATTCAAATTTGGTCAGCATACATCCGGGTGCCAAGATCGGTGCAGGTGTTACAATAGATCCTTTCAGCACCATTCATGATGATGTGGTTATAGGAGAAGGGACATGGATAGGTGGGAATGTCACGATTTTTCCCGGTGCGAGAATCGGAAAGAACTGCAGGATTTTTCCCGGCGCGGTAATTTCCGCCATACCGCAAGACCTCAAATTCGCCGGTGAGATTACCACCGCGGAGGTAGGTGATAATACAATTGTCAGAGAATTTGTAACGATTAACCGGGGTACCGTCGCCTTAGGAAAAACTGTTGTGGGCAGTAATAATTTGCTCATGGCCTATGTGCATATCGCACATGATTGCGTCGTTGGCAATAATTGTATCATGGCCAACGGTGCGACCCTGGCTGGTCATATTACGATTGATGATTATGCCATCATTGGCGGTCTTTCAGCCATTCATCAGTTTGTGCATATCGGTTCGCATGTGATTATTTCCGGAGGCTCATTAGTGAGGAAAGATGTTCCTCCATTTGTGAAAGCGGCGCATGATCCATTGTCCTATGTCGGACTGAATTCCGTCGGACTTCGCCGCAGAGGTTTCAGCAATGAAAAAATAGCGGAGATACAGGAAATTTACCGGATCATTTTTGTGAGAGGTCATTCCTATTCACGTGCACTTGAAATAGTGGAAGAAACTATGCCTGTCACAGCAGAAAGAGATCAGATCCTGAACTTTATCCGGAATTCTTCAAGAGGAATCATGAAAGGGTTTAAAAAAGATGAAGACTGATAGAAGGTTTTGTATTTCTTTTTCAGGAACACAGGAATCTTTGATCCATCTTCTGATTTCATTTTCCAGGTATTGACGTGAGGATCGAATTAAAACAGACGGGAAAAAAATATCTGAGAGAATGGATCTTCAGAAATGCCAGTCTGAGTATTAATTCCTCCGAGAAAGTCGTCATCCTGGGACCAAATGGCTCAGGTAAATCGACTCTCTTGCAGTTGTTTTCGGGGTCACTGTTGCCCACGGAAGGAGAATTGATCCACTGGCAGAATGGACAAAGGATTGAACCGGAAGCAGTCTTCAGAAAATTGACCTATGCCGCGCCTTACCTCGAACTGATAGAGGAATTTACCCTCGAAGAACTGATTGACTTTCATTTTTCATTCAAGTTACCATTGCACAAGATGAATTACCGTGACATACTGAAAATGACGGGTCTGGAATCCTCGGAAAAAAAGGTGTTCAGGTATTTTTCTTCCGGAATGAAACAAAGAGTGAAACTGGCACTGGCCATTCTTTCGGATGTGGATCTTATATTACTCGATGAGCCCTGTTCAAATCTTGACAGTTCAGCCATTAAGTGGTATCAGGATCTGGTGAATGAATATGCAGCGGGCAGGACCATTATCGTTTGTTCAAATAATCAAGCGGAAGAATACAGTTTCTGTGATCGCCGCATCATGATGTCTGATCTGAAATTGTTTTAGTGTTGCTCAAATCAACCAGTTATACTTCTGAAAACCTATTCCGCGACACTGACCTCTGAGGCGCAACTTGAAAAAGTGGCAGAGGATTTACTCCACTTCGCTGGCAGCGAAAGGATCTTCCTGATTTATGGTGAGATGGGCGCGGGGAAAACCACTTTTATAAAATGGCTTTGCCGTCGCCTGGGAGTAGAGTCAGGGATGAGCAGTCCGACTTTCTCCATCATTAACGAATACACAGGAAGGGGTGGCCAAAAAATATATCATTTTGATTTTTACAGAATAAAATCAACCGCGGAGGCCATGGAAGCGGGTGTTGAAGAATATTTTGACAGTGGTTCTTATTGTTTGATAGAATGGCCGGAAAAAATTATAAATTTATTGCCTGAACCCGGAATTCGCGTCGAAATCCGGACAGAGGGAACAAACCGACTGATCACCTTTTCCCATGAATGAAAAGATCCCCAAAGGATTATCAGCCCTGGCGGCTTCTGCGGTCTTGCAACCTATGGAAGCCATGCTGGAAGTAAGAAAGCAGCGTAAGCAACTCCATATCGGAATACCAAAGGAAATTTCCTTCCAGGAGAACCGACTTCCTCTGATCCCGCAATCCGTTGCTTTGTTGGTAAACAATGGACATGAAGTCAAAGTTGAAGCCGGAGCGGGAGCTGAGTCAAACTTTCAGGATTCAGACTTCAGTGAGGCAGGCGCCCAGATTGTGTATAGTGCGGAGGAAGTGTACAAGTCTGATATCATTATCAAGATTGCTCCACCTTCCCTGGAAGAACTGGAGTTGATGAAAGACCGTCAGTATCTCATCAGTATTTTGCAGATGAACATGCAGAATAAGGATTATATCAGGAAACTGAGTTCAAGAAAAATCACGGCGATTGGCTATGAATACATGCACGATCATTCAGGTGTGTATCCAATTATCCAGGCCATGAGCGAGATTGTGGGCAGTACCGGAATTCTGATCGCTGCTGAATATCTCAGCAATGCCTTTAACGGAAAGGGAGAACTTCTTGGCGGAATTGCCGGGATCCCTCCTACAGAAGTGGTCATTATAGGAGCCGGAACGGTAGGCGAGTACGCCGCGCGGGCAGCCTTAGGTCTTGGTGCATCAGTGAAAGTGTTTGATAATTCCATACACCGTCTGCGTAGGCTGCAAAACAGGCTGGGCAGCAGGATTTACACTTCGACCCTTGTGCCGAGCATCTTATTAAAAGAATTAAGGACGGCGGATGTGGCTATCGGCGCGCTCAGGAGCAGCGAAGGCCGGACTCCCGTTGTAGTGACCGATGAGATGGTGAGTGAGATGAGGGTGGGCTCTGTTATTGTTGACATCAGCATTGACCAGGGAGGATGTTTTGAAACTTCGGAAGTCACCAATCACAGCCAACCCGTGTTCAGGAAATACGGTGTGGTACATTATTGTGTACCTAACATTGCTTCAAGGGTAAGCCGTACCGCTTCCACCGCGCTGAGCAATATTTTCACGCCAATCCTGCTCGAAGCCGGTGAAGAAGGAGGGATCGATGAGATACTCTGGAAGAACAAAGTCGTTTGTAACGGAGTGTATATGTTCAGAGGAGCCATAACCAACCGCTATATCGCAGAATACTGCAAGCTACCTTTTAAAGACCTGGATTTACTGATGGCTGCATCAAGAATATAGTTTGCTCTTCCTGTCATTGAGTTTATATACTTATCCTTTTTTTACCGCAAAGAGCGCAAAGGTTCTCGCCAAGCACGCAAAGAGTTTTTGAATTAGTTTTACTATGAGTTAAATGCGCTTCGCGTTCTTTGCGCATTCTTAGCGTCCTTAGCGGTTAATTTTTTTCACCGCAAAGCGCGCAAAGTTTTTCGCAAAGCACGCAAAGAGCTTTTGAATCGGTTTTCATTTGTTTAAATGCGCTTCGCGTTCTCCGCGCATTCTTAGCGTCCTTCGCGGTTAATTATTTTTACCGCAAAGAGCGCAAAGTTTTTTCGCAAAGAGCGCGAAGAAGTTTCATTGAAGTTTTCACTAGTAGCGCCAAATACAACTTGGCGTTCTCTGCGCGATCTTGGCGTCCTTCGCGGTTAATTTTTTCACCGCAAAGCGCGCAAAGTTTTTTCGCAAAGAGCGCGAAGAAGTTTCATTGAAGTTTTCACTAGTAGCGCCAAATACAACTTGGCGTTCTCTGCGCATTCTTGGCGTCCTTTGCGGTTAATTTTTTTCACCGCAAATTGTGCGAAGACTCTCTTCTGAAGATTAAAAGGTTTAAAATTTTCACTTTTTCTGTCTTTTATAAAATTTGTGTTAAAGTTTTTTTGTTTCTGATAAATTTCCTTTACTCTTACCGTGAATTTAACTTATATGTATTTATAAAATTAGTGTATCCTTCGATTTAGTTTTAAATTTTAAATATAACTCTATACGTATACTATGACACACACACACACACACACACACACACACACACACACACACAGGCGATTTTAGAAAGAGGCTGCTGAAGGTTTTTTCGACTCTACTGAAACGCCTGCACTCGCACTCAAACTCGCACTGTTTCTCTTTTTTTCTTCTCTCTCTCTTTCTTTTCTCCCTGCCTCTTACTTCCTCCTCCCAGGAGATCACCTGGAACGTCAGTACCTATAATGGCTATAATATAAGTTGTCACGGAGCTTCCGACGGCTGGATCAATATCGTGGTGGTAGATGGAACCCCGCCTTACCTTTATAACTGGAGCAATGGTTCTTTTACCAAGAACCAGACAAACCTTGAGGCGGGTATTTATACCGTCATTGTCACTGATGCCAACCAGAACACAATCAGCGCCGAGATAGAACTACAGCAACCAAATGCCCTGGAGGTATCCCTAATTCCGGAAATACGTGAGGGTGGCTATAATATTTCTGAGAACGGAGGTAACGACGGTGTCATTGGTACTGAAGTTCAGGGAGGGGTATTACCTTATACCTATTTATGGAGCAACAATACCACATCAAACAAGATATCTAATGGAGTCGCGGGTAACTATTCCCTGGTACTGACTGACATGAACGGTTGTACGGCTGGCGGTTCGGCAACCTTGACCCAGCCTACGGAGTTGCAGATCGTGAGCATCAGCAGTCCGCTACAGAATGGCTATAACATTGCCTGTTTTGACGCGAAGAATGGCAGCATAGACCTGACCGTGACCGGAGGCGTTCCTCCTTATGAGTACCAATGGAGCAACGGAGCCTTCACCGAAGACATCGGCGAATTGGAACCGGGCAGCTATTGGGTGATTGTCAGGGATGCCAACGGAGCGGGAGATGCGGCACAGATCGTACTGACCGGTCCTTCGGCCTTGGAGGCAAGTTTCAGTATCTCATCCTATCCCAACGGAAAAAATGTGAGTTGTTATGCCTGCTCCAACGGGAGCGTCAGTACCACTGTTAACGGCGGGGCGGCGCCGTTTACGTTTCAGTGGGAACATGGAGCGACAAGCGCCAACCTGACGAATCTCGGAGTTGGATCCTACAACCTGATCCTGACCGATGCCAATGGATGCCGTCTTGAAGCAAGGGCCGAAATACTTGGTCCCGACCGCGATGACTGGACTATGAGCGGCAATGCGGGAACGGATCCCTCCAACCAATTTATCGGTACGACGGATAACAAAGATCTGGTGATTAAAACCAATAATACGGAACGGGTCAGAATTAAAGCCAACGGACTGCTTGAAATGAAGAAGAACACCCTGAAGGTAGATTCACTTTCCTCTGACAGCATCCGTTCTGTCTTTGTGGATGCACAGGGAATACTGCGGGTAGCTAATACGGGTGCGAATCAAACTATATGTACTGTCCCAACTAACCGCTGGGTAACCAACTATTGCGGCAATACCAATGACATATACAATTTACCCACAAGCGGAAATGTCGGCATAGGAACCTCTCAGATCCCAGCGGGATACAAGCTGGCGGTGAACGGAAAGATCATCTGTGAAGAGGTAAAGGTGAAACTCTCCACGGCCTGGCCTGATTATGTTTTCAGACAGGATTACCCGCTCATGCCCTTAAGTGAACTGAAGTGTTTTATACAGGACAAGAGCCATCTTCCGGGAATACCTAAGGCCACGGAAGTTGAAAAGGAGGGAAGCAGCATAGGGGATATGCAGGTGAAATTATTGGAGAAGATAGAGGAACTAACATTATACATAGTTGAACAGGAGGAAAAACTTCAAAAGCTGGCATCAGAAAACGAGGTGTTGGGCAAGAGGTTGGATCAAATCAGTATGAAGTTATCCAAGTGATTGGTTGATTTAAAAAATCTCTACAGATGAAAAGAATCAACCCTATTCTGAGCAGACTTTGTGCGATTATCCTTATCTGCACTCACCTTCCGCTGAAAGCGCAAACACCTACGCCACCTCAGATTGATACGCCCCTCACCGTTACGCAAGATTATTTTTTTAACGCACCGCTTATAGTTCCACACTCAGGCGGCGAAGTCGGCATCCTTAACAACGCCGAAATAGAAATCTTCTCCACCACCGAAGTGACCCTGCTTCCGGGATTCACTGCTTCGACCGATTCAGGATGCGGGGAGTTTGTGGCAGGGATCAGGGATTGTCCGGTTATAAGTATTGATGCGCAGGTTCAACATGTTTCCTGTTATGGGAAACCTGATGGCAGAATCCAATTAAATTGCTTTGGAGGAAATGAACCTTATTTCTTTACCTGGTTTCCGGGTAATCAAATTACTCAAATCATTTCAGGGTTAAGCCCGGGAAGATATACTGCTTTGGTAGCCGATCGTAACGGATGCATTGCCAGTGATACAATTACTATCCTGGAGCCGCCATTACTTACTGCACAGACAACTACAAGCCCTTCAGAGTGTAATGAAAACTCAGGAAGTGTTAGTATTGTTTCAACGGGCGGAGTCGGTAACTACAGATATTTTTGGGAGAATGATGGCTATGATCAGGCAGAACGAAGTGAACTTCCGGCGGGATTATATGAAATCCTCGTTCAGGATTCCAATAATTGCTCTGTTAATGCAAGAGCATCCGTTTCAGATATCGACGGGCCGGAAATCAGTGTGGAAGTGCTTACCGGTGTAAGTTGCCATGGATATAATGATGCTTCAGCCAGAATTATTCTGCCATCATCACATGGTCCCGAACCAGTATTCCCATGTGGGACACCGCATGACCGATTAGCGGCCGGTACCCATCCGGTTATACAGCAGGATTCAAACGGGTGCGTCACGGTGGTGGATATTATAATCACAGAGCCGGATCCACTGACGGTAGAATTTGAAATTGCTTTACCTGAATGTGGGCAGGCCAACGGAAGCGTATTGGCAATACCCGGTGGCGGTACCCCGCCCTATTCTTATGATTGGGACAATGCCCTGGGTGATTCATTGCGTTCCAATCTCAGCTCAGGGGTGTATGCACTAAAAGTATCTGATGCTAATGGATGTTCATTCGAACAGAAAATCTATTTACCGGACACAAACACCTTCTCACTGAACATCTCTGCGACCGATGTAAAGTGTAATAAATCAGAAGATGGAAAAATTGAGGCTTTCCCCTCAGGTGGAACAGCGCCATATACTTATCGTTGGTTTGCGGGGGATTTTGAATTGGACATAAATAATAATAGAATTGAGCTGTTGTCTGATGGTTATTATAGGCTTTTTGTATATGATAACAATAATTGTGGAAGCACTGATATAGTAAGGATTAATTATCCTGAGGATTTTGATTTGCGACCAGTGATTACAAACCCTAGTACTGAAAGCTCAAACGATGGATCAATTTCATTAGTATTGGGGGGTGCCACTCCACCTTACAATGTTAGCTGGTCAAGCGGACAAGCACAAATGACAATTGATAATCTTGGGATAGGGGCATATACTTATCAAATCACCGACCAAAATAATTGTATTATGGAAGGCTCGATCAATCTTGTAGACAATTCTTTTTTGCTAGCTGCCTCCCCCTGTTTAATAAATCCGCTTCAAACGTTCAATTACTCAGGTATTATAAGTAGTTGTGTAGGTTGTAATCCCCAATTGCGATTAAATCCTGTTTATAACCTAGAAACCGATTTTGGGGCGAACGGAAATGATAACCTCAGTGACCAACAATCTTTCGAATGGGCTTCTGATTTTATTCGTCAGAATTATTGTAGCACTGGTGCAAAGTTGGTTATCCCGCCTGGTACTTATATAGTTGGGAGGCAGGATCAATTGCCAAATACTTATTTAAAGGGGTTTAGTCCATTGCAATTTTGTGGTTGTGAGAACATCGTGATTGAAGGATTAATTGATCCAGTAACCGGTGATAAACCTGTAATTAAATTTGATCAATGTTTCAAGTACGGAGCTTTTGATCCGGTAACTGGACTAAGATATATTCGACATAGAGGTGCAGCTCTTGGAAATGTAACAGATTATAAATATGCTGCTGATCCAAGTTATATTATACAACTTGACAATTGCAAAAATTTTGAATTTAAAAATCTCGATTTGGATGGGAATATACACAGTTTTATTATAGGTGGATATTTTGCATCTGATTTAGCTGGAATTAATTTACCTCATGGAGGATTTCGAATTGACAACAGCACAGATATAAATATTGAGAATTGTGATGTCCATCATTTCGGGCAAGACGGATTACTAATAAGGGATATAAAAAAAGTAGTGTTTGGTGAAGAATTCAGTAATATGAATATCCGATTATGGAATTCGACTTTTAATTTGAATTGCCGTGATGGTTTTCATTGGAACGGGGGAAAAGGAGTAATTGCCGGTGAGTGTGAATTCAATTATAATGGTTATGGACCTTGGGGTGGAACAAAAATTAGAGGAGGCTTAGAGATGGAAGTTGATGGTTTTGGGTATAACGACATATCGCATGGGAATTTTATAAAGTGTGATTTCAATTTTAATAATACGGCTGGAATCATCAGTAATGGTCAGCAAACAATATTTAACAGATATTACCATGATTTCCGTTTCAAGAATTGCAATATTGTAAGTGGAGAAGACAGTTATTCTACTTTTTTGGAGAATAAGAATGTAACTTTTGAATGCTGTTCGATTACAGGACAAGTAATGTCTGCTTATGATTCCTACAGGTCTGATCAAGATAAGACGAGGTATTTATCATGCACTTTCACGGAAGAGGCTTTTGACCCACACACTGCTTCACTAAGGTCGTTTCCATACGAGAATAACGGGGACTGCAGTATTGGTGATATTGCTAATGCATCACGGATGCTAAGAATTGAAGGAGGCGGCAAATCAAGAGTTCTCTTTGATGGATGTACTTTCGATGCAGGCAGATATACAAATTTTGGACATTTCTTCGGAAGAGGACTTAGAAATAGCGATGAAAATATTACAATTCGGAACAGTATTTTCATCAAGAGAAATGGAGATATTAGAGATCCTAATATTGAAACCGAAATTTACGATAATTGGAATCGCGAATTAATGAAGTTAATCAGCGTGATTGCAACAGGCAATAACAGAACATTCATTCCTCATCAGGATGACAATCTCTGTTTTTGCCATGAAAATGGAGGTTTTGCTGTTTGGCAAACATGCTGGTTCTTCGATGCTTGTAGAATCCGGGAAACAAACAGCACACTTAGAGGAGCTCGGGCCACTGCCCTCATACCTGGGTATTGCGATTATGGACCTCAAGGTACCGGCTTGCAATGTCTAAATTTTGAACCTGATGGCTACACGGATGCTTCATATACTGATCCCATCAATCTGCCCTGTGTCTTGCAATACGATAATCCAATATTCACAGAACCTAATATAAATGTATACCCTCCACCTTGGGTGGAAGTTCCAGGGGCTGAAGTTGCTCCATTATTTTGGTTGCATCCGCTTCAAAATGCATGCTTGTCTAATTTAAGACAGCAGAATCCAAGAAGGCAAGAGGAATATGTAGAATCATTAAGCGTCTATCCGGTTCCTTCGACAGATTATATCAATGTATCTGGTGGCACAATAGGAGAAAAAGTTTATATTTATAATCCTATTGGAAAATTAGTACAATCTGAGTATATTCTTAGCGAAGTTCATACATTGGATATCAGAGAAATTCAGGCAGGTGTTTATTATTTATTTACTGAGATCAACGGAACTGCAACTAAAATAATTAAAACAGATAAATGATGAAAGCTTATTTATTTAGAAGTACCCGGCTAATCATTTTTCAAATCTTCTCTTTTGGATTATCGACTACTGCACAGCCCTTTATCGAATTTCAAAAGTCTTATGGAGGATCTGAATCTGAAGGTGCTACTGGAGGTATTCGAAACCAAATTGGCGGTTATACGCTTGTAGGAAGTACTGTCTCAACTGATGGTCAGGTTACAGGATATCATCCGGGTGCATGCCCTAATGGTTTTGCATGTGAAGATATTTGGGTTGTCAATACAGATAGCCTCGGGAATATAATTTGGGAGCATTGTTATGGTGGATCTGGAGAAGACTATCCAACCAGCATTGCTCCAACAATGGATGGAGGAAGCATTATCTGCTCAAGTACCGAATCCATTGATGGTGATGTAACTGGAAACATCGGAGTGGGGTCCCAGGCTTCATGGATAATAAAGCTGAATGCTTTGGGCGCTCTGCAATGGGAAAAATGTATTGGCTTTAGTCATTACGATTATCCATTTGACATTATTGCAACTTTTGATGGAGGGTATGTGTTTTGTGGAGATGCAAATCACAGTGGCGCAACGAATGCATGGGTCGTTAAGCTTGATTCGGCTGGTAATGTACTATGGTCAAGAGAATATGGTGGGTCTGGTGATGAATGGGCATGGTCAATTATTCAAACCTATGATAGTGGTTATGCATTTATTGGACGCACCTGGTCTTATGACCTTCAGTTAAGTGGAAGTGGTCATCATGGCTGGAGCGATTACATGCTTGCTCGCCTTGATCCGAATGGCAACTTGCTTTGGGCAAAATGTTTTGGCGGTTCCTCATACGAAGAAGGTTATGATTTGAAACAAACTCCGGATAGTGGCTTTATTTTAGTCGGACATACCGGTTCGCGTGACGGTCAGGTAAGTTTTAATCACGATTCCTCTTATGCGGATATCTGGGTGGTAAAAACCGATAAAGTAGGTAACCTAGAATGGGAAAAATCAATCGGTGGGAGCGAGCTAGATTATGGTGTATCGGTTCTCGTACTAGCTGATTCAAGTTATCTGGTTAGTGGTCATGTGACCTCATGGGACGGAGATGCAATAACCAATCATGGGGGCTTTGATTTTTTACTTACGAAACTTGATTATTCCGGACAATTAATTTGGAGTCAATGTTACGGTGGGGCGGGGTCGGATGCGAATGGAGGCATTATTGAAGCAGGACAAAACCGGTGGATGATGTATGGCTCTTCCAGTCATAATAGTGGCGACGTAAGTGGTAATCATGGCTCTGCTGATTTTTGGCTGGTAAAACTTTATAAGCATCCGCCGGTAGAAGCAGGTATTCACCTGATACCTATTGAGGAAATATGCATTTTGAGCGACTCAGAACAGGTAAGCATTATGGTCATTAACAACGGCGAATCAAATTTTTATAATTTTTCAGTCAGCTATTCTGTCAATGGCGTTTCCTGGGTCACAGAATTCATCACAGATACGGTTCAGCCGCAGGATACCCTTCACTATATTTTTCAAACTCCAGCTGATTTAAGTGCAATCGGACATTACCGAATTACAGCTAATGTCAGCGTTGCAGGCGATATTCATGCATTTAACGACAGTTCCTCATTTGAAGTGAATTCAATCAATCACCTTATTGTACCACTGTCAATGGGTTTTGAAGATCATGAAATTAACACCGGCTGGTATAGTCATGACCTGGACGGTGATGGTCGTACGGGAATTTTCAATACTCATCGACCCCATAGCGGTAGTAAGGACTATACCTTTTGGGCTGCAATTACTCTAACTCCGGATAACGTGTTGTGGAGATCCTGCATTGACCTAAATGCTTCAAGCAATTATGTATTGTCATATTGGACAAGGGTTTATGATTCCACTTATCCATATTCACTTGAGGTTTATCTGAATACCGTACCGGAGCTGGCTGGAGCAACATTAATCTCCACAGCACCAGTTGCAACCGATACTGTTTATCATCAGATTTTTTCTGCTTTTACCGTTCCTCAATCAGGAACTTATTATATTGGATTTCGCGCCTTTGCTTTCAATACCACCTCTCTTCTCTATTTAGATGATATTTTGATTGATTTCAATACATCCATCTCAGAAAATGAAACAAGACCGGATCTGATAATTTTCCCCAACCCCGCCACAGGTCACATCACCGTGCATGGCTTAAAATTGAATGACGAGATAAAAGTATTCGGTATTGCCGCTAACCTGGTGATGCAAGTAACGGCTAGTCATACACAGGAGAAAATTTCATTGAGCGGTATAACTCCAGGAATGTACCTTATAGAAGTCGAGGGAGCAAGGCGGGCGAAGTTTGTTAAGAACTGAATTATTCATTTCCAATTCCTGCTTGGGTTTAAGGTTAAAACCGCAAAGCGCGCCAAGTTTTTTCGTAAAGTGCGCAAAGAGGTTTTGAATTAACTTTACTATGAGTTAAATGCACTTCGCGTTCTTTGCGCATTCTTAGGGTCCTTAGCGGTTAATTTTTTTTCACCGCAAAGAGCTCAAAGTTTTTCGCAAAGGGCGCAAAGAGGTTTTGAATTAAATTTACTATGAGTTAAATGCGCTTCGCGTACTCTGCGTATTCTTGGCGTCCTTTGCGGTTAATTTTTTTTACCGCAAAGAGCGCAAAGTTTTTTCGCAATTGCGCGAAGAGATTTCAATAAAACGTGTACTAATTGAACAAAATTCCCTTGGCGTTCTCTGCGCGCACTTGGCGTCCTTTGCGGTTAAATTTTGAAACCGCAAAGTTTTTTCGCGATTGCGCGAAGGAATTATATTGGAAAAGATTGAGGTCCTGGGTGAACGATAATAAAGCAGGATTGGCGCCTAAGGCGCAGGCTTTTTTTATTCTACTTGCTGAGTTCTTGTCTTCTCTTTTTTTCCTGCCGGATCAATTTTAATTCCCTTCCTGTCTGTCCTTTTACAGAAGTGTTTTCCTGAGCCCGGCGTATGAGATAGGGTAGTACCGAAGCCACCGGTCCATAGGGAACATACTTGCTTGTATTATAATTATTTTTTGCCAGGTTAAAAGTAATATGGTCACTCATTCCGTATAGCTGAGAAAACCAGACATGTTCGTGGTCCTTAGCTAATTTTTTCTCTGCCATCAATTCAGTAAGCAGCAGGCAGCTTTCTTCATTATGCGTTCCGGCACAAAGATAAACCCGGTCGATATGTTCCATACAGATTTTCAAGGCCGAGTTATAATCTTCGTCAGTTCTTTCTTTATTTTCCTGGATAGGAGAGGGGTAATTCATCCTGGTTGCCCGCTCCCGTTCTTTCTCCATGTAGGCCCCTCTTACAAGCTTAAAACCTGCATAGTAATTGTTAGCCTCCGCGTGTTGAATAGAACTTTTCAAAAACTCCAGCCGGTCATGCCGGTACAACTGTAAGGTATTATAGATGATGGCCTTCTCAACATTGTATTTCATCATCATCTCCCTTGCGATTTCATCCACCACATCCTGGATCCAGCTCTCCTCAGCGTCAATATAGATCGGAACATTGTTCTCAAAACCTGCCTGACAGATCGTGCAGATGCGTTTGTAAAAAGCGCTGTAATCAGCTTGTTCTGATTCACTGAGTAATTTCTTTTCGTTCACCTTTTCAAGAAGCGAAATTCTTGCGAATCCACTTGGCTTGAACACCGAAAAGGGAATATGGGGGTCACCCTTGGCCCGTTGAATTGTGGCAAGGGTTTGTTGGAGCGCCCGTTCAAAATCTTCTTCACTTTCCTTTCCTTCAACGGAATAATCCAGGATGGTGCCTATTCTGTATTTTGCCAGTTCTCTGATTGTGTTATCGCAGTCTTCGATGGATTCTCCGCCGCAAAAATGCCTGAAGGCCGTGGCCCTGATTATTCCCTTAATGGGAAGTCTTGCCCATAAGGCAAATTTTACAAAGGGTGGGCTGATCTGCACCAGCCAGTTGAATGAAATAATCCGGAACAACCAGAATGCCCTCTTCAGATCGGCATTTGATTTTGAAATAAAGGCTGTTTCGGTATCTTCAAAAGTAACCTGGGAATTCTTCATGGATTATCAGATGCAAACCTAAACGATTCGTGTGAATCAGCAAAAATCTAATCGTATCTTTGTCTCGAATAATGAATATGCATAAGCTAAATGATCTGATTTCCCTGGGTCAATGGGGTTTTGGTGGCGGATCGCCCTATATTATTGCTGGTCCCTGCGGTATCGAATCTGAGCAACAGATCCGGCAGGTTGCCACTGAATTGAAATCAAAGAAAGTTAATCTTCTGCGCGGGGGAATATGGAAACCGCGTACGAGACCGGATTCATTCCAGGGTATAGGGACTGAAGGTCTTCGATGGCTTAAACAAGCAGGACAGGAGAACGATCTTCCCGTTACGGTGGAGGTCGCCCATCCCCGGCATGTAGAACAAGCCTTGGATGCAGGCATTGATTGTTTGTGGATAGGAGCAAGAACAACTGTCAACCCTTTCCTTGTCCAGGAAATTGCCGGCTCCTTGACGGGTGTTGATATTCCGGTCTTTGTGAAGAACCCGATCAATCCGGAACTGGAATTGTGGCTGGGGGCGCTGGAAAGATTTTACAATGCCGGCATCAGGAAACTGGGAGCCATTCACAGGGGATTTTCATCCTATGAAAAATCAAGATACAGGAATGTTCCAAACTGGCAGATCCCCATTGAACTAAAACGTCGTATCCCTGAATTGCCAATGTTATGCGATCCAAGCCATATCTGCGGAAACAGGAATCTTCTCTATTCTGTTGCACAAACTGCCCTTGACCTCAGTTACGACGGACTTATGATCGAGGTTCATCCGGATCCGGAGAGCGCGTTAAGTGACAAAGAGCAACAAGTGCTTCCTCATGACTTTTTTGTTCTCCTTAACTCACTGGTCATTCGTAAAAAATCTGTCGATGATGTGATCTTTATGAATCTTCTGGAGGAGTTGCGTGACCGGATCGACAGAATTGATGAGAATATTCTTCAGATGCTGGCTGACCGGATGATGGTGGCCCGGGAAATAGGTCAGTACAAAAAGGAGAATAACCTCGCCATATTACAGGTGGAACGGTGGAATGAAATACTGAGGACGAGGCAGTTCAGCGGGCTCCGCAAGGAACTGAGCAGGGAATTCATCGTTCATATGTATGAACTGATACATGATGAATCAATCAGACATCAAACACAGGTGATGAATTCGCCCGATATGCAAAGGGAAAGTAAAAAGATTCATTGACAATGGAAGGCCTGATCTGTACGGAATACTGTGACGTATACACCGGTTTTCATTCACTGGATCATTTGAGAAACCGCTTAAATGAACGGTATAAGGACTCCTCAAAATTCATTCTTGTTGATTCCGGGAGTCGTCAGCATTGCCTGCCGCTCCTCTGCAAAGTCATTCAGGAAGTAAACCGTTTTCACATCATTGAAATTCCAGCCGGCGAATCCAGCAAGGAACTGGGTTCATGCAGTCTGGTCTGGTCCGCTCTGACAAAGGAGGGGGCAGGGAGAGACTCCCTGTTACTTTCACTCGGTGGCGGTATGATCTGCGACCTTGGGGGATTCACGGCCGCTACGTATATGAGGGGAATCAGTCATATTCTCATTCCCACTTCGTTGCTTTCTATGGTGGATGCATCAACCGGCGGCAAGACCGGAGTGAATTTTAACGGCTTGAAAAATCAGCTCGGAGTCTTTTCACATCCTGAAGCTGTGTATCTGTATCTGCCATTCCTTGAGACACTCCCGGAGCGGGAGTTTAATTCAGGACTGGCAGAAGTGATCAAGCATGCATTGATCGCAGACGATGAAATGTGGCGGTTGCTGAAGAATGATCCCTGGCTCCGTACAACAGATCTTGAACAACTCATCGGACGTTCCATTAAAATCAAAAATAATATTGTTGCCAGGGATAAGAACGACCATCACCTCAGACATGCTTTGAATTTCGGTCATACGATCGGTCATGCACTTGAAGCCAAATCAATACAGGCAAGCGCTGAACCTCTCAGGCATGGTGAGGCTGTCGCATTTGGAATGATAGCTGAGTCATATTTATCCCGGCTAATCAAAGGTCTTCCGGAATCCGAGCTTGATGAGATCACAATTTCTATTACGTCAAGATATAACTATATGAATATAGGCTTAGATCCAGAGACGTTGATTCCCGGAATACTGGCGGATAAAAAAAGCATCGCAGGAAAAACCGCGTTTACACTCATTCCTTCAATAGGCAGGGTGGAAGTCAACTGCGAAGCGACCAATGCTCAGATACTTGAGTCAATCCATTATGCATTGAATGCATTCTCTAAAGCTGCTGTATGAGCCGCATTCGGATTCAGGCACCGGAAGGCGTGGTGAGGGGAAAAGTTATACTTCCCGGATCAAAAAGTATCGCCAACCGTCTGCAGATCATCAATGCACTCTCTCCGGGTCCGCGTAAGCTCAGCGCTCTTCCGGATAACGATGATGTCAGGGTGCTTGAGTATGCATTATCCGCTTCGGGTAGCAAATTCGATGCGGGTGATGCAGGTACAGCTTTCCGTTTTCTTACATCCTACCTGTCAATACGCAAAGGTGACTGGCAGCTGAATGGTTCTGCAAGGATGCTTCGCAGGCCGATTGGTCCTTTGGTGAATGCCTTAAGACAGGCCGGCGCCTGTATTGACTATGTGGGCGAGGAGGGATTTCCTCCCCTGATAATCCATGGCAGGGAATTGAGGGGAGGGGAAGTTGCGATCGATGCTTCCATCAGTTCGCAGTTCGTGAGCTCCATCCTGATGATCGCTCCCTTGATGAAGGAAGGACTGGACCTTAAACTTTTACCGGATACAAGTTCATTTCCATACATCGAAATGACACTCGGTTTGATGAAAGCCTGCGGAGCTGTGTATGAAAGGACAAATGACAGGATTTCTGTTATGCCTGGCATGTACCATGGAGTTCAGACTGAAATTGAGAAAGACTGGAGTGCAGCCTCATTTATGTATGAGATCTGCTCTTTATCGGAACACGCAGAAATAACGCTTCAAGGCTTAAGCAAAGAAAGTCTTCAGGGAGACAGGATCATTGCTACATTAATGAACAACATGAATGTAAGTACTGACTTCAGTGTGATGGCTTGCAAAATAAGAAAACAGGGTAGTGTGGAGTCGGGCGATGCATATAGATTGCATTGCATTGAATTTCCGGATCTTGTACCCGCCATTTTATGTACCTGTGCCGGTCTTGGCAGGGAGGCGTTCCTGTCAGGTCTGAGGACGCTGACACAGAAGGAATCCGATCGTATATACGCTCTCGTGACAGAACTTACAAAGCTTGGCGCTGTTTTGGCTTATGATGAAGCTACGGACATCCTTCACCTTGAAAAAGGCGAATTGCACCCTTATCAGGGAACCTTGCAGACTTATAATGATCACAGGATCGCGATGGCCCTTGCGCCACTTTCATTGATTACCGGTACGATCAGTTTGGATGATGCCGCTGTGGTCAGCAAGTCCTTCCCCGGCTACTGGGATGCGCTCAGAGCGACAGGCTTCCGCTTGGCTGAATAAATTGTTTTAAAATCTGTATCTGACCTGGAACTTCAATTCCTTAATTGGTTTTTTATAATCCGCAGAGGTTTCGGTTGGACTTTTGCTGAATGAGGTGATGGAATATCTCAACCAGATATCCATCCGGCGGGCCAACTTCAACCGTAGATTCGCATACATCCTTGCGCCATTTCCCTGCATAGCCGGTACAGAATAACTGAAGAGTACATCATTTTCATAGGTGTAAATTCTGGTATCATAGCTATCCGTTCCAAAAATGGCATAACGCAATCCGCATGAAATCCTGCTGTTCATTGGATGAAATATAAGGTCCTGAAATATCATCATACCTTCCTGAAACGGCGATCTTTCCGACTTATGAAAACTCTTTTCGATACGGCTTCCCCATGTCCAGGTATCGCTCAACTTTATGCGTATATTCCACCTGATACCGTTATGGTTGATTTCTTCAACGGTACGGAGTCCTGAATCGGAATCATCGGAGTTTGCGGGTTTGATTTTACTGCGGTACTGTATGTACGATTCAAATGTCCGCATCGGTTTCCAGGTGAGTTTCATCAGGTATTCTGTACCCGATGACGGAGCATTCACCTGATATCTTAACCATGGGAAAGTGAAGCGGTCAGCATAAACCGAAAGTCGCAAGTTTTTGTTCAACTTATATTCCAGCGCCGAAAAGATTCCCCTTTCGTTCGCGTTCCGGGTGTTTTCAGAGAATGCGGCTGACTGCAAAGCGTGATAATGCCTGTCGTAACTCCTCCACAGGAATGCATAGCTTAATTTCGGGTGCAGGTGTATAATCATGCCTCCAAGGAAAGCCTTTCCTTTGCTGGAACTCATACCGGCCTCGGCAAACGCATTCAGATTCTTATACAGGTAGGATGCATTCAGCCCGTAGTTTATATTTCTTTTTCCGCTGAACTCAAACTGATTGTATGGCTCAGTCTTTTTTTCCATGGGGCTGCTGAATCCGGTGAAATAAACTATACTTCCCAGTCTGAGGTTGTGGATCTGTCTCAGCACGTTGATACCTGCAATTGTTTCCCTGACGCTTTTCTTGTTTTTAAGTTCTGATTCAGTACGATGATATCCGCTGTTTTGAAAGGATGAGAAACTCTCAACTCCTTCCTGCTTGGTTACATTAGCGTCTTTCGCGTGATGAGACAGGAAGATATCGCCATGCCAGGATCCTTTACCGAGCGACAAGGCTGTGCCGCGCAGATAGTTGTTTTCATCCGCAGAAGTATAGGGCTTAATTCCTGAAGCGTTTTTCCGGATCATGATCGCCTCGCTACTCTTACCCGAAGCTAAACCCGCCCACATCACAAGTCCTTGTCCGCTTTGTACGGAATAATCTCCGATGGTGATCTGACGGATCAGTGAGCTGGATCTGATCATTAGATGACCTGAGTAAAAATCGAATCCAGCGGGATTTTCTCCGGAGAACAGCCTCTCTCCCGGATCTTTCTCCGCCGTGAGTCCCAGCCGGATTCTGTCTGACATCACATACTTGTACCGAAGGTAGATCTTCTCACTACCCCCGTCGTAGCTGTCCTCTTCATCCGTTCCGGAAAGTTTTTTCTGCATTCGGATCATGATTGTATGATCGCCTGTTGTTAACAGATTCCTTGCAGTTATTTTTTGTTGACCTGTCTTTGCTTCAATCCTTAGAAACGGTTTAAGTTGCCGGATCGTTTCAATATCAAATTCGGGCATCAGCTGTAATTCTTCAATCGAGATAAAGTTTCCAAAGCGCATGCGGTGTCTAAGTATGGCATCGCATTGTTGTTCACTGAAGAGCGGGAATGAACGCAGTTCTCCATCACTTGCCTCATTGATCAGGAAGGGAGATTTTCCGAATTCTTCCAACGCGTCAAATGCCGTATAGTCTTCCTGTTCCTGTTCAGCCCTTGATGTCGCTTCTTCAAGTTCCGATTCCTTGTTCCGGATTACATCCTGTATGGGGTCAGTTTGTGCAATCAGGTCGGAACTGATCATTATTCCCAGAAGGAGAGCAGGAATGAATCTTATCATGGATCAGAATTTATACTGGATGCTGATGCCCGATGATATACCTAACTGCGGATGCACGCTGCAACTGAAATCGATCAGATTATTCTTCCATTCCAAACCCGCTCCGAAACAGGTTCTGTACGGCTTGGTGTTCACGCCTGTTCGCAAACGCAGGGACTGAACCGGACGGTATTCAATACCCATGATCAGGTCGCTTTCTTTGTCGATTTCCTTGTTGATCTGGGTGTATAGTTTTGATCTGCCGGATAACTGAACACAACTGCCAAAGCGGAGAATGACCGGAAGTTCTGTGTTGAATGTGTTGTTCCAGTGACTTCTTACAGGATTGCTGATGCTCATGGCGAGAATTAAACCGGTAAGTGGCTGTGAGGATATTCCTAAACCTGCAGTCCATGCTGATTGATTCTGCTCGTGTTCGGCATTCAAACGAAGGTTTAGTCTCCCGGCATAGGCGCCAAATGACAGTTTGGGAGAGAGCCTGATTGAGTATCCCAGTTGCACATTCTGGTGGGAATATGATTTACTTCCGACCCGGGTCAGGTGAAAGCCTATGGAATGACCCGGTGTGACGGGTTTGATGGCAGTAAAGTTGAATGTATTCAGTTCCGGAATCATGTAGTGATTTCCTGCACTGATTCCCAAAGTGAACTCCTTCGTTGATGTCATTCCGGAAGGGTTTTCCAGGTACGCATGAATATCGCTTAATGTAGCGCTTATTCCGCCAAGGCTTTCGGATGCCGGCGAAATTGCGTTTTGTCCGGATGCGGACGATACGAAAAATGCGGTATGAAGTACTGCGGAATAGAATGTGGCTTTCATAATTATCGCCACGAAAGTATGTGCTGACTGCTGTTTAAATAACTCTTTTAATGCTGGAAAATTTTTAAACCTGCATGAACAGGAAATTTTTCAATTGAAAGTACGCAGATAATTGTTCCCGGTCATTTCCGGAAATTTCTTTCAGGTATTCCGGAAAGAACTCAGGTTATTTTCTTTGTTTTCCGGATCTGTCATGAGTAAGGACCTGCGGATTCCTATAAGGGCTCTGTCAGAAAGATCGCAATCTTAACGAGTGAATAAAATTTTACCGCTGAAGGTTCTGTCCGTTGACTGAACAGAATAAAAGTAAATTCCGGTACTTAAATTATCAGCGTTTATTTTTCCATTGTCCTGTATTTGTTGCTGAATTACAGTTCTTCCTTCCTGATCATATAAATTTACATGAACGGTTTCGTTTTTCCCGGAATGCAGTATGAGCGAATACTTATCATTCTCTTTTATGATTTCGGGGATCAGATTGTCCTTGTTAAGCGATGAGATATCCGTTGACAAATTCTCCAAACTCACCTCGACGTACAGTCTGTTGTCCAATTGATCGGTGATGCAGATCTGATAAACGCCAGCTGACAGATTTTCAATCCTGTCGTTTTGGATCAGGGCCTGAGTCGAATTTATCTGTACAGTATAAGCAGGAACTCCTCCTTCTATCTTCAGTCCGACACTGCCATCAGAACAGGTATGGCAGGAGGGAGCAGTTGGAGTGAAAACGACTGACAGGGTTTCGAAATAATGACTGCTTGAGCGCTGGAAATTATCCTGAATGTTCGATCCCCTATGCATGAAATGACCTGCGATCTGACCATCGGAGTTGTACTGGTAGTAATTATGTTCGAAAGTCAGGTTTTGTGATGTACCGCCGGTTTGTGATCCCAGTTTTTCTATAAGATTTCCTGACTGGTCATAAGTAAATGTGATGGTGTATTCAAAATCGGTTTCACAAATCAGATAAGTTGTATCCGCATCGGAGTAAAACCAGGATTGAAGATCAAGCGTACGGATAAATTCAGGGTTGCCCTGTAAATTGTAATGATAGACTGAAGCCTGATAAGGAAGTAAACCATCCGGACTGAAATAGAGGACAGAATCACGCGTTAGTTTCGCAGTAGAAAGTGAGTAGTAGTATTTTTTTATCCTGATCGTGTCCCAGGATAGTCCATTTGCCATCAAGCATAGATCCGAAAGTATCTGGTCATGAGCATTAAAGCTTTGCAGGTAGCGGTTAACTGCCAACCATGAACCGCCGGCATATGAATATTCCGTTATCTCTTTTTCATTTGACAAGGCAGAATAGGTGTATTCTTTTTTCCCTGAGTATATCCAGTTTCCTGAATTGAAAAGCGAAAAGATTTCTGAGAGAATCCTTCCGTCTGAATCAAAGTTCCTTTCAGTTTTATTTTGAGGGATGAATGTCGATCCGTCCCACAAAGAACTTATGTTGAGTACCAATTCGCCCAGGGTGGAGTATTGAAATTCTTCGGCAGCCATATTGATCCAGCTTATTCCATTGTGAACCCGTGTCAGCTTTGCGCTCACGCGGCCGTTTTGATCTATACTATCAATATATTGTCTGCTTAATGTCCAGGGACCTGTTGAGTCAGCAGCTTCTTCGGTTGTCCTGACGATAACGGAATCGTTTTGTGCATAGCCTGAACTGATAATTAAGCAGAGGAGAAGGGTAAGGGGGAAAATGTTTTTATTGATCATAATCCGGGTTGAGTGAAGGACAAAAATATCCCCTCAACTTGGCGAACGCCGTTTTTATTTGGTAAACGACCGGAAAATGATGATTAATTGCACTGAAAAGGCGCAGTAAGCGGATAGGAGAGTAACAGGTGAAGCGCTGTATCTTATTTTGAGCCGATATCTTCGTTACTCTTATTTACCTTTTCCTTCAAATTTTCTTTAAAAAGTGCTACCCGGCCGAGGACAATAGTATCCGCCGAACCTATGATCTGTGCAGCCAGAATACCTGCATTTTGGGCTGCATTCAGTGCAACAGTAGCGACCGGTACCCCATTCGGCATCTGCAGAATAGACAAGACCGAGTCCCAGCCGTCAATTGAATTGACAGATTTAATGGGAACGCCAATCACAGGAAGGGGAGTTAGCGATGCCACCATGCCGGGAAGATGCGCAGCGCCGCCGGCGCCTGCGATGATCACTTTCAGGCCCCGGTCAACGGCATTCCTGGCATAGTCAAACATTCTGTCAGGTGTTCTGTGCGCCGAAACGATTGAAAGTTCATAAGGTATTTTTAGTTCATCAAGAATCTTTGCTGCTTCATTCATAACGGCAAGGTCGCTCTGGCTACCCATGATAATGCCTACCTGTGTCCCTTTTTTCATGCTTTAAACTGGATTATGATGTATAAGATCATTTTATTAAATCTGTCTGTGAGATCACTTTGATCCTTTTCCTGATTTCTCTGGCCTTGCTTTTCACCTCCGTCAGCGAGTCTCCGAGTATGGTAATATGCCCCATCTTTCTGAAAGGTTTCGTAAACTTTTTACCATACAGATGGACAAAGACTCCTTCCATTGACATCACTTCTTCGAGACCTTCATACAGTGCCGGGCCGGCATGACCGGCTTCACCGAGCAAATTGATCATCGCCGAAGGTTTGATTATTCTGGTGCTTCCCGGACTGAATCCGAGGATAGCCCGTAAGTGTTGATCATATTGAGATGAAATGTTGGCTTCAATGGTATGATGACCACTGTTATGTGGTCTTGGTGCGATCTCATTGACCAGAATTTTACCATCCCTCGTGAGAAACATTTCCACTGCCAGCACGCCAATGATCTGAAGCGATTCGGCAACATGTATGGCCAGATTTCTGGCTTCATCCGCCTGCTCTTCACTCAGCGTTCCGGGCGAGAAGAGGTATTCCACCAGATTCGCCTCTTCATTGAATTCCATATCAACCGGAGGATAGGCGCTGCATTCACCCTTTCCGTTTCTTGAAACGATCACTGAAATTTCCCGCTCAAAGTCTATACACTTCTCAATGACGGAAGGTCCTTTGAGTGATGATGGAAGATCATCTTCCGACCTGAGTACCATTACGCCTTTCCCGTCATATCCTCCTCTTCTGAGTTTTTGTACGCATGGATAGATCAGCTTGCTTTCAGTTGTCAGCTCTGTCGAGTCAGACAAATGGAAATCAGCGGTAGGAATCCCATGAGTACGATAAAATATTTTCTGCATGCCTTTGTCCTGCACCAGTGCGATTACCCGTGGCTGAGGATAAACCTGAACGCCCTCTTTTTCCAGCCGGAGAAGCGCATCCGTATTCACATGTTCGATTTCTATCGTGATCAGGTCCAGCTTTCTGCCAAACTCATAAACTGTTTCATAGTCTCCAAATGAACCGTTTACAAAGTTTGGACTCAGATATCGGCATGGTGCATCCGGATCGGGATCAAGAGCAGACCCTGAAATATTGTAATCAATGGCCTTTTGGAGAAGCATTCTTCCCAGTTGCCCGCCTCCGAGAATTCCAAACTGAAGGTTATAAAATCTGTTTCGCATTAAGGCTGCAAATTACTCAATAGTTCTTCTCCGGGAAATAGCGTAAATTAGGTGCAATAAGATTGGCTTAGCTTATCTTTAATCTTATTTTTGCGCAACTTTCCCCTGTTTATGGAACAAGTGACCATTAAAGACAAGACCTTTGCTATCAACATACCGGAAGCAAAGATTCAAAGCCGTATTAAAGAGCTTAGTAAACAGATCACTAAGGATATGCGGGATAAATCTCCTGTTTTTCTGTGCGTACTTAACGGAGCATTTCTCTTTGCAGCCGATGTGTTCAGGCACATTGAACTCGACTGCGAAATATCTTTTTTAAGAGTTTCATCCTATGCCGGAACACAGTCTACCGGAATTATAAAAAACCTGGTGGGTGTATCGGATGATCTCAGGGGCAGGAACGTTGTTATACTTGAAGATATAGTTGATACAGGCGATACCATCACCTACCTCATTGAAGAGTTAAAGAAGCATCAGATCGGTGAACTGCGTATTGCGACACTCTTGTTCAAACCAAATGCACTACGGCAAAAAGTAAAGCTTGATTATGTCGGTTTCGAAGTGCCCAATGACTTTCTTGTGGGATATGGATTGGATTATGACGGATTCGGCAGGAACTTAAAAGATATCTATAAATTGGTTTAAGAGCTGGCGGGATTAATGCAAAACAGAAGAGATCTGTCTTGATCTTTTTACCTGAACATGATCCGGCAGCCATAAAAAAATAAATCCTGTTATGCTAAACCTTGTGTTGTTCGGACCTCCAGGTGCCGGAAAAGGAACCCAGTCCTTAAAGCTGATCGAAAAATATAAGTTGGTTCATCTTTCAACCGGTGATATTCTTCGCAGTGAAGTTGCCGCCAAAACTGCATTGGGAAATGAAGCAAAGAAACTGATGGATCAGGGTCTGCTTGTACCGGATGAGGTGGTAATCGGCATGATCGAATCAAAAGTTGACGCAAACAGGCAAGCAAAGGGCTTCATCTTTGACGGTTTTCCCCGTACCACGGAGCAGGCACAGGCACTTGACCGGCTATTGGAAAGAAAGAATTCGGAAATTACCATGATGCTTTCTCTGGAGGTTGAGGATGAAGAGTTGATCAAAAGGCTGCTCAACAGAGGAAAGGATTCAGGAAGACCGGATGATAAGAATGAAGAGGTAATCAGAAAAAGAATTCATGAATACAATTCAAAGACGGCACCTCTCAAGTCATATTACAGTGAACAAGGCAAATTTCACGGAGTAAGAGGTGTCGGAAGTATTGATGAAATCTTTGGCAGACTGGTTTCTGTCATAGAAAAAAACTGATCGCTCTCAGAGCTCAGATTAACAGAGTATTTATCAGGCCGGTCATATTTATTCCGGTATTATTCAATGGCGGCTAGTTTCGTTGACTTCGTTAAGATTTGTTGTCGCAGCGGTGCAGGCGGTGCAGGTTCGGTTCATTTTCACCGCGATAAGCATACGGCCAAAGGCGGACCTGATGGAGGTGATGGCGGAAGAGGCGGACATATCATTCTGAAAGGAAACCGGCAGTTATGGACCTTGTTGCACCTGAAGTATCGCAAACATGTTATTGCAGAACCGGGACAAAATGGATCAGGTGCATTGAAGACGGGACGGGAAGGAAAGGATGAGATCCTGGAAGTTCCGCTGGGAACCGTTGCTAAAGATGCGGAAACCGGTGAAACACTCTTTGAGATCACCGAAGATAGACAGGAAGTGATTCTTGCTGCGGGTGGAAGAGGAGGTAAGGGAAATAATTTCTTTAAATCGGCAACATTGCAAACCCCGCGTTTCGCGCAGCCCGGTGAGCCCGGTATTGAGGAATGGAAAATACTTGAGTTGAAATTACTTGCCGATGTCGGACTGGTTGGTTTTCCGAATGCCGGTAAATCCACTTTGCTTTCAGTGCTGAGCGCCGCGAAACCCGAGATAGCGGATTATCCATTCACCACACTTGTACCAAACCTTGGGATGGTAGCCTACAGGGAAGGCAGGTCATTTGTGATGGCTGATATCCCGGGTATTATTGAAGGCGCTCATTTGGGTAAAGGTCTTGGTCTGAGGTTTCTCAGGCATATTGAACGCAATTCGATCCTGCTTTTTTTGATACCCTGTGACAGTAAAGATATTCGTGAAGAATACAAGATTCTGCTGAATGAACTTAAGCAGTTCAATCCGGAATTACTGGATAAGTCACGGGTTCTTGCCATTACCAAGTGCGATATGCTGGACAAGGAACTTATTGGTGAAATGAAAAAGGAAGTGCCAAAGGATCTCCCTGTCATTTTCATTTCTTCGGCAGCCCATCAGGGTCTTGATGAATTGAAGGATGTGTTGTGGAAAGAGTTGAACAAGTAATATGCCAACGGATGCATTTCCTGAATGATATTGACACTGCACTTTTTTTATTCCTGAATGGGTTGCATCATCCTGTATCTGACTTCCTCTTTTTCTGGATCAGCAATAAATATATATGGATTCCCTTGTATACATACCTTGCCTGGTACCTCTTCACCAGGGAAAGAAAGGATTTTTTTGTATTACTGATTTCCGTCGCGCTTGCCATAACGATCAGCGATCAGCTGGCTTCAACGGTATTAAAGAATCTTGTCATGCGCCCCAGACCTTGTCACGAAGCATCCTTAAGCGGCCTGGTGCATACTGTATATGGGCACTGTGGCGGCTTGTACGGTTTTGTCTCATCCCATGCTTCAAATGCATTTGCATTATGTGCATTCATGTTAACACTCATGAAAGGTGCCAGATGGAAGTTCAGGTATTATTTAGTATTTTGGGCATGCCTTCATTCTTATAGCAGGATTTATCTCGGAGTTCACTATCCGGGCGATATTATAGGTGGGGCATTGGTGGGTTTGTCATCAGGTTATGTCTGTGCATTTGCCTATATAAAATACAAGGAATTGAGACATTCCGCCGATTGAAGCGGGCCGGCGAACATATCCCTGACACATAACGCTGGGAGAGTGCCAATCACGAATATGATTCTCAGTATAAATTACCATGGGAAGCTTTGCAGGAAACAGTATTGAATAAAGTCTATGATGATGAATTTAAAATATCTTTTGGTAATCGGAGCCATTCTATTGTCCGGTAGTAAGAGTGCTGTTTCACAGGGTAAAATGAAGACTGAGGCTGAGCAGGCTCCCAGGCTGGTGATTGCCATCGTGGTAGATCAGATGAGGTTTGACTATTTATACCGGTATGCAGAGCGCTATACGGAAGGTGGATTCAAACGATTGCTGAAGGATGGTTTCTCTTGCCGTAATACCAATTTCAATTATGTTCCGACACATACCGCTCCCGGACATGCCAGTATTTTCACCGGTGCCACTCCTTCAGTTCATGGAATCATAGGTAATGACTGGTATGACAGAAACAGTAAAGCAGCAATGTATTGTGTCAGTGACAGTACGGTAAAGCCTGTAGGCACAACCTCAATATCTGGTAAAATGTCACCAAGAAATTTGTTCAGCACTACCTTCTGTGATGAATTGAAAATGAGCAATAATTTCCGGTCAAAGGTATTCGGAATCGGATTAAAGGACCGCGGAGCGATATTGCCTGCGGGACATTCCGCTGATGCGGCTTATTGGCATGATCCGTATCTGAATAACTGGGTGAGCAGCACCTATTACCTCGAGACGCTGCCTCAGTGGGTTATAGATTTTAATGCAAGAAAAGTGAACGACTCTTTACTCTCCTTTCCATGGAACACTCTTTTCCCTGTCAGCACCTATACTTCCAGCGGACCTGACGATACACCATACGAAGGCCTGTTCAAAGGACTGAAGAAACCGGTCTTTCCTTATGACCTTCCTTCGCTCAAAGAAGTTGAATCAGAGCTGATCAGAAAAACTCCTGCGGGAAATACCTATACACGACTGTTTGCGGAGGCATTGATCGTTGCTGAAAATCTTGGAAAAGGAGAAGTTCCGGATATTCTGACCGTCAGTTTTTCTTCACCCGATTACATAGGCCATATGTTCGGAATCAATTCCGTGGAGGTGGAAGATACTTATCTGAGACTCGACAGGGAATTGGAAAATTTCCTGAATTTTCTGGATACTTATCAGGGAAAAGAAAATTACCTGCTTTTTCTGACTTCGGATCATGGTGCAGCACATAACCCCGAATTCCTTCATGACCATAAAATACCCGGTGAATTTATTCATGAACACGGAATTTCGGACTCCATAAGAGCATTTTTAAAAAATGAGTTCGAATCAAAATTTTTACTCGATGTTTCCTCAAGCTCCGTGTATCTTGACCGTGAGTATATACGAAAGAAAGGTCTCAATCTTTCAGTAGTTGAACAGAAATGTGCGGAGTATATATCGCGCTTGTACGGTGTAGTCACAGCGATTCCTGCAAGCGATTTTAAGAGCGATCAAAGCAGGCAACTTCATCAGGAGTATTTTCTGAACGGATATAATACCAACCGCAGCGGTGATGTGCTTATACAATATCGTCCTGCCTGGTTATCCTGGTATCGTAAAACCGGTACAAGCCATGGCGCCCCTTATAGTTACGATACCCATGTACCACTCATATTTTTTGGAAAGGGAATTGAAAGGGGGGCAACCAGTGTTCCGGTTGTTATTCCCGATATCGCGCCGACAATTTCTCTGCTGTTGAATATTGAATTCCCTAATGCCACAACGGGTAAGCCGATCTCCCCCTTGCTGGACCGATGAATTTCCGGGAATGAAAATTTAAGGATTCGGGTTGTTGATATCCGGTTGGTTGCATTTATGCGGGTTTACGAAATGGTATAAGTTGGTTTCGCTGTAGTTTTTTAACTGTTCACCTATGAAAACCCGCCATTCACCCAAACCCCGGCCTGTTGAAAAAAATCATCTGTTTTCTTGTTAAAATGCTGGTTTTTAAGGATTGAATTGAGTATTTTTATTGGCTATAAGATTAAATTCGCCATGGTGTCTTTGATCTTTCAGACCATTAACCAAAACCAAACAAAAGGTATTATGAGAAATTTCTTTTCGGCCACAATAAGGTTGACTTTGATCCTCTTTTCACTAATCCTGATTCAAAACGGTGAAGTCAAAGCCAGTCATGCCATGGGTGCAGATCTCACCTATGAATGTATTGGACCAAACCAGTTCAGAATTACCTATTCATTCTACAGGGATTGTGATGGAATTGATGCTCCTACAAGTGTGTCGGTCGACTACACATCTTCCTGTTTTCCGGGTGGAAGCGTAACCCTCAATCCTACCCCTTCAAGTCCCACATTGATTTCTGCGACATGTCCCACTGCGCTTACAACCTGTAATGGAGGAACGTATACCGGAATTCAGGAATGGATTTACACGGGAATAGTTACATTGCCGGGTCCTTGTGCCGACTGGGAATTCAGTTATGGCGAATGTTGCAGAAACACCGCGATAACGACCGTTCCTGGAGCGGCCTCATATAACCTCTATGTATATACCCTTCTGAATAACCTGGATGCCCCATGTAATAATTCACCTACCTTCAGTAACAATCCCGTTCCTTTCGCCTGTGTTGGTCAGAGATTTTGCTTTAATCATGGGGCAACGGATGCAGATGGCGATTCGATCACATACCAGTTGATCACTCCTTTATCGGCAGCCGGAACTCCAATTACATATGATGCAGCTTACTCGCCTCAGCAGCCGGTCATTTCTGCACCTCCCGTTATTTTCAATTCCGTTTCCGGTGACATTTGTATGGTTCCTACTCAGGCTGATGTTACGGTCTTTGCTGTTCTTGTGAGTGAGTACAGAAACGGAGTCCTTATCGGACAAGTTGAAAGGGACATCCAGCTGACCGTTAATAATTGTCTCAATGTACTCCCAAGTATGACAGGTATGGATGGTATGCCCTTCTTTACCAAAACCATTTGCGCTAATGTGCCTTTTTCTTTCTGGGTCAGGACCATTGATCCGGATGTGACAGACACAACCTATCTTACCTGGGATTATGGTATTCCAAATGCAACTTTCACCACTTTCGGAGGCAGAAGGGATTCAGGTGTGTTCAACTGGACACCTACAATCGCAGATATTTCTACTACACCACATTGTATGACAGTCACTGTCAAGGACAATCACTGTCCCTATCTGGGACAGCAGGTATATTCTTTCTGTTTTACCGTATGCGGGGTAGAGGCGGATGCCGGGCCGGATCAAACGATACCTTGTGGAACGACAACTACCTTGAATGGTGATGCTGAATCAGGGTGTGGAGGGACCTATACCTACAAATGGCTCCAGAACCCCTGGCTCCCGGCCGATGTCAACAGTCAGTCTGTGACCGTTGGGTCCGGCACTTATTACCTTGAAGTCAGTGCCGGAACTATGGCATGCAAGGATACAGATACCGTGAGTGTATTTTATGCCGGTGCGCCAACGGCGAACTTTAGTTTTACCACCAGTTGCAGCGGATTAACGGTACCTTTTACTGATCTTAGTGCAGGAGGCGCCAGTTCCTGGCAATGGGATTTTGGAGATATGACTACCAGCAACCAGCAAAATCCCACTCATACCTTCCCGGCAAATGGTACCTATACAGTTACCCTCACGGTTGATAATGGCTCCGGATGTTCCGGTGTGATGTCTCAGCAGGTAACGGTGAATACCAATATTCCAAGCGCGTCATTTACGGCTCCGGCTGTTTGTGAAGGAACTGTCAGTGCCTTCAACGATCTTAGTGCCGGTGCACCGGTTTCATGGCTATGGAATTTTGGTGATCCGGCCAGCGGTGCAAGCAATACTTCTAATAGTCAAAATCCCAATCACAGCTTTTCTGCACCAGGCACCTATTCTGTAAGCCTGGAAGTTACCAATGCGGCAGGTTGTTCCAATACAGTTGTGCAAAATGTGGTGGTAAATGCTAATCCTTCCATCACGCTTTCCGATGTCAGTATTTGCTCCGGTGACCAAACTACCCTCAGCGGTCCTGCAGGATTCAACTCCTATGCGTGGACTCCGGGAGGGAATACGCAATCCATAATCGTTTCTCCTCTTTCAACAACTTCTTATTCGTTGACCGTTATAGACAATAATAACTGTCAGGATTCGGATGTTCTGGATGTTATTGTAAATCCCTTACCGGTAGCTCTTGCAGGTTCTGATACAACGATTTGTGAAGGGACAACAGCCATCCTGAATGGTGACGGTGCCGGTGCCGGAGGAACTTATTTATGGAATCCGGGAAATCTTGCAGGGCAATCCGTCAGCGTTTCTCCCGTGTCTACGACTGATTATACCGTGAGGGCAACTGATATACAAGGATGTTCGAACACAGATATTCTCCGGGTAAATGTTAACCCAATGCCCCAGGTAAGCGCAGGGGATGATACTGACATCTGTAAAGGCGATTCGATAACCATTACAGCCATCGCGGGAGGTGGAAATTATGTATGGAATCCAGGCGGATACCTTACCAGTTCAATCAGGGTGGCACCCGCCAATACAACGACCTATACAGTAACCGTTAGCGATGGTATCGGTTGTGCAGGAATAGATCAGGTTGAAATTGTGGTGAATCCATTACCTGTCGCATCTTTCAGCAGTACAGCGCCAGCTTGTGTAAATGCATCGGTTAATTTCAGTGATGCTTCCAATATTACCTCTGGTTCAATCAGTAACTGGACATGGTTGTTTGGTGACGGACAGTCGGCCAATGTTCAGAATCCATCCAAGAGTTATACCACCTCCGGCGCTTACAATGTCAGTTTAACGGTAGCCTCCGATGCCGGTTGTCTTGATACGATCGTGAATGCCATAAACATTAACCCGCTTCCGGTAGCTAATGCGGGCAATGATGATGATATCTGTCCCGGTTTCAGTGCGACCCTCACGGGATCCGGCGGCACACAGTACCTGTGGACTCCAGGCGGTATGAACACCGCTTCCATAACCGTCAGTCCTGCCTCAACTACGCTCTATACACTCCAGGTTACTGACGCGAACGGATGTGTCAATACTGACGAGGCTCAGGTCATAGTTAATCCCGTTCCAGCTGCCAATGCAGGTATCGACAGGGATATTTGTTTCGGAGAATCAACCACGCTGGTAGCCACCGGGATCGGTGATTATACCTGGACCCCGGGAAATGTTAATACGGCTAATTACACGATCAGTCCCGGAGCTACATCTACCTATACAGTAAGGGTTGTTAATGTGTACGGTTGTGAAGATTCCGATGAAGTGCTTGTGAGGGTTAATCCGCTTCCTGTATCTTCATTCAGCAGTACCGGCCCGGTTTGCCAGTATTCAAACGTGAGTTTTACGGATTTGTCATCCATCAGTTCCGGAAGTATCAGTGGATGGGAATGGGATCTTGGAAATGGAGTTCAAAGCACAGTCCAGAATCCTGCCCTTGCTTATAACATTCCGGGTACCTATCCTGTAAACCTTATTGTTACGACCGATAAGGGATGTAAAGATACAACCACAAATACCCTTACAATTTGGGCAGAACCGGTGGCTTCATTCACGAACACGAATGTTTGTGAAGGAATTCCCATACAGTTTACCAATACTTCAACTATCGCCGATGCCTCACCGCTTACCTATTCATGGGATTTGGGAGACGGCACACCGTCCGGACAGGCATCACCCAGTCACCTTTATACCGGATACGGTAGTTATCTTGCAGTACTGAATGTTACTTCTTCCAATGGCTGTAACGATCAGATCACAAGAGTGGTCAATGTGTATGCCATTCCTTCTGCGGACTTTGTCTTCAACCCTGCCTGCGAAGATAATGCCGCGGTTTTCAATGACAGAAGTACTGTAGCTGATGGATTTATCAATTCATGGTATTGGACCTTTGGTGATGGTGAATCAGGAATGGTGCAGAGTCCTTCACACACTTATGATGATCCTGGCCATTATCCGGTTAACCTGCTCATTGCAAGTAACCATGGGTGCAGGGACAGTATCGATGGTGTGATCAGGATTATACCAAGACCGGTGGCAGACTTTAGTACAGAAAACGATTGTGAAGGGTATCCGATACAACTCACAGACCTTTCTTATCCCGTAACCGGTTCGATTGTGCAGTATTTATGGAGTTTCGGAGATGGTTCAACCTCTGTTGATCAGAGTCCTGTTCATCTGTATTCTTCACCAGGTTGGTATGAGGTTGCACTTACGGTTGTCACTGACAGCGGTTGTGCCACGACACTTTCCCGTCCTAATGCCTTGCAGATCTATGATGCACCGGACGCTCTCTTTTCCAGTACGGACAGTGAAGCCAGCGATCTCTATCCGCTTGTGAATTTCAATAACCAGACAGGATCACAGGCATTTTACTATTGGAATTTTGGTGACGGAACTACTTCACAGGATTATTCGCCCAGCCATATGTATCCGGGAATTGGTGTATATGATGTTCAGCTCATTGCCATTGATTTTAATGGTTGCGTGGATTCAATTCTCAGCAGGGTTGAAATAAGACCTACCTCCACGATTTACATACCGAACGCCTTTACTCCAAACGGAGACAAGAGGAATGATCAGTTCCGCATTTACACCACCAATGTCGTCACCCTTGAAGCTCAGATTTTTGATCGTTGGGGATTAAAGGTTTATGAGTGGAATAACCTGGAAGGTGGTTGGGATGGAGTGGTAGAAGGTGATCCGGTTCAGGCAGACGTTTATGTATACCGGGTTTCGACTGTTGACGTAAATAATAAGCGTGAAACCAGGATAGGTCATGTCAGCCTCGTGAGGTAGAAAATATGTGTTTAGATTGAAAATCAGCCTTTATCACCTTGATGAAGGCTGATTTTTTTTGTTGAAAAACCTGCTCATAACTAAAGGAGACGTTAACAGCCTTTTTTTTTAACAGGACTAACTTTGCCTAAGGTTTTTGCGTATTCATACCTGCGTATTCACAACGCCTAAACAAAACCAAATGCTGCATCTGCAGTGAACCCCAAAACCCCGTTATGTCAGAATTAAAAAGTAAGCACGAAATGGTGATTGAGATAGTCAATCAGGTTGCCTCAATTGCCGCCAAACTGGGCATTGTTCACACAAATACCGAGGACATTTCCCTGGATGGACGGCATATTACCATACGTGGCAACAAACTCCTGTATTTTGGGTCTTGCGGCTATCTTGGTCTGGAGCATGATCCCCGACTAAAGCAAGGCGCAATAGATGCGATCAATAAATATGGAACCCAGTTCTCTTCTTCCAGAGCCTATGTTTCATCTTCCTACTATCAGGAATCCGAAGAATTGTTAAGAAGGATATTTAACGACAAGCCCTTGCTGCTTTTGCAGTCTCTCACGCTTGGACATATGTCCAATATTCCGATCATTGTTGGTAATGATGACGCGGTAATCATGGATTCGCAAGTGCATGACAGTGTACAAACTGCCGTTCAGTTGCTCAAGAACCGTGATATTCATGTTGAAGTTATCCGTCATAACCGTCTTGATATGCTGGAAAGCAGAATCAAAGCGCTCAGAAATAATTACCAAAAGATCTGGTATATGGCGGACGGAGTTTACTCAATGCAGGGTGATTTTGCGCCGGTAAAAGATCTGTTCAAAATGGCAGATCAGTATGAACAACTTCATTTATACATTGATGATATTCACGGTATGAGCTGGGCAGGACCACATGGAGCCGGTTATGTATTAAGTCAGGGTAATTATCATCCCCGATTGTATCTCACCACAGGATTGACAAAGGCTTTCGGTACCGCCGGCGGTCTGTTGATCTATCCTGAAGAATCCACATTCAACCTGATAAAGAACACCAGCAAAGCGTTCATCTTTTCCATTCAAATGCCTCCGATGATCCTGGGTGCGACCATCGAAGCGGCTAAGATCCATTTGAGTAACGAGATTTATACCTTGCAGGATGAGTTAAGGACCAAGATTGAGTTCTTCAACAGCACTGCTAAAAAACTCGGGTTGCCACTCATCAATGAAACACTTTCACCTATTGGATTTATAGGTGTTGGGAAACCTGACGTGGGTTATAACATGGTTCGCAGAATGATGAACCAGGGATATTATTTCAACCTGAGTGTCTTTCCCAGTGTGTCCTACAACAATACCGGATTAAGAATTCCTCTGAACAGGTTGAATACCTTTGAAGATATAGAAAATTTGCTTACTGAGATTTCCGTCCAGTTGCCTCAGGCACTAGCCGATTCCCAGTCCAGTATGTCTGAAATCTTCAAACACTTTAAACTGGTTGCCTGATTTACCTGTATATTTCAATAAAAAAGCCCGTGGAAACGGGCTTTTTTATTTTTATCTATTGCTTCTTTTCATGGCTGTTCGCAGAGTTGCCAGAAGTTGTTCAGAATCGAGACGGCGGTGACGAAGTTTTCAAAGGAGATTGGTTTCAGGATATAGCCGGCCACATTGTAATTGTAAGCTTCAAACCTGTCCTTGTCATCATTGGATGTGGTCATCACAAAGACACTGATCGTGTGAAGGTCTTTGTCAGCCCTCAACTCCTTGAGAAATTCCAGGCCATTCATCTTGGGCATATTGATGTCCAACAGGATGATACGAGGTGTCGGGGTGATTTTTTGCGCTCCATTGGTTCCACGTAACATATCGAGCGCTTCAACACCGTTATGTGCAATTGTGAGAGGATTGGAAATATTACTTTTCTTAAAGGCCCTCTGCACGTTCATGCAATCCACTTCGTCATCATCAACCAGTAGTATATTGACCACTTTTTCCATGATTTTTTGAATTAATGCTAGTTGTACGAATGAGTATGGACAGGGTTTCAGCTAAGTTTTTCTGTCTTAAAGAGTATTAGGAAGCTGATAGCGGACCTGTATTTTTTTGAATACGCTTCAATTTACCGGTTCATTTGTTTATTCATGCTAAAATGTGTCACTTTCTTACACTTCGGTATCAAATGGGGATAAAAGGCGTAAGCAGAATGCTTTAAAACCGGAAGCCATGAAAAATTTCTTTCGTTTCCTATTCAGGAAAAATTTCTATGAGAGCATTCCTTATGAAGACCTGATGTCGAGGCAGAGGTTTACCCTCTTCAGGATTTACTCATATACAGCTTTCATTGCCAGCGTAGCCACTGCATTGCAGATCCAGGCGCCGTTCCAGAGTGTTCAGGTGCTGACTGTGATCCTGTTCACCCTGGCATTTGTCATTCTTGTGAATTTCATTCTGGTGAACCGTACCGATAAGCTGCCCATTGCTTATATGATTAGTGTATTTGCCGGTTTTCTGGTCGTTCATATTCAGGCTTACAATGCCGGTGGAGTACTGAACTCAGGAACCATGTATTTGTGTGTGATCCTGATGACGGCATTCATGTTATTGGGAACTAAAGCGGGAAAGTGGTTTACAGTAATGGCCATTATGAGTGTCGGTATGTTGTTCTATGCTACCGAATTCACGACATGGACTTCCTATGATCTGTTTCAAAATGATATACATCTGATCAGGCAGGATGCTCTCGCCACTTTTATCCTTGCCTTGTTCCTTGTAGCAGCGCAAAGTAATTATCTGCATAGCGGAAAGAACGTCATCATCGAGAGAATTACACTCCAGAAAGATCAGCTTGAGATAAGTAACCGAAAACTCCAGGAATACACGGTTCATCTTGAAAGAACCAACCGTGAGTTGGACAAGTTTGCATCCATAGTTTCTCATGATCTTAAAGCTCCATTGAGGGCAATCGGAAATCTTACAGGATGGATCGAAGAAGATGCCGGTGATACCCTGGTGCCGGAAGCAAGAACGCATTTTAATATGATCAAGCAGAGGGTGAAAAGGATGGAAGATCTGATCAATGCAATTCTTGATTATTCCAGGGCGGATGAACGTACAGGTGAAGATGTGAAAATTGTAACCAGGGACCTGATAGAAGAGACACTTGATTTTATCGGGAAGCCGGAAAATGTTCATGTGTCGATCAGCGAAAATATGCCTGAAATGATCAGCGATAAAACCAGGTTACAGCAAGTCTTTTCAAACCTGATTGGAAATGCCATCAAATACAATGATAAACCTGCGATCAGTATAGATATCTCAGTTACTGAAAAGACGGATGGATGGGAGTTCTCAGTAAAAGATAATGGTCCGGGTATAGAACCTCAGTATCATGAAAAGATATTTATCATCTTCCAGACGCTGAACAGGAGAGATGATGTGGAAAGTACCGGTGTGGGTCTGGCCATCGTTAAAAAAATAATTGAGGACCAGGGAGGTAAGATTTGGGTTGAATCGGATGGTAAGTCGGGTTCTGATTTCCGGTTCATCTGGCCAAAAGTGAAAAAAGCCAAGGATTCTGTGCTTATAGCCGCGCCTATAATTGTGTAAGAACCGGGATTAAAAGATTAAACTCTTTGCATACGGGCAAGTTATATTGCTAAGAAAAAGAAAGCCATGCAAAAAGGAAAAATCAACAACGGTGAAACACACTCCACGCGCGTCATGAAGGTGATTACGATAGAGCAGGACCGAAAGCAGATCGAAACAGAAATTGACAGGCATGTCAAGAGTATTCAATCACTGATACAAAGACTTGGACCGCCCGAAAGACAAAAATACTATAATGGCTTGCTATCTCATCTCCTGGCGGAAGAAGTCAACTATCCGATTGTCAAACGTCAAACCGGAAACAGTACTATAAGTCGTGATTACAGTCGATTGAGTGAACATGAATTGCAACTCATAAGGGAACTTTCATCGCAGATAAACCAGCTTTACAATCACCTTGGCGACACGGCAAGTTAAGAGTGTAATGGATGATATTGAAAAGCGTGAAAATTATTCACGCTTTTTTTATGTTCTCAAATCAGTTCATAACCGGCATATTACCTATCCTGTATACAGGATAACGCCTGTAACCTTTTTCAAAGTACTTTGAATTCCTGTATATATAATATAGCTGGGAAAATGAACTGCTGGAAAATGCCGGATCGTTTTTCTTCAGCTCATTAAATCGTAAGGCTAAGTCAGGGTCCTCTTCAAGAACGGTCGCCGCCGTTTCTTCAAAGGCAAAGCCGGAGTACCATTCCTTTTGCTGAAGAATCGCATCAAAGAATCCCCAGTTAAAGTAGCTGTCTGTACAAATCGGTTCCAGAGTTTCAATAATATAGCGGCTTCCTTCCTGGAAAACAGGTACCAGGTAATCACCTTTCCGGATATTCACTGTATCCGTTGTCAGGCGGACCTTCGTATCGTAATGGAGGTAGTGACCTTCATATGCATTCTCTGTCGTTTTATAATCATCAATGTAATAGACCTCCACCAACGTCATACTATCCATATCAGACTGAATCATTCTTATGTTATTATTGTGCAGGTTTTGCATTACACGCTTCCATGACTGGGGTATAACATAATAGAGCGGGGCGACAATTGTATCGGTGGGAAAATATTCTCCGTAATAAGGAATCTTTCTTTCAAATGGTTTTTCCTTGTCGTAGTACAATGCTTTGAGGCCTGTTACCTTGCTTGTTTTATATCCATGCTCATATCCTTTAAAATTGATTTTCCCCGCCTTGCTTTTATCGGGTTTCCAATTCACCGCAAAGTGAGTCGTGTATTGATTGGTTTTTCTGGCCAGTGATTTTTTCTTGTTGATTTCTTCATGATTCTCATTGCATAATTCAAGCAGGGATTCAAGTAAGTGAAGTGTTGCGATAACCCTGACTTTAAATGGTTTTAACATGTGTGACTCACTGATGAAGCCTATGGTATTGAAGAGTGCGACATAGCCTGTTGAGTAACGGGGTGTTTCAAGAAAAGCATAGATTCCGCTGTCCGGAGGAAGGCTCCATTCTGCTGTTTCGACATACGGCCCCATTTCCTCTCCGCGTTTTTTCATTTTCTGGTATAGCATGGGTGCTAGCTTGTTGTTCAGATATTCCCCCTGTTCCGGATATAGTTTGTTGTGTTGCGTGGCAATAAGTGTCATCGTGTACTGATAGTCCGCTCCGTCACTGACGTGAGTATCCATCAGCACATGAGGGTCCCATTGCCGGAAGACCTTTAACCATGAACGTGTATTGTAGGAATCAGCTTTGATAAAATCACGATTAAGGTCAAGGTAAAGTCCATTGGCGCGGAAACCATACAGTGGAGGTCCGTTTTGACTTACCCGGCTGCAGCAATTCCTGTCAATGGCACCTTCGATATTCATTACCGGAATAATACATATTGCTACGTCATCAGGAATCAGTTTCCCATCATCCGCCAGAAGTCTTTCGGAAAGGAGTAAACTTGCATTGATACCATCCGGTTCTCCCGGATGAATGCCGTTATTGATCATGAGTACGGTGACTCCGGATTCATGCAGGGTTTTCGGATTGAACAATTCACTTTTCGTAATAACAAAAAGATGCATTGTATATCCACCGTCAGTTTCGCCACAAGGAATAAGACGCGCATACTTACTGTCTTTGTCAAGTTGCTTATATCTTTCTATCAGTTCCGGATATGCAGGTGTCTCATAATACAGTGAACTGTCTGTAATGGCAAAAACAGGGTGGGACAACAAACTGAGAACTATGAAGTAGAACAGGGTTTTTAACATTTTCTTAAGATTGACTGTTGTTTATACACGGTTTCGGTAGTAATATATGGCGTAAAATAGTAATTTATGGACACCTCTAAAAACCACTATCAGGGGCCCTTGTATTAAATGATATTTCAATCGCATTGATAAGAAGGAAATATTTATCTTGTTGCACCTAAAATTCTTTATCAATAAATTCCTATTCCAATTCAACATGAAAAAGATCTTTATCGCCTTGTTCTTTATGGCAGGTATACTTTCTGCCAATGCCCAACTTGAACTGAACAGCAACTTACCTGCAGATCCCGCGGTAAGAACCGGTTATTTACCCAATGGGATGAAATATTATATCCGGAAGAACGCTAAGCCGGAGCAGCGTGCCGAATTCAGGATCGCGGTTAATGCCGGATCCACCGCAGAGAATGATGACCAGCAAGGTCTTGCCCATTTTGTCGAGCATATGGCTTTCAATGGAACAAAGAATTTTAAAAAGAACGAGATCGTGGATTACCTGGAATCGGTCGGGACCAAGTTCGGAGCGCATCTGAATGCCTATACCAGTTTTGATGAGACTGTTTACATGATACAACTGCCTACGGATAAGCCGGAAATTGTTGATAAAGGACTTCAGATCCTTGAGGAATGGTGTCATAACCTGCTTTTTGATTCTCTTGAAGTTGAAAAGGAGCGTGGAGTAGTAGTGGAAGAATGGAGGCTGGGACAAGGAGCTGATGAAAGGATGAGAAGGAAATACTGGCCGGCGATTTTTATGGATTCAAGGTATGCTGTCAGGCTTCCAATAGGTAAAAAGGAAATCATTGAAACCTGTAATCGATCTACACTCGAAAGCTATTATAAGGACTGGTATCACCCCGGAAATATGGCTATTGTTGCCGTTGGAGATTTTGATCCGGATAAAATGGAAGCAATGATCAGGAAGCAATTTGCGAGTGTAAAACCGCATCCGAATCCCAGGAAAGTGGTCAGCTATGAGGTAGGAGATAATAAGGAAGTATTGGTTGCAACTGCCACTGACAAGGAGGCGGTTTACGGAATGGTACAATTGTTTTATAAGCAACCCAGGGAGATTCATCGTACTGTGGCAGATTACAGGCGTGGAATAGCCCAGGGATTATTCTCTCAGATGATGGATGCCCGGAATGCTGAATTGCAGAGATCCGCGGACCCTCCGTTCATGTTTTCCGGTAGCGGCTATGGGGATCTGGTCAGAACAAAGTTTGCCTACTATTCAGTGGCCGCATGTAAGGAAGACGGTATAGAGAGAGCCCTGGAGACATTAGTTCGGGAGAATGAAAGAGTCAGAAGGTTTGGTTTTACTGAATCCGAATTGAAAAGACAGAAAGCTGAAGCAATGAGCCGTATGGAGAAAGCATTTAATGAGAGAGATAAAACCGAGTCAAGAAATTTTGCCAGAGAATATGTTAGTAACTATCTGGAGGAAGAACCATTTCCCGGTATTGAATTTGAAATGGAGATTTATAAGAAATATCTTGATGGAATCACACTCGCCGAGGTCAACGCTTTTGCTTCAACCTGGATTACCACAGGTGAAAATTGTGTCGCCATTATAACAGCTCCGGATAAACCAGGCACCATGATGCCTGCAGAAGCAAGAATTAAAGAGATTATTTCTAACGCTTCAAAACTCGACATCAGCGCCTATAAGGATGAAGTACCTGATAAACCCCTCATCTCAGAAACGCTGAAAGGATCGAAGGTTGCTCAAAGTACTTCGATTGATGAATATTCAATCCAGATCTGGACCCTTGAGAATGGCCTCAGGGTGATTTTTAAACCTACTGATTTCAAAAATGACGAAATACTGATGACAGCCTATTCATGGGGTGGTTGGTCGCTTTATTCGCCGGATGATTTCTGGTCAGCATCTTCCGCCGATCGTATCATGGATGAAAGCGGGGTGGGGGAGTTCAATGCCACAGCGCTTGAAAAACTGTTGACCGGTAAAATGATAAGCCTCACACCTTATATCAGTGAACTGCAACAGGGTTTCAATGGAAGCTGTGCGCCAAAAGACCTTGAAACTCTGTTGCAGTTGACCTATAAGTATTTTACTGATCCCAGGAAAGATTCTGAAGCTTTCCAGTCATACATTGAAAAACAAAAGGGCATTTTACAAAACAGAAGTTCCGATCCTCAGTCGGTATTTTCGGATACTGTTAGTTATCTGATGTCAGGATATAACCCTCGCAGTCAGCCTAAAACTCCTGCATTACTGGCCAGAATTGACCTTGATAAGGCCTATTCGATTTACAAAGAGAGGTTTGCAGATGCATCAGGATTCACTTTTGTGTTTGTTGGCAGTATAAAACCCGAAGAATTCAAACCCTTGGTTGAAAAATATCTTGGCAGCCTGCCTTCACTGAATAAAAAGGAGACCTGGAAAAGTTCAGGATATTCATATCCAAAAGGGAAGATCGAGAAGGTTGTCAGAAAAGGTGTAGAGCCGAAAGCCGCTGTGTTGCTGAGATTCAATAGTCCATTTGAATTTAACCGAAATAACAGAAATGAGGTCCTTGCTCTCTCTAAACTTCTGAATATCCGGCTTCGCGAAACCTTAAGAGAGGACAAGAGTGGGGTATATGGGGTGAGTTGTTTTTCAAATCCGAAACATTTCCCATTTGAAAACCTGGAGACATCGGTTTACTTCGGATGTTCGCCTGATAACGTTGAGATGCTTATTGATGCGGTTTGGGCTGTCATCAAAGAGGTTAAGGAAGAGGTTTGTGATGAGAAGAACCTCATTAAGATAAAGGAGACTGCTTTGCGTGAGAGGGAATCAGGACTTAAAGAGAATCAATTTTGGATGAATGCAATCAGTTCTTCCAATCAAAACGGAGAGAATATCCTGGAGCTTAAAGCATATACGGATTGGGTAAATGGACTTAAGGCGGAAGACCTGAAACTTTTTGCAAACAAGTATCTGGTGACAGATAACTATGCAAGATTCGTTTTGTTGCCTGAAGCAAGCAACTGATCCATTCATTCGGTCAAACGGTTGGAAGGGGAATTGATTTTCTCTTCCAGCCATTGAATGATCTTTTTCGGTTCAGCCCGGCCAAACCACTGAATATCCTTCTCTTTTCTGAACCAGGTCATTTGCCTCTTTGCATAATTTCTTGTATTCTGTTTGATCTGCTCTATGGCTTCTTCAAGTGAAGTTTTTCCTTCGAAATATGAGAAGAGTTCCTTATAGCCTACTGTGTTCAGTGAATTCAGGTGTTTGAAGCCTATCAGGGAGCGGGCCTCTTCAACCAGCCCCTGTTTGATCATTTCATCAACTCTCACATTAATTCTGGAATACAGTTCCTGACGATCAGGCATTAGTCCGATTCTGATGATGCGAAATTCCCTTTTCGCATGGCTTGATGAACGTATTTCTGAAAACTTTTTTCCTGTTTCCATACATACTTCCAGTGCTCTTATCACCCTTCGACTGTTTTTGAGATCAACCACAGAGTGATATTCGGGATCAAGTTGTTTTAATAAATCCTGAAGGGCGGTCAGACCTTGCGATCGCTGAAGCTTTAAAAGTACTTTACGGATTTCTTCATTTCTTGCCGGAGCCTCATCAATACCTTCACAAACGGCACGGATATACAGACCACTTCCGCCTGCCATGACTGCGACTTTCCGGACGGAAAAAATTTTCTCCAGGACCTTTAATGCATCTTTTTCATAATCGGAAGCATTATATGATTCTTCCGGGTCAAGAGAATCAATAAAGTGATGTCTGATGTTAAGGAGTTCCGGAGCGGTAGGTTTGGCTGTACCGATATTCAGCTTTTTGTAGAATTGCCGTGAATCAGCGCTGAGAATTTCCGTGCCAAAATGCTTTGCCACTTCCAGCGCCAATGAAGATTTGCCGCTGGCTGTTGGTCCCGCAATAACGATCAAAGCCGGCAAGGTCATAGAAAATACGGCTGACGAAGATGCGGGAAAGCTATATCAATATTCATCGTTTTCCGGCGATTCATCATCGATCAGATCCTCGTCGGCAGTTTCCATTTCAATCTCATCATCAGAATCCGAACCAGCCACAAATCCGGGGGAACTATCCTCTCCCTCTGGAATATCTTCAGCATCAGTACCCATAATCTCCTCTTCCATTTCGTTTTCTTCTCCTTCTTCTTCAGCCAGCTCTTCGTCAAAATCCTCCGGAACCGGAATTGCTGCAACGTTGTTACCGTATTGTTTTGGAGCTTCATTCACTTCTTTTACACAACGAGGATAGTTAGCGATCATGTCTTCCTTGGGAAGAATTTTAATGAGTTCAATATAAAAAGGCCAGGGATTTAACAGGTCATATTGATAAAGTATCTTCTGGTGCGGATCGGCAATGAGATCACACAACCTTGACTTAGACATTCTGGCAACTTTTCCGGCCTCCTCCTCGCTCAGTTCACGGGACGTAATCTCCTTGCCTTTTTTCCAGTTTGTATCGCTCAGATAAAATACCGCCTGATGCTGTGCGTCAAATCCGATAGCTTCCTGAATGGCGATATGCAGATCTTCGAAGGTTTGGGTCGGACGAATTTCTATATCCCGTGAAACATCATCATGATCTTCGAATGTAACGCGGAAGCGGTAAATGGCCATAGTGCAATTGATTTGCTGTACTCAAAAGTAGAAAGAATATTAATTCCTACGAAATAAGAGAAAAAAAACAGAAGGACTTTTTAGTTTCCACCGGATATGCTGATGCCTAACTCAGCCGCTTTTTTTATCATGAAATGATAGGCTTCCTCATAGTCATTTTTAATAACGCCATCGAGAATCGCTTCACGGATCGCATTTTTTATAAGACCAACTTCCCTTCCCGGCCTGAGACCGAAGACCTTCATGATCTGCTCTCCGGATACCGGTGGTTGCCAGTTTCTTATCCTGTCTTTCTCTTCGACTTCAACCAGTTTTTCCTGTACTATTCTGAAATTATCCTTGTATTTACGGATCTTATATTCATTCTTGGTTGTGACATCTGCCTTACAGAGCAGCATCAGGGCATCAATATCGTCTCCGGCATCGAAAAGCAACCTGCGAATTGCAGAATCGGTAACATAGTCCTGTGCCAGAACGATTGGACGGAGATGAAGCTGCACAAGCTTTTCAACCAGTTTCATTTTTTCATTCATCGGGAGTTTCAGGGTACGGAAAATGTTTTTCACCATTCTCGCGCCTTTATCTTCATGTCCGTGAAATGTCCAACCGCCTTTCGGGTCAAATCTTTTGGTTGCGGGCTTGGCAATATCATGAAGCAAGGCTGCCCACCTGATCCAAAGATCACCGGTTTCCCTGCTGACATTGTCGAGAACCTGCAATGTATGGTAAAAATTATCTTTATGACCCTGGCCGTTCACATACTCAACGCCGTGTAACAGGCAAAGTTGTGGGAAGAAAACCTGTAACAGCCCTGTCCGGAAAAGCAGATCGAAACCAATTGATGGTTTTTGGCTGAGAATAATCTTATTCAGTTCATCCGTTATTCTTTCCATGGAAACGATCTTCAGCCTGTCTTTATTACGGGCTATGGCTTCCAGTTCCCGATGACCAATACTGAAGTTTAACTGGCATGCGAACCTGATCGCTCTCATCATTCTTAAGGGATCATCAGAGAAGGTAATATCCGGATCCTGCGGGGTACGTATACATTTATTCTTAAGGTCGGAGATACCTTCAAAGGGATCCAGAAGTTCGCCATAGTTGCTTTCATTTAAATGAATGGCCATGGCATTGATCGTAAAATCCCGCCTCTTCTGATCATCTTCCAGCGTTCCGTTTTCAACGACAGGTTTTCTGGAGTCAGTACGATAAGATTCTTTTCGCGCCCCTACAAATTCAATATCAAGGTCTTCATACCTGATCATTGCCGTTCCAAAATTTTTAAAGTAGTTAACACCCACTTTATCGCCGAGTCTTTTCGCAACCCTTTCTGCCAAATCAATTCCGCTTCCAAGAACAACAATATCTATATCCTTTGATTCACGGTGAAGCAAAATATCTCTTACAAAGCCGCCGATTACGAATGCTTCCGTGCCCATTTCATGAGCCTCATGAGCAATTAATTTGAATATTGGATTTGTCAGATGTTTTCTCATGTTTTGATCAGGAAATTTAAGCCTGCAGCAGAAATCTCCGTTATTTTCTGATAAAGCTGATCTGGCCGTTCTCTTTAAGTCTGATAATGGTGGATGCATGTCCCATCCGTGTTTCTTCTCTCCGTAAATTTACAATATAATCCATGCCGCGAAGTATTGGTTCGCTTATCTGACTGTAAACAGCCGGAGCTGCTTCTTCACTGATGTTTGCCGATGTTGAAATGATCGGTTTTTTAAATGCTGCAATGAGTTGTCGACAAAATTCATCCTTCGTTATACGGATCGCAACTGTTCCATCTTCGGCAATCGCACCCGGCGCGAGATTTTTACCCCCGTCATATACTATGGTCAGAGGCTTCTCCGAGTATTCAATAAGCTGCCAGGCCTGTTCAGGCACATTTCTGACGTATGAATTCAGACGGTTGGGATTGTCCAGTAAAATGATCATACTTTTTGTAGTCGGTCTTTTCTTTAGTGAAAGAATCCTTTGAATGGCTTCTTCGTTCGTGGCATCACAACCGATTCCCCATATAGTATCGGTCGGGTAAAGTATAATCCCACCCCTTCTCAAAGCCTTTAGAGCCTCATTTACTTCGCTTTTGATCCTATCCTTTTCAATCATAGAACTGATTAACATTAATTGTCATTGCGCATTTAAAGTGACTTTGAGGACAATTGCTCAATCCATGAAGACCACAGGGACGACAATCAAGCTTTTCTTTTGTTTCAATAATACCTGAGTCATCCGACAATGGTCCGAATCCAAATGCAGGAATGGTTGAACAGAAGACAGCCCGGGTTTTCCCATTTACCGCAGAAGCAAGATGCATCGGCGCTGAATCGTTGACGTAATTCATCTTAGCCTCTTTCATGAGAGCCGCAGATTCAAGAAAAGAATATTTCCCAGCTACATTCCGGATGTAATCACTGCCGCAAGAGTTTCTGATCCTTTCACACAGATCATGTTCGGTGTTCGAACCGATCAGATAGACCAGATGCTCTGAATTTCTTGTATGGTAATCCTTTATAAAATCAATCCATTTACTCTCAGGATATTTTTTAGTAAACCAGACGGAACCGGGAGCAATACAGATGTAAGGAGTCTGCAAAAGGGCTGAAACAGACGACCGATGGGTGGCTGTGGGATAGATTTTAGGTAATGCTTTGATTTCTCCGGTGAGGTCTTTCACCAGATCATGATTCCTTTCGGTTTCATGCCTTCCATCTCCGATGATGTGTCTATATCTCTTTGTAAAAAAGAGCGACAAGGGATTTTTATCAAAGCCTCTTGTTTCCTTTGCTCCGCCAAGCAGCGTAAGCAAGCCTGAACTGAAAAATCGCTGTAGGTTTATCAACAGATCGTATTTTTCGGCACGGATAGCCGGTATCAGGCTTAAAAGTCCTTTTAACTTTTTTCTGTTCTTATTCCAGATATGAATTTTGTTCACATAGGGGTGACCAATAAAAAGTGATTCATTTCCTCCTCTTAGCAGCAGATCAATGCTTGTTTCCGGAAGGGCAAGATGCAGGCTTTCCAATACGGAGGTGGCCAGAATCACATCACCGGGAAATGCCGTTTGTATAATCAGGATTTTCTTGATCATCGATCATACCGCGACGTTATGGTCACGTAACGCATCATTTAATGTCGTTTTTTTATCGGTACTTTCCTTACGCTTTCCGATAATCAGCGCGCATGGTACCTGGTATTCGCCAGCAGCAAACTTTTTTGTGTAGGAACCCGGAATAACTACTGATCTTGCCGGGATCCTTCCTTTCATTTCAACAGGGGTCTCTGATGAAACATCAATAATCTTTGTTGACATGGTCAAGACAACATTTGCTCCCAGAACACACTCTTTTTCTACATGCACTCCTTCCACTACGATGCATCTTGAGCCGATGAAGCAGTCATCTTCTATGATTACCGGGGCGGCCTGAACAGGTTCAAGAACTCCTCCGATTCCAACACCTCCGGATAAATGTACATTCTTTCCGATTTGTGCACATGATCCTACGGTAGCCCAGGTATCGACCATCGTACCGCTGTCAACATAGGCTCCGATATTTACATAGGAAGGCATCAGGATTACACCTCTTGCAAGATAGGAACCATACCTTGCTATTCCATGTGGAACCACCCTGACTCCAAGAGCCTCATAGCCTGTTTTTAGTGCCATCTTATCATGAAATTCCATGGGACCGGCAGACATGGTTTTCATTTCCTGTATGGGAAAATATAGGATTACGGCTTTCTTGATCCAGTCATTCACTTTCCAGCCTGATTGATCTTTTTCTGCTACCCGCAAAATACCCTTATCCAGTTTTTCGATGAGTTCGTGTATGGCCGACTGTGTTTCCTTGCTTTTCAGCAGTGTCCTGTCTTCCCAGGCTTTTTCGATTATTTCCCGCATAGTAATGATTTAGACCACAAAGAAAAACTTCCATGTTCAAACTACCAACCTTAAACTTCAATTATCTTTGCGGAATGAAAAGAATAATGGCCATTGATTATGGGACAAAAAGGGTAGGTCTTGCGGTTACTGATCCCAATCAGATCATTGCGACGGCACTTACAACGGTTCATGCTGATAAAGTAATTGATTTTATCAGGAATTATCTTACATCGGAATCGGTTTCATGTTTTGTGGTCGGCGAGCCAAGACAGATGGATTATAGTCCCAGTGAAATACATCCTATCATTGAAAAATTTATCCTGAAACTTAGAAAGGAATTTCCTGAAATCCCTGTGGAGAGGGTCGATGAACGGTTCAGTTCAAAAATGGCCATTTCCAGCTTACGTGAGAGTGGATTAAAAAAAACTGACAGACAGCGGAAGGATCTTATTGATCAGGCCAGCGCGGTTATCCTGTTGCAAACATGGATGGAAGGGAAATCCCGTTAAGCAGATTTAGATATGATTTACCCCATAGTAGCTTACGGAGACCCTGTTCTGAAAAAGAGAGCTGAAGAAATTGACAGAAATTATCCGCGTCTGGATACTCTCATTGAGGATATGTATGCAACCATGTATCACAGCAGAGGGGTAGGGCTAGCTGCGCCACAGATAGGGTTATCTATCCGCCTTTTTATAACGGACGGGGCTCCATTTGAAGAAGAGGAAGTGATGGATTTTAAAGAGGTATTTATCAATCCGGTATTAAGATCAGAAGAAGGTGTGCTTTGGAAATTCAATGAAGGATGTCTGAGTATTCCGCATATACGTGAAGATATTCAAAGAAAAGAAGAAGTTTTTATTGACTATTATGATGCGGAATGGAATTTCCGGTCCAATGTATTTACAGGCCTTGCAGCTCGGATAATTCAGCATGAATACGATCATCTTGAAGGAATTCTTTTTACAGACCGCATTTCTCCATTGCGAAGGCGCATGCTGAAAAGCAAATTAATGGATATCAGCAAAGGGAATGTCGAGGTGGACTACAAGATGAAGTTCCCTGTGGTGAAGAGATAATCGGTGTTTGAAAATGCAGGCCAAATAAAGAGATATAAAAATCTAACTAAGATAAAATTGTATGCAAAAGAAACTGTTCATTTTCATCATGATTGCGGGAGCAGCGCTTGCATCATGTCAGGATCCGAAGAAAAAGTTATCGGAGAGCATCCGTACGAACGAGAGTCGCCTTTTTGGTGATTCGCTGAAACTCCTTAACGATTCAGTGGCGCTGAAAACCTTCGACTTATATAGGGAGTTTGCCGATAAATACAGTGAGGATAGTCTTTCTGCCGATTATTTATTCAAAGCCGCGGATCTGGCGCTTGGTATGCGACAGGCGACTAAGGCGATAGAGTCATTGAACCTTCTCAGAGAGAGGTATCCGGACTCAGATCAGGGGGAAGCAGCCTTGTTTATGCAGGCCTTTATCTATGACACGGAGATGAATGACAAGGATAAGGCTAAATCCATATATAAAGAGTTTATGGAAAAATATCCCGGACACCCGCTCCATAGTTCCGCAAAAGCTTCTTACGAACAACTTGCAGCTGGACTAAGTGATGAAGAACTGATCAGGCTTTTTGAAAGCAGAAATGACAGCCTTGCAAACCGTTGATTGAACAAGAAGAGAGGATTTTCTATACATAGACATTGAATTTAGAGCGACCTGACATTTTATTTCAGGCACAGGCAGTTGGGTTGTCAGCCTCCGAATTCTTCATGCAAGGTTCTTTCAAGTTCATCAAGACTCACACTCACTTTGATTTGTCCTTCCTTTGCGACAGATATTTCTCCTGTTTCTTCGGAAACAACGATAGCTATGGCATCGCTTTGTTCCGTGATACCAATGGCCGCACGGTGCCGCATGCCCAAATGCCCGGGTAGTTCTACATTTTCGGTTACCGGTAGTACACACCGTGCTGCTCTGATCATGTTATTTACAATAATAATAGAGCCATCATGCAATGGTGAATTTTTAAAAAAGATACTTTCAATGAGTGCATGGGTTAGTTCTGAATTGATGATCTCCCCGGTGTTGGCATAATATTTTAACTCGGAAGATTTGGCAATGACAATGATAGCGCCTGTCTTTGTCCTTGACATATGCCTGCATGCCTTGACAATGGCTGCGATATTCAAAGGAGTGCTTTTGGCCATCTGCCAGTTCCATGGAAGAATCTGCCGCGTAAATGTGTTTTTTGAGAGAATATTGTTTGTGCCCAGAACAATTAAAAATCTGCGGACTTCCTGTTGAAACACTATGATGAGGGCTATAAGACCAAGGCTGATAAATTGTCCAAGGATTGTTCCGAGTAATTCCATACTCAGCACTTTCACACAGATCCAGTATAAGGCATATACCGTGAGCAATCCAATAAAAATATTAATGGCAACTCCTCCACGTAAGAGGTTGTAGAGTTTATAAAGTAATATGGTTACAATACCAATGTCGATGAGGTCAACCAGCCTGATGGTAAGAAATCCGATGTCAAAAAGATCCATTTTATATGATCGTAATTGTTTTTCGAAGTTCAGAATATTTCCTGTGAGACCGGATATCCGGCCCGGAAGTTTTAAACAGCTCCCAGTTGCCGTACCAGATAGATCGCCTGCACGGCTTCTTTTACATCATGTACTCTGAGAATGTCGGCGCCTTTCAGTAAGGCGATAGTGTTCAAAACGCTTGTTCCATTAAGTGCTTCCATATTGCTAATGCCAAGTACTTTGGTTATCATAGACTTTCTTGAAAGACCTGCAACAACAGGTCTCCCGGTGATTTTCAACAAATCCATCTTGCGGAGAAGTTCGTAATTATGCGCGATGGTTTTGCCAAAACCGAAACCGGGATCGATCAGGATGTCCGTATGTCCAAGGCTATTTAGTTGACCAATCTTCTCATTGAAATAGTCAATCACCTCTGTGACCACATCTTCATAAGCGGGTGCCAGTTGCATTGTTTCAGGAGTACCCTGAATATGCATCATGATATACGGAACATGCAATTCTGCAATCGTTTGGAACATCGCCGGGTCCATACTTCCTCCGGAAATATCATTGATGAGCACGGCACCGGCATGGACAGATCTTTTGGCCACGGCCGCATGGTAGGTGTCTATGGAAAAGTTCGCCGCAGGAAATTCTTTCATCAATTTCAAAAGAGCGGTTTCCAGTCTTTCCCATTCCTGCTCCGCAGTGAGGCGTGCTGATCCAGGACGGGTAGATTGCGCACCTATATCAATGAAAAGAGCTCCTGCTTTCAGCATAGATTCCGCATGATGCAGATACACCTCATTCTGAATGTATTTTCCACCATCATGGAAAGAATCAGGAGTGAGATTCAGTATGCCCATCACAGCCGGTGTTGATAAATCCACAAGCCTCCCGTTGCAGTTTAAGCTTTTCTTCATGTATTAGTCTGTATATTCGCCAAGAATAAGGAATTTGTTTAAGGTTCTAAATCTGTTTTACGGATCACGAAAGTTGGATAATCATGCCCCGAATACACTTAAAGTTCATATCCGATCACTCTATCCTGCTCTTCGTTAAGACGAAGAGATAACCGTGATCAATTCAGATATTTTCGTGCAAATGCAGAATAAATACCCTTGTTTCTAATCTTATCATGACAAGCGCAGCTAATCAGGCATACATGTCAATTTCTCCCACATCGGAACAGTACGACCGGATAATGTCCGGATGCAAAGATATCTTTCTTAAGAAAATGAAGGACTATGGAACTGCATGGCGTATTCTGCGTCTGAGCTCAATCACCGATCAGATATTTATCAAGGCCCAAAGGATCAGAAGTATTGAGGAGAAAGGACGACAAAAAGTTGAAGATGGAGTTGACACGGAGTTCAAGGGAATTATAAATTATTGTGTGATTGCACTGATCCAGCTTGAGCTTGGAAACAGCGATAATCTCGAAATGCCGGAGAAAGAAGTGCTTCACTTTTTTGACAGACATATACAAAAGGCTAAACTTCTGATGGAAGATAAGAACCATGATTATGGAGAAGCCTGGAGGGGTATGCGAACAAGTTCAATGACCGATCTGATCCTGATGAAATTAATGAGAATAAAGCAGATAGAGGATAACAGGGGTGAAACGCTGATCAGTGAGGGCGTCGAGGCAAATTATTATGACATGATAAATTATTCAGCATTCGCCCTGATCAAGATGTCAGAGAATTCCTGAGCATTCTCCGGCCCTTACCAATCTTTAATTTTTTCAATTTTAAATTCAACAATCCGAATAATTAGCCAATGAAAATCCTGTCAGGAATATCACGACTGCTTGTCGGTGTCTTATTTATCATTTCAGGTTTTATTAAAGCCAATGATCCACTTGGTTTTTCCTATAAGCTTGATGAGTATTTCCAGGTCTTCAATATGCCCTGGTTGTCGGTGATTTCACTGGTTCTGGCTATTGTGATCTGTGCATTTGAGATCGGATTGGGTATTGCCATACTCATCGGGGCAAGGATGGTGCATGCATCCTGGTCGGCTTTGTTGATGATCCTGTTTTTTACCTTCCTCACCTTTTATTCCTGGAAGTTCGACGTTGTCAAGGATTGCGGATGCTTCGGTGATGCTCTCCACCTGACGCCCTTTCAATCCTTCATGAAGGATGTGGTTTTACTCATTCTCATCCTTTTTATCTTTATTCAACGCCGGCAGATCTCTCCCTTATTTGGCGAGAAGTTTACCACCTATCTCGCCTATGCCGGATTTGTCACCTCAATGCTCTTTTCTGTTTATTGTCTGAGACACCTTCCTGTCATTGATTTCAGACCCTATGCCGTAGGGAAGAGCATTCCGGATGGAATGAAATTACCTGAAGGTGCTGTTACCGACAGTGTAGTGATGGTATTTATCTATGAAAAAGACGGGCAACAGATAGAACTGGATATGGAGGGATTAAAATCCATCGACGACACCTATAAGTTTATCGACCGTAAAGATAAAATGATCAGACAGGGGGATAAGCCACCAATTCATGACTTCTCTATCAGTTCCGCGGATGGCACGGATATCACGGATGACGTACTTTCGAATGATGCGATCTTTCTGCTCGTAGCTTATGACATTACGAAATCTGATAATGATATACAAGGACTTGTAAATGATTTTGCAGCTCTGAGTCAGGATAATAATATTGAGTTTATCGGACTTACTTCCAGTCTTACGGCAGACGTTGAAAAATTCAGACATGAACATAATACCATGTTTGATTATTATTATTGCGACGGCACAACACTCAAAACAATGATCAGATCCAATCCGGGACTGATGCTCCTGAAGAATGGAACAGTTGTTGGAATGTGGCATTATAATGACTTCCCTTCTTTCGACGAAGTGAAAAAGGAGTTTTTAATGCCATCCTCAAGGTAGATTTTTTTTCGCAGGACCTCTAAACAACATTCAACTTCCGTATCCGGATCCGAAAATCAGAAATATTTACCGGCCGTCGCTGTTTAATTTTCACTTTTATTAAGTAACAAGTCAGACGGATATACATTCAGTGTCAAAAGGTATAGCATAGATTACGGTTTTCAGTTCGCATCTTCCGGAAACAAATCTTCGAAATAATCCCAAACCGGATCCCGGGGGGTAGAAGCTTTCAAACGGATGTTCTCTTTTCTGATCGGATGAAAAAATTCGGTTATTCTGCTGTGAAGATGAATGGATGCATTTTCATTGGATCTTTCAGAGCCATATTTCAAATCTCCTTTAATGGGGCAGCCGATCGCTGCCAGCTGCGCCCGGATCTGGTGATGTCTTCCGGTATGCGGGTTAATTTCCAGGAGATAATAGTTCTCTGATTTTCCCATAAGCCTGTAATCAAGCCAGCTTCTTTGCGAACCTTTTACCTCGGTTTCGTAAGCTTTGCTTTTATTTTTGATCTCGTCTTTTTTCAGATAGTGAATTAGTGTTCCACTGTCTGAAGGTGGTTTGTTTTTCACCACAGCCCAGTAAGTCTTCAGGATTTTCTTCTCCCGGAATAATTCATTAAGCCGTGACAGTGCCTTGCTGGTTCTGGCAAAAATTACCACACCACTCACCGGCCTGTCGATCCTGTGAACCACGCCTAAAAATACCTCTCCCGGCTTTTTATACTTGTCCTTGATGTATTCCCTGACCATATCAGCCAGTGTCGCATTACCGGTCTTGTCGCCTTGTACAATGTCTCCCGGACGTTTGTTTACAGCGATGATGTGATTGTCTTCAAAAAGAATTTCAAGTGGAAGCATGGCGGGAATGAGCGGGAGGCTCAGTATTGTTCTTTCTCATTCGGGAAATTCCCACTCTTTACGTCTCTGATATAATTTTCGGTTGCTCCTTTAATGTCTTCATACAAATTGAGATAGCGCCTTAAAAACCTGGGATGGAATTCGTGTGTGATTCCGACCATATCATGAAATACCAGTACTTGTCCGTCCACTCCGCTTCCGGCGCCAATTCCAATGACCGGTATTTTGATTTCCGAAGAAACAGTACTCGCCAACTGGGCTGGAATCTTCTCTAATACGATAGCAAAGCAGCCGATATCCGAAAGGAGATGAGCATCTTCGGTGAGGCGTTGAGCTTCTGATTTTTCTTTTGCCCTGACTACATAGGTGCCAAATTTGTAAATAGACTGAGGAGTGAGGCCAAGATGACCCATGACCGGAATTCCAGCGGACAGGATTCTCTCTATTGAATCTTTAATTTCAATTCCGCCTTCCATTTTTACTGCGTGGGCACCGGATTCTTTCATAATCCGGATAGCCGAATTCAGTGCCTCTTTTGAATTACCCTGATAGCTCCCGAAGGGAAGATCAACAACAACCAGGGCGCGTTTGATCGCCCTGATGACCGAGGATGCGTGATAGATCATCTGGTCAAGTGTGATCGGAAGAGTGGTTTCGTGGCCGGCCATCACATTTGACGCTGAGTCGCCTACCAGGAGTACATCAATTCCCGCATCATCCAGGATGCGAGCCATGGAATAATCATAGGCTGTCAGCATGCTGATCTTTTCACCACGCTTTTTCATTTCCTGCAGAGTGTGTGTGGTGATCTTTTTATCCTCTTGTTTGGCGGTAGACATAGGCTCTGATCTGATATATTTATTCCGGATAGTCCGTACTTTATTCCTGATGTTTGAGCTGCCCGTTCTTTACGGGTTGAGCTTTTAGTTTCTTTTGGAGCTTCACGTTTTCCTCTCTGATGAGCTTTAATGAATCCTTCAGTATCAGGTTTTCAGTTCGAAGCCTCTGAACTTCCTCCATTATATAACGGTGTGAATCAATCGGTATTTCAGGAATTTTTATAGGGCGGTCCGTTCCTTCCGCTCCCGCAGGAAGGTATACTGAAAATTTATCTACCGTGAGACGGGTTGATGGACCGATAAACAATCCGCTTTTTCCTGATTTGTAGGCCAGCTCATTAAAGGTGAAAACAAAATTCTGGTTGATAAAAATGTCATAGTTCCTTTCAGCGGTTTTTACCTGAATAAGATTCACTTCATTCAATCCTCTGATGGCTGTACTCTCAACCCACCCGTTTGATTTCAGCGTTCCGCTTCTCAGTACATAGTTTAATCCGACAAGTTGTTTCAGCCGGTACTGTTTCTTCCCGTTAATCTCAAAGACAAAGGCGCCACTTCCATCTTCCTGCGCCATGAAAATAATCCCCGCACCTGACTCGGGAACTTCGGTCGCATTCAGCGAAAGAGTAACGCTTATTTCGAAGGAGCCCGGAAGTATGTTCCAATTGGGGAAGACAGAGTAGGAGGATTTATCGTTTTTCCTATGAAGTTGGTAAAGGCCGTTCTGGATCAGCAGCAGATTATCCGCATTGGATAAAATTTTCCAGGTGCCATTATCGTTTTCGAAATTATCCGAGTATAAATCAGAAGTGAATTTCTGTTCGACAAGCTGTCCGTAAGCAAGCTGAATTGTTAAAAAAATTAACAAGAATAAGACGATGCCAAACCTGGTCATGACTGGATCATTTCAATAGCGTTCAAAGCTACAAATTCCTGATACATTGTCTGAAATATTATAGATTTGTGGCATGAAAAATTTCATCATTCTTATCCTCCTTTCCGCGACCGCTTTCTCCTCCTGTAAGAAAGATTTTGAACTGAATGCACCTTACAGGGAAACTATGGTAGTGTATGGATTACTGAATCTGCGGGACTCTGTACAATACGTAAGAATAAGTAAGGCTTTTTTAGGTGAGGGTAATGCACTTGTAACGGCCCAAATTCCGGATTCAATCAATTACGACGATGTACTTGATGTCAGCATAGAGGAACTAAATAACGGTATTGTCATAAATACTCTTCAACTGGAAAGGACGGACACGATTCCGAAGGATGCCGGAGTTTTTGCTTCTCCTGAACAGGTTTATTTCCTGTTGCGCAATCATACTTTGAATGCCTCCTATCAGTACCGGCTCATCGCAAGAAACACTCAAACAGGCTATACAGCAAGCTCACTCACCAGGCTTGTGGAAGATGTGAATATGATTAATCCAAGTGTTTCGGATGTTGATTTTGCCAGCGCCGCGCAATTCTCCGTGAAATTTAATCCGGGAGATAACAGCAGGATCTATGATGTGATCATTCGTTTTCATTACACTGAAGACAGCGCGGGTGTACTGTCTTATCATATGGTCGACTGGAATTTCCCTGATCAGTACGTAACTACCAGTCCCGAAATTTCTTTCCCCTATTTCCGACCCGATTTTTATGTTTTGCTTGGCAGCGAAATACTGGTAAAAGCCGGGGTCATCCGGAGGCCGGGTAGTCCCGCTTCAGGAAATTTCGCCGTAGAATACCGTGTCATTGCGGGAACCGAAGACCTTTATACCTATCAGCAACTTAATTCCCCTTCCAATACCAGCATTCAGGATCCGCCTCTGTTCACAACCGTGGAAAATGGTATTGGCCTTTTCACAAGCCGCCTGATCCATAGTGAATTCAGAAACCTGAACAGCCGCTCCAATGATTCATTAAAGACAGGCGTTTACACTGCTGGTCTGAATTTCATCTATTGACAAGTGCCTCTTTGGCATGGGTTTTAGCTTTAAATTGAAGCTTTTTAGGACATCTGCCAAATTTTCGCAATTCTTAGTGATGGCATAATGATTGAAACTGGCCTGTTGTAAATTGAAAATTAATTCAAAAACACATAAAATATGAGAAAAGTAATAGGCATTGACTTGGGTACGACCAATTCATGCGTTGCCGTGATGGAAGGCAATGAACCAATCGTGATTCCAAACAGTGAAGGCAGGAGAACAACTCCATCCATCGTGGCATTTCTTGACAACGGTGAAAGAAAAGTGGGTGATCCTGCTAAGCGTCAGGCGATAACAAACCCGAAGAATACCATTTTCTCAATCAAGAGATTCATGGGTGAGTCTTTCGATAATATCCAGAATGAAAAAGCACGGGTTCCTTTTGAGGTAGTGAAAGGTGATAACAACACGCCCCGTGTGAAGATCAACGACCGATTATACACACCGCAGGAAATCTCCGCAATCGTGCTTCAGAAAATGAAGAAGACAGCGGAAGATTACCTTGGATATGAAGTGTCAGAGGCGGTAATAACCGTTCCGGCCTATTTCAATGACAGTCAGCGTCAGGCTACCAAAGAAGCCGGAGAGGTTGCAGGTTTGAAGGTTTTACGAATCATCAATGAACCAACCGCAGCTTCACTTGCTTATGGTCTGGATAAGAAAAACAAGGATGAGAAGATTGCCGTCTTTGACCTTGGTGGAGGTACTTTCGACATCTCCATTCTTGAACTTGGTGACGGTGTATTTGAGGTAAAATCTACCAATGGTGACACACACCTTGGAGGTGATGATTTTGACCACAAAATCATTGACTGGCTTGCCGAAGAGTTTAAGAAAGATGAAGGCGGGATCGATCTCAGGAAAGATCCGATGGCATTACAAAGACTCAAGGAAGCCGCTGAGAAAGCCAAAATCGAATTGTCAAGTTCCAGCCAGACAGAAATCAATCTGCCTTACATAATGCCTGTTGATGGCATTCCTAAGCACCTGGTCAAAACACTCACCAGGGCAAAATTTGAGCAGTTATGCGATGATCTTATTCAACGTACACTTGAGCCATGCAAGAAAGCCTTGTCCGATGCAGGACTTAAGCCTTCTGATATTGATGAGGTGATCCTTGTCGGCGGATCAACACGTATTCCGGCCATTCAGCAGCTCGTCGAAAAGTTTTTTGGAAAAGCGGCTCACAAAGGAGTTAACCCGGACGAAGTCGTTGCAATAGGTGCCGCCATTCAAGGCGCCGTTCTTACCGGTGAAGTAAAAGACGTATTGTTGCTGGATGTAACTCCGCTGTCACTTGGTATCGAAACGATGGGTTCGGTGATGACAAAATTGATCGAAGCCAACACAACCATTCCCACCAAAAAGAGCGAAGTGTTTTCAACCGCATCTGACAATCAACCTTCTGTTGAGATACATGTACTCCAGGGAGAGAGACCAATGGCGCGTGACAACAGAACAATAGGTCGTTTTCACCTGGATGGGATCCCACCCGCACCTCGTGGAATACCGCAGATTGAAGTGACCTTTGATATTGACGCAAACGGAATTCTACACGTTACCGCCAAGGATAAAGCAACGGGTAAATCTCAGAATATCCGCATAGAAGCTTCTTCAGGATTAAACGAAGAGGAGATCAAACGCATGAAGGCCGAAGCCGAAGCCAATGCAGAAACTGACAGAAAAGCCAAAGAGGAAGCCGATAAGATAAATCAGGCAGATACACTGATTTTCCAGTCTGAAAAGCAATTGACAGAATTTGGTGATAAGATTTCTGCTGACAAGAAAGAAACTATACAGAAGGCATTGTCCGCTCTTAAAGACGCTCATAAGGAAAGAAATATCCCTGCTATCGATATGGCACTTGCCACTTTGAACACAGCATGGCAGGCAGCTTCTGAAGAGATGTATAAGGCGACACAGCAGGATGGCGGACCAAAAGCAGATGCGGGAACTTCAGGCGGACAGGATGGCAAGTCTGACGCGGAAGTGACTGATGTTGATTTTGAAGAGGTGAAAGACGATAAAAAGTAATTCTTCTGAATCGCATAAGGAAAAAAAAGGGAACCTTTAGGTTCTCTTTTTTTATTTATCCGCTTTCCTTGCGAAGGCTAAAACATGTCCGTCAGGGTCGGCACAGTAGGCTACAAAATCACCCCAGTCCCTGGACTTTCCCTTGCTGATAAATGTGGCGCCATTTTTCAGTGCCCGTTCATTCCAGGCATCCGGATCTTCAACGTTCAGGTACAGCTCACATCTCGGAATTCCACTGGCTCCGGAAGGATGCGGAAGGGACGGGGTAATGATTCCGGCGATGCCATTCTCAGGCATAAGACCAAGTAATAAATCTGCTGAAAGTCTGAATTCAGTCATTCCGATGACATGGTTATGCGGCTCCTGGTTTAACAGTTTTGCATAAAAATTTCTGCTAACTTCCTGATCTCTTACATATAAAATGATTTCAAGCATTCATTCAGTGAATTTATTATTACGGTTAAAAAAAACCGGCGATATGTTCAACGGTTTTTCAGTGGACGTTTTTTAATCATACCGCCTTTGGTGTCTTTAACACTGCTCATTACAACAAAAGCGTTTGGATCAATCTTCTCGATCTCGGCATTAAGTTTACTTATTTCAAGTCTGGTAATGACGGTGTAAATGATATCTATCTTATCGGAATGCCCGTGTTTACCAAAGCCCCTTTTACCATAGTACACAGTGACTCCTCTTCCTAATTTTTGGATAATCATTTCTCTGATTTCATCACTGTGTGCAGAGATGATGGTGAAAGCGGTGTACTCTTCAATTCCTTCGATTACATAATCAACCGTTTTTGAGGCGGAAAGATAGGTGATCATGGAATACAGTGCAGTCTCCAAAGAAAGCAAGTAAGCAGCGGCTGAAAAAATAACAATGTTAATGGCCATGATCACGTCACCGATCGTGCTTCCGGATTTTCTCGAAAGAAAAATGGCAAGAATTTCGGTTCCATCGATCACGCTTCCACCCCGCACCGCCAAACCGATTCCTGCGCCAAGGAAAAATCCACCGAATAAAGCTACTAGTAATTTGTCATGCGTAATCTCCGGAAAAGGAATCATGGCAGTGCTGAGTGCCAGTCCAAGAATGGCGAGACTGGTTTTAATCGCAAACTGCTTTCCTATCATCTTAAGACCAAGAATCATGAAAGGTGCATTGACCAATACCAGTAAAACCGGAAAGGGAAGGTTAAACAGTTCTGCAATCAGAAGGGAAATTCCAACGGCACCACCATCAAGAAATTTATTTGGCAGGAGGAATCCCTTCAATCCGAAAGAAGCGCATCCGATACCTACCAGAATTAAAAGAAAATCCTTAACAGCATTGGAGGCAAGTAATTTTAACTCCCTGAATCCTTTGGCCAGTTCAAATGAAGAATAATTTGCATGAGAATGACCTGACCTTGTTTTGTCACGTAGAATGGCCCGGATCACGACTTTTTTCCAAAATGGATTCATCTTCTGAACTAATTCGGCATGAAAGTAAGGCAATTTTCTTCATCTTTTTCCTGCCTCCTGAGGAGATAATCCCTGATTTTTTATCGTCCTTCTGAATCGTTCCGATGTTGAAATGGCATAGCGTACAGTGCATGAATCTGTACCGGGAAAGCCCTGTTTCTTCATCTTTCAGTACTTAATCAGAGAAGTGTAAAATTCGTTTTCCCTGAATTTATCAAGGAAAATTTCTAATTTTGTCTCCCTAACCAAAAAAGAGAATTGACATGAAAAAATTTTTACTTCTAATTAGTTTGTTCTTCAGCGGACTGGCAGTGTATTCGCAGGGGACCTGGGTCAGTCAGGCAACAGGTTTCATTCCTGTTTCTTCCGGGGTTCGTTATATCAGTGCTGTGGATACGAACGTAGTGTGGATCTGTTCTTATGATGGAAGCGGAGGAACTGCCAACCGTCAGGATTTTTCAAGAACTGTAGACGGTGGCACCAACTGGGTCGCGGGTACGGTACCTGTGCCTGTCAATTATGACTGGGCCATGATCTTCGGACTAAATGCAGATACAGCCTGGTCAGTTTTTTACGATGGTGTTGCGACAGTAGGAGGGGGTATCTGGAAAACAACTGATGGAGGTGTTACCTGGGCACAGCAGGATTCAGGACTGATCTTCGATGCAAATTCATTTCCCAATTCTGTCCATTTCTGGGATGCCAATAATGGAGTTGCATTAGGGGATCCCAATCCAATCGATTATGAAATTTATACCACCACCGATGGGGGCGATAACTGGGTTCGGGTTCCACTCGCAAATGTCCCCCCACCATTGAATAATGAAGCTGGTATCGTTGGACATTACAATGTTATTGGAGATACAGTTTGGTTCGACACGAACAAGGGCCGGGTTTACCGTTCCGTTGACCGTGGCCTTAACTGGACCGTTTCCAGTACAGGTATCGTGGTTCCGGTTGATGGTGCCATTGACATTTGTTTCTACAATCACCTGGAAGGAATGGTTCGTTTGTATAACAGTACTACCGGTGTAAATACGGTAAAACATACCGCTGATGGTGGTGATACCTGGACAGCAACCACTATCACAGGCACACTTTTTGGATCGGATATAAAGTATGTTCCCGGTACTCCTTCCAAAATCATCAGCACAGGTGCGGCAACCGGATTCGTCGGATCAACCTATAGTAACGATGGCGGACGTAACTGGATCACTATCGAAACAACGGATCAGCGTACAGCGCTTGGAATCGTTGATTCCCTCACGATGTGGACAGGCGGATTTACCGCAAGTCCAAGCGATGGCGGTATCTACAAATTTGAATTTCTTGCGCCTGTAGCCTGTAATGATCCTTCTGTAAGCCCTGGCATCGCTACCGGTTCTGATACTTTGCTCTGCGCAGGAGATACGCTGACAGTTACTTCAACCGGTGTGGCTTCTCCGACAGTAGGAAGTTTCTATGGTGTAAGCTGGACCATCTCATCCGCTAACATTACAGGCTCTGTTAATCCTGTGCTGGAACCCAGCCTGGTCGCTACTTATGGAATAAGCACACCGGCACCGGCGAGCAGTTCCAGAAGTCTCATCAATGACGGAACCCTTATCGGCGCCGGAACTCCTTATGGTGTATATTACTGGACACCTGTTGTATTTGGAAATGCCGTTGCGGTCGGTACACCACAATTCCTCGCTGATCTTACCCTTGACGCCGCTTGTACCTATACCGGTAACTCAGTCATGGTAGAGGTTGCTGCCCCGGGAGATCCTCGTTGCAGTACTGTAGGTATTGATAAATTCGATTCAGTAAAGCTTTCACTGCTGGCTTCTCAGGAGAACGAGAGCACCCTTAAGCTGTATATCAATACACGTAATCAGGGTGATGTTGAGTTGGAAGTATATGATGTTACCGGTCGTCAGGTTTTCTCAGGCAGCAGGTTTCTTTCAAAAGGCAGTAATATTGAAATGATCAATATTGAAAATCTGCGTACCGGAACTTATATGATCAAAGCCGTTTCTAATGGTGATCAAACCGTTACAAAAGTGGTTATTTTTTAAGCAAGCTTTGATCCGTTGAACTGAGGTCGTCCGAAACGGACGGCCTCTTTTTTTTGCATCATGGCATGGCGACCGGAACCTTTTTTCCTTTATTGTTTTTGTAAAAGGAATGAAGTAGCACGGTAATGAGAATGATCAGCGATCCTCCGTAGAATCCGGCATTCAGAATCTTTCCTTCTCCGGCGAAAAGTACCGCAAGAACTATTCCGTAGACAGGCTCCAGATTTAAGGCGAGTCCCATGGTAAAGGCAGAAACATATCTCAATGCCTGAAGTGAAAGGATCCAGGTAAGGACAGTGCAAATGAGGGAAAGTATCAGGAGGTACAGTATGTCGCTGCCGTCAGGCAGGAATTTTTCTGTTGGCTGAATCAGAAAATAGAACGGCAGTAAAAGTGTGAGGAATAACCAACCGCTGCTTAGTTCAATCAGGCTGATGGTCAGCGTCTCGTATTTTGACGCAATCCTTTTATTGAAGACTGAGAAAATTGCGCTTAGCAGAGCACTTATGATACCGGCAATAATGCCTGCAAGCGCTGAGGTGTCGGTTTTATAGATCATGCCGATCCCTGCGAGTGCAAAAATGCTGAAGATTATCTCGGTGTAATCAAACTTTGTCCTGTTGACAAGAGGTTCAATAATGGAGGCAAACAATGCTATGGAGGAAAGGCAAATCATGGCCACACTGATACTTGAAAGCTTAATGGATCCATAGAAGGCGAGCCAGTGAAGCATAACAAGAAGACCGATACCACTAATGCGGATGAATTCTTTCATGCTGATCCTGGGAAGTTTTTTTCTGAAAGCAAGTATCAAGCCTACAGCAAGCGAACTGATCAGCATTCTGTACCAGACGAGCATTCCTTCATTCAATTCAATAAGTTTTCCAAGCAAGCCTGTAAATCCCCAGAGGAAGATGGCAGTATGCATCTTAAAATAGGCCGTTTTGATCTTGTGTTTTGATTCCGTCATTTCAAGTTGCTTGGATCAGACGTTTCACTTCATGCCAGAGCTTGACCACAGGTAAACCCATTACATTAAAATAACCGCCATTAATTTCTCTGATGAAGGCAATATGGTTATCAGACTGAATTGACAATGATTTCCTGAAATAATCAGGCTTTCCAATGTCCACGAGGAATTTCTTTTCTTCTTCGGAACAGGGATCAAGATCCCAGGGGATGCATTCCTGTGCCCCGTATGAACCGGCCTTGTCGAAGGGTTCGTAGACCTGAACATAATTCCTAATTTCTTCATCACTGAGTTTTCTGAAGCTGACCTGGCTTTCCTCATGAAATGTATACCGTTCATTCCTGAAAGCCAGGCATACTCCGGTATAAACCTTATGCGTTCGTCCTGATAAAGTCTCAAGCATTTTACAGGCGTCAGCAGCATCTGAAGGTTTGTTTAATACAGTATCACCAAGACATACAATCGTGTCGGCAGTGATAAGTAATTCGTTGTTTTTTAACTCACCGTTGAAAGCCTTTGATTTTACCAGAGCAAGATGAGTTGCGATTTCGCTACCTGTCAAATGCCCGGGTATATCTTCGGCGGTTTGTTTGATCCTGACTTCAATATTCCAGTCCAGAGCTTCAAGAAGTTGTTTTCTCCTTGGCGAAGCAGAGCCGAGTATAAGTTGAATTCCTGAAAGATCCATGTGAATTTTAATTCGTATTAATTTTATTAAGGGCAGGAATTATCTGAGAAAATAATAATAAAAAGGTATCATCGTCAGAATTCCCGCAAGCATAATGATTTTGGTAAATACTCCCGCATAGTAATAATCGGATTTCTCCTGCGCATTCTGAACAAGGTAACTTAGTGCCGCGAAAGGAATGACGAACATGGTAATGAGCAGCCAAAGACTAATGACAATATTTCCGTAAAAATATTTATACAATACGTATACTATTATGAACACGTTGATCAAAATCAGGATCTGGACAAGATATTTTGTTTTTTTTAGTCCGAGCCTTACCGGAATCGTTTTGCATTGGGTCTGTTTATCACCTTCAAGATCTTCCATGTCCTTGATCATTTCCCTTAATAAAGTGATACCAAAAGCCGGAATGGCGTAGATGAGTAAGTAAGAGAAATTGCGATAAAACTCCGGTTCATACAAACCGGTAATTAAAATGCTAAGTGCTGTCAGTATGGCAATGAGAAAATTACCGGAAAGAAATTTCCTTTTATAATGCGATGCGTACATCCACAGTGATATTGCAGTGAACACCTGGATCCCCGACATGATCATAATACCGGAATACCAGGCTATATAGAATCCGATGACTATTCCGGCAAGACTGAGGCTCAAAAATAATGTGGTGGCTGTCTTTGAGGAAATCAAGCTTCCAATTTTATTTTTACCTGGCTTGTTGATTGCATCTGTTTCGACATCGTATGCATCATTAATGATATAACCTCCTGCTGCAACAAGAACAGTGGAAAGCACCAGTAGAAGAAAATTGAATTCGTTAAGATGGGAGGGATATTCCCCCGTAATGATGGATTCGGTTTCAAAGGCGGGCAGAATGATACAGTACCGGACAAGGTATTGTGTTAAGATTATCATTAACAGATTTGGGAACCGGATCAGCCTTAAGAAAGAAAATGCCATCAGGTTCAGGTCTGAATAGAAAAGGGCCACTTATGGTGCAATCTCATTACTTGTTCAATTACATCCCTTGCACAACCTTCGCCCCCTTTAAACGGGGAAATATAAATCGAGAGAGATCTGATTTCGGGGACTGCATCCTGGGGACAGCAAGGGACACCGCATGACATCATGACTTCGTAATCGGGGAGGTCATCTCCCATATACAGAACATTATCTTTAAGTATATTACAGGAGTCCATGATTTCCTGAAGTTTTTCTTTTTTGTCTTCCACACCAAGGTATATATCCTTTAATCCAAGATCCGCAAGTCGCTTCCTTACACCCTCTGATTTGCCACCGGAAATAATGCATACTTTATAGCCCGCGCCTACAGCTTCTTTTAATGCAAATCCGTCTTTGATGTTCATTATACGGTGAAGTTCACCCTGAAGAACCAGTAAGTTTCCGTTAGTTAAAACGCCATCAACATCGAAAATGAAGCAGGAAACTTTTTGTAGCTTTTGTTTGAAATTTTCTGACATTAAAAAATGACTTAAGATTACATGATAGGTCCTGAGTGATCGAGAATACTTTGGGTTAAGCTCGTGTACAACTTGCTGAGATTGTCATCCTTTCTCAGTAAGAACTTATGCATTTCAATCGTCTTTGTATCACCACGTCGGGCAGGTCCGGTTTGCATCTCAAGCGGCCGGTTCTGTTGCACTTTCTGAGCTGTTTCAAGAATGAGTGGGCGTAAGAGTTCGAAAGACAGTCCTTTTTTCAGTAATAATTTTTCTGCGATGAGATACAGGTGATTGCTGAAATTGTTTGCAAATACTGCCGCAAGGTGAATGTATTGTCTATCACTTGAGCTTGTCCAATGAATATTATTGCTGAGGCTTCGTGCCAGTGAATCAATACGCTTTTTTGAACCGGGTGTGCCGGCTTCGAGACAGAGAGGCACTTTTTTGAAATTTATTTTTCTTTTTATTGAAAATGTCTGAACCGGATAGATTACCCCATACATTTTTCCACAGGCTGCAAGCACCTCCGCCTTCACCGTGCCGGAGGTATGCAGAACCAGGGCATTTTTTCCGGGAATGTACCTGGCAAACCGGGCAATGGCCTCATCTTTTATGGCCAGAATGTAAACGTCTGCTTTATCTGAGATAGAGCCTGGATCGAGGGTATAAGGACATTTCAGCCGCAATGAAAGTTTCCTGGTGACCTTTTCTGTCCTGCCAGCCAGCTGTATGATCCTGTGACCGGCTCTGAGCAACGCAGGTCCAAGATGCATGGCAACATTTCCCGATCCGATCAGTACGATTTTCATGAAAAATTATACGGCTATTGCTTGTTTCTGGCTATAATTCTTTTGCGAACTGAGATTAACGTTCCTATTATCATCAGTAGGCATCCTGTCCATAGAATATTCATTCCGGGAAAAATGATGGCCTTCATGATGATAAAGTTACGTTTATTGCTTTTTCTTTCGTGTACGGAGATGTCAATCTTGCCGGTTGAAGGGTCTATTTTATCAAAACTGATTTTCAGGCCAAGCTCTTGAATTTCGGCATCCAGGTTATAAATACTAAAATCGCGGATCAGAAATACTGGTTCAGCGGCATAACTTTTATTGTTTACGTCAACCACCCGTAAAATTGCACCGACTGCTATGTCGGATGGTCCGAGGTGTAAGGCTTCATCCTTCACATCTCTGTTAAGTCCTTCCAGAATAATAAAACTGTTGCTGGCGTCTATTGTATCACCAACATTCATTTGCTTCGTCTTTGGTTCCTGGTATCCCTCTTTGGCTTTTTCTCCGGGTGGAGGATCCAGTTCAGCGTAAGTAATGTGGGTATAAATATCTTTATGCAGGAATCGTTTTGTTGCAGGTTCAGCAACGTTTCCCATTCTTTCATTCAGCTGAATGAAAGGTTTTAGTTCGAAAACTTTTTCCTTATTCCCACCCGGAACTTTGGTTTGATAATATTCAATAGTATAATAAATATTTACACCTTCCTGGTGCTTTCCCGAATAAGTGACGAAGTAGTCTCCCATCGGAAGGGTATCAGTCCTTTGCTCAATCAGAATGTTCTCCTTATTCGGGAAATCTTTTCCGAGATCAACATTCTTCAGATTTCTTGAAATGATCTCTTTCTTGGAATTAGAAATTAATGCGCCCAATAACAGCAACGCGAAGCCTATATGGGCGATTGAACCTCCGGCATTACTGAATTTACCTTTAAGTACCCTGATCAGGTAATCGAGATTTGCCAAGACCGCGAAACTTGATGCAAAGAGCAGTACATAATAAGGAATGGGATATCTTCCAAGAATGAAAACCGAGGAGAGAGTGATGACTAAAGCAATACTGAAGGATGGAAGCAGCTTGTGTCTGACTTGCTTGAAATCCGATTGCTTATATCGAAAAAACTGTCCGGCGGCAAGCAGTAAGCTGATCATGATGGCAACAGGTACCTGCCATCTGTTGTAGTGTTCAATAGGATCAGCCGGCGGAGCCAGTTTGGTACCAATTATTTTGTTAATGACCGGAATAGAAGTAGTAAAGGTGATCTGCAGACTACCGATAACCAGGACAAGCATACCTACAAACATCCAGAACTCTCGCGAGGCGAAATGTTCTTCCGGTTCCTTGGTTCTTAGCGCCTTGCGGTTAATGAAAAGCAGTACTGCGGCAAAGAGTAAAAAGAAAAGCATATAAATGACAAGCTGTCCGGTCATACCCAGGTCGGTAAAAGCATGAACAGAGGAGTCTCCGAGAATTCCGCTGCGTGTCAGAAATGTGGAATAAAGAATGAAAAAGAATGTTACCACAGCCAGGACAATGGACGATATCAAGGCTGTTCCTCTGTGTTTGTTGATGAGCATCACATGCCCAAGACCGACAAGCGTCATCCACGGGACGAGTGAAGCATTTTCGACGGGATCCCATGCCCAGAACCCGCCGAAGCTGAGCGATTCGTATGCCCATGCCGCACCCATCAGGATACCAGTACCCAAAATCATGATTCCAAAGAAAGTCCAGGGAAGCGCGGGCCGGATCCATTCTGAATATTTTTTTCTGAGGAGTCCTGCCATGGCAAAGGCAAAAGGCACCAGGGTCGCTGCAAAACCTAAAAACAAAGTGGGAGGGTGGATGGTCATCCAGTAATTCTGCAGGAGTGGATTGAGACCCCTTCCGTCATGGATACGGCTCAGATAGTCGGGAAGCTGAATGAAAGGAAGATTGGCAAAGTCAGGATGATCGCGTAACAGTATGAAAGGATTCGTCCCTATCTTATGTCCGAATATCACCACACCAAGGATCATTGACATCAGAAATACCTGAACAATGGAAATGATAGCCATCACTCCGCCTTCCCATTCACCCGCCTTGAAGATCAGAATCCAGCTGAGTATGATATGCCAGAAGATCCAGAGTAGAAAGCTCCCTTCCTGACCTTCCCAAAAGCATGAGAAAATATACCTAAGTGGCATCTGAGTATTGCTGTGCTCCCAGACATAGTGATATTCGAAACGGTGATTGATAACCAGGTAAAAGATAATTCCGATAATTCCCAGCACGGAAACACTATGTATGGCAAAAGAGGTTCTTGCGGTCTTTTTCCAGGATCTGTCGCCGTCTTTAAGTGAGAAGAAATAGGAAATTCCTGCCAGCAGAGCCGAAGTGAAGGCCAGCATAATAAGGAGGTTGCCGATCCGGCCCCAGATCAACTGTTCACCTGCATAGGAAATTTCCATTCAAATAAGAATCGTTGAGTGCTGTTAAAAAAATCAGGAATTAGTCATTGATTCAATGTCCGCACTTGGATCATTGTACTTTGAAGGACATTTCATCAGGATATCCTTGGCAATAAATTCATCACCTTTCATTTTTCCGATAACTACAATCTGTTCCGACTTGTCAAAGTCCTGTGGCTTTGCTCTGTGTAATAATACTTTTTTCTCCACGCCTTCATTGTCTTTCAGGTAAAAGGTAAACAGGTCGGCATCAGTTTCCGGATTATATTCCTGTGGTTTTTCTCTGTCAAGCTGGCCAACCACATGGTAGGTCTTACCGGGATTTTGTCCGGCAATGCTGAATGAGGCATAGGTACTTGAGTCAGCAACGGTGGCCATTATAGCCGCTACTGCTATGGCGATTGCCAGGATCGCAAGTATGTGTGATTTTTTCATTCCTGACCGGTTAAAAAAGAAAGCGCAAAGGTACGCTTTAATCAGGAATTGATCATGCCTTAAGGTGAAGAAAAGATGGATTTATGCTTCTCGAAAAATTACTTTTCGAGCTTTTTCAGTCTTCTTTCGATCATAAACAGGAATACAAGTATGCCGGTGAAAATGATGCAAAGAACGGCGATTACAACCCAGATCATTCCATCCGACCGCATCTGGTCTGCCATTTCAATGTCCGATGCATACGAAGTTGTGCAAAACAACAGAAAGACCGGTAATAATAATGATTTGATGGATAAAAGTCTTGGATGATTTTTCATGTGTTCCTGAATGGTTCGTCGGATGTTTTAACTCAGTTCAATTATTCTCTCTCTCAATTTCAATGCGCCTGATGCGTACTCTTATTTCAGTGATCCATGCGGCCAGGAGGGCCCAGCCGATAATAGCCGGATAAAACACGGTTCTCATCCTGCTGTCAAGATCATAGGCGCCAAAACCCGGATTTCCACCATTGCCAGGGTGTAGTGAATCTGTCATACGGGGAAGGACCATGATGAAGACGATCATCAGTGTGAATGCGAAAATGGAATAGACAGCGGAGATCCTTGCGCGTTTATGTGTGTCATCCATGGAATTGCGGAGTATGATGTAGGCAAGATAAACGAGCAATGCAGCTGCCGCGCCGTTAAGTTTCGCGTCATTCACCCACCAGGCACCCCAGGTGTATTTAGCCCAAATGCTTCCTGTCAATATACCTAATATACCGAGAAAGATACCGGTCTGTACACAACGTCCGGCCTTGGTATCATCATCAATTTCACTTTTCCTGAGATATCTGATACCATAGTACAATGATGCCATCATCATGATCAGCATGGCAAACCACATGGTAACATGAAAGTACAGGTTCCTGATCGTTTCGTGAAGGATAGGAAGTCTTGGAACTTCAGTCAGAAATCCGGCAATGATAGTGTAGAACAGAAGAATGACAGACATCCACTTCCACCATTGAAGTCTGACAGGGTATTTGTTTGTTGCACCCGGCTTTTCCATATCACTCACGCCAAAGATAAGGAAACAATAAATAGGAGAGGGCAATTACTAAGGTGTTGAGGGCCAAAAGAATAATGATATATTGCTGGCTGACAGACCAGGCCAGTCCATCCATGGCATTCTTTGAAATCCGGATGATCGTAATCAGTAAAGGGATCAGAACAGGAAAACTCAGTACAGCCATCAATGTTGTATTACTTCCTGCACGAGATGCAATGGCGCTGACCATGGAGAGAACAGCAGAAAAGCCTGCCGTTCCGAGCAACATGGAAAGGAGATACAAGGGGAAATCCTGAACAGGATTGCCTACAAAGAGGGAGTAAAAAGCAAGACTCAACATAGCCAGAAATAACATCAGTATCATGCTGTAAACTGTCTTGGAAATAATGATTGAACGGGCATCTGCAAGTGTGTAGAAGTAAAGCATTCTGCCACGACTTTCCTGCATAAAACTTTTGGCTACAGCGTTAACACCGGCGAACAGGATAATGATCCAGAATAAAGCATTCCACGTAGGCGGATCTATTATCTGACGAAAAGAAAGATAGCATACAAAGACGGTTGAAACAACGTAAAGCATCAAGCCCTGGAATGCGAATTTCTGTTTCCATTCCTGGAGGATTTCCTTCCTGACGAGATACTTGATTTCGCGAAATATCATTTGGATTATTGTGTCTTCCTGAACCCTTGCTTTATACTCCAATCAATTTCAGTTGATGTCCCACTTGCTGTTCATTTCAGGAATTTCAATTTTTTTGAATCCTGCTTCATGAAGTCTCTCTCTCCATTCAATCTGATCCTCATAATCTCCATGAACCAGAAATACTTTTTTTACCAGAGTTGGATCCTGGCAGCTCAGATAATCCAGCATTTCACTGTAATCAGCATGGGCACTGAAGGAATTCAAGACTTCCACTCTTGCCTTCACGGTAAATGGTTTCCCAAAAATACTAACCTCTTTTTCGCCTGCGCTGAGTCTTCCGCCAAGACTGTCAGGACTGCAGTAACCTACAATCAGTATGGTGCTTCCTGCATTTTCAATATTATTCCGGATATGATGTTTCACTCTTCCGGCTTCGGCCATACCTGATGCTGAAATGATAATCATGGGTTCCTTCATTTCATTTAGTCTCATGGAGTCTTCCGCCTTTTGTATGTAAAAAAGATTGTCGAATCCGAAAGGATTCGGGTCCTTCTCCATCGTTTTACGCATCTCGCTGTTAAAGCAGTCAGGATGCGCCTGCATAATAGAAGTTGCATTAATTGCCAGGGGACTATCAACAAATACTTTTATGTTGGGTAGTTTCTTTGCGTTAGAAAGATTGTTCAGTGCATATACCACCTCTTGTGTCCTGCCAAGACTGAAGGCCGGAATGATCAGTTTCCCTTTATTTTTTACACAGGTTTGCGTGACTATGTCAAGTAGTTTTTGCTCCGTCTGTTCATAACCTTCATGAAGTCTGTTTCCATAGGTTGACTCACAGATCAGGTAATCCGCAGATGGAAAGGGTGCTGCTTTTCGAAGTATCTTATCATTCGGTCTGCCTATATCGCCGGTGAAAAAGAGCTTCCGTGTTTTTCCATTGTCAGTTATGCTCAGGTGAACACCCGCTGCTCCCAGTATGTGACCAGCATGCGTAAATTCAAGCACGATCCCTTTGTCAACGGTATATGGCTTGTTAAACGGAATGGTATGAAAAAATTCCATGGCTTTAGTTACATCATCCTTTGTATAAATTGGTTTGAGGATGGATTTATGTTCCCTTTCTCTTTTCTTATTCAGATAGCTTATATCATATTCCTGGATGTGCGCCGAATCCAGGAGCATGATGGAACACAAATCACGGGTAGCCGCTGTACAAATGATTTTTCCTGAGAAGCCCTGCTTCACCAGGTTTGGTATATTTCCGCTATGGTCAATATGAGCATGGGATAAAATAAGAAAATTCACCGAAGCAGGATCAAATCCAAAATGACGGTTCTGAGAATCCGTTTCCGATCCATGACCCTGGAAGAATCCGCAATCCAGCAGAATTGTTCTGCCGTCGCTAAGGGTGATCAGATGCTTGCTGCCTGTAACTGTTCTGGCAGCCCCGTGAAAAGAAATTGTCATGCGGTTCTTTTGTTTGTGGATCCGGATTCAAAGATATGAGTTTTCAATCAGGAGTATCAAATAGATGAATTTCAGCCATCCTTATCACCTTTTTACGCCCTTGATCGTTTTAATCTGTGGCGGGCATATCCGATGTCCACTATCTGTGGATAATTATCCCTCAACACTAAGTGTTAGCGTGTAAAATTTGGCATGAATCTTAATGTCATGGATATGCTTTTTCCGGCAAAATCTTCCTTCACCGGACCAAGTTCTGGTTAAAGAATTCAGCCACAATACCTGAAACTGACTTTTAGAAGTGACCTAAATTCATCACCTTCGCCTTATGATTAAATTGGATATTCTCGCATTCAGTGCTCATCCGGATGATGTTGAACTTACCTGCTCCGGAACCATTCTGCTTCATACAAAAGCTGGCTCAAGGGTTGGCATTGTTGATCTAAGCAGAGGTGAATTGGGGACACGAGGGAATGAAGAATTGAGAAAGGAGGAAGCTGCGAAGGCATCAGCCATTCTGGGGCTAACAATTCGGGAAAATCTGAATCTGCCGGACGGCTTCATCCAGAATGACAGACAGAGCAGGATGGCTGTGGTCGGTATGATAAGGAAGTTCCGTCCGGAGATTATACTTTCTAATGCAATAAGCGACAGACACCCGGATCATGCAGCAGCGGCAAAACTGGTCTCTGATTCGGTTTTTTTATCCGGACTTATAAAAGTTCAGACAAAGGATGATGATGGTGTGCTACAAAGTGCATGGAAGCCGCGTGCCGTGTATCATTATATACAAGACAGATATATCAAACCTGATTTTGTTATCGATGTCACTTCGGTTTGGGAGGAGAGAATGAAATCTGTTTTTGCCTTCTCATCTCAATTTTACAGTCCGGATTCGGATGAGCCTGAAACACCTATTTCTTCAAAGGATTTTATCGATTTCCTTAATGCACGGGCAAGGGAATTTGGCAGGCCGGCCGGCGTAAGTTATGCCGAAGGATTTACAGTTGAACGTACTCCGCTTTTAAAAGACCTCTTCGCCATTTACTGATTCCCAAGTTCCACGTCTCACTACAGTAGATTTCCTGTCGGATGCGCTGGCCGGAGATAAAATTGGTAATAAAAAAAGGTTGTCTTTTTGAAAAGACAACCTTGTTTTTTGGAAATGTACAATTCTTACTGTACGATCATTTGTTTTGTGATCTTCTGACCTTGAGTCTGTACTGTATAGAAATAAATTCCGTCATTCCATTTTGATGTGTTCAGTTGAATGGTGTGAATTCCGCTGGCTGCATTGGTTCTGGTTTCTGAGTAGATTACTCTTCCAATCAGGTCAGTAACCTGGATGCTGATGTCTGAATTTTTGTTGATACTGATATCAAATGCTGTCGCTCCCCGTGATGGATTTGGGAAGTTCTGCGAAACAGAAACATTTTCAGTGCGATCCACTTTCGGAACACTTACGGTGGCAGATTCTATTTTCACGAATACAATGTCGTTTGCAACCGTATTATTGGCTGCATCGCAGGTCTCGGTGCTGAGACTGTTTCCTGGTGCCGGGTCACGCTGATAAAGTACATAAACCCAGTTGTCAACATGGCGGGCCACTGAAGCATATGCGCATTCCTGAAGTTCGCCATCACCACCCATGGCCTGAGGTAAAACAAGGTCCATTGGATAAGTCCAGGTCTGTCCATTGTCCGGAGAAGTGATGATATATACATGGGTATGCATCTGATGCCATATAGCCGTATCAGCGGCCTCATTCAATGCCATATAAGTAACATACATGGTGCCTGCAGCATCGATACCAGCTGATGGTCTGCTGGTCAGACTGAATCCGTATCGTCCGTATGGGCGTGCACAGGTTTCGTCCTGAGGGAAGTCAAGCGTTCCGTTTCCGTTATAGTCCTGTGAAGCGGCGATCTGAACATAGGCATCAGGAGCCATGGTCTCATTCCAGTAGAAGAGTCCATCAGTAAGATTTGCGCTGAGGAATCCAACGTCATGAGTGGTATCTCTCCACCATTCTGAAGAGCCGAACCATACATGAGCCATTCCGTTATGATCGAGCATTACATGCGGATCACCGGAGGAAGTGAATAAAGTATCATAGATCCCATCTCCGTCAACATCAGTGAGCATGGAGTCGAAATTAAAGAAAGGGATAGGCATGGTAACGATAATGGTCTTGGTCCAGGTCGCTCCGCCATCAGTTGATTTAAGGAGTCCGAGATCGGTTCCAAGGTCCCCGTATACTATAGCTACATTATTTCCGCGTGCATCAATACTGTAATTGTCGGCACCAAAGCCATCATAATAATTAGAATCTATCTCGTTGATGATAGAACGTAAGATAGGGAATGTCTGACCTCCATCAACTGATCTTGAAAAGAGAATCGGACCATCCTGACCATAAAGAGGTACCGGAGGATCCTGAACACCTGTACCTTGTACGATTACATAAACTGTATCTCCGGAACCGGCCATTTTTGCCCAGGTATCATTGTTAGGTGCGGTACCCAGTGCGTTCAGTTGCTGGGTCCAGGCGCCTGTTCCTTTGGTAGGACGGGAATTCATCAGCAGACGCATAAAACCAGTGGTGGAAGAATGTCCGACTGTCATTTCTCTTCCGGATGGTGTCACATAAATATTGGTGAATCCTGTACGGTAAGCGCCTTCAGTTCTTGTCTGTGGAAAGTCTCCTCCGGGACCGTCCGGAGAAAAGTACCAGTGACTGGTATAAGGTGCAATAGGCGGGTTGGGATCATAATAATTGTAACCAGTACCACGCTGAGGAAAATCTACCGTCGCGTTCGGTGAGAATGTCCATGCGGCTGAAATAGATCCGTCATTATTTCTGACGAGACGGTTGCTCACGGAATTGTTGGTTTGCAGATCATAGTATGTGAAGCCAATGATCTCTTCTTCCATGATGGTGGTGGAAACGCGATTGTTCCTGCTCCCTGAAGGTGCGGCCGAACTTCTTGCCTGTGAGTTGTTGAGAGGTGCCTGATTGTCAATTCTGAATGCATCTTTATGCGAGGTGATCGCATTCTTTCTGACATGGGCAGGAATCTCAGCTTGCTGGAACCCGACGGGCAGTCTTTTTTCTATCTGTTGTGCGCCAGCGGAAATACCGATACCGGCTGACAGGCAGATTAGTAAAATTTTTTTCATCTGATTGATTTGATTTTAGTTAGACAATAAATATTTGGTTGGATTTTTTTCTTGATCACAAATTTAGTGAAAGTTGGGGAATATCAAAGAAACAGTACCCTGATTTTGCTCTCAAAATCAGGGTATTCTGTCATTATTCTGTAAGAAAAACGGAATGTCTCCGGAATTCTTCACCCAGAGGGCAAATCAACGTATCCCGTATATCTCGGAAATCTTTTTGCCGACGTGTGCAGCGCTGAACTTTTCGATCATTTCCTCCCTTAGCTTTTCCGGAGGATAGTTTTTCATTTCTTTGGTCATCCGCAGAATTGCCTCGCAAAGCGCCTGATCGTCATCCACAGGTATAAGTATGCCGTTATGTTCATTTATGAATTCTTCCGGACCTCCGCAACGGGTCGCAATCACAGGCTTGCCACAACTAAGCGCTTCAGCGCAGATGAGAGAAAAGGTTTCGAACCGGCTGTTCATTACCAGAAAATCGCATTGCCAGATTGCTGTGTATACCTCTTCATTGCTTTTTAGTCCGTCGAATGTTACCAGCGCCCCAATCAGACCCAGTGATTTTGACAATTCTTTCAAAGCCTTTTCATCCTTTCCATGACCAATAATCCGCAAGCGCAACCGCGATTCAACTTTGAGGGCGCTACTGAATGCCTTCAACACACCGCTCAGGTTCTTTATCTCATCAATCAGGTCTGCTACAACGAGTATACGGATCTCTTCCGTTTGAATTCTGGCTACAGGTTTTGATATCTCAATGATATTCGGAATGATGTTTATATCTGCACTGAATCCGCATTGTATCATGGATTTTTTTAAAAATGCCGATACTGTAGTACGGATATTCGCCTGTCGCCATACATATCTGCAGAGCCAGCGATAGATAAAATTTTTCTGTTTGAATTTTCCTGTTGCATAACCCGACCATTGTTCGCTCAGCATTAGCTTTGTATTGTTCAGTCTGCAATAACACAGAGCCAGTATTGCCGGCCTCAACAGAATATAAGCCTGGAGGAGGGAGGGTTTTCCGTGTTGTTCAAGGATATGCTTCAGGGATTTTCTCCATGCTGAAGTATAGCGAAATGCATTTCTTACAGTGGAAAGAGGTCCTTGGCATCTTTTGTAATACATCCGGTATTCAATCAGACCGGGATAAACCTCGGTTTCCATTCTGAAATTCTGATCTGAGTCACTCTGATCAAAATGGGCTGACCAGATTACCATCTTTTGGTAGCCGGAAGCGGCCATTGCCTGCTTGCGGATAAATACTCCAAACTGAGGATCCTGATCAAATGGATACCATTTACTCAGCATGAGGACATAAGGTAAGTTACCGGCTGTCAAGACTTGTTGGTTGTGCTGTAAATGTAAAAAATCAGTTGATCTTCCTGTATTTCAGTCTGACCGAATTACCAATAACCACCAGATCCGAAAAAGCCATGGATAAAGCTCCTATCATTGGATTGAGAAATCCGGCGGCTGCAACAGGAATAGTAATGACATTATAGAAGAATGCCCAGAACAGATTTTGTCTGATGGTCTGATAGGTTGCTTTTCCGATTTTCATCGCTTTCAGTAAAATGCCAAGATCATGTTGTCCCAGCAAGACAACTTGCGCACTCTGGATGGCAACCTGTGTCGCATTACTGAGGGAGATTCCGATATTGGCTTTTGCCAGTGCAGGTGCATCATTGATACCGTCTCCTACCATAGCCGTTGGAGCTTCACTTGACAGAGCCTTGATACGTTCGAGTTTCATAGCTGGCAGCTGTTCGCTGTAGTATTCATCTATACCTGTTTCTTTCGCAACCTGCTCACAAATCTCTTCCCTGTCTCCGCTGACCATGATCACCCTCATTCCTGAATTCTTCAGTTCTCTGATGGTCTCCTTTGCGCCTTTTTTTATTTCATCCCCAAGATCTACCCATGCGATCAGTGTATTGTTCTCCAAAACGTAAAGTGAATGCGAGCTGTCCTCATGAAAATGTTTTACCATTCTGAAAGAGCCGGCGCTGTATAAATTACCTTCCGTGTCCGTCGCATTAATTCCGATACCTTTGTCTTCACTGATCTCCTTCCATTTTACCACGGCGGATAGATCAACTTCCTTTTTCAACTCTTCTCTCAGGGAAACCGCAATCGGGTGGGAGGAATGTAGCTCAAGTGAATATAAGATGGTTTTAATCCTCCGGAGATCACCCTTAACAGCATGAATATTCCTGATCCTGAACCTGCCGGTGCTGAGTGTTCCTGTTTTGTCAAAGACTATATTCTTAAGGTGTGAAAAATTTTCCAGTGTCTGACCACCTTTGATAAGAATACCTTGTTTCGCTGCCCTTCCCAGTCCTACCATCACTGCAGTTGGAGTCGCAAGTCCCATTGCGCAAGGGCAAGAGACAACCAGCACGGCAATGGCATTCATGATTGCCTTTTGGGCAGGTATATCGAAGACGAAATAACAGACGAGAAATGTGATGGCGCTGACAGCGATAACCACAGGAACAAAAATGGCGCTTATCCTGTCTCCAAGTTTTTGTATTTCAGGCTTGCTTTGTTGAGCATTCTTCACCAATTCTATTATCCTGGCAAGCGTCGTCTCACTGCCAACTTTTTCGGCGACCATCCTGAAGCTTCCGGATTCAACCATGGTGCTGCCGATGAGCTGATCACCTTCCTCCCTGTATACCGGCATGCTCTCTCCTGTTATCACAGCTTCATTTACTGAAGCTTTTCCTTTGATCAACTTTCCGTCAACGGGTATCCTGTCTCCGGTATTTACCTGCAGCAGATCGCCGGGTACGATCTCTGTAATGCTGGTTTCAATGATCTCAGCTTTTCCGTCAACTTCTATGATTTTCTTTGCCGTATCTGCCTGGAGTTTATGCAAACTCCTGATGGCGGAAGTGGTCTGCCTGACGGATCTTTGTTCAATCAGATTACCCAGCAGTACCAGCGTGATGATACTGGCAGCAGTTTCAAAAAAGAGATACCTGTGTACATCCGGTTTGGAGCCGTGCATAATCATTCCCGCCAGACTGTAAACAAATGCCGCAGTGGATCCAATACTGATGAGTACATCCATGTTTGGCAAGCCGGCTCTTGTTGAATTCCAGGCGCTTTTACCGAAGTGCGACCAACCGATGAACATGACCGGAAGGCACAGGAAGAGTTGAAAAAATGCATTGTGCAGAATGTCCAGTGAAAGGAACATGTGCAGCAGCAAGGGAAAGGTGAAGATGGCGGACCATATAAATTTTATCCGGGTGGATGAAGAAACACGTATCGCGTTTTCGGTAAGCGTGGTTCCTGTTTGAAGGGTGTCTGATCTCCGGATGACATGATAACCCAGTTCTTCAATTTTTTCTACCGCCGTGTCAACCGAACCATTACCAATAATTTCAAAGCTTACTTCACCGCTGATGAAATTAACGTTCACTTTATCAAATCCATTTTTTACCAGCGACCTGCTGATGGTTTGCGCGCAGTTTGCGCAGTCCATTCCTTCAACCTGTAAGAGAACCATATTGTCTTGTTGCATTGCGCAATTCAGATTTTTATTCTTAACGAAGACATCCGGTGAATAATGAAATTGCGGTAAAAAAAATCCCGCATGAGCGGGATCAGGGTGAAAGATGGGGCTCGAACCCACGACCTCTAGATCCACAATCTAGCGCTCTAACCAGCTGAGCTACAATCACCATATTGCCGTTTTAAACAAGACGGGGCTGCAAAAGTATTGAATTAATCCCGAATTACACAAATATTCTGATCATTCCATGCGTACACCATTCTCCGATTCTTAAGCTCACCTGAAATGCTCTTTCATATATTCATCCCAGGAAGTCTTGAGATAGAGATCCTCGGCGAAATAACGCAGTACAGGAAGGATCTGTTCCGGTGTAAGGTAACCCGGTACGGGACCGATCAGATTTGAACTTGAATCCAGAAAGACAGAGGTTGGATAACTCATTTTACCGTTCATCAGAATGGCGGCAAGTTCATTGGATTTGTATTCAGGCTTGAAAGCGAAATACCTGTCCTTAAAAAAGATGCTGTCTTTTCTTTCCGCATTGAACTTGACGGAATAAAAATGCCGGTTCATATAATCGGCAACAGTGCTGTCGGAAAAGGTTGTCGCATCCATTCTTTTACACCAGCCACACCAACTGGTATACATATCCAGAAAGATCTTTTTCGGTGACTGACTGTTCCTTTCCACTGCCTCCTCAAATTCCAGCCAGTTCACTAACTCCCTTGACTTCTTCAAGTCCTGTGAAAAGCTATTAGAGGAAATGGAGTACAGGGCAATCAATGTGATGAAGATCAATTTCATTGCGGTGGTTTAATTGTATAAGATAGGAATTGAAAATGAAAATTTGTTGAATACCGCCGGATTTCACAAAGCGAAGGATCAAACAATGAACGAAGGATGATGAAAATTCTAAATTACATGTGGGGCACCAGAGATAGCGTGCAATTTAGCCGGATCTCCTGTACTCAAAGCAAACCCGGAAGCAATAGCCTCCGGGTCTAAGATCTTCATCATGCTCAGTGGACACCATGCATCATTTTAATGAGTTTACGGTAGATCAGTATAAGAATTCCCGCTGCGGCGCCACTCATGATTATAAATATCATGAAAAACTCGTACAGGTTGGTGATCTGAAATCCCAACAAAGTCGGATATTCCACATTTCCCTGTGCGATCACATCAGCGCCTGGAGGAATCAAAGCGCTCAGGGTACCTGCTAATTTATTGGCTGCGGCATTGGCCAGGAACCAGGTTCCCATAAGCAAGGAGGCAAAACGCAATGGAGCCAATTTAGATACCATTGACAAGCCTATCGGAGAGAGGCATAATTCACCCATGGTATGAAGGACATACAATCCGATAAGCCACCACATGGAAATTTTTGTCGCGGCGTCAACGCCTTTCACTCCAAAGGTGATGACAACATAACCAAGGCATAGCAAGATAAGTCCTATCGCCATTTTTAAAGGCGAGGAAGGCTCCGCTTTTTTCTTACTTAAGGCAAGCCAAAGGCTGCTGAAAAGAGGTGCAAGAAGAATAATACCCAAGGGATTGATGGATTGAAACCAGGATGCGGGCATTTCCCAGGCCCCGATATGTCTTTCAGTCTGCTGATCTGCGAAGAGTGTTAGTGAGGCGCCTGCCTGTTCAAAAGCACTCCAGAAGAATATCACGAAGAAGGCAAGAATGAAAATCACCCATATTCTGTCTTTTTCGTTTTTTGTCAATGAACTGTCCGTAATAATCATGGCAGGAACCGCAATGGCTGAAGAAAAGATGAGTGATCCGATCAGGTCGAGTCCCATGAGTTGATTAAACACATAGACACAGGCCATTCCAATACCGAGTATGAGGAACAGTTTACTCATGTTCGTTTTCGGAGCATCAGACTTCTTTTTACTCTTTTGTTCCTCCGTATGATAATAAGACGGCGGCATTCCGACAGCTTCCCCCTGCGGTCCCACGATGTATTTCTTCTTCAATAATTCAAAAGTGATCACGCTGATGATCATCCCTATTCCTGCAGCAAGAAATCCCCATTTAAAATCATTCACATCCCCTGTATCTCCCAGGCCACCGCAGACCAGTGGGGAGAAAAAGGCTCCCAGGTTAATACCCATGTAAAATATGGTGAAGGCGCCATCTACCCTTGGGTCATCTTTGGTATATAACTGACCAACCATAGTGGAAATGTTTGGTTTGAAAAATCCATTTCCAATGATGAGTAGTGTCAAACCGGCCAGCATCATCATGTTGGAGGAAGCGGTTCCCAGTGAGCTTGCACTGAAAAACATCATGAATTGCCCGATGGCCATCATGAGCCCCCCGATGAAAATGCTTCTCCTGTTTCCCCAGTACCTGTCGCTTATATAACCACCGATAAGAGGTGTCAGATAAACCAGTCCGGTGTAGCTGCCATAAATATTGGAGGCATCTTTACCGCTGTACAACATAGCTTTGGTAAGGAAGAGCACAAAGATGGCGCGCATCCCATAATAGCTGAATCGTTCCCACATCTCTGTGACAAAAAGAACATATAGTCCTTTGGGATGTCCTGTTTTAACACTTGTTGAATTCATAGGATTTAATTTTTGCAGGACGCAATGTAATAAAATTTTAATGCCATAGCTTATCCTGTATAATGGTCTGAACATGACGATAATTTCCCATTCAGTTTCGGGAAAACCTTAATTATATGCGCCCAACACTTTGGATTTCATTAAAGAGGAACCTAAAACCCTTTATCTTTACGGCTATGAAAGTGATAAAATGCTCTTTCCTGCTGACTTTAGTACTGGCCACTATGGGTGTTCATAGCCAGACCTATAAGGTTTTCAAGGGCGATACCATCAACAGACTGGACAAGAATGAACGGAAGCAGGGCTTGTGGAGAAAATACTATACAACAGACACGCTCTTCTCTGAAGGGGTTTACAAGGATAATGTACCGGTGGGTACTTTCCTTTCCTATCATAAGAACGGGAAATTGCAGGCAAGGCTGGTTTACCGGGGAAACAGCGGAGTTTGTGATGCTGAACTTTTTTCTCCCGAAGGCATGTTGATCGGGAAGGGCAAGTACCTGGATCAAAAAAAGGACAGCCTCTGGATCTATTACGATGAAAAGGGAGTCATGAACGCTAAAGAAACCTATGTCAAAGGCAAAAAGCATGGATTGGCTATAGTTTATTATCCAAATGGACAAGCCTCAAGGGAGGTATTTTATGAAAATGACGTTATTTCAGGCGTGTATCACGAGTATTTTGACACGGGGAAAATTAAGATTCAGGCCCGGATGGAAGGTGGAGAATTCACCGGACAAGCCCTCGTTTTTCATCCCAACGGAAATATCTGGCAAAAGGGTGGTTATAAGGAAGGAGTGAAAGATGGCGCCTGGATCATTATGCATGAAAATGGTCAGATTGAAAGGGAGGAAATGTATGATAAAGGAAAATTACTGAATCCTGTTAACGAAGGAGATTAGCCTGGTCTGAATTTTTTTTAGCTGCTCATATATTGGTATCTTTGCAGGCTTCCTTCTTCCGGGGGAAACCATACCAATGTTAATTTTCCGATGAGTAAAAAGGGCAGGGTTTTAATGGCCATGAGCGGGGGTATCGACAGTTCTGTAGCTGCCGTGCTTCTGCATGAAGAGGGTTATGAAGTCCTTGGAATGACTATGAAAACATGGGACTATGCCTCAGCCGGCGGTAATAAGAAAGAGACCGGCTGCTGTTCGCTGGATTCCATTAATGACGCCAGAGCCATTGCCGTAGAAAAAGGGTTTCCTCATTATATCATTGACATCAGGGAAGAATTCGGGAATCATGTCATTGAAGATTTTGTGCAGGAATACCTTGCCGGAAGAACACCTAATCCCTGTGTGAAATGTAATACACATATCAAATGGGATGCCTTATTGAAAAGGGCCGATATGCTCGATTGCGAGTTTATTGCAACAGGACATTATGCAAATGTCCGAAAGGAGAATAATCGTTTCGTGGTGAGCAAAGGAAAGGATTCCTGGAAAGATCAAAGTTATGTATTATGGGGGGTGAGTCAGGAATGTTTGTCCCGTACAATTTTTCCGGTTGGGAATTTCCATAAACCGGAGATCCGGCAGATGGCTCATGAAATGGGCTTTCATGAACTTGCTAAAAAAAATGAATCCTACGAGATTTGTTTCATACCCGATAATGACTACCGGTCTTTTTTAAAAAGGAAGGTGGAAGGGATAGAGCAAAAGCTCGAGGGAGGAAATTTTAAAGACAGGGAAGGAAGAATTCTGGGAAACCATAAAGGATATCCGTTTTATACAATAGGTCAGCGAAAAGGCCTGGAAATCGCTATAGGTGAGCCATTATATGTGGTTGATATACAGCAGGATAGTAATACTGTCATTTTGGGTTCTTTAGAGGACTTGAAAAGGCAAGAAATGTGGGTAAAAAGCGCAAACTTTATAAAAGTGCCTTCGTTAGATCAGCCAATAGAAGCCCTGACAAGGATCCGTTATAAGGATCCCGGAACCTTCAGTACTCTTGAACAGGCTGGTGATTACGTGAAGGTTTTGTTCCATCAGTCCGTCAGCGCGGTTGCGCCCGGACAAAGCGCTGTGTTTTACGATGGCGACGATGTAATTGGAGGCGGCTTCATAGCAAAGCATGCGCCACATGAACTCATTGAAACTGTTTCCTGACCGGTTTGTCTTTCTGCTTGTCTTGATAAGTGGATTTTTCCCTTCCTGTAAGAAAGACAGTATCCTTCCCGTTCAGCCTTCTTACAATTATTTTCCTGTAGAGAAAGGCCGCTGGGTTGAATACCTTGTTGACTCGGTTTACCACGGTGAAAACGACAATAATAATGACGATTCGGTATATGCTTTTCAGTTTCAGGTCCGGGAAGAGATTGACAGCACTTTTATTAACGGGCAGGGTCAGGAAAGCCAAATCGTGAAACGATATAGCCGGAATCATTCGGGAGAAGAATGGAACATTGTGAGTGTATGGACACAAACCCTTACTCTGGCAGCTGCTTACAGGACTGAGGACAATATTCCCTTTCAAAAGCTGGCTTTTCCAATCAGTGCGGAAATAAGCTGGAACGGCAATGCGGCCAATACCAGGGCGGAAGAAATGTATTTCTACGACACTTTCCACGAGCCGCTTGGCATTGGATCTCACCAGTTCGATTCAACCCTCAGCGTAATTCAAATTGATGAGGAAAACTATATAGAGAGGATTTACGGTGTGGAGAAATATGCTGCCGGAGTAGGTCTTATTTTCAAACAAAGAGATGACCTGGGTAAGCGTAACGGAATCGTGATCAAAGGACTGGAGTATAAAATGACGCTCCTGGATTACGGTCCGCGGTAAAAGGTTTTCTTATTTCGCTCCGGCGGGGCGAAATAACATCAAAAAATTATTATCTGTTTTAGTAATCCTGGCAGATCCGGGCGTTCTTGCTCCCTTTTCTCCTGAACGCCTGACAAAAACTTCGGCTCAGGAATTAATAATAAATCAGCCGGATCACATCGGCCAGGTATTTCGCATACCGTATAACCTGGCGGCTATAACCATATTCATTATCATACCAGACGTAGAGCACCATGCTTTTGTTGTCTTTGCTGACAATGGTGGCCGGGCTGTCGACGATGCTGGCGCAAGGATTTCCAACCAGGTCGGTTGAAACGAGTTCATTCGATACCGAATATTGTATCTGTTCAACAAGTTTTCCCTGGAGGGCTGCGTTTCGGAGAATCTCATTTACGCCATCTTTTGAGGTTTCTTTTTTGACGGTAAGGTTCAGAATGGCGAGGGATACATCCGGGGTCGGAACACGTACGGCATTTCCGGTAAGTTTACCGGCCAGCGGAGGTAATACCTTTGCAACGGCTTTATCGGCTCCTGTCTCCGTGATCACCATGTTCAACGCGGCGGATCTTCCTCTCCTGTATTTCGCGTGATAATTATCCAGCAGGTTCTGGTCGTTGGTGTAGGAGTGTATGGTTTCGATATGCCCTCTTTCAATTCCGAGTGTGGATTCAATCACGGATAGTACAGGGACGATGGCATTGGTGGTACAGGATGCGGCGGAAAATATTTTTTCTTCAACGCGGTCGAAGGCGGATTCATTCACTCCATAAACCACATTGGGTACATCGCCTTTTCCGGGCGCGGTGAGTAATACTTTCGATACTCCTTTTGATTTCAGATGCGAACCAAGACCTTCCCGATCCCTGACGATTCCGGTATTGTCGATGATCAGGGCGTCATGAATTCCGAAAGCGGTATAGTCAATTTTCGAAGGATCGGAAGCGGCGATCATGTGCACGGTATGTCCGTTCACAATGAGCGCTTTGTTTTCATAGTCTTCTATGACTGTTCCCGGGAATGCGCCGTGAACAGAATCATTTCTCAACAGTTCCGCGCGTTTGTTAATATCGGAATCACTGTTGTTTCTGGTTACAATGGCACGCAACCTAAGTTGCTCTCCCTTGCCGGCCTGGGAAATGAGTTCCCTCATGAGTAATCTTCCGATACGTCCAAATCCATAAAGGACCACATCCTTCGGTACCATTACGCGTTTTTCCCGGCCTATAAAGGCTTTCAGTTTATCACCCGCAAATTCCTCAGCGGTTTTATAATTTTTCCGTTCAGAGATCCATTCCGCATTGAGCCTGCCTATGTCAATACGGCTGGGAGCAAGGTTCAGCTTCAGCATTTCCTTGGCAAGCATGAGGGTATCCAGAACATTGATTGGTTTCTTTATGATCTCCTTCGCATAATTGTGTAATTGAAGGATCTCACTCGCGCTCCGGTCAACCAGTTGGTTTCTGAAAAGAACCAGCTCAACGGATTTATCGAACCATAATGAACCGGTGACATGTATTAACGCAATCGCTGCTTTTTCCAGTTGTATCCAATCGGAAAGTTCAGCTTCATATTTATCCTTATGATTTACCTTGGCTTCACTCTGTGTGTTTTCTGTTGACATGATGTTGTGTGTTTCCGGATTCTGTATCATATAAAAAGATCAGCTTTCAAGAAGATGAAAGCTGATCCCTGTAATTCATTTTTATGGTTGCCAGTATTACAATCTGGTATAGCATTATCCAAGATATGCTTTCAGAAGCCTGCTTCTGGATTTATGGCGAAGTCGTCGTATTGCTTTTTCCTTGATCTGTCTAACGCGTTCGCGGGTAAGATCGAATTTGGCTCCGATTTCCTCCAGGGTCAAGCCGTGCTGCATTCCAATTCCGAAGAAAAGTTTTATCACTTCGCGTTCGCGTTCAGTAAGGGTGCTCAGTGATCTTTCGATTTCTTTTTGAAGTGATTCGTTCATGAGCAGGTTATCCGCTCTGGGAGAATCGTGGTTTTCCAATACATCAATGAGGCTGTTATCTTCTCCCTGAACGAAAGGGGCATCCATGCTGACATGTTTACCGCTGACCCGCATCGTGTCTGCAATTTTCTCCGTCGGAATATCAAGTATTTTGGCCAGTTCATCCGGTGATGGCTCACGCTCAAATTCCTGTTCGAGTTTGGAATAGGCTTTGGAGATCTTGTTCAGCGATCCTACCTGGTTAAGTGGAAGTCTGACAATTCGTGATTGCTCGGCCAGAGCCTGTAGTATACTTTGACGAATCCACCACACAGCATAAGAAATAAACTTGAATCCTCTGGTTTCATCAAATCTTTTTGCGGCCTTAATCAAACCAAGATTTCCTTCATTAATAAGATCCGGTAAACTCAATCCCTGATTCTGGTATTGCTTTGCAACGGATACAACAAAGCGAAGGTTGGCCTTGGTAAGCCTGTCCAGCGCGTTCTGGTCTCCTTCTTTAATTTTTCTGGCAAGCCTTACTTCTTCTTCTGCAGTGATGAGTTCTTCACGGCCTATCTCCTGGAGATATTTTTCAAGCGACTGACTTTCGCGGTTGGTAATCGATTTGGTTATTTTAAGCTGGCGCATGGCGGGTTATTGGTGTTTAAGCTTGAAAAATGAACAAAAACAGTGACGTTTTGTTTTTTCCCTAATCAGGCAAAAGTATCAAATCGGACAAAGCGAAGCAAGTAAATCATCAGGAAAGGTTCATAACTGATTGAAATGTTGATAAAAAAAGGGAAGCCGGAAGCCCCCCTTTTCTGATCATTTTTTTCAGTTTATATCCCGAAACCATAATATGCCCGCATACCGTTGGGATACATTCCTTCGATGAGTACACCGCCCTGTTTGGTTTTCAGTGCATTTTCAAGGTCATCAGTAGTCTGGATTGGCTTTTTATCGATGGAAGTGATGATGAATCCCTCCCGAATGCCGGAACTCCTCAGTTTCCCGTCATTGAGTTTTGAGATCTTTACACCGCCTTTCAGCCCCAGCTTATTCATTTCTCCTGAATTAACATTTTCAAAAGTGCCACCGAGCATTTTCAGTACCTGATCGTTTTTAACCAGTTTTGTATCTCCATCTTTATTACGGAGTATCACAGCTACGGTCTTTTCTTTACTGTCCCTGATCAGGGTAACATTTACCTTGTCGCCAGGACGATAGCGACCGATCTGTTCCTGAAGCTGAGGACTTGAATTTACCTGTGCCTGTCCTATCTGGGTTATTACATCGCCTTCCTTCAATCCTGCATCTTCCGCGGCGCCACCGGGAGTGAGACCTGCAACATAAATTCCTTTGAGCTCCTTTATTCCTTTCTCTTCGGCCAGTTTGCTGTCTATGTCACGTATACTCACGCCTATGAATCCTCTTTGCACGCTGCCAAATTCACTCAGATCTTCCATCACTTTCCTGACCAGGTTGGCCGGAATGGCGAAGGAATAACCGGTGTATGATCCTGTGCTGGAAGCGATGGCTGTATTGATACCAACCAATTCTCCCCTCGTGTTTACCAGAGCACCTCCGCTGTTACCCGGATTCACCGCGGCATCTGTCTGAATAAAAGATTCAATTTTATACTGATCCGGTAATATGCCGATATTTCTTGCCTTTGCGCTGACAATTCCTGCCGTAACCGTTGAAGTAAGGTTGAAAGGATTTCCGACAGCCAACACCCATTCTCCCACATTCAACTCATCGGAGTTTCCATAACTGGCAAAAGGCAACTTGCTTTCATCGATTTTCAACAAAGCGAGATCGGTTGAGGGATCGGTTCCGATCACCTTTGCTTTGAAGCTTCTGTTGTCGTTCAGCGTAACGGTAATTTCTTCGGCATTCGCTATAACGTGATTGTTACTTACGATGTATCCGTTTTCACTGATTATCACACCTGATCCGCTTGACTCCTGCTTGAAAGAAGGGTTAGGGCGACCCCAGAAATCAAATGGATTTCCAAAGTAATTGTTATAATATTCTTTAGTTTGCGTGGTCTTCACGTGAACCACCGCATGTATGGTTTTTTCCGCAGCGATTCTGAAGTCAGGCAGACCAGACTCTGAGATCGAAGGGAAACTGGCATATTGAACTGGCACACTTTGTTTCAGGACCGGCTGTGCATCACCCATACTAACAGGCGATAGTGACTGCATATAAAAATAGGCGCCGGCTATACCGGCAATAGCTGCAAGACTTGTTGTTCCGAGAATTTTTTTTACCTGATTCATCTTCTTAAAATTTTTTATTTTTTGAAATCAAATTTTATGCCGTTCAAAATTGTCGCATCTCAGGTGAAGGGATTATGAAAGGAAGGGTTAAGCATCGTTAATTATCTATCATGAAATGCAATTTTGCCAGCCTTTGGTCAATCCGAATTTCATTTTGACAGTAGTACTTTCAAAATGACAGTCAAGACGGATGGCATTCCATCAGGTTCGCAAGCCAAATACGAATCAACATAATGATCAATAATTCGCGAATAGCCTGATACCCGTATCTTTCTTCTTCGAAGCTTTTTCAGGAGCTTAAAGCTATTTCTTTTTGGCGTACATTCGCTGCAAGATCCTATATGCCACGCTTTTCAAATCCGGAAATTATCTCCGCCATCCATAACGGAAATGAAGAGGTTTTGTTTTATGTAAGCCGGAAGTTCTTTCAACCGGCCAGACGATGGTTGAGGAGGAAAGGGGTGCCGGATGAGAAAACCCCGGAGATATTTATCAGTGTTTTGCTTAAGGTGTTCAGGGAGATTCAGCAGCAAAGACTTTCCGTTCATATCGACTTTGAATCATTTTTATTCAACAGCCTGGATGATCATTTTAAACAAGAGAGGACCAAGGGAAGGGAAGAACGTTTCAAACCTGAATCTGCTTTCACCGATCAGAATAAAGAAACTGTGGCTCAGTGTGTTTCAATTCTGGATGAGGAAAGCCGTAAATTGTTGTACAGTCGTTATGCGGAGAAATTGAGTTTCGAACAGATCGCCGTACGATTTGATTACAGTAATCCTGTCATAGCACAGTTTGAAGTGAACAAGGCCATGAACCGTTTGGAAGCCATTACCCGTATTCAGCTGGACATCGAGTCGAAAGAAATGCTGAGCGGACCGGAAGAAAGAATGCTCATAGACGCTTATCTTGATGCCAAGTTGAGTGGTTTGGAACTGCAGGGTTTTATGGAGAGACTTGATGCAGATCCTGCTTTTCGCACCAAAGTTAGTCTACAGAATCTGATCGTTGAGGGAATTCAGAAGTTTGCAGATAAGGAATTGCGAAACAAATTACTGGCATCCGTAGCCTACCGAAAACCAAGAATCCCCCTGGGATTAAAATTGATATTCACTTTTCTGTTTGTAACCATTTTGGGAATCGTTATCTGGAATTATATTGGTCCGGATCCGGATAGCGGAAAGAAATACCTGCTGACTTTTTCCTGGTTGCCGCACGCAGGCGGAGACCGGAATGGAAAGAAAGATGACCTTGCGAATGCTGATGATAAGCCGTCAAAGTCAATGAAGGCGAAGAGTGAACGGAAAGATCCTTCCGGCATTGCTGAGCGTGATAAGGAAAAAAGCACAGAGCAAAATCTGGACTTGAAAGATACTATTGTTTCAGATGAATCCGTTCATCAGGAAGTCGTAGTTAAACAAGACCAGCTTCTGATAACCATATCCCTTGAAATCTTAGAGGATACTTCGTTTTTGAAAAACAGATCAAAGGAAATGCATGATAAGGAAGCGACGCTGAGTTCCGGGGTGCTGGATAAGCTCGGACCGGCAGCCGGACTTGGAGATTCGGAATTGGACACTTCAGGGCCGGAAGCGGACAAACTATTCGTAGAATTCTGGGTGTCACCGGTGAACTATAAAGGATATAAATTTCACCGGTCGAAACTGATCCTGTTCGGGATCGATGAGCCGGATATGGTAAAACTCATACGCAGGGATGGAGTACTATATATGAAGTATATGAACGATGTCTTCAGGCTCGATCCGGCTGAGGACTATACTTCATTTAATGCGGTAAAAGGAAAGAACTCAAGCAGTCAATCAGAATGGTGATGAATATCCGATTTTGTAAATACCAGGGTACAGGGAACGATTTCATTATGATCGATGACAGGACCAATGCTTTGCGGCTTGAACAAGAACAGATCGCACGCCTATGCAGCAGGAGATTTGGTGTCGGCGCTGACGGACTTATTTTACTACGCGATAATCCTTCCTTTGATTTCGAGATGGTGTACTATAATTCGGATGGCCGGCTTAGTACCATGTGCGGCAACGGAGGCAGATGTATAGTGTCGTTCGCAAAGCGATTAGGAATAGTAAGGAATCACTATCAGTTTTTAGCCGCTGACGGTCCGCATGAAGCCTGGTTTACCGCTACCTGTCCTGATATGGTTAAGCTCAGGATGAAAGATGTTTCTTCCATTGAAAAGTCTGATGATGGGTGGCTATTGGATACAGGATCACCCCACCTTGTGCTTCAGGTTGATAATCTGGATACCCTGGACGTCAAAAAGAGGGGCAATGAAATCAGGAATAAGGATCGATTCAGAGCCGATGGGGTGAATGTCAATTTTGCGCAAAGCACCATCAAAGGATTATTTCTCAGAACCTATGAAAGAGGTGTGGAAGATGAGACCTTGTCCTGCGGAACCGGAGTTACCGCTACCGCTCTGGTAGCTCTTTCTGAAGGCTGGCTCCCCGGGGAACCTTCATCAGTTCAACTCGATTGTCCTGGTGGGCTTCTTACAGTACACGCAAAGAGAACCGATAAACTTTTTACGGATGTGTGTCTTGAAGGACCGGCAGAATTTGTATTCAGCGGCGAATACAGTTTATAAGCAAAGGCGGTAAAGGAATTCAACCAGGATTTGTTTATAAACAAAGGTAGTTTATGCAAGACCTGGTTCGGCTGTTATTCGTACATTCGTGGAAACATTAAACAGGTATCTATGCAATTAGTAGGAGAGTTGATTCAATTGAGGGCGATGGAACCTTCCGATCTTAAACTGTTGTACCGCTGGGAGAATGACTCGACGGTATGGAGTGTAAGCGGCACACTGGTGCCTTTTTCGAAGTTTGTTTTGGAGGAATTTGTCAATCAGGCACATCAGGATATCTACACAAATAAGCAGGTGAGATTGATGATTGATCTTAAATACCTGGATGAAGAAGGTCATGATGAAGAGGATACCAAGTGTATAGGCTGCGTCGATCTTTTTGATTTTGATCCGCGGAATAAACGGGCGGGGGTCGGGATCCTTATTGCTAATCAGGCAGACAGGGGAAAAGGATATGCGACAGAAGCCTTGCATCTGATCATTGATTATGCCTTTGAAGTGCTGGATCTTCATCAGTTGTTTTCTAATGTGCGGGTTGATAATGAAAGCAGTCTGGCCCTGTTCAAAAGGCTGGACTTTGAGGTAACCGGATTGAAGCAGGACTGGATCTATTATCAGGGTAAGTTCTATGATGAATATACCATGCAGCTTATCAGGAAATAATTCAACAGATTAATGAATGCCCCCAGAGCAGTTTTTTGTTTCAAACAGGTACAAGTATGTCCTGTATCTCTTCATTCTGATTTTGATAATTTCTTTGGGCAAGTGCAGGCTGCCGGATGATAAAACTGCTGACGACTCCAGTGCAGATTCAGTATATGCCGCATTAAAGGACAGCACTTTTTATGTCGGGATGGAAACCTGCCGTCAATGTCATCAGGCCATTTACGATTCTTATATCCAAACCGGAATGGGGAGATCATTTGGTCCCGCTACACGGGACAGGTCATCCGCTCTCTTCACGCCTTCTTCGGTCATCAGCGATACGTCCGGCGGATTTTACTATCATCCTTTTTGGAAAGACGATACCCTTCTTGTACAGGAGTTTTCTCTTGATGGCCGTGATACTTCGTTTCACAGACTGGTTTCGATAGATTATATAGTCGGATCGGGCCAACACACCAATTCTCATATCCGCAATGTGAATGGATATCTTTTTCAGGCACCGCTGACTTATTACACACAGCAGGGAAAATGGGATCTGCCTCCCGGATTTGAAAGCGGTTTCAACAGTCGCTTCAGCAGGAAAATTGAAATGGAGTGTTTAAGTTGTCATAATGCAATGCCAGAGAAAGTTCCCGGTTCAGAAAATAAATATGCACTTGTACCCAATGGAATTGACTGCGAAAGATGCCATGGTCCGGGTAGCCTACATGTTGCCCAGAAAAGAGCGGGAATTTATGTTGATACCAGCAGGTACATTGATTTCAGTATTGTCAACCCCGCGAAATTGCCGGTTGATTTGCAGATGGATGTTTGCCAGCGTTGCCATATTCAAGGGAATGCGGTGTTGAACGAAGGAAAATCGTTTGAGGATTTTAAACCAGGAATGAGGCTCTCTGATGTTATGAACGTCTTCATGCCCGTATTCAATGGTGATCCGGATGCTCATATTATGGCTTCTCATGCGGAACGATTAAAAATGAGTAAATGCTTTCAGGGATCTTCTGAGAAGTCCCCTGGCGGAGATGCTGAAAATCTCAGACCACATGCAAATACCCTGACCTGTATTACGTGTCATAATCCTCATGTGAGCGTTAAGCAGACGGAGAATGCAGTATTTAATGCAGCCTGCATGAAATGTCATACTTCAGGAAAGACTGCCGGTTTAGCTGAAAGCGACTGTAGAGCTCCGGCTTCGCAGCGTCTGGAAGTGAAGGATAATTGTGTGAGTTGCCACATGCCTTCAGGTGCTACATTGGATATACCACATGTAAGCAGTACGGATCATTTCATCAGAAAACCCCTGAGTATAAAAGAGGCCGAACAGATCAGGCAGTTTGCGGGATTGATCTGTATCAATAATCCTGTGACCGATGACATGACGATGGCAAAGGCCTGGATTTCGTACTATGAGAAGTTTCAGCCTGATCCTGTATTTCTGGATTCTGCCCTGGCATACCTCACTAAGAATGAAAGTATCTCAAAATCCAAAAACTATAAAGCCTTAGTACACCTGTACTTTTTAAAATCGGATTACCGGAAAGTGACAGACCTGACTGTGGAGGTATGGGGACGCGGTGGGTTTCGGGGTCTGAAGGGAAAAGATAATTCCGATGCATGGACTTCTTACCGGGTAGGTCAGAGTTATGAGCACAAGAATGAATTAAGTGAGGCCTTGGGTTATTACAGACAGGCATGCGAGCTTGCCCCATATCAGCCGGATTTCAGAAACAAACTGGCTTCTCTTCAGCATGATATAAGAATGGTCAAGGAAGCGATTGAGAACTTCAATATCATTCTCAATGAGAATCCTGAATACATAGCCGCCTACACAAACCTGGGTTTCATTTTTCTCAGCGAATACAGGGATACAGAAAAAGCAGCAGTGATGTATGATAAAGCACTTAGCCTGGATCCCTACAATCAACAGGCTCTGTTGAACAAAGCAGGATTGCTCATTTACCTTGGAAGAAATAAGGAGGCAACTGCTGTAGTAAAGCGGATCCTCAGAAGATATCCTGACAATAAGGAAGCGAAAGAAATTTTGCAGCGAATGGCAACTGACAGAATATCCGGATCATGATCTCTCTGCTTTCAAGTTACTACAATGCAGATTAGTCCGCATTAATCAATTGTTTACTTTTACATAACATTAAGTTTACAGTTCTGGCCTAATTTCACAAAAAATTTACAATGGCCGATAAAGCGTTAAAAATCCTGTTGGTTGATGATGAACCGGATATTCTCGAATTCCTTAGTTATAATCTGAAAAAGGAAGGATATGAGGTATCTGCGGCGGCTAATGGACGTCAGGGTATAGAGATCGCCAGAATGATTGATCCTGATCTTATCATTCTTGATATCATGATGCCGGAAATGGATGGTATTGAAACATGTCGCCTGCTGAGAGAAATACCGCAGTTTAAAAATACTATGATTGTTTTTCTGACTGCCCGCAATGAAGACTATTCACAACTGGCGGGATTCGGAGTAGGGGCGGATGATTATATTACCAAGCCGGTCAAACCAAAAATTTTGCTTAGCCGTATCCAGGCATTATTCAGAAGATACAGATCAGACCATGGTACAGAAAGGGAGAATGATCAGATCCTCCTTGCCGGAGATCTCCGGATAGACAGGGAGAAATATCTGGTGAATAAAGGTGATGAAAAGATCGAATTACCCCGTAAGGAATTTGAACTGTTGGCACTCATTGCGGCCAAGCCGGGCAAGGTCTTCACCCGTGAGGAAATTCTCGATAAAGTATGGGGTAGCGAAGTAGTCGTAGGCGATCGTACCATTGATGTACACATCCGGAAACTGAGAGAAAAGTTTGGAGATGATATGATAAAAACTGTCAAGGGGATTGGATATAAATTCGATTTGTAGATAGCCACCGCTTTTTCGATACCTTTATCCTTCGTTTTGTTTTAATTACCTGAATTCACTATCTGTCCAGGCACCAATGAAAAATCCGACACCACGGAAGATTGGATTCTTATCCGCTCTGCTGATTTCCATTTCTGTATTCCTGGTCATTGTGCTGATGTGGAAAAGCGGCGCCATTTCCCTCAACTGGATGAGCGCTACCGGAATATTCGTTTTCACCTTAGTTATTTCATATGTAGTTGTGATACTATTTCTGGAACTTTTCATCTACAGAAAGATCAAGCTTATTTATAAGACCATCAGCCGATTCAAGGATTCAAAGGAAAAGACCTTGGGAAAGCTTGTGCTCAAATCGGACATCATCGGAAATGTGAGTAAAGAAGTGGAGGAATGGGACAAGACCAGAAGTGAGGAGATCGCTGAACTCAAGAAACTTGAAATTTTCAGACAGGAATTTCTTGGAAATGTTTCACACGAGCTAAAGACTCCAATCTTTAATATACAGGGGTACATTCACACCTTGCTGGATGGCGGACTGGATGATCCGGAAGTCAATATACATTACCTGCAGCGTGCTGCAAAATCCGCTGAGAGGCTGTGTCTTATTGTTGAAGACCTGGAAGAGATCTCAAAACTGGAAACCGGAGAACTCTCGCTGGATATACGCGTGTTTGATCTGTATGATTTGGTTACTGATGTTTTTGAATCACAGGAATTGCATGCCAGGGAAAGAAAGATAAGTCTGGGGTTTAAGGAGAAAAGTCTTAGGCCCGCTTATGTGATGGCTGATAAGGAAAGAATTCGGCAGGTGTTCGTCAACCTCGTCGTGAATTCCATAAAGTATGGCAGGGAAGGAGGCAGCACGCTTGTCGGTTTTTATGATATGGATGAAAGTATTTTAACCGAGATTACAGATAATGGTATTGGTATCGAGCCTCATCATCTCCCCAGACTTTTTGAGCGTTTTTACCGCGTTGATAAGAGCAGGTCGAGAGACCAGGGTGGTACCGGTCTGGGCCTGTCAATAGTAAAACATATCCTGGAAGCCCATAAGCAAAGCATTAACGTGAGAAGTACAAGTGGAGTAGGTACCACATTTTCATTTACACTTAAGAAAGCCAGGTAGGCTATGTACCTTCATTTCATTTCCCAATTTGAAATTTACCTTGGTCAAAATTGATGTGGATGAAAAATTTTTTGTTAATCATTACTGTCGTGCTTCTTGGCTCCTGCGAACGGTCGGATGACAAGTTTGCCACCCTGAGTGTGAGGCTGACAGATGCTCCCGCTGCCTTTGACAGTGTACTGGTTGAAATAGTGAATGTTGAAGTGCATACTGACGCCAATGGTTGGCAGACCTTAGCCACGCATCAAGGCATTTACAATCTTCTTGAGTTGAGAAACAATGTCGATACGGTCCTGGTCAGCGGTCAACAAATAACGGCAGGCCGGATCAGTCAGGTCCGGCTGATACTGGGTACACAAAACAGGGTAGTTGTTTCCGGAGTCAGTCATCCTCTGAGTATATCAAGCCAGGACGAGACTGGTTTGAAACTGAACATACACCGTGTTTTGCAACCAAATACTCCTTATTTGCTGGTGATGGATTTTGACGCTCTGCAAAGCATACATCAGTTGGGTAATGGTGAGTATAAACTAAAACCGGTGGTGAGAGCAGAGTTCAGGTGAGCGATCATGTCCTATATTCTTTTCATCATTCTGAAATGCCTGATCTTACCGAACAGCAAATAGGATTCTTCCGTTATTTCATAGCCATTCTGCCGGTAGAAATTAACGGCATCCTCTCTCGCATCCAATACAAGTAAGCGAAGTTTTCTTTCCCTTGCAGCCTCTTCGAGTTTTTGTATTACCCTTTTACCGATGCCTTTGGAGCGAAAATTTTCCTTTACGGCCATTGACCGGATCTGACCTTCTTCTTCTGAATTGAACTGGAGACGACCTGTGGCAATTGCCGCTTCATCCGGATCAAGTACGAGGAAATGTATGCTTTTATCTTCCCATTCGTCACGCGTCGACGAGCCAGGCTGACCCCAGGGTTTTCTAAGCACTTCATACCGAAGATCGTAATATTTTTCGAGATCTTTCTCAGTCTCAGGAATGATGATCCGAAGTTCTTCCGTCGAAAGTTCATGTGATTTCATTTGTCTTGCTGATTTTTTTCGGACTGTTCTTTCAGGTCAATTTCTTCATCACCTGGCAGATAGGGCATCCAGGTAATAATGAACTGGAACATTTCATCTGTTGTACGCATGCTGCCCTCTCTTTCAGAAACCGTTAGCGGTGGATTATTCGGGTTGAGAGGATTTCCGGAAGTATTGTCAAATTCACCGTTTACCATGATGACTGAACCTTGTGGTATTCTGACAGGCTTATTATAGGTATAAAAATATTGCCAGCGAAAATCCCATTGATTGATTCTGATAAGCCTGATGGTATCCTGAGCAGGATCGAGTGCATAGGCGTGGAACTTTTTTCCAAGCAGATGCATGTGAGGATTTACAGTAAGAACTGACATATCCTGAGTTACTTCATAGCTGATAGTGAATGTAGCTATTGAATCAGCCGGAATGACAAGCGGAGGGGCGACCGGTGCAATTCCGGATGTTCCCAGGATCATTTCTTTCAATGGGCGTTTTGGCGGAACCGGACTGAAGAAAATATTAAAACTGGTCTGATCACTTGTATCGACAGGCGTAGGTCCGTAGTGTATATTATCAAGCAACAGTACTCCTTTCTTTTTAACCCTGTAGCCACCGATACCTTCCGGATATTTTACGGCTTCCACACCCGGAAGATAATTGCTTACCGAGGGTGTGAGAAGGGGATATGTTCCGTCATCATTGGTGAGGTCTAGCGCTTCGTAAGCATCAAGCTTGTCTTTCTTTTCCGTGTCAACAAAAGCAACACCTTTGTACAGGTCTGATTTCTCGTTCTCTTCATATTGGACCAGGTGAGCATTGATGTGATGGACCAGTTTTTTATTTCCGGGTACAATCTCAATAACTTTAATAAAAGTGTCTTGTGGAAGTTCATAAGGAACCTTCAGCATATAGAATTTATCCTTGTTATCGCCTTTCAGTTGCACCGGTGTTGGGATCTTTATCACCAGATCAGGGGTACCGAGCGGACTTTCGGCATGAAAGACCGGTGGAGCCGGCGTGAGGTCCGGATTACCTTCCGGTGCGCCATTTTCGATCCAACGGAAAAGCAATGCCTTTTCGGTTTTTGTCAGCGACTTCTCATCGCGAAAAGATACATAGTCGGGATCCGCCGGCCAGGGCGGCATGAGTCTTGATTGAACGGTCAGTTGTATAGTGCGAAGCCTGGACCGTACATCTTCATAGGTGATAAGATCAACCGGCGCGGCAGATCCGGGTCTGTGGCATGGAGTACATTTTGAATGAATGAGCGGTGCAATATGTTCGGCAAAAGTCGGTTCCGCAGGAATTTTATCCTGCTTCGCGGAGTCTTTGCAGGATGAAAGGCAAATGAAAATGAAAACGAAATTCAGCGGGAAGAATCCGGGGTATTTGAATGAGAGATTCAAGATCATTTTATTCAATGATACAACCGATCGCCTGTGTCGGCGGGAAACTTATATTCTTACCATCCATTATGGCCTGTAAAGCATCCCGAAGTTCATGGCTGTTTGTGAGGGTCTTCTTTTTACCCGGGGCATAAAAGGTATCATCTATTCTGCCTTTGTAGAGTATATCTCCCTGCGGATTGAGAAGATAAACGGAAGGCGCAATGGAAGCACCAAGGTAATTTACGGTTCGTTTTTCAGTATCATGAAGCAAAGGAAACTGAATCTTGTATTTGCTTTTGAATTCCAGCATCTCCTTCTGTGTATTGTATTGACCGGGAATGATGCCGTAGAAATTTATCCCGGTGCCTTTGTATTTATCACTCAGAGTATTCAGTGTAAGAGTATAGGTTTCACAAGCGGGACAATCAGGCAATAAAAACACCAGTACACTCAGCCTGTTTCTTACGAGTTGAGACATGGCATAACTTTCACCCTCAAGGGTTTTTAGTTTCATGCCGAAAATTCCCTTCAGGCCGGCCTGCACGTCAACGATGAACAGAGGCAAACAGATGGCTATGAGTACTAGTCGGAGTTTAGGCATACATTAATCTAATCAATAAGTAAGTACCGTTTTATTTGTGTGGCTGTTCAGGAATCCTTTTATGATCCTGTGTACATCCCTGTTATCCTGTCTGGAAACGACGCTATCGCGCAGTGATTCGATGGATTGGCCGATGAAATCAGGGTCAAAAAATCCGAAGCCCAGATACTTTCCATCCTCCACCATCACCACTGATTTTTCTCCTTCGGTTCGGCCTGATCCAATGATCATAAAATTAGTGTTTTTATAGTCCAGACTTCTGAGCGCTTTTTCAACTCTTGTATTATACTGTTCCGGGTCTTCTTTTCCTATACATGCACCATTACATCGGTTTACGCTGTATTGGAAGCAGGCGTGTGAAATATCATAGAGACCGGTCAGTTTCTGGCACAGGTTGTGCTCTTCGGACAGGTTTTCAAGTAACGAACGGGCTTCTTCATGGGTTTTGGTCAGATAGATCTGATTTACGCCCCCTCTGACCCTTTCCGCGGATAAGGTAAGGTAACCTTTCTCATTCATCTGGTAAGTGATGGCGTAATTACAAATGGAATTTTTCTGAGCCCTGTTGAACAAAGGTTGCCTTTTCTTGATCTCATCCGATTCAAGTAACAGAGCGACAAGTTCACTTCCTGTCACTTCGAAGGTGATATCTCTGATGGAATTTCGCAATTCGATCGCTTTTCTTGTTTGCTTGTTGCTGAAATGCATCAGCACTCTTTTTTTTATATTGTTGCTTTTTCCTATATATATGATGTTATTATCCTGGTTATAGAAATAGTAAACGCCGGCTGATTCGGGAAGTTTGTCAAGGATTGTACGGTCAAATTCGGGTGGGAAACGAAGATGTACATGATCATTCCTGACCAAGGAATTGATTAGTTTTTTATCCGGGTCCCGCGAAATCAATAATTCAAATAGTTTTACCGTGGCCAATGCATCGCCTCCGGCCCTGTGTCTGTTTTTAAGTGGGATGTTAAGCGATTCGCACAGATTGCCAAGACTGTAAGAACGGTAGCCCGGAATCAGTTTCCGGCTGAGTCTAACCGTACAGAGATAATCCCTGGAAAAGGAGTACCCAAGTGATTTGTATTCGGATGTGATGAATGAATAATCGAACAAGGCATTATGAGCGACGATGGTTGTTCCTTCCGTGAACCGGATAATATCTTTGGCAATCTCATAAAATTTTGGCGCTGCTTTGACCATTTCATTGTCAATTCCGGTCAGTCGCGTGATATAGTAGGGGATATTGCATTCCGGATTGATGAGACTGGTGAATTCATCAACAATGGTCTTGCCATCATGAAGATAGATGGCAATCTCCGTGATCTTATCATGGAGGGCATTTCCACCGGTTGTTTCAACGTCTAGTATCGCATACATAGCCTGAAACGAATTTAGGAATTTTCAAGCTAAAATTTCAGGTACATTACTTAAAAATTTTCCACTTTCTCTCCATGGCAGGGATCGTAATGTGATCAAAAAAAAAGAGCATAAACCAGGGGTCTATGCTCTTCTGAAAGACTTGAAGAAATCATTCAACTATAAACATATCGGTTAATAAGGCTTTCGATTCCTCAGTGCTAAGCATATAGAAATAATTCCCGCTTGCAAGATTTCCCTTTTCAATAATGAACTCGGTGATATTGGATGTGATCCTGAATCCGGTTATTTCTTTTACCAACATTCCATTGCTGTTCATGATTTTCAACACAGGATCTTGAATTTCGTTTTTTGATTCAATGCGAAGAACCGCTTTTTCCCTTACCGGATTTGGGAAGAGCATAGCGGCCTGAATGTTGGAGGAAATTTCTTCCACGTTTATGGTCTGGGAACTGATAGCCACATTATTCGCGGCGCCGGCTCCGGTTGAAGTGAATGAGCCTCCGACTACTATTTTTCCACCGAAGTTACCTATTGAAAGGATGTCACCATTGAAATTACTTCCTTCGGCGAAGAAGGGTGAATTTCCATTATAGGATGCAAAGTGGGGCAGGGAAGCTCCTGAGGAAGGAGAAGAAGTGAATGCACCTGCAGAGAACAATTTGCTGGGTGTTGAATACATGGCATGCACTGTATTATTCAGTGTATTCACAGCCGCGGTGATGTTTGATCCGTCGAATTTGGCGATCCTGGAGGTTGGCGCAGTGAAAGTGCCACCTATAAAGAGGTAGCCGCCGAAACTGGATAAAGCGTATACGTTGTTGTTCAAGGCGCCACTGCCAATGGTCTGCCAGTTTGAACCGACCAGGCGCTTAACATAGCCGGTAAAATTTCCACCGATATAAATGCTGCCATTGTGTTTAGTGATCGCATTTACAACGTTGGCCGGATTATCTCCAACCTGTGAAAAGGAACTCCCGTTCCAGCTTGCAATTCTGGAAACTGCAGGCGATCCGGAATTATTGAAGGCCCCTCCTGCATACAGAAGCGTTCCGTCACTATATAATGCATTCACAAAATTATTAAGACCGTTTCCTACCTGTTGCCAGGTGTTTGTTCCTGTGTTCAAAACGGCGATCCTGTTAATGGGTGTTCCATTACCGCTTGCTGTAAAATTACCAGCGGCGTAAAGCTGTCCGTTATGAACGGCAAGGGCATGCACTGAATCATTCAGTCCGTTTCCAGCCGTAAGCCAGGCATTGCTTCCGGCATCCCAGATGGCTACATGGTTTGGATTGCTGAAAGTCCCTCCTGCGTAAATGCTCCCATTGAAAACTGTAATTGCCTTTACTCTGCCATTAAGTCCTGAGCCAAGATTGATCCATTGTGCATTCACCATCACGGTGCTCAATACCAGGCCTATGAGTGTAAAAATTCTCTTCATTTTTGTTTTGATTTTTTCGGGCATGAAAGTAGTAAGAATATTGTGATTCCGGCAAGAAATTTATTTGTCCTCCGGATTATAAATAAAATTGATCGCGCTGCAGGTCCGCAGATCTGAGGAAAGCCGGAAAATCCTTTTTGTACGCCCGTCATCGATTTCTACCGCGGCGGTATTTGGCGGACTCTTTCCCAGATTATTGGCGAACAAAACAAGATAGTTATTTGTATTGGGTAAAAATTGAAGTTCCACCACTTTTTTCTTTTTAGTGACACCGTAATGATCAAGTATCCATTTGCCGTTGAAGAACAATGACATGGTATCGCCGTCGAAATAGGAATTATCAAAAACATAGATGGTCATTTCTGGTTTTTGAACTTCAACCCTTACAGTTCCACTGACCTGTCTTCCCTGAATCATTGCGGGCGTATTTTCCTCATCCATTACCACATCCTGAACAATCAGCTGGCTGTCTGATCTTGCGATTTCCGGTTTCAACGGGACCGGAACCGGAATTTCCTGCTGCTTTATTGCCTGAAGTTTTTCCGCCTTAGTGGTATCATCCGTCATGATCCAACGGATCACTTTTCTATCCTGCCCGGCGGTGAATAAAATAGTGGATTCTTTTCCGAAGGCCGAACCGGTGACCTTCGCTTCGTGAGAGAATAATTCCTGTCTGATGGTTCTTTTGAACGGGTCCCAGACTCTTGCCCAACTTCCCGTATTACCACTGACCATCAAAGCTCCGTCTGTTGAGAAATTCATTGTGGCTGGAATTCCCGCCTTGAACCAATATGACGGTTTTATCTCAAGTTGTCCGCCTGAATAGGGCCAGTACCTGATAAAACCATCCGTACTCCAGCTTACAAGCAGACTGTCGCCGAGAAGCCTGATATGTTCAGCAGGGGATTCTCCGGTATATAATTCCTGGCGGAGGATGTCAGATCGAGTATTAATCACTTTGAGGGTTTTACCGCAGGAGATGATCAGCGCATTTCTGTCAGGAGTTATGACAGCGTCATTGATACTGTCTTCAAAGCTATACACCAGTTCGACTTTCTGAGTGAGATCGGAACGGGTCTTAAATAACCTGTTGGTACTGTTAAAATAAATAAATCCATCGGCAATAGAAAACAGAACGAAACGGAGACCGTTATAATCTGGCGAATAAATTCCCTGAATCACTTTGTCTTTTTCAAAATCAAAAATTTTTATTTCACCATCATTCGTGGAAGAAATCATCAATTTGCCGGTGGAATTAAACCGGATGAAATTGACCGCATTGCCATGTATTGCCACAGATTTTACGAAGGAGCCGTCAGCCAGATTCCTGAGAATAATATTACCTTTCTCATCACCGCATACCAGCAGATCCCGTTCAGAATTAACTTCAAGGGCGGTAATGGCAGCTTGTGATTCGGTAAATATTTTATCAGGAACGAAAATCTGGGATGCACTTTTTCCACACACGAAAGTTGCCGTGATCAGTATGCTGATCATCCACACATTTTTATTCTTGATCATGTGCTGCTAAATTAAAGACAAAATGCCGCTGAGCAGTAGGCGGATTAGTATTCGATCAACAATTATATTGACACAAGTGAATTGGATACCTTGATTTCCATTAACTCAGCGAAGCAATTGAATTGAATACCTGGTCAGGAAAAAACCACCAGCCGCCAGTATTAAACCCAGTAGCGTGCTGGCGAGGACATACAAGACTGCATACGTCATGTGTGATTGACGGATCAGCTGTAAAGTCTCCAGTGAAAATGCCGAAAAGGTTGTAAATCCTCCAAGTATTCCGGTGAAAAGAAATATTCTCAGGCTTGAATTCAGGGCCTGTTGCTCATTGATGGCAGCGAGTACTCCGATGAAAAGGGAACCGGTAAGGTTAACCAATAAGGTTCCCCACGGGAAAATGGCGGATCTGAAAAATCCGTAAGTAATATCAGCCAGACCGAATCTCAGCACAGTTCCGATTGCACCACCGGCTGCAAGCAGTAAGTAATTCATCCTTTCAGGTATAAAACAAAAAGAAAAGCACCTGTATCATTCATCTCCAATTCAGGAAATATACATGCTCAACACCGTCCCTGCCGGGATCAGAATTTATATCCGAATCCAACCCCGATTACCTGCTTGTATTGAGTTCGTTCAATAATATTCGCATCATACACTACGGTGAAGGTTGCTGATGCGGTAATGAACTTATTTACCTTCATCAGTAAGGCAGACTCCCAATTGACGTCGACATTCTTAGCATTGTCTTTATCCTCATCGGTGTAATTATTAAACAGTTCCAGTTTAGAGCTGAAAGTTACATTTTCCATGATATCCTTCTTAAACTTCATGTTCAGATAGGCTCCGAATTCGGTCCGGATATTTTCACCTGTACCAGGTACAATGATGCCATTTTCTATGTCCGCCATTTTAACCCCGTATGCACCTGCATCTGCCAGTGTCTGATCATTTACGAAGGTCCACTTTCCGGTTACAGGAGAGAAATAGACTTCAAAATAATCTACCGGTTTGTAGGTGACACCCAATGAAAGTATAAGGTAACCGGGCGACATGAATTTGGAAACAACTGTTGAATCATCGGGATACTTGTAACCTTCAGCAAACTGACTCTTGAAATTCAGAAGTCCGGCATAGTACCACTTGCTCTCTCCGATCATGTAACCGAATTTGGAAGTGAAGTCAATTTTATCGTCACTCTTCCTTACTGGATCATCGGTTGTTTTAATCAATGCATAAGCCAGATCGAGATTGTTATCCCAGATTGTTTTTGCTTTTGCATAATTGGCAAAGAGGTTAACGGCGCTGGAGAGTGCGAGATTATTATCTCCACCCGGAGCCCAATGTGAAAGTGATACCTGATTTAAATTGATTCCAATGAAACCGCCTTTTTTCCAGCTTGTATCTTTTTCCGCAGTTTGTGAGTAGGAAAGAAAGCCCGCAGCAAGGAGTAACAGAGTGAGAAATAACTTTTTACCTGACATAAATTTAATTTGATGTTTTGAAATAACTAAGCTATTGAGTTTTTTAACCCGAACTATGAGATAATGTTCAATTATTTTTTCTTCAGCAGATCACGGATCTCGCCGAGCAATTCCTCTTCTTTTGTCGGACCCGGAGGCGCGGCTGCGGCTTCAGCTTTTTTCATCTTGTTCAGTCCTTTTACGACCATAAAAATAGCAAAGGCGATAATCAGAAATTCAACTCCGTTCTGGATGAAGTTACCAATGTTCAGTGTAACCGCTGGAATTTCAGCGCCTGCAGCATCCACGCCCGCGCTTTTAAGAGTTAATTTGAGATCAGTGAAGTTCACGCCTCCGATGAGCAATCCTATCGGGGGCATAATGATGTCGTTCACGATAGAATTAATGATTTTTCCAAAGGCTGCACCGATCACAACACCCACGGCAAGGTCGATTGCATTTCCTTTATTGATGAAACTTTTAAATTCTCCGAGAAGTCCCATAAGTTTTGTGTTTTAAGGTTTTCGATGGTAAATTTATAAAAATCCACCAACGATAAAGAGATGAGGAGGCGATTAAAGAATCTTTTATCAACAAAATTTTTTTGCAGGTCAGGGGAAGCGTATGTTTGAGAAGGATAGGCACCTGAATGCCGGTACTTAAAACGGAATGTCATTTAACCTTAAGACCCTGAGTAAGAAATCTATAATTTGAATCCTGCATAAAGACTAGCTGATCTTACGGAACAAGCCTGTGATTTCCGATTTTCATTCACGAATATTTAGCATTTTGCATCCGTGTTAACACTGAACAATATACGGTTTGAATTCGGGGGTCGCTATTTGTATAAGGATGCAACCTGGCAGATCAATCCCGGTGAAAAGATAGGCCTGATCGGTCTGAACGGGACAGGTAAGTCAACCCTGCTGAGGATAATCAACGGAGAGTATGCCTTGGAGCAAGGGGAAGTATCAAAGCTTAAGAACCTGTCCATCGGTTTTCTGAATCAGGATTTACTCAGTTATAATTCTACGGAGACCATTTTGCAGGTTGCCATGCATGCCTTCCAGGACGCCTTGAAGCTTGAGAAGGAGATCCATGATCTGCTGGAAAAACTGGAACATGATCATTCTGAAGATTTGCTTCACTCTCTGCATGATAAGCAGCAGGCCCTCGACCTTCTTGACGGATATAATTTAAAGCCAAAAGCTGAAGCGCTTTTAGAAGGGCTGGGTTTCTCAACAAAAGATCTTGGACGCCCATTAAATGAATTTTCCGGAGGATGGAGAATGAGGGTCATGCTGGCACGCATGATGCTTCAGCAACCAGACCTTCTGATGCTTGATGAGCCAACCAATCACCTGGATCTTCCTTCGATCCAGTGGGTGGAGGAATATCTTCAGGATTATAAGGGCACGGTTATCGTCGTTTCCCATGACAGGTATTTTCTGGACAAGGTTGTGAATCGTATTGCAGAAATCGCCAATCAGCAAATCAGGATCTATCCCGGCAATTACACCTATTATCTAGAAACCAAAACGGAGCGGGATGAACTGCAGCGGTCCCAATTCAAGAATCAGGAAAAATACATTAAGGAGCAGGAGAAGCTGATTGATCGCTTCAGAGCCAAGGCTTCAAAGGCCAAGATGGCTCAGTCGAGAATAAAAATGCTTGAACGTATAGAGAGGATAGAGGATGTTGACAATGAAGGGCCCAGAATAAATGTGAACTTTCAGATTGAAAAGCAGCCGGGTAAAGTTATTTCGCATCTGCTCATCAGGGACAAGTCCTATGGTGATCTGAATATTCTGAGGAATACGGAAATAAGGATAAACCGTGGTGATAAAATAGCACTTATAGGAGCCAATGGAAGAGGTAAATCAACTTTATTAAGAATCATTAATGGTTCAGAGCCTTATGAAGGGAAGAGCGAGGCTGTCCATAATGTTGTTCCGGCTTTTTATGCACAGCATCAGCTCGAAGCCTTAACACTCTCAAACGATCTGATTACGGAACTCGCCGTATTTGCGCCTGACCGGAAAGAGGTGGAGCTGAGATCACTTCTCGGCGCATTTCTCTTTACCGGAGATGATGTCTTTAAAAAAATCAGGGTCTTGTCAGGCGGAGAGAAATCGAGAGTAGCCCTTGCCAAGACGATATTGAGCAAAGCCAACTTTCTCATCCTGGATGAACCCACCAATCATCTTGACATGCAATCTGTCAAGATACTCATTCAGGTATTGCAGGATTATGAAGGCAGTTTTATCGTTGTCTCCCATGACCGGTATTTCCTTTCGCAAATCGCGAATAATATCTGGTGGATAGAGGATCAGGAAGTGAAGGTCTATCCAGGCAGGTATGAAGAGTATGAATATTCGAGGCAGATACAAAACAAAAAGCTCAGGCAGGAAAATCAAAAACTAAAAGAAGAGAAGAAAGTCAGTCAGGATAAGAAGCAGGGTCCCAAGACGGAAGAAGAAGAACAAAAGAAGGAGAAAAGAAAATTACAGCAAAAGTTTCAGAAGCTGGAAGAGAATCTCACCCGGTTGAAAGCGGAAAAATCATCTTTGGAGAAACAATTATCGGAACCAGGAGTATACGGGAACCCTTCACTTTTCAAGGATACGCTTGAAAAATTCAACGAAATTGAGCGAAATTTAAAAAATACTGAGTTGGAGTATGAACAAATCTTCGAAAGCTTGGCGGGACTGGAATAATTGTCTAACTTGCTTGTAGCATTTATGGTATTGATCAACCGTTACCTTCGTATTTTTCAACTCCGGAACAAGTCCCAGCGAAGACTTCTTTTTTTTACCCGGGTAGCAGCCGGTTTGGAGCTGCTCATACTTTTTCTGATCGCCGCGTTTTTTATGATCCGGTTTGGCAGCATCTGATCTGTGCAAATCCTTTGTTGACGCTGCTTTCAGCCATGATTCATATTGTTACATGCTTCCGGCGTCTAATTTCAGCGTATTGATTGAATTCATTTACCTTAAGAATCAGTCCCTTCATCAAAAAATTTTTAAAGTATAAGCCTGCTTTCATACATTTGATCTTAGAATTCGAAAAAGAATTACCGATGATCACCCAGGTTACCTCAGGAGTAAAAGTTTCAGTCGAAGTCTTCTACCGGCCCGATCAGAGTAATCCGCTGATGAATCAGCATATTTTCGCCTACCGGATAACCCTGACCAACAACAGCGATTACTCCATTCAGCTGAAAAGACGGCATTGGTTTATCCTGGATGCCGCCGCTACAAGCAGAGAAGTGGAGGGCGAGGGTGTAATCGGTGAGCAACCCATCATAGGAACCGGAGAGAGTTATCAGTATGTTTCCGGATGCAATCTGGACTCGGAGATGGGTAAAATGTATGGCACCTATCTCATGGAGCGACTGATCGATAAGAAACAGTTTTTTGTACGCATCCCAGAGTTTCAGCTAATTGTTCCTTACAAACTGAACTGAATTATCAAAACATGAAAGCACGGATCCCGGCATTGCCGGGATTTTTCTATTCTGTCCATTTGGATTCCGCAGGCCTGTTCATAATTCAATAATTTATTTCTTCGCAAGTACTTGCAGTTCAATAGTTTTCCTACTTTTATGAAGTATTAACAAGCATTAATCCTTTGAGGATTAGGATTGTCTCATTGTTTTAATCGGAATCACCATGGATCGTCGCGAATTCCTTAGCCCAGAGAAAGCGGTAAATGTCAAACAGGATTTTTCAAGATTAGCCCGGACACAAACAGGGCTTGCACCTTATACGGGGCCCTGGACTTTCAGTGAAGTAAAGCATCTGCTGAAGCGAACCATGTTCGGCGCAGGAAAGCAGGACATAGATTATTTTCTTGGAATGACAAGAGCAACAGCGATTGCGGAAATACTGGAGCAGATCAATCATCCTCCGTATACCGAACCGCCGATGCCCTTGAATAATTACAGCGCGACCGTGAACGATATCAATTGTCCTCCGGGTCAACCCTGGCCGGGCACGCCTGATACGCTGGGCAGTGGAAGCACCTATTTCAGCAGAAGAAAAAGCCTGAAATCATGGTGGATATCCCAAATGCTGAATCAGAGCAGGAGTATCAGGGAAAAGATGGTCCTTTTCTGGGCGAATCATTTTGTGATCGAAATGGACATCATCAATGTATCAACCTATATCTATAAATATAACGCTTTACTCAGACAACATGCCTTAGGTAATTTCAAAACACTCACCAAAGAGATCACGATTAATTCCGCGATGCTGCGTTATCTGAATGGAGACAGAAATACGCGAACCGCGCCGAATGAAAATTATGCAAGGGAATTGCAGGAGTTATTTACAATAGGAAAGGACGCAAATGGTCTGCCACCTTATACTGAAGACGATGTAAGAGAAGCTGCGAGAGTGCTTACCGGTTGGAGGAATGATCTGACCGGAGGAGTAAATTCGGCTAATGGTTACAATTCATACTTTGATTCAAACAGACATGACTATTTTAATAAGCAATTCTCTTCATTCTATAATAATCATGTGATTACCGGAGTTGCCGGTGCGGGAGGTGCCGGTGAACTTGATGAGCTGATCAATATGATCTTTTCAAAAGATGAAGTAGCACTCTTTCTGTGCAGGAAGTTGTATAACTGGTTTGTCTATTATGATATTGATGCTGCCGCTGAAGCGAATGTTATTGTACCTCTGGCCACGGTTATGCGCAGTAATGATTATGAGATTGCGCCCGTGCTTTCCCTGCTTTTCAACAGCGAACACTTTTTTGATATGCTTAATAAAGGCTGCATCATCAAAAGTCCGGTTGATCTGAATGTTGGCATGTGTCGCGAGTTCGGAGTTCAGTTTCCCGACTCTACCAATCTGGCAGCGCAGTACGCTCAGTGGGACAGGATCCGGACTCAGTCTTCCGGAATGCAACAGGACATAGGAGATCCGCCCAATGTAGCCGGTTGGATGCCCTATTATCAGAGTCCCTTGTATCATGAAATGTGGATCAACTCTGATACTTTACCGAAGAGAAATATTTTTACGGACAGAATGACCGCGAACGGATATACGAATTCAGGAACTACCATTCTCATCGATACGGTAGCCTACACGCAATCACTCAGCAATCCTTCGGATCCGCTGGCGCTGATCGATGAAGTACTTTCCCTGCATTATTCTATAGATACTTCGGTCAATCTGAAAAACTATTTGTTGTCAATTTTACTTTCCGGTCAATCCACCAATTCTTACTGGACCGATGCCTGGAATGACTATATCTCCGATCCCTCCAATACCGGATATTATAATATTGTCCGGTCGAGGCTTCAGGCATTTTACAGATACATCCTGGCACTTTCAGAATATCAATTAAGCTAAAGCACATGAAGAGAAGAGACTTTCTACGCAAAACAATTCCGGCAACATTGTTACCGGGGCTGCTAAACGGCTATTCATTCAAGGCTTATTCAGCCAGTCCCCTGATACAGGCCCTCGCAAATTCCGCCAATAACGATCATGTGCTGGTCCTCATTCAGCTGAATGGTGGAAATGACGGACTGAATACGGTGATTCCGCTGGATCAGTATTCCAATTTGAGTCTTGCCAGACCCAACCTATTGATTCCCGATACTCAGGTTTTGTCCCTGAATTCAATCTTGGGAACAGGACTTCATCCGGCAATGAGCGGCATGCAACAATTGTTTAATGATGGCAAGGTGAATATTATACAGGCAGTTGGATATCCCAATCCGAACTTTTCCCATTTTCGTTCCACCGATATCTGGCTGACCGGATCAGATTCGAACCAGGTGCTTACCACCGGTTGGGCCGGAAGATATCTGAATTATGAATATCCCAATTTTCCTACCGGTTATCCAAATACTACCATGCCTGATCCATTGGCTTTGCAAATTGGTTCGACTACATCGCTTGCTTTGCAGGGGCCGGGAACAAGTATGGGAATGGCCATTTCCGATCCAACCAGTTTTTATAATCTGATAAACGGGATCCAGGATCCTGCCCCCAATACTCCGGCAGGAAAAGAACTTACATACATACGTACCGTTTCACAGCAATCTCAGCAATACGCGGGAGTGATCCTGGCCGCTGCAAACAACATTACTCAGCAAAGTCCATCGTATCCTGCTCCGGGAACAAACCCGCTGGCGGATCAGTTGCAGATCGTTGCAAGACTGATCGCAGGCGGACTGAAGACGAGAATCTATATGGTGAATCTTAACGGTTTCGATACACATTCGGGTCAGGTAGACAGTGGAAGTCCCGCAACAGGAGATCATGCGGAGTTGCTCAGCAGACTTTCCGAGGGTGTGAAAGCATTCATGGATGATCTTGACTTTCTTGGTATAGATGACCGTGTTACCGGAATGACATTTTCGGAATTCGGCAGGAGGATCAAGGAGAATGCAAGTGATGGTACCGATCACGGTGCGGCTGCTCCGATGTTTGTATTCGGCAATAAGGTACAGGGTGGAATGCTGGGTAGTAATCCTCAGATACCTTCGAGTGTGGCAGTCAGTGATAATATTCCTATGCAGTATGATTTCAGGTCGGTCTATGCATCGATCCTCGAAGACTGGTTCTGTGTTCCTTCTTCCGACTTGAGTACCATTCTTCTGAACAATTATCAGAATCTCGCGCTCATACAGGGTGGTTTATGTTCAACGGTTGACATTCATGAAGCCAATAAGAATGCCGGCGTGAATCTGATATCCAATTATCCTAATCCGTTTACTGACAGTACCTATATTACTTTTACAACTTCCGGGGGACATACGCTGGTGCAGATTTTTGACAGTGAAGGTCACCTGATCCGTACTCCTGTAGATGGAGAGTTTGCGGCGGGCGAACACAAGGTCTGGTTTGAGAATGAGAATTTCGCGACCGGCACTTATTACGCGCGTTTTCAGAATGGTTCCGTTCAGCAGGTGAGAAATATGCTAATCGTGCGTTAGAGAAATTCACCGGGAAGTCTTATTCTTAATCGTACATTTTGAGAAGCCATGCATGGCTTTTGAAGAATTATTTGCATTTTGTTCCCGTAAAAATGTATTTATGAGTGAAAGAGCGGAGGCATTTGAAAGACTTGCCCTGATATTGGATGAACTGCGGGTGAAATGTCCCTGGGATGCAAAGCAGACCATGGATAGTCTGAGGCACCTTACCATTGAAGAAACCTACGAATTGGCGGATGCTATCATGGAGAAAAACATGAATGAGATCCGCAAAGAACTCGGGGACATTCTTCTTCATATTATTTTCTATGCAAAGATCGCGGAAGAGCAAAAGGTCTTTAGTCTGGCTGAGGTAATCAATACGCAATGCGAGAAAATGATCCACCGTCATCCACATGTGTATGGAGACGTCAAGGTGACGGATGAGAACGAAGTGAAGCAGAACTGGGAAAAGCTGAAGTTGAGAGAGGGTAATATCTCGGCGCTTGATGGAGTTCCTGTATCCCTTCCTTCACTCATCAAGGCCATAAGGATCCAGGAGAAGGCGAGGGGAGTGGGATTTGACTGGGAAAAACCGGAACAGGTTTGGGAGAAAGTGGAAGAAGAGATGCAAGAGTTCAAGGAAGAATCTGAAAAGGGTGACTTATTGAAGGCTTCAGAAGAATTCGGTGATCTGTTGTTTGCCCTTGTCAACTATGCCAGGTTCAAAAATATCAATCCTGAGGAGGCTCTCGAGCGGACCAACAAAAAATTCATCAGAAGATTTCAGTATCTTGAAAGAGCTGTGACCAAGGATGGAAGGCAATTGAGCGATATGACCCTTGATGAAATGGATGTTTACTGGAATGCGGCGAAGAAGGATCTTGGCTAATACCATTTCGAATATCCTTCGCAGCTTCAAAATGTTTTTTAATTTTACATTCCTAATTTTTAAAACAAAGAAAATATATGTTGCAGATCGGACAAAAAGCCCCCGGATTCAAACTTCTGGATCCCGAAAAGAATGAAGTGAGTCTTGAGAATTTCCGTGGAAAAAACCTTGTGATCTTTTTCTTTCCCATGGCCTGGACAGGCGGATGCACCAAGGAAATGTGTGCGGTTCAGGAAGATTATAAAGTATATCAAGGCATGAATGCCGAAGTCATTGGTATTTCAGTGGATACGATTTTTGCCCTGAAGCGATTCGCGGAAGACAATAAGTTAGGCTATACCTTATTATCCGACTTTAATAAAACGACGATTCGGGATTATAACATTGTTCATCATGATTTCGCTTTCGGATACAAAGATGTAGCCAAACGATCCACTTTCGTCATAGATAAAGAAGGCGTGATCCGTTACATTGAGATACTTCCCTCGCCGGGGGATTTTCCGGATATGGATGCGATCAGGGAAGCGGTCAAGGGATTGGGCTGAGATTTCTCAGGAGGCTAATCTTATGAGCTCATCCTTTTTTAAGCCCGGGACCAAAAGTTTTTGAACAGGAAATGCAGACGGGGGGATATTCTATCCCTGTTTCCAATTTCAGCGTGGGTGTACATTTGCTGCAATTAAAAACAAAGACCGGAGTTTTTTCGGAGAGAGTGATGAAGGTGGAAAGCGAATAATTGCGCTGAAGATGAAAAGGAAATTTGTTGCTTTGTGTTTTTATTCTCATAATCCCAGCAATCCCTGTCCAGACAATGTTTCCTTAAGCGGAATGAACTTACCCGCAAGCCGATCACAACATTCCGCTCAGCGGATTAACAATAATTTTCATTTCCTTCATGCCTTCATGGTTTAAGAAAGCTGAGCAGAGCAATGAGCTTACCCGCAAGCCGATCACACAACATTCCGCTCAGCGGATTAACAATAATCTTCATTTCCTTCATGCCTTCATGGTTTAAGAAAGCTGAGCAGAGCAATGAGCTTACCCGCAAGCCGATCACAACATTCCCTTTAGCGGTTACCATTACCAGGAAACTAATTAAGAATCATCTTCATATCCTTCATTCCTTCATGGTTTAAGAAAGCTGAGCGGAGCAATGAGCTTACCCGCAAGCCGATCACAACATTCCCTTTAGCGGTTACCATT
>CAZJDX010000002.1:193129-201122 GCA_964544885.1 uncultured Flavobacteriales bacterium
CATATCCTTCATTCCTTCATGGTTTAAGAAAGCTGAGCGGAGCAATGAGCTTACCTGCAAGCCGATCACACAACATTCCGCTCAGCGGTGAATTTTAAATCACAAACACCAAACCTGCACCTAACAAGATCACCAATAACTTGTAATAGTTGAAACGGTGTCCTTCGGATGATTCAAAAAGTATTGTGGTGGAGATATGAAGGAAGATCCCGATGACAATAGCCATGAGCCTGTCGTAATAAATGACAAGATCTATTGTTGATGCCGCATTGAGTGTATTGCTCAGCCAGGCTCCGGCCGGCGCCATGGTCGCGAAAATACAAAGGAAGAGCAGGGTACGAGTCCGGCTAATACCGGAATCAAGCAGCATGGTGGATAAGGCTACGGCAACCGGAATGTGATGAAGTATAATTCCTGCCAGGAGGCTCATTTCGACGCTTTCATTATTGAAGCGGTGAACAAGCGGTATGCCTTCCAGGAAACTGTGAAGGCACAATCCGACCATCATGCCGAAAGGGAAGGCCGCATTTTCATGTTTGTGGATGTGAATATGACCGTGTTCAATACCCTCAGAAAAAAATTCCAGCAGGATCTGGATGAGAAAGCCAAGAAGTATATAGGCGCCTATTGCTTTATCCTGACCTGAATATACACCCGGAATAAGGTGTGTCATTGTGAGTGCGAACAGGAAAGAACCACTGAATGCAAGTAACAGTTTTAAGGCTACCTTATTTACCTTCCTGATGCTGAAGACCGAAGCGCCACTGATTACGATGCTGAAAAAAAGAAGCAGGTATGAATAAAGAGGCATTGTTCTGTATTTAAGAATCCGAATGGCGGCTATCTGATCGAATATCCGGAAAGGATCGAATCTGTCATTTCCGGAACTAAACGGTTTTACGCGCAATAAAAATCATCCTGTCTGAACTTTTGGCTTCATAGGGATCCAGGTTATAATTCCCAAAGGTATCAATCAGTTCAAGACCGGCTTGTTCGAAGAATTTCCCGAAGTCTTTCTTTTCAAAGAGGGTGATTTGTTCCTCAAATTGATACTTTTTATCCTGAAAGTTGAATGCTATCGATTTAATTATCCTGTTCCCTGCAAGTTTTTTTGATATCCGGAAGTTTATTCCATCCACTGTTTTTTCATAATTCCGCATTTCGAATTCACGCAACAGGGCAGTATTCAGAAAGTCAAGAATGAAAAGGCCACCCTCTTTTAATGCCAGTGAATGAGATTTGATACAACGGTAATTATCGTGTTCACTGTCAAAATATCCAAAACTGCTGAAGAGGTTCAGTACCACATCAAAGTAATTCGTCCTGAATACCTCACGCATATCATGAAGATAGAAGTGAAGGGTCTCGTTTTCCAGGGTTAGATTGTGCGCAATGCTCTGTTCCGACAAATCGTAACCGGTCACGTCAAAACCTTTCTTGTTTAAATAGACGGAGTGCCTTCCTTTGCCACAGGCTACGTCGAGTATTTTCGATCCTTTGGACAGGCGGATTTGCGTGATCAGGTTATCCAGAAATTTTTCGGCTTCCGCTTCATCCCGCTCTTTGTAGAGGATATGGTAAAATGGTGAATCAAACCATGTTTCATACCATGGTTTTAACTCTTCATCGTCACTTACGACCGGTTTTACTTTTGAGATCATGTAATAACAGGTGACAAAGATAATTTTTCCTGATTGCAGAAGGAAAGAATATCAGTCGGTAAAGATCCGGGTTGACTTTACTTTACCAACCAGAAGATAGCCGCTTACAAGGGCAACGGCCAGGGAAATCAGAGCCGCATTCCATTCGTGAAAGATCAGTTTGCCGGTTCCAATCAGAATGGAATAGGTCATGATGACCGCAAAGAGCCAGCATAAAGCCAGACCACCCAGTCTTGAAGGTGTCTCCGGTAATTCAAGATTTTTCCTGACGGGATGCCACCATCCTTCCGGGCGAACACGATGGTAGAATGTATTAAGGGTTTCATTTTTTTCCGGTCTGGTAAGGAACATAACAGTTATCCAGGAAATGGTTGTGAACGAAACGGTGATGAAAAAACTATCCGGAAACTGAAGTCCTAAGATATAACGGCCAAAGGTATAACCGATGAAAGGAGCAATGGTAGCTGCAATTTCCGCCCATGCATTGATCCTCCACCAATACCATCGCAGTATGAGAACCAGGCCTAGTCCGGCGCCGCATTCGATGATGAATGACCAGACTCCGCTTATGGTTGTGATCCTTGTGGTCGCGAAGAGCGCAAAGAGCATGGCAAAGAGTGTAGCGATACGGCTGGTCTTTACATAGTGTCGCTCTGCAAGTTCCGGAGAACTGAACCGGGACGGAGGTTTCAGGAAGCGTTTATAAAAGTCATTGATGAGATAACTGGTTCCCCAGTTCAACTGGGTGGAAATAGTGCTCATGTAAGCTGCCAGAAATGCCACTAGTAAAAGTCCTTTTAGACCTGCAGGCAGAAAGTCTTTCATGGCCATAACATAACCCAGTTTTTTGTCGGCAAAACCCAGTTCAGGATAGAGCACAATGGTGCAAAGTCCTACGATGATCCATGGCCAGGGTCTGAGGCAATAGTGAGCGATCTGGAAAAACAGGGTCGCGAAGATGGAATGTTTTTCATTCTTTGCGCTCATCATCCTTTGGGCAATATAACCGCCTCCTCCGGGTTCAGCTCCGGGATACCAACTTGCCCACCATTGCATGGAGATATAAGCCAGAAATGTACCCAGAGAAATGGTAAGTGTTGAGGATATTTGTCCTGCGCCTTCTTTATCCCCGATTCTCGGAAAGAATTCCAGCGCCCAGGAAGGTAACTGAGTCTTCAGTCCTTCAATTCCGCCGATCTGTTCCGAAGTAAGAACGATGATGGCCAGTACTATGCAGCCGGTCATGGCAATCACGAATTGGATCACATCGGTAATGGCAACACCCCAGAGTCCGCTAAGCGCCGAGTAAAGGGAGGTAAGCAACATAATCCCCGCCACAAAATAGAGCGCGTATACATCCGATATTCCGAAAAAGATCTTGAGGATGGCTATGAGGGCGACGTTTACCCAGCCGACGATGACAGAATTCATGAACAGTCCGAGGTAAATGGATTTGAATCCCCTCAGGAAAGCGGCAGGCTTTCCGCCGTAACGGAATTCGATGAGTTCAACTTCAGTCAATACTTCCGATCTTCTCCAGAGCCTGCTGAAGAAAAAGGTGGTAAGCATGCCGCCGAATAGAAAATTCCACCATAACCAGTTTCCGGAAATGCCGTTTTGACCAACCAATTCGTTTACAGCCAGCGGCGTATCGGCGGCAAAAGTGGTAGCGACCATGGAAGTTCCCGCGATCCACCAGGGCAGGTTTCGACCCCCGAGAAAGAAATTGCTCATATTGCCGCTCGCCTTACTCTTATAATACAGGCCAATAATCAAAGACAGGATGAGGTAGAGGGCAATGATAATCCAGTCTATCGGATCAAGGAACATGGATTTATAATTAAATTATGTCAGAATGCGAGAGAGAAAGGAGAGCAATCAAGCTTTTCAGCTTTCCCTTTCTTAATTCCTCAAATGTGTCTATTTTTAACATCTCCATGTCATACATTCCCTCTAATTATGAACATGATCCGTTGAAAAGAACATGAAAAACCGCAACCAGTTAAGGAGAGGAAAAAGGACAGGAAGAAGGCGACGCACTCCACCCGGCGCTTCTCCGGGTATGCTTCATCTTGGAACAGATGTATTAAAACCCATCATCAGGTCTTTTGCCTATGATGAGACATCTTGTGAAGAAAAAGAACTGGGTACTGTCGCGGAGATTAAGGCGGGTCTGTTATCAAAACCACAACAAACGCATTGGATTGATGTCAAGGGTTTCGGAGACGCGAATTTTCTCGGACAACTTGCTGAGGTTTTCGGTATCCATAAACTGCAACTGGAAGATGTCGTCAATGTGTATCAAAGGCCAAAGATTGAGGACCTCAATGATTATATTTTCATTATTTCCCGGGTACTTGAAGAAAGGGAGGGTGGTTTAAGGAATGAACAGCTGAGTATTTTCCTCGGGCCGGGTTTTGTACTTACGATACAGGAAGATTACGAAGATCTCTTAGACCCTGTGCGGGAAAGAATCAGGAGAGGAAAAGGACTGATGCGTACAGGAGGGCCGGGATATCTTAGCTACGCTCTCATGGACACCGTGCTGGATAATTACTTTCCTATTCTTGAGAAATACGGTGAACAGCTTGACAAGCTGGAAGAGGAGCTTGTAGATAACCCGACAGTCGCAGCCCTGAATCAGGTATTAGCCATTAAAAGGGATCTTATCGTTTTGCGAAGAGCGATCTGGAGTGAAAGGGATAAACTCAGCGAGATATTGCGGAATAATTATGTATTGTTCCCCGATCAGATCCGTATTTATATCCGTGATACTTATGACCATGCCATCCAGATTCTGGACCTTGTAGAGAGTAATAAGGAACTAACAGGCTCCATGCTTGATATTTATCATTCCAGTGTGAGCAACAGGCTGAACCAGGTTATTAAAATTCTGACCATCATCAGCACCATTTTTATTCCCCTTACTTTTATTGTTGGTGTCTATGGAATGAATTTCGCAAGAGTGGATCCTGCAAGCGGAAAGATATTAGACCTTAATATGCCTGAACTTTATAGTCCGTATGGATACGCAGGGGTATTGATCATTATGCTCCTGATTGTCGTTCTCCAGCTTGCATTTTTTTACAGGAAGGGCTGGTTGACAAGGAAGTGAGTGATACATAATTTTTAATCAAATAATTCTCCAGAATCCGACTTTATAAAATTCCAGATCCGGTGAAAAATAACAAAGAAATATTTCCCCTTTTAGCCAAGACCTCTTTTGGTTTTGAGGACCTGATGGTGCGGGAGCTGGAAGAACTTGGAGCGAAAAACATCCAAAAGGCTGTCAGAGCAGTGCATTTTGAAGGCGATCAGGAACTGATGTATAAGGTTAATTTATGGAGCCGTGTCGCCTTGCGGGTATTAAAACCACTCGGGAGTTTTCCGGCAGCGAATGAGCAGGAACTTTATGAAGGGATAAAGAAATTTAACTGGCACCAATATATGGAGCCGGATGAGTCCCTGGCAGTAGATGCTGTGGTGAATAAGTCAACCTTAACACACAGTTTGTATGTCGCGCAGAAGATAAAAGACGGGATCGTTGATCAGTTCAGGAACAGGACGGGAGTAAGACCTGATGTGGATCTGAGAAATCCGGCATTGAGAATACATATACACTTGTCGGGAGATGTCGCCTCCGTTTCACTGGATAGTTCAGGCGAGTCTCTGCATAAGCGGGCTTACCGGAAAATGCAGGGCGATGCGCCATTGAATGAAACGCTGGCAGCCGGAATGGTTCTTCTCAGTAATTGGGATGCTAATTCACCTTTGCTTGATATCATGTGTGGCAGTGCTACCATTTTGATTGAAGCGGGCTGGATCGCCAGAAATATTGCACCGGGACTCCTGAGGCCTCAATTCGGCTTTGAGAGGTGGAAAGATTTTGATGAGGAAATATGGGAAAAGCTGAGGAAGGAGGCTGTCGCCTTGCAAAAACCCGCATTCTCTTTCCGGCTGACCGGACTTGAGAGAGAGCGAAGTGTTTTTGAAGCTGCTCAGGAAAATGTTAAACTGGCAGGACTGGCAAATGATATTGATCTTTATTGTATGTCCTTCCAGGACTATTCACCTGCAGAACTTCCGTCTATGATCATTACCAACCCGCCTTACGGTTTAAGGATCACAACAGATGATCTCTTTGAACTCTATACAGATCTTGGTTCGGTATTTAAAAAGAAATACCCCGGTGTCAGCGCATGGGTTTTGACGGCTAACAAGGAGGCATCGCATAAGATTGGATTACGCCCATCAAGGAAAATTCCCTTGTTCAATGGAGCTATTGAGTGCCGGTTTATGAAGTTTGAAATGTATGCAGGTTCTAAAAAACATAAGGCTGTCAGCGCCTGAAGTTTCACGCGGGTAATATCAGAATCATGATAAAAAAAATTGCTGTCCTTACTACCGGTGGTGATTGCCCCGGACTAAACTCCGGTATTCGTGCCGTTGTCAGAAGTGGTATATATTATAATTTGAAAGTAGCCGGGGTGAGAAGAGGCTATGAGGGTTTGATCGATGGAGATTTCATTGATTTGGATTCGCATAGTGTGAGTAATATCCTTCAGCGTGGCGGGACTATTCTGAAGACCGCCCGGAGTGAAAGGTTTTACACACAGGAAGGGAGGTCGAAGGCATTTGAAAACATTGTAAAGAACGGGATTGATGCCTTGGTTGTATTAGGAGGAGATGGGTCTTTCAGGGGAATAGAAGTTTTTACATCTGAACATCCGATCACCGTCATAGGCATTCCAAAGACAATTGATAATGATATTTACGGAACTGATTTCGCGATAGGATATGATACCGCGGTAAACACTGTTGTACATGCCGTTGACAAGATCAGGGATACTGCAGATTCTCATGACCGCTTATTTTTTGTAGAGGTCATGGGTCGTGATACCGGAATGATCGCCTTGTTCGGTGGAATAGGAAGCGGTGCGGAAGCGATTCTGATTCCGGAGTCGACTACCAGACTTGATAAGATCATAGAGGTACTTCAAAGAGGATGGAACAGAAAGAAGACCTCCATGATCGTAATGGTTGCGGAAGGGGATGATGCCGGTGGGGCCTATAAGATCGCGGAAGCGGTGAAAAAGAAGTTTAACTATTTTGATACAAGGGTAAGTATTTTGGGACATATGCAAAGAGGAGGCAGTCCTTCATGCGCTGACCGTGTGCTGGCAAGCCGTCTTGGTGTATCGGCGGTGGAAGGTCTGCTGGAAGGTAAAAGCAATGTGATGGCCGGCATCATAGATAATAAACTCGTCTTTACACCTTTCAGGGAAGTGGTAAGTACAAAGAAAGATTTTCCTTATGAGTTAATGAGAATTGCCGAGATACTTTCCCTATAGTTCACCAGCCGTTGATTTAATGAATTTTATTTTTGATCCATTTTGAGATATCCGGTAGATTCCGGTCCCAGGTTGCAAAGCAGATCCAGGATTGACAGGTCGGGAATGAATCCGTATCTGTCGGCAAAGACCTGATGATATGCTTTTAACGTAAGCCTTCTCTCTTTTTTTGGGTGAAAGGTATTTCTGAAATCATTTCCGGAACCTGAATACGTATAAAATTTATCCGTGAAGGTAATTTCCGGTTGAAAGTCTAAAAGTTTGAAAACAAGTTTCAGGATTTCCAGATTGAAATAAAACAATCCTGACTCATCATGATGGAAGATTTTTTCCAGCTCCACTTCATAGAAATCAAAGTAGGGAGAATTACGGTAAGCAGAGGCAATGGAGCGCCAGTGAATTTTTTTCCAGTTTTCATCAAAAGACATTTGTATTTCGGAGACGGGCTTTGTGTTCAGGTCCCGGTGGCATACAGGTATGACCAGACTTAACTCTCCATTTGCTCCGTAGATTTTACAACGGTTCCGGTATGTCTGCTTTACAAAATGTTCATGCGCATCAAGACAGATGGAGGAAAATCTCAAACATTCACGGATATAACTGACCGGTGGAAAATAGGCTATAGAAAACAGATTAATACTTTTTGCGATCTCCACTGTCGTACTATCTTCTTTCAAAGGCTCCCAGATCCGGCGAAGCGCCCTGGGGACGGATATTCCCATTAATGTCGGTGTTCAGTACAGGATCAAGAGATAACACGGCAGGGGAGCCCGCATCAATGGCCGGAGAAGACAGGGAGTCGAGTTCGTAATTATTGTTTTCATAGTCTCTGAATAGCGGATTCGCGTTCCGGAGTATGGATGTGTAAAAAGCAGGGTTGGAAGTAGGGAATGAGTTTTCAATTTTAAGAATCGCGTGGTCAAAATGATATTTAAACAACCCCGGAGCGGCATTCGGGAATGAATCAATGCCGAGTTCATT
>CAZJDX010000003.1:0-192650 GCA_964544885.1 uncultured Flavobacteriales bacterium
TGCTTAATGAAGTAAATATAGTAAATCTAAATAGCACAGTTTAATTTACACTCCCTTTAATTATACAAATTTTTAATATTACTCAAATCGTCTAGCTCATAAAGAACCATTGGTATTTCAAACCTATTAAGAGAAGGCTTCCCAGTATACCCGATCCATAACCGCATTTCTTCATTCAACATTTCGTCCATACTTCTATCCCTTTTATTTGTAACTATTATGAGTACATGTGAATGCGTATGATGAGTAGTCCTAAATGTATTTATAGCTTCAAACCATTTACAATACTTATAAATAAGCTCTCTTGATTTATTCGAAAGTTGATTAGTTATATATGAGTTGTCACAACCTCTTCCATCATCAACGATGACATGAAAATATTTATGATCAGATGGACCGTCATCTGTTTTATGATATGCATCCCAGTAGGTATGGTAAGCAGTGGTTTTTATTGAAACATTCCTCTTAATTTTCGTGTATCCCAATTTCCAACAACCTACATTACTTGAATCATTTTCATTAAATAAAAGTTCAGGATCATAACTTAAGCTTAAATTAGTTTCGCCATTTTCCAAACCCGGAATGATTAAGAAATCTTCAATCCACTTACTCAGTGCCTTCTCAACAATTGATAATACAAAATCCTCTGAAAGATTAGAAGGAGTCTTCTCTGCTAAAAATTGTTCAACTGTTCTTTGACTTATAATACCAAACACTTCCTTCATATCATTAGTATAGTTCTCATGTAGCTTGTCAATTTTGTACTCTTTCTTCAGGTGAATTTCACTAACTTTCTTATCATTCTCTTGAAAGATAGCAGCTTGTCTTTTCAAATTATCCGAATGAATTTTTTTTATGGTTCTAAGATTTGATTCGTGCTGAGCCAATAGCTCACTTTTATTCTCTGATTCTACCTTTTCAGTTCCTATCAATGTTGCTAAACTAGAAAACAAAGCTAGAATGGCGGCGAGAGTAAGCAATGTTGCTTTATACTCACTTAAAGCTGAAAATTTGTCGATTAGCAGCCCTATTAAAGCTGCAATGAATGACAAAATTATGGCGATAGTTAAAAGTGAGTGTCCGGACATTAACTAAAATATTATTGTAAGCCTTTTAAAAGATCGCACAAAAATACTGATTACTTATCAAATCAATCCTCATTAAACTTCTTATAAACCTTCCTCACCAACCAATCCTTCACATCTCCTCTAAAGCTATCATTTTCCATAATCTTATCGAAAATTTCTTCGTTAGATTCCATGCGGTCAATTAGGATTTGGATAAATATTTCATCGAAGGCATATTTGAAATTATCGAGCGGATTACTTTGGGCACGCACTTTCAGTTCATCGTTTTCAATCAAAGCCTATTCCAGTTGTTCAAAATATAGACGGTCTGCTTCAGTGAAATCAGTGCCGAATTTATTGTTGAGCAGAGTAATAATATTACTGAGTTTGTCCTTTTCTTCCTTGGATCGGCTGATACCGGCTTCAGTCGTTGGGTTTAGGTGGTGCACTCCTTGAATCTGAAGGACTAAATCCCCGCTTCGCAGGATTTGCAATCCTGCGCTTACTTGCAATTCATCCCCCCGCCCGCCGGAATGTTGTGTGTAAGCCCTTGCGCAGGCTCATTCAGCCAAGCGGAAGCCGCAATCAATGCTCAGATGACAAATGGTTTCCATACCTAAACAATAAAGATAATTGTACTTGTCGCTTTAGATCTCGGTTCAACAAATTCCTCTCATAAAGTCAATTTGCAATAGGTCTGCGACAAACCAGCCATACACAAGTGTAAGGGTATACATGATGTGAGAAAAAAATGCCATTTTTGTCATACAATTTGCGGATGACTTATGGATTACAATTTCAGGGAAGTTGAAAGAAAATGGCAGCAGTACTGGAAAGACAATCAAACCTTTACAACCGGGACTGACCCTTCAAAACCCAAATTTTATGTATTGGATATGTTTCCCTATCCCTCCGGTTCCGGATTGCATGTGGGACATCCGCTGGGTTATATCGCTTCGGATATTTATGCACGCTTTAAACGTCTCAAAGGTTTCAATGTCTTGCATCCGATGGGTTATGACTCCTTTGGCTTGCCGGCAGAACAGTATGCCATACAAACCGGACAGGCCCCTGCCATCACCACCAGTCAGAATATCAGCCGCTATCGTGAACAGCTCGACAAACTTGGTCTTTCATTCGACTGGAGCCGGGAAGTCCGTACTTCAGATCCTTCCTATTATAAATGGACCCAATGGATTTTCCTGAAACTGTTCGGCTCCTGGTATAACCGGAAAAGTGATAAGGCCGAGCCGGTTGAAACGCTCATCGAAGAGTTCAACAGAAACGGTAACGTTCATGTTGATGCTGCCACTGATCAGGAATTTCTTTTCACGGCAAAGGATTGGCAGGGCTATTCAGAAAAAAGACAAGCGGAGATCCTTCTCAACTACCGCCTGGCCTATATATCCGAAGCATCGGTCAACTGGTGTCCCGCCCTGGGAACGGTGCTGGCCAATGAAGAAGTGAAAGACGGATTCAGTGAAAGAGGTGGTCATCCGGTGATCAGAAAAATGATGAAACAATGGAGCCTTCGCATCACGGCCTATGCAGGGCGCCTGCTCAATGACCTTGATTCAATTGACTGGAACGAATCCATCAAAGAACAGCAAAGAAACTGGATTGGAAAAAGCGAAGGGGCACAACTGGAATTCAAGGTGCAGAATTCAGAATACGGTATTGAAGTTTTCACTACCCGTCCCGATACGATTTTCGGCGCTACCTTCATGACCCTGGCGCCGGAACATGAGTTGGTGGATATGATTACAAGCCCTGAACAAAGGGAAAAGGTTCAGGAGTATGTCCGGGAGGCGACGGCCCGGTCGGACAGAGACCGGATGGCGGATGTTAAAAGAATCAGCGGTGTTTTTACCGGGGCTTATGCAGAACATCCTTTTACAGGAAAACCTATACCTGTATGGATAGGCGATTACGTACTGGCGGGATATGGTACCGGCGCGGTTATGTCCGTTCCTGCTCATGATGAAAGAGATCATGCCTTTGCCAAACATTTTTCACTGCCAATTACCGAGGTCATTAAAAGTGACGTCAATGTTCAGGAAGAATCCTATGACGCGAAAGACGGCACCTGCGTGAATTCAGATTTTTTAAACGGCCTGAGTGTTAAAGAGGCCATGCGCCGTATTGTTGAGGAGATTACCCGAAGAGGCATAGGGAAGGGGAGAACAAATTTCCGTTTGCGCGATGCCATTTTCGGTCGCCAGCGCTATTGGGGCGAACCGATTCCAGTCTATTATAAAGAGGGAATTCCTTACCCGCTGGATGCTTCCGAATTGCCGCTGATCCTGCCGGAAGTTGACAAATACCTGCCGACAGAAGATGGAGAACCGCCGCTGGCAAGAGCCGGCGGATGGAAATACCGGGGAAAATATGAGTATGAGCTGAGCACCATGCCCGGCTGGGCCGGCTCTTCCTGGTACTTTCTCAGGTATATGGACGCTTCGAATGCGGAAGAGTTTGCATCACAGGAAGCCATTCAGTACTGGCGTAACGTCGATCTCTATATTGGAGGCGCCGAACATGCCACCGGTCATTTGTTGTATGTGAGGTTCTGGACTAAATTTCTTTTTGACCTCGGACTGGTTCCGCTAACTGAGCCGGCGAATAAACTGATCAATCAGGGAATGATCCAGGGCAGGTCAAATTTTGTGTACCGCGACAGGAAATCACAAAAATTCGTCTCCTTCAACCTGAAGGATCAATACGAAACCAGCGCCTTACATGTGGATGTGAATCTGGTGGTGAATGATATTCTCGACAGGGATGCTTTCAGAGCCTGGAGACCCGAGTTTACCCAGGCAGAGTTCATACTTGAAGACAGTGTGAGTAAAACGGAATCCGTCGGAGAAAATGCGGTGTATGTGTGCGGATATGAAGTTGAGAAAATGTCGAAGTCGAAGTGGAACGTGGTCAGTCCGGATACCATGATCGAAAAATACGGAGCTGACTGCCTTCGCCTCTATGAGATGTTCCTGGGACCGCTGGAACTTTCCAAACCCTGGAATACCAACGGCATAAGCGGTACCTCCAATTTCATACGAAAACTCTGGAAACTTTTTCATCATCCTTCCGGACAGGGTCAGGATCTGGCCTGGTATGTGAGTGAGGATGAACCATCAAAAACTGAGTTGAAAACCCTGCATAAGACAATAAAGAAGATCACGGAAGACATCGAGCGCTATTCATTCAACACCTCTGTAAGTAATTTTATGATCTGTGTGAATGAGCTTACTGATCTTAAATGTAATAAAAGAGCAATCCTTGAACCCCTTGTGATTTTGGTTTCTCCCTATGCGCCTCATATCGCGGAGGAACTTTGGCAAAAACTCGGACACAAGCAAAGTATCAGTCATGCCCGCTTTCCCGAATTCAATGATGCCTTCCTTACCGAGGACAGATTTGCTTATCCGATCTCACTCAATGGTAAAACAAAGTTTAATCTTGAACTGGCTTTGTCACTCAATAAAGCAGAGATCGAACAGGAAGTACTCAATGCCGAGGAGGTGAAAAAACTGCTGGCGGGGCAGGCTCCAAAGAAGGTGGTCGTTGTGCCGGGCCGGATCGTCAATATCGTTATGTGATGAATCAATCGTCTTCGGTTTCTGATCAGGACAAATTTTCGTTTCCTTGAAAATTATTGACTTTGTAAACAAGGTTTTAGTTGAAAAAGAAGCTGTGAGACTTGTGAGAATTGGCGAAAATAGTCTAATTTGCCGGCTCTAATCAACAATTTGGAATCCCTGAAAATGAACCTGTTAAATCAACATATAGAAGCCCTGATCTTTTGTTCGGAGCAGAGTATCTCCATTGATGAGATCTCCGCTTCCCTGAAATTATCCTATGATTGGGATCTGACAGATGATCAAATACTGCTTGCACTGGATCAGATCAGGCAGAAATATGCATCGGAGGATTATCCATTTTGTCTTGAGGAGATTTCTGAAGGGTATCAATTCCTCTCTAAGAAAGAATTTCATGCCACCATATCCGCTCTGATACAACACAAGTCAAAGAAAAAACTTTCTGTGGCTCAGATGGAAACTCTGTCCATTATCGCCTACAAGCAACCGATCACAAAGAGCGAAGTGGAACATATCAGGGGCGTGAATTGCGATTATGCCATTCATAAATTACTGGAGAAGGATATGATCAGTATCTCCGGCAAGAGTGAAGGAGCAGGTAGGCCTGTTCTTTATTCTACCAGTAAGAATTTCATGGATTATTTTGGTATCCAGAATCCCAAAGACCTGCCGCAATTGAAAGACCTTCACCTGGAGCAGAATGAGATCGGTGTGGCAACTGAATTTAATGGTGATGAGACGGTTCCTGACACAGCCTTAGTTCCGGAAAACGAAGTGGTGGAGAATGCCGGAGAAGTTCATGCCGGTGAACTTCTGATGGAATCAACAGAACATCACGCAATCGCTGAAACGGATATGTCGCCGGAAGCATTGACCGGTGCCATGACCCATGTCGATAATCTTTCGGATGCTGATGAAGAGATTGATTTAATACTTCCCGATCGCAAAGCGATATTTATTGAAAGTCAGATGAAGACGGATCAGGAAGAAATCGAAGGCGCGAATGACAAGAGCGAGGAAGCTGACGATACCTTGTCCTGAAAAAACGTTTTCTGAATTAAAAGACCCCGGTCTTTCGGATTTTTCCAGATCATCTAATTTTACCTTGAATATGAGGAATCCATGAGCATGGCATGCAATGGAACAATCTTTGTAAATATTTCCACATGGACAAAAGACCACTGATAATCTGTCTTGCCTCATTTCTTCTATCAAGCTCTTCCGCTTACTCTCAAAAGCAACTTCGTGAAATTAATAATGTCGCTTTTAAACGGGGAGAGATTTTAAAATTCAGAATACACTATGGATTTGTTGATGCCGGCGAAGCTGTCCTTGAAGTGAAGAAAGAGGTGAAGGATATAGGCGGCCGGCCCAGTTATCACGTTGTCGGTACCGGAAGAACACTCGGCGCATTCGACTGGTTTTTTAAAGTTCGCGACCGTTATGAAAGCGTGATCGACGAGAGAGCGATGGTGCCCTGGCTTTTTATTCGCCGCGTAAATGAGGGAGGTTACATCATTAATCAGAATGTAAGCTTTGATCATTACAGGGATTCCGCCAGGAGCGAGAAGAAAACAATTTCGATTCCCGAAAATACACAAGATCTCATCTCGGCATTTTATTATGCACGGACAATTGACTTCAGCAATGCCCAGATAGGGGATCAGTTCCATATCAGCGGCTATCTCGATGACCAGATCATTCCTTTAAATCTGAAATTTCTTGGAAGGGAAGAAGTAAAAACCAAACATGGTAATTTCCGTTGCCTGAAACTCCGTCCGATGTTACAGGAGGGAAGGGTGTTCAAAGAACAGGAAGATATGACTGTTTGGGTCAGCGACGACAAGAATCATATACCCGTGCGCGTTCAAACCAATATCCTGATCGGTTCCATTAAAATGGATTTGACCTCATTTGAGAATCTTGCGAATCCTCCTGCCATTTCAGACCGATGATTTTTTATTTTTCAATCATCCCCTGAAGTATCTTTATAAAAATTTTCACATGGAACTCAAACCGGAAATCATTGAAAGGATTCAGGCATTGGAAAAGAAATACCTGTCTATGGGTCAGGATCTGACATCCTATCTCGACGGCCTTTTATATGCCGATTACCTTACCTATTGGGATTATATACATCTGGATACACTGCTCTCATTGCAGAATCCGAAAACCAGTTTCCCTGATGAGGAGATCTTCATCATGTATCATCAGATAACGGAATTATATTTCAAATTATCTCTTCATGAATACCGGCAATTGGCAGATAAGCCAGCCCTGAATGCGGCATTCTTTCTGTCCCGGCTAAACAGGATCAATTGTTACTTCGATAATCTTATCCGCTCCTTTGAAGTGATGGTTGCCGGGATGGAACCGGATCAATTCCTGAAGTTCAGGATGAGCCTGCTTCCGGCCAGTGGATTTCAAAGCGTTCAATACCGGATGATCGAGATATGCTCAACAGATTTCATCCGGCTTGTTGATAAAGACGTGCGTGAAAAACTTGAAAAGCAGAATTCGTCTGCGGAAGAAATGTTCGCGCACATTTACTGGAAAGCCGGTGCAACCGAACTGGCCAGTGGAAAGCCTACATTAACTCTGAGGCAGTTTGAGGAAAAATATTCGAAGTCATTGCTTGAACTTGCAAAACAATTCAGTCAGAAAAATCTGTGGAAGCTTTATTGCAGTCTTCCCCGCGAAGACCAAAAAGACGAAAGGATTGTAAGCGGGTTGAAATTGCTGGATGCGAGCGTCAATGTTAATTGGCCATTGAGTCATTACAAATCCGCTGTTCGCTACCTGCAAAAAGATCCTGAGGATATCAAGGCTACAGGTGGAACAAACTGGCAGAAATATCTGCCTCCAAGATTTCAGAAAAGGATATTTTATCCGGCTTTATACAGCGTTGAAGAAATAAGAGACTGGGGCAAGAGTTGGGTCACAAAAGAAGTATTTGGAAATTCAACTAATAAATAGTCAGCCTGCTTTTTACTGGTTGAATTGAGGTTGCAATCCTTCGATCTCAGGTTTAGCAGCAAGGGGGACCAAGCCTTTTCACAAAATAATATGCTTGAATATCAATACAATAGAACAATTACAGTAGAAATAATTAGGTTTATAGTATAAATAACTTTATGTTTGTGACCTCATTTCTAAATTTATAAATCATGGCTTACACTGAACAGCAACCCGGGGATACCGAAAGTCTGGAAATCATCAGCAGGATGATCAATTCGGCAAAACAAGATCTGGAAGATAACAGTTTCCATTACCTTCTCTGGGGATGGCTTGTATTACTTGCCTGCGCCATCCACTTCACGCTCCTTGAAATGAACCTTCTCCACCCTTACATAGGCTGGGTGATACTTATGCCAGCAGGAGGGATTTTTTCCGCCATCTATGGTTACAGGCAGGAGAGGAAGCAGCGGGTAAAAACATATACGGATGAAGTGTTTAAATATGTCCTGATTTCCTTTCTGGTTGCACTGATCACTGTTCTTGCATTTATGACTAAGCTCGGTGAAATGACATACCCGCTTGTCATGATCATTTACGGGACTTGGTTGTTTACATCCGGTGGACTTATAAAATTCCGTCCGCTGATATATGGAGGTATCATCAACTGGGTAATCGGTATATCAGCAGCATTTATAACATTTGAGTATCAGTTGATGGCACTTGCACTAGCGGTGTTGCTTGGCTATATTATTCCGGGATATATGCTGAAAGCGAAATTCAGCAAGAGTAAGTTAACAGCCGCAAACGTTTAAGCTTACATGTTCAAGGATCTGGACCCATTACTCCATAGTCAGCTTCGTCTGGCTGTCATGTCTCTGCTGATCTCGGTGAAGGAGGCTGAATTCTCTTTTTTGAAAGAGAAGACAGGCGCCAGTGCGGGGAACCTGAGCATACAACTTTCAAAACTTGCAGGTGCGGGTTATATTGATATCCGGAAATCATTCAGGGATAATTATCCTCTTACCACCTGTTCAATTACAACTGCAGGCATAAGTGCTTTCGAAAAGTATGTTTCGGATATCAGCACTTACCTGCCTTCAAAACAGAATTTATAATTTAACCCTGAACTTTAATCCGGTTTGTATTCCGCTCCATAATCAGATGTTAATTAAACATTATACAAAATGAAAGACAAAATATTTTACAGTGTATTACTGTTACTTCTGCCATTTCTTGTCAATGCGCAAGTGACCTCGGTGCCCGACAGTCTGGTTCTGCATAAAATGAAAAAACTTGACTGGCTTAAAGGTGAATGGAGCGGGGAGGGATGGATAAGTATCAATGGCGAACAGCATTTCTTTGAACAGGAAGAAATTATTTCCGTCAAAGTGAAAGGAACCGTGTTCCTGATTGAAGGTATAGGACGCGATAAAGTTACTTCCGGTCTGGTACATGAAGCATTTGCCGTCTTATCCTATGATATGATGGCCGGCAAGTATCTTATGCGTGCTTTTAAATCGGACGGCAGGTACATCGACGCTAAGGTTAGCGTATCGGATGACAGTACCTTGGTCTGGGGTTTTCAGATTGACCTGAACCCGGAAATCCGGTATACGATCAGGCAGGAAGAAGGTCAATGGCGAGAGACAGGTGAATTCAGCCTGAGCGGAACAAAGTGGACTAAGTTTTATGAAATGAGGTTGAGAAGAAAATAAATTTCAGTTCAATACTTCACTGAGATTAGCCGGCTCTACCCAGTCGCCATTCGATTTTATCAGTTGAATGAGTTCATCAACTGCATGGCTTTCATCAATATTTCTCTGGACGACATTTTGTCCTTTGTATAAAGTGATCTTACCCGGACCGGTACCAACGTATCCATAATCTGCGTCGGCCATTTCACCGGGGCCGTTAACGATACAACCCATTATTCCGATCTTTACGCCTTTGAGATGTTCTGTCCTTGCACGGATCTTGGCCGTTGTTTCCTGCAGGTCAAACAAGGTCCGTCCGCAACTTGGGCAACTTATATATTCAGTTTTGGAAATTCTGGTACGGCTTGCCTGCAGTATTCCGAAACTTAAAGTGTTTACCGTTTTCAGGGATGACTTTCCATTCGTACTGATCCACAGACCATCGCCAAAGCCATCAAGGAACAAGGCGCCGGATTCGCTCGCAGCCCTGAGTTGTAATTCCTGATCATTTAATCCTGCATAGTTTCTTTTGATAAGTACTGGAATGTTTTTTATTTCCTCCGTTTGCACAAGTTCTATGAACATCCTTCTGAGTTCAGCCATTCCATGAGGATTATCAGATTCGAACACAAGCACAATATTTTCGGTGTCTGTAAGTCCTGTTTTAACGGTATCGTTCAGAATGAAATCCGCAGTGACGCGGATGAAATTCAGGACAGGTGATTGTTTAGAAGTTGAAAAAATTTCCCACGAATCAAAGAGCGGATAATATCTTTCCTTGTGCTGGTTTTTCAACCATACATCCGCGTTCAGGATTACACCAAGAGTTCCGGGAATTTCAAATTCCGCAATCAGATCGCCGGTAAAAATATAATCGCAGGCCTGGTCGCTGAGGTTCCATTTGTCAAGCGCCTGCGAATAATTATATCCTGTGGGGAAGAGTGATGCCGGAATGATTTTGTCTTTATAACTCATATCCGCCACTACAACAGGAACTTGTCCTTCTCCGATGTTGAGCACCTTATGACTATGACGTCGTTTATACTCAAAAGGTGAATAGGGAAGCGCTGAAGAATCTGCTACCGGTTTTATTTTCCTCTGAAGTCCGGCTCTGTCGTTGTATGGTGAAATCAGCATCCTCGCGACAGGGATCTCAAATTCGGGATCTTCAGTGAGTGAAACCCGGATGGTATCACCGATACCGTCTTCAAGAAGTGTTCCGATTCCTGTGGCTGATTTTATTCTTCCATCCTCTCCCTCACCCGCTTCTGTGACCCCCAGGTGCAATGGATAGTTCATATTTTCTTCTTTCATCTTCACTATGAGAAGACGATAAGCCTGAGCCATAACCAGCGGATTACTTGCCTTCATGGACAAGACGATATGATAATAGGATTCTGACTCGCAGATCCGGAGAAATTCAAGCGCGGATTCCACCATCCCCAAGGGCGTATCACCATAACGGCTCAGAATACGGTCGCTCAGGGAACCATGATTCGTTCCAATGCGCATGGCAGTTCCATTCTCCTTGCAAATTTTTACCAGGGGTGTGAACCTTGCTCTTATTCGATCAAGTTCTTCTCCATAGGCGGCATCCGTATACTCAATATTTTCAAATTTTTTCTTGTCCGCGTAATTACCCGGATTGATCCTGACTTTTTCAACGACCCTGGCTGCCCACTCTGCCGCATTTGGAGTGAAATGAATATCAGCTACCAAAGGTGTATTAAATCCACGTTTCCGTAGTTCTTTTCTTATGTTTTCAAGATTTTTAGCTTCATGAATGCTGGGTGCTGTAATACGTACCAGTTCACAGCCTGCTTCGATCATCCGGATACTTTGTTCTACCGTTGCCTGAGTATCCAGTGTGTCGGTTGTTGTCATGGATTGAACACGTATTGGATTTTCGCCCCCAATACCAAGGTCTCCGCATTTTACTTCACGGGTTTTGAGCCTGGAGTAGAGGGTGAGGCTGTTGCAGTACTTTTTATATTTTGAAATATTCAACATACAGGAATTACAGATAACAAAGGTATGTAAAATTGAAAACCTTTCCTTGATTCAAGATCCGTTGGGGCAAAGAATTCATTTTACAGAAAACTATGACAAAACCGGTATACACTCACAACTAAGAACAGTTCATTCACATGCTAAAAAGGAGTATTTACATTAAAGGTTTAATCCATCCTGCGAAAGGGACAATTATCCTTAAATTTGATAAGATTTAAGAAACATGCCATAATGAAACCAATCTTCGTTCTTTTATAGGCAATCTTTTTTAAAACCGATTTTCACAATCAACAATGATCCGGAAAACAAGTTTTACTTCATCCGGACCAGTTTTGCATTAGCATGAAGACATCATCTGTGGGCCTGAGAAAATGGTTGTGGGTGCAGACGGAAGAATTGCTATTTATAACAAAATGGTTCAAGACTTCTTGTTTCAAATGGTTTGACAAATCAATTTTCGACATATTTTACCAGTTATAATAGCGGTATTCAGTTCAGATATATCACTGATTTGATAGCGACTCCAGATAGCGGATTTCTCTATGTGGTTTTTTATTCCAATCCCGGACTACTGATTCGTGAATCAACACTCTTCAAAATTGGAAGAAACTCCTGGTCTTTCGTGTTCCCAACCGATTTTCCGGGAGAATATGTCAGCTCAGTTTCGTTAACTTCAGATGGGAATTATGCCTGTCAGGGAAGTGACACAATATATGTTATTACTCCTTCAGGACAGAGAGTTCCCAATCCTTCAAACTCCGCCATCTACCTGATCAATCAGTATAGTGATGGTAACCAGTTGGTGAAGGAGCAGAATATATTACGTTTTCAGGATTCAGTATCGAATGTTTTGGAGTCTGTACCAGCAACAGGTAAGTATCTTGCAAATGACAGTCTGCTTTTTGCCGTCAGGTCTGATTCCCTTTCCAGGTTGAGTTTACTAGACGGATCAACGCTTTGGACCAGTTCAACATCCGCAATAAGAGATTTTGATTTTTCAAATTCAGAGGGTTGTATCTGGTTGAATACGGGCGGAGACCTGGCATTTATAGATTCAGTTGGAAACGTATCACAATCAAAAACATTTCAGTTTCCATTGCACGGATTGAAGTTAGTACGTAAGCTTCCTTCGGGTTTGTATTTAACGGGTGGGGCATATCCAAGCAATCGTTTCTTTTACACTGCAGACTATCTCTATTCTTCGTTTATTGCAACGCTTGATTCTACGGGTAATGGAGTTATAGATTCTACTTCCATCGTATGGCCTTTGGATGTAAACAGAGATTATACTATTTCCTATTCAGACATTGCCTATTTAAATCTTGCCTATGGAGCGCAGGGACCATCACGTGATATCTGGCCTGATATCAGAGGGAATCCGCCTTATTTTCAAAGTGATTTTGCAGTTGACTGGGTTGGAATTTTCTGTAACGGGATCAATTACAAACACGCTGATATAAATGGTGATGGAGTGGTTGATAGCCTTGATTTTATACCGTTCAAATCCTTTCACGGAAGTATAGTCCAGGTTTATCTGAGAAAAGGGACGGAATCCAAACTTTTATCTACGCCGGATTTTTCGATTGTGCCGGAAAGAAATATAGTTGCTCCGGGAGATACTGTCAGATTTTTCTTTGTGATCGGTAACACGTTGAATCAGGTGGATAGCCTATGTGTATTTGCTTTTGGAGTATGCAATACTTCAGGAAATTTTGACCCTTCTTTTGTCCGAATGGAAGTTTTAGATAGTGATTTTGGACAATTATCCGAATTCAGAATTGATACAAGCGGAGTTTATCCAGGCTTTCTTTTGCTTAGGTTTATGTTGTCCAGACTTGATTTACAAAACAGAAACAGATTGTTTGATACACTTGGATATGTTGATCTCAAAGTGTACGATACAATTTCTGTTTCTCAAACTGATCAGTTAAGTTTCGAATCTATCATAGCATTAGATAATTGCGGAAATGAACGAGCGGTCATTCCAGTAAGTAATCCGATATTGATTCAAACCTCAATCAACTCAATACATGAAGCGGTTTTGCAACAATTTAATATGTTCCCGGTACCTGCTAAAAACAAAGTAAATTTGATTTTTAGTTCCCAGGGTATAAAAAATATCAGAGTCACTGACATGCTGGGAAAAGTTATTTTAGACATGCAAACAGATTTGATTAAAACAGAGATTAAAACTGAAGGACTTGCTGAAGGAATGTATATTGTTTCTGTAAACGAGCAGCCTGTTTTTGACAATCAACTTTTAATAGTAACACACTGAGGTCTTTTTATATTCAGTCATTGTTCCTTTATGTACCGTTTTATACGTTTACTAAATGCTTTGATAGAACAATCATTGTTTGATGAATTTTTTCGAGAATACAGATATTCCTTCTTTTTTCAACTCTAGCAAATAGCTACCGTTAGCCAAAGACCTTGTCGGAATTTCAAATTCCCTTTTATTTGAAGTTAACATCTTTATACATTCTTTGCCTGTTAGATCATAAATGTGTATCGAAATATTCTTCTCAGGAAGTTGTTTAAGATTGATTTTATCCTGGAAAGGATTCGGGAATATCAGAATAGACTTACTAGTATCGCTACTGATTGTTGAAACGGTTGAACGTAAATATACTGATCTGGTATTGTATTGAAGTTCCACGGGAAATCCGCTGGCAGTAATTGCTTTTAATCCTAAGCAGCTTATTCTCAGTTCTGGATTGGGAGAATATATGTCGTGAATACAAACATCTGCGAACCCGATCGTATCTGTTGAAATATTAATTGAATTTTGCCAGTCTTTACGTGCTTGAAGAAATGATAAATGAAAGGTCCATGGATGATATGTCCAGAATCGTTGATTTGAAACAGGACTAAGATCATTGTCTAAATTAGTGATGTTCACTCGACTTGCATAATAATTGAAAGAGGGCAGGGAATCCAATATTAGATTGCATGCAATCCCGTAGATAGAATCAATAATAAAACCGTTTTCACCAAGTACAAAATAGAATCTTACCGTATCCCCGATATTTGCAGAATCCTGATCAGGAAGGCAGCTGAATGAGGGTATTGGATTTTTCGAATTCTTGTTTTCTTGAAATAAATCAGCCTTTCGAAAATTCGTAGACGTATTCTGATGTGCTAAGCCAAATATTCCAAGGAATTCAATATCTAGTGAATCTATTTTACCATCAGGAACAACATCACATTGATTATGATTCACTCCAGTGCCAAAAGTGCTTTCAAAATTAACCGCAATATCACCTACCATATAAGGTGCAATATATAGAAGAGAAGTATCAATCCGAGGTGGACCAGATATGCCCTGTGCTAACGCTATATAAACGATATCAGAAAACTCAAGGATATTATCATCATCTGCATCACCAGGATAAACCTGTGTAGTTGTATCTGCAATACTAATTCCCATTGAATCGATTGTAGCAATAAAAATGGAATAGTCTATATCATTTGGAACTTCAGCACTTAGGTAAGTCCCACCATACAAAATTGTTCCATCTGATTGTTCTCCAAGTACACCGAGCATGAAGTGAGTCAATTGAGCATAATTTGACCATTTAATATTTCCGTTTTCATCATAATAATTTATTGTCTTGTCCTTATACGCAATCCATCCTCCGTCACTCAGAATTGAATAGTTATACAAGCTTGCATCAGGAAGATAATGTGCAGAACCAGTCATTCCTGTTTGAAGATCAACTTTATAAAGTGTATCACCATTAACTCTATACAGATAAGTATCTCTGTAATAGTGATTTCCGGCTTGAAGGGTATAAATCATATTTAACATTGAGTCCATCCTGCCATTGAATTGTTGATTTCTAATCAGCAGGTCTCCATTAGTAAATCCTATTATACTCCCTGGTCCCGATGTATTTATTGCTTTAACTATTCTTCCCGTGTCGTTTAAAAAATACAAAGAGTCCATAGCCAGTGCTGCATACCCGCCTGGAATAATTGCGATATCAAAAGTTATCTGTTCGATACCACTGCTGTTTTGAATTTTTGGAATTTCAGTACTCCACTCCAGAATACCGTTTTTGGAGAACTTCTTCAAATAAGAGTAACTGTTTCCGGACAGTGGTACAAATAAGTTATCAGCAAAAATTAACCCACTGTCGGGTGTTGCATTTAGTCCTGAAATATCATGCTTGTTTGATCCTTGTGAGACGGTTACAGGTATTTCGAATATGCTGTTCCCGGCCAAGTCTATTTTTCGAATTTCACTTTTATCACGATCAGTGTAACAGTAGATTAAAGAATTTCCGTCTGCTGACTGTGAAAAAAATCTCAGGAATAGCACAGAATCCTCCGGATTGTCATACATATTATTAGCTCTAGTATTGAAGCTTAGCCGGTTTACATAAGTTGTCTGTGCTGTTATCAGGGTTTGAAGAACAGCGATAAAAAAAATCAGAAATAAATGTTTCTTCACTGAACTTTAGATTTTATTTCATTTCTTCCGCAGCCAAACACTTAACTGCATACCTGTTCCTGTAATTTTCATTACAGGTTTCAGGATGAAATCGGCGAAGCCGGGTAAATGTGTATTGCATACGTAGTATTCATGATGGACCAGTTCGTAATTGTGCAGGGTCGCATGACTGCGAAAGGATTTTAAACTGAACTCGTAAAGATGATACGGTTCATGCATAGGACTAAGGTTCGTCACGTAGTCTGTTCTCCTGAACCAATAATACAAATTGATGAGTTTGCTGATAAGCCAGCCGGACGAAGGAACTTCGATCTGAATAATTCCTCCCGGTTTCAACCAGGTCAGCGCTTTAAGTATAGCTTCGGAAGGGTTATACAGGTGTTCCAGTACAGCGCCAAAAGAAATGAAATGGAAATGGTTTTCAGGGAATTCCGTTTCCTCCAGCATCGTATTTTTTAAACGATCGGGTGAAATCCCTGTCCTGCTTATTGCCCGTTCATAAAACTGCCTGCCCGGTTCAATTCCGTAAACATCAAATCCAGACCGGGAGAGAGCCATCATAGTCTTACCTAATCCTGCTCCTATGTCCAGGGCTTTCATTCCTTCCTTGATCTTTATAAAATTTTTCAGCAATATAAGTTCATACTGAAAGTAAGACTGATCGATTGAAAAATATTCCGAGTTCCAGTATGTTTCCGGAAGCACTCCATAATGATCCTGAATATTCTCCGGAACAGGTTGGGGATTTGAATAAATCAATCCGCAATGCCTGCACCTGACAACGCTTGTAGAGATTCCTGATTTAATTTTGGGATTTAAGCCTTGAGAGGAGTTCATTCTCTTGCCAAGAGTTTCCTGAAAGGAAGCCCCTTTCCCACACATGATACAAGATTGAACAGGTATGAAATTATATCGTAATGACTTTCTCCGCATTTCAGCTTCTTTACCCTGACTGTTCATATTTACCGATAGGTTCAATAATTCGGAGACGTGATTTAACTTCCAACCTGATTTGTCAGAGTAAAATTACTGCAAATTGTTATTCCTGTTTCAGCCTCTTTCCGGAAGATTGAATTAATTGGTGAATAACCGACACGAATAGGCAAGTGCATGGTTTTTTTATGTCAGGCTAAGTCCGGTTGCTCTGATATAAAAAAAAGCCGGTTGCCCGGCTTCATTTATACTAATTGAAGACTTTATAGCCCCGCAAGACTCGCAGCCTTTGGCATTTTTACTTCATAACTGAAGCGCAGCTTTTTGCTCTCCATAGATTTCAGATTCATTTTCCAGCTGAGCATTCCGCTCTCCTCTGTCAGTTCAGATCCGTCTCCATCAATGAGTGATACTTTAATATTGGGGTCGCTGCTGACCGGTATCTGATCATAAAGATCCAGTGTGACGGATGATGATTTTGTGTTTCTTATCGTAATCTCGTACGTGACGGATACCGTTTTTTCATCAGCCAGAATCCTTTCTTTGGTTTTGTCTTTAAGCTTTTTCCTGTTGACGACAATACCACGGTCTTTACCAAGACTCAGCTTTACCGTGTCAGTGAATGCATCCGGATTAAGAAGCGATTTGCCTATAAAGTTTCCATCGAAGTAGATCCTGGAGTTTCCCGCTATTAGATTCAATTCGTCAAGATCATCAAGCTCCGCGATCAGATAAGCGTTCATATCAAGTTTTGGAATTGAAGAATGTTTGTAATCCACATTCAAAGACTTGTTCTGAATGGTGACAATATGCATGCCGTCATCATTCGGAATATTATACCTTATTTTAATGTCATATTCGGTCTGTATCATGCCTTCCCGTGGGTTTGTAAAATCTGCCATCGTACGAGCATCCAGCATCATCTCATCTTTGTTTGCCTCTTCCCGTGTCTCCGCAGCAGCCGCCTTGGAAACGCCCTGAAGAGAAAGTATTTCCTGATTGAATTTTTTTCGGTGATGTTGAACAAAGTTGAGGTAAAATGGATGCAGGACCGGAATTTGTGTGTTCAGCGCCGGATTGCCGGTGCTGAGTGTCAGGTCAACATTTTTCCAGTCCATTCCGGTTTGTTGGCTTATCTCGGCCTTGTAATTCAGATCTATCTTGCCATTCGTGTTTGCTCTCAGATCATAAACCGGTACCCATGCCGCACGGTCAACGTAAAAACTGATGGAGACTTTAGCCGGAGTCGCAATTTCGGAGTAGGCCATAACAACCACAACAGGTACCGATTCCTTTGGCGGATTTACACCTGCTTGTCTGATTCTGGTCAGTTCGTTGATACGGTTCTGTAAAACAGTTTTGTTTTCGTTTCTGTAAAATAGCTTTTTCTTGAGCTGGGTGCTTTCCGTGCTGATATTATTGAGCCTGGATCTGAGAAAGTTTATAGCTTCTTTGAACATTTCCAGTGTATCCCTGTTCGACTCACCTTTTATCAACCGGTTATTAAGTATGATGTTTTTTTCTGTCACAAGGCTTTGTAACTGTTCATTCAGTTCTTCAATCTCAAAATTGAGCATAACCAAAGAGTCACCGGCTGATTTGAGTTGCTTGTCGATTGGAGAGGTGATGACATTCACCGGTCTCTCATTTAGTTGTGTCTGATACTTTACATCCATGATGGTGATATCCCCTTTTGCCGATGCCTGGAGTGAACTGACATCCATGACAGATGAAACACCTTCAAAAATAAATTCATTGATTCCGGGAACGGCGGTAAATTCGGAAGTACAGGTTAATTGCGCTCCCCGGAGATAAACAGTTGCTTTTGAAACTCTGGCCGCTTCGCGTTTGATATTGTTGCTGATCGCCGGATGTGTGGTGATAATTCCCGCTGCCATGAGCAGGATGCAAATTGAATTTTTCATACGATTGGTTTTGCCATACTAGATTCAGGCAAGCCACCGATTCCATATTCCGATGAAAAAAAATTCTCTGTCTTCTGCTTTGACTGATCAGGTGCAGTTTGTGTCCTGCCTCAAAGTCCTTTGCAGCTGTTTTCTTTAAACCTGCTTTTAAGCTTCAGTGGTTTGAAAAGGGTGGATGTAAAATAGTACGTCAGGTGTATATTGGTATAGACATACCAGTCCTTGAATTTTGGATTTCCACGCTGGCTAAAAGAAGGAAAGCCCTGACTTTGTTCAGGATCATTCGAGCTGTCGGAAAGGTATACCGCAAGCGGACCTTGTTCTTCAAAAAGTTGAGTCTTATCAGGATATACCCCACTGACATCATCCAGGTAGTCGGTAAAAGTTTTACGAAAACCGGTTTCTGCGCCCAGATCAAAATTCGGACTGAGCTTAAGTGTAAACCCGAATCCTGCAGGGATTGATATCTGCGTAAGTGCATAAGGCTCTGGATAATTACCCTGCAGGTATTGTCCCTCAGTTCCGATTTTCTGAAGCTCATATGACTGCCCGTTCACTTTTCTTTTTGGGTTGAAATGAAAGGCCGCAATACCCGCGAAGGCATAAGGTGTTACAAAGTTTCTTTTTGTAAATCCCCTCTTCCTGTTTTGAAAGGAGTAAAGGATATGAAGGCCTGCTTCATTAATATCAGTATAGAAGCTGAGATTGCGATACTGATTCCCTGAGAAATTCACAGCATCAGCATCACTGGCGCTTATGCGGCCATGAAACAAGGTGAAGCGGAAAAATATCTGCTTGCTTACAAGGAAAACTGCATGGGCGCCAAATCCGGGCCTGGTAAAGGGCAGCGTAAAATCATCATCAAGATCTCCTGTATAATTCGTTGCGCCACCACTGAGTCCAATACCGACTATCCCGCGTTGCTGCTGCGAATGAGCCGCATCGGTTAAAGAAAGGCAGAAGAGTATAGGAAAGACGATAAGTTTCATTTCAATCGTGGGTCATGTTCCTGGAATTAAAGAGAAGAGAACTCGAATCCTTTTGCGGAAAAATGTTTCAACACTCCCGGCAAAGCATGTCTCAGATTTTTTTCCGCCTTTATACTGTCGTGAAAAACAATTACCGAACCTTCCCGGCTGTTTCTGATTACGGAATGCAGGCACTTATCCGGACTTAAGCTCCGGTCATAATCCCTGCTTACAACATCCCACATGATCAGTTTATACCGGTTCTTCAGATAACGCATCTGGGAGAGTTTCATTCTTCCATACGGCGGACGGAACAAATCGGAATGAACAAAATCATGGCAGTGTTCAATGTCCTTATAGTATGTTTCATTATCAGTTTTCCATCCGTTAAGATGATGAAAAGTGTGATTGCCGGTTTTATGACCAGCTTCAAGAAGGGCTTTATAAATATCCGGATGTTTTTTTACGTTATCACCGATACAAAAGAAAGTAGCCCTGGCATTGTATTCACCGAGTGTCTGGAGAACCCATGGAGTTACTTCCGGAACAGGGCCGTCATCAAAAGTGAGGTAAATGACTTTTGACTTTCTTGATTTATTCCATAAGACGGAAGGGAAGACAAGTCTCAGTAACAATGGAGCTTTCAATTTCTATAAATTTTATTTCAACCGGTTCGAATTAAAGGTACACAGGATGTACGAGATACCGGATCAGGCGTTACAACAATGGTAAAAAAAAAGATCATGCCCTGACAGGCATGATCTCTTCTGAGATGGAGTACACTTTACAACTGCCCTTTATTTAAATGCCGGATTTTTCAGCCATTTCCATAAATTGTTTTTCAACTTTCGCCGAAAGTTCCTTCTGGTTTGTCTGTTTCAGAGTATTGGTCAGTGCCTGGAGTATATAGAGAGCCTGACTCATATCCTGTTCTACAAATTTGAAATACTTTGTTCCTTTGAGAGACACATAGTATTTGAGATTATCGTAATAGATCTCAGCAATGCGATCCGAAATAGCATTGGCTTTGGCGATGAGTTCTGCATTTTTGCTCTGCTCGGCATCACCACTCAAGGCCAGGGTGTCCTGTCTTTGAAAATCGTTACCAGCCCTGTAATAGAGTTCAGCGATCTTGGTCATAAAATAATTATAGGGCACTGTCTTGTCAGGCATTACCTCCACACACTTATCAAGAACTTTTATGGCGGAATCCCTTTTGTTTTCTCTCAGCAGTTCTTCAGCAAGTCTGGAAAAGTTGATCCTGAAGTTTGTAGTCATTCTCAGATTATTTTCATCCAGGTAAACCTTCTCATCATTCATATTTCCCCAAAGGAATTTATTCATGACATTATCATACATTACTGTGGTTTCCACTCTTCCGGGTACTATTTCATTGGTCGAATTGCTGAGGATGGGAACGATGCGGTAGGCAAGACCTTCCAGCTGAAAATAAGGTTCAAGGTTAAGGTAATTGTCAGAGCCTACCGTGGTGGCAAAATACACAGGACGTTTCCAGTTATTCATGGCCAGGATGTTCAGAATGGCGAGATCATTTTTCATGAGATAACTTCCATCGATGGTCCATTCCATGGCTTTTACAATTTTGTGCGCATTTTCAGGGCTGACGACTCCATTAGCCATTACAGCGGCTGAATCCACTGTTAGTCTGATTCTTCTGGTTGGGAAATAGTTTATTTCTTCGCCTGAATTGGTCCTTGCTTTTGCCTGCGGATCATCACTGCCCATAAAATCCACCAGCTCCCTGAGTTCTACCGGATCTTTCAGGTTGCGGTCATAGAAAGGAATGTAATCTCGTTTACCCAATTGATATTTGTCAGGTGTCCATGCTAGTGGTATCGGATCGGAGTCGTAATATTTTCTGCCAAGCTGATTCATGTACCAGTCTGTATTCAGCAGGCTGAGATTTACGACACGGACATCCGTTCTGACATTTTCAACCTCCTGTACATACCACAGTGGGAATGTGTCATTATCGCCATTGGTGAACAGGATTGCATTTCTTTCGCATGAGTTCAGGTAGTCTGTCGCAAAATCCCTCGAAGTAAATCGCCCGGTACGGTCATGATCATCCCAGCCATCTTTTGCCAGAACAGCCGGTACGGCTATTGTACAAAGAGCAATGGCCAAGCCGGCGGCAGCTGTTCCGGGGATTTTCTTTCGCAGAAAATCAAACAGGGCAAGGACTCCAATGCCTATCCAGATGGCGAAGGCATAATAAGAACCCGCATAAGCATAGTCCCTTTCACGGGGTTGTAAAGGTGTTCCATTCAGATAAATGACAATCGCAAAACCGGTAAAGAAGAAGAGCAGCATGACTACCCAGGCGTCTTTCTTGTCCTTCGAATAATGATAGATCATCCCGACTAGTCCAAGAATGAATGGCAACATGAAGAAGACATTTTTTGCCTTGTTCTGTATCAGGCTTTGGGGAAGATTATCCTGGGGTCCAAGCCTCATTTCATCAATGAATTTTATTCCGCTGATCCAGTTTCCTTTGGTTATACCACCAGGGCCTTGCATATCATTCTGCCTTCCGGCGAAATTCCACATAAAGTACCTCCAATACATTTCGATGACCTGATACTGTATAAAGAATCCGACATTATCACCAAAGCTGGGCGTGCGGTCGCCTTTTATATTCGCCCACTTCTTGTATTCATTGATGTGATTCTGCTGACTGCTCCACATTCTGGGAAAGATGGTGGTTTTCCCGGGTTCATATACCGGAGTAATCTTTCTTCCCGCTTCAACATATCTGTCAACACCGTCAACCTTCGCGTAATTCATTGACCCCTGTTTCTGATCGATAACTTTTGCATTATAGTAGTGACCAAAGAAGAGGGGACGCTCCCCGTACTGCTCACGTTTAAGGTAGGAGATAAAACTGAAAACATTTTCCGGATCGTTTTCATCAAGCGGCGGGTTGGCGGCCGAACGAATGAGGATCTGTGCGAAAGAACTGTAACCAATGATGATGAAGGTGCAGCAAAGTATGGCCGTATTCAGGATCGGCTTGTTTTTCTTTTTGCTGTAGCGCAATCCCCAGACGATCGCGGAGATGACCAGCAAAGCATAGAAAATAATACCTGAACCGAAAGGGAGGCCGAATGAGTTTACAAAAAGCAGATCGAATGATCCTGCCAGGGTGATAAGTTCAACGATAATCCCGTATTGAATGAAGGCGAGAATGGCCATACTCAACAAGGCTGTATAAATGATTCCTTTGGTGCTGATCGGGTACTTTCGGAAATAATAGACAAAAGCCAGAGCTGGGATCGTGAGAAGGTTCAGGAGGTGAACACCAATACTTAATCCCATCAGATAAGCGATCACGATGAGCCAGCGGAGGTTATGCGGTTCGTCCGCTACGTTCTCCCATTTGAAGATAAGCCAGAATACTATCGCGGTAAAGAAAGATGAACTGGCATAAACTTCACCCTCAACTGCCGAGAACCAAAAGGAATCGGTGAAGGTAAACGCGACAGCGCCAACGAAACCCGCTCCCATGACAGCAAGAATTTTATCCATGCTGGCTTCCCCTTTGCCGATAACCATTTTTCTGGCAAGCGCTGTAATGGTCCAGAACAGAAAAAGGACGGTGAATGCGCTCATCAAGGCCGACATGATATTCACCATGACGGGTATCTGCGCCACATTATCGCCCGCGAAAAGAATGAACATCCTGGCAATCATAAGGAACAGTGGCGCTCCAGGCGGATGACCAACTTCGAGTTTGTGCGCAGTAGCTATGAATTCACCGCAGTCCCAGAAACTTCCTGTAGGCTCAATCGTGCTGATAAATACGTAGGATGCAATAAGAAAGGTGAACCACCCGATAAGGTTGTTAATTCTTTGATAATTCATAGAATGGATTAAAAATTGGAATGCTTGCGAAGGTATAAAATTATTGAGATCAGCCTCTTTTTAAACTCTTCGTTTTCATGAAAAAAGCATGATTATTTCCCGAAATCAGGCTTTTTTACCCTTTAGGATCTGAAAATCCTGACCTATGCCATAATCCTGAAACGAGGCGATTAAATAAAATCCGGCACTCCAGGAATGCCCTTGCGGTTACCTGATGAATCCGGGGAATTGACGGGGCTGGTTCTTGCCATGAACGGAACGATTGCCTGTTTTTTCAGTGCATCCTCCAAGGATTATCGATGAATTGAGGACATTGGACTCAGCATCTGAGCTTATTACAGGTCGAACCTGCGATGAATAGAAAATATTTTCATCCCAACGCCCGGGATACAGGTAAAATTCAATTGCTTTTAAAATAATCTGGTTTTTAAAATGAAAACGGGGTTTATAATAAAATCTGAACCTAGTGTGAACGGACAATTGTAAGGGAATCATTGAATTAGGAAACTTATATATTTGCGACGTTTTATTTTGCAGGGAATAATCCTTCGGGGGAAGGAAGATTTAACAATTAGCATTTTCAACATGGGATTGATCATTAAGAATGACCTTTGGAAAGTCTGCTTGGCAATTTGTATTTCCGGATTGATGATCGGAACTTCATTGGCGATCACACCAACTGTAAAAGGAACACTGCCATCTTCCATCGCGGAATGTTCCGGAATGGCATACACCGGCGGATCAAGTTTCTGGACACATAACGATGGTTATGGAGATGAAAACCTTTATAAGGTAAGTAATACCGGAACACTCAGCCGCACCGTTGAAGTACTTGGAGCGGTGAACCATGATTGGGAAGACCTTGCTCAGGACAAAGACAGGAATTATCTGTTCATTGGGGATTTCGGAAATAATGACTGCGATCGTCAGAATCTGAGGATCTACAGAATTCCGCATCCCTCAAATATATCTGCCTCTTCTGTGACCGCGGAAGTGATCAATTTTTCTTATCCTGACCAAACACAGTGGCCTTCACCCTGGCTGAATTTTGACGTGGAAGGATTCTTTCACTTTAACGGTAAATTATACTTGTTCACTAAACCGGATCTGGACGCTATAGGCTACACAAAAATGTACAGGCTGTCTGATCAGCCGGGCACACATGTTGCGACTCTGGTTGACAGTTTCTATACAAATGACCGTCCCACCTCGGCGGATATAAGTCCTGACGGAACCAGCATGATCATCATGGCAAATTCAAGGATTCACCTGTTCAGGAATTTTGTGGGTGATGATTTTTTTGGCGGACAATACACCAAGATTTCCATTACGGGCGGATGGACACAAAAGGAGGGAATCAGCTTCTGGTCAAACAATGAGATTTACTTAAGCGATGAGGATAACGGATCGGGTGCGAAGCTTTATTATATAGATATGAGTCCGTGGATACCTGCCGCTGTAACTACAGGAATAAACGGTGAAGAAAAAAGCAAGGACGCGGTTGCTCTCCCTAATCCCGCCAATTCCTTTTTCAACATCCGGTTCACAAGTCCTGTTTTGACTTCCTGCGAATTGAAACTGTTCGATCTGACCGGCAAAGAGGTTCGTAACATCAAAGCCGATGCCGGTACTTCTGCACTGCATATAGAAACTTCAGCAATTCCTGCAGGGATATACTTCTATAAACTTTATGCAGATAACCGTGAAATCCGGACCGAGCGTCTGGTAATCACGCATTGATTCTATACCGCTGATTCCACAGAAAGGAAATCTGGCGGAATGATCAGCCAAGACAAGTATGAACCGTAGTCAGACCTAGCAGACTACGGTTTTTTCATTTCCCGCCGTCAGGCAAATTCATGTACATTTGTGACTCTTTTAATTAACACTTTATGAGTTCACACGAAAGAGCGCAGCATGACGAAGCCAATAACGTGACCTATCAGCGCTGTCAGTTTGCCTATGAGTTCGCACAATCCTATATAAACGGTAAAAAAGTGCTGGATATAGGTTGTGGTAATGCTTATGGAACCGCACTGATGGCTGCCTCGGCGAAAGAGATTCTGGGGCTGGATTATGACCAACAGACTATTGATCAGAACAAACAGGTCTATCGTGATATTAAAAACATCTCTTTCATAAGAGCTTCCATCCCTCCGATACCATTTCCCGACAACAGTTTTGAAGTAATTACCGCTTTCCAGTTTATAGAACACATAGTTCCGAGAAAAGAATTTCTGCAAGAATGCCTTAGAGTTCTTGTTCCCGGAGGAATACTATTGGTAAGCACACCTAACGTAAAAAAATCACTTGCCAGAAATCCTTTTCATGTGCATGAATACACTTTTAAGGAAATGGCCGATGAGTTAAACTCTTTGTCAGCAATTTATGAACTTAAGGGACTGAACGGAAATGAAGCGGTGAACAGATATTATGAGGAGAATGGCAAGTTCGTGAGGATGATTCTGAAATGGGATGTTTTTAAATTACATCAAAGGCTGCCGGCCGGACTCCTTACCGGCCCCTATAACTGGATTACTAACTTAATGAGAAACAAGTTGAAAAAAAGCGTGACGCAGACCACCGGCATCACGACGAAGGATTTCACGCTTCAGGAAAATGATCTTGATTCCTGCTGGGATATATATCTTATTGCCAGAAAGTGAAATGAAGAAAAAGCGGAATTTTTTATAGTCCTTAAAAACAGCTATTTACATGCATTTCATTGGTTAAATTAAAGAGTCTGTCGGAATTGAACTGTTGTAAACCAGATTCATTTAATTTACCTTTGCCGTCCCAAAATTGATCCATGGTGTAACTGGCAACACGTCTGATTTTGGTTCAGAAGAGTCTAGGTTCGAGCCCTAGTGGATCAACTTGGCAGCATTAACCGTCCCGCAGGAACCATCCGGCAGGGCGGTTTTTTAATTGCTCTTCCTCGCCATGGCCGGAATAAATGAAGTCGCCGGTTCTGGTTTCCAATGATTCCGGATTGCTCCGGGAAAGTTTAAATCATTCACTGATTGCTGTTTCTGTTCCGGCAATTATTTCCTTGAAGGAAAGCTGGCATCGGCAGGTTAGGTGAAAAGAATCAGCTGATCCTTGCATCCCGCTGGATCTCTTATTCATTCCAGCCCCATGGGGCTTCGGGGTTTTCGATAATCTTTCTCAGGTCAAACTCAATTTTGAATATTCTTGACGTATCTACCCGACTCAAATTATAGGTGAAAACAGAATCATTGAGCGTGATCCACCAGACATTGCTGGCGGCTGCAGGAATCAGGCTTGCGGTATGTTGGTCGGCCGGAAATACCTGTACGCCGGCTTTCCCTTCGTTGGAAGATATGCCACCGTACATGCTAACCCTGTCCGGACTGCCGTCAGCATTCCGGTGATCATGCTTTAATTCCAGCCTGTTTTCTTTTTTGGTCAGGATCCACGTTCTTGACCTGTCTTCACCCACTGTGAATGGGATACGAATGATATTCTCCGTGCAAGACCGTACGTGCATAATGAGCGGCTTACCAAGGAAAAGAGGATCATCCTGCGGCACGATCAGTTTGCCTTGAAAGGATTTACCGCACAGCGCCTCCAGTTTCTCCCAGAATTGCTGACAGGCCATATTGTCCTGTGAAAAAGCATTGGGCGAATAACAAATCAACAGAACAATCAGCAAATATTTCATATATATATAGTTTGCGTTATGTATTGATAATTGATATTGTCAAAATCCGGTATCAGTACTTCAGTATGTGCGAACCGGCAAGCGAGTTCGTTTCCCAGGCAATGTATTTCTCTTGCGAATGGTCTGGTTTCAGGACTGGTTTCCGCCATGTCGATACCGGCCGGTTTAGTTCCCTCGTCTATTACTTGGTAAAAGTATGATTTGTTTAGGTGAGCGGGGCGTTCCGGCGGAGGTATCCGAAAAAATTGTGTTGATAATCCTGTTGTAAATTCTAAAATCACAAAAACGAAATGTGCAATTTTCGAAAAACGAAATGTGCAATTTCGACCTTGGTAAAGATAGCCAAAATTTGCTGCCAATTTGTCCTAATAGCTCAGGAAACCCGGAATCTGATATTGGGGATTCCAACAAAATTATTGCCTCCAGTGTAATCAGCAGCTGCAGCTGCAGTTACTGACACCTTTCCATCAGGATACACAATTATTCGTCGGAATGCATCGCCGTTCACTACTGTGATGCTGTCAGACGGGATAATAAAGGCCTCCTGGTACTCTGGGCGATAACCGTCAGGCAGGGTGAATATTGGCGTAGCGCTAGAAGGGGTGCCACCGGTTACAGCACCGGTTATAACAACAAAACCAAGCGTGTCTTTAATGAAGCGAAGCGGGCCGAACGGGCTGCTGTAATTGGCCCAGCCGTTCTCAAATATCGGTCCACCGCCGCCGACCAATATCCATGGTTCCTGTCTTCTTAATGCGAAGGACCCATTAAGCTCTACATACTTGGCAATATACTGCATCAGGCTCGGAGCGGTGACGGGTAACTCTCCACCAGATGGTGTGCTGGCTGTCAATACAGCCTTCCTTACTTCATACGTATCATGGGTCACACCAGACTCAAACTGCTCAAGACCGCCGGGATCATAACTGACATCTAATGCCCAATGAAGGATTTCTCCTGGTGCGAGACTAGGAATAGAGCCTGCATCAACAGGAAGCACCTCACCATTCAAAACAATCCATCCAGCTGTGTGCGTTCCTGCCACATGGTTTATAGATAGTCCGGAAAGTATAAAACTGTTTCCAAACGCAGTGAAAAAGCCTTCAAGCGCTCCCCGCACCGATGTATCCATCCAGTCAAAATCTGCTAAATCAATCGGCATTCCACCTAATAGGATATTCCCAGAACCATCCTTCACCTTAAGTCTATTCATCTTTATTTTTGTTTATGGTGTGATCAATATGTGTCAATTGTAAACCTCTTGCCAACAGCCTTATAGCTATTCACCAATTCGCTTAGTTCTGCCTGATTCAAAACCAACGATGATGGAACGTAAACAACGAAGTCGTTGGTGCCAAAATACTCTTCTTTGCTTTTTACAAATGTCAGTTTTTCAGGATACACGAAGACGTTGATCTCCCCCTTTTTGTATATATATTTTATTGGCCGAGGTTCTCCTTTCCGGTATAAGTACAGCCTGCTGTGATTTCCTACATTGTCAATGTAAATCCCTCGGCCCAACGGATCGAAAGCGTCATTAAGTGCTTTCTCCAGATACATTTTTAGACATGAGTGCCTGGCTGAGTATATGGCAATTTCCTCTACATCTTTAAATTGATTGTAAAGCTTTCGAACAGGTGTGATTATAAGGTATAGCCACGCAAGCCGTAGCGGCTTGGCAAGCAGCCTTGGCGTTAAGTATCGAATAAACAATTGCCAATTAATTGACATCTACACTGTAGTTAATGGTTGCTGATCCGATTGTTAGATAGCCAGCGTCCGGAATATATTTATCGGTAACGACTACCTGCACTGAGCCATAGACCGCCTTTAAGTATGTTACAGATACCCTTTTCACTCCTTTTGCAGCCTGAATAACATCTTGAAATTTATTGTGTGTTAATTGCCCATTAAAAGGCAGATTACCTATATAGTTTTGAATAGCATCCAACACAGGATACACTCCAGGTGAAGCAATCAATTGCCCACCGGTATCAATGACAGCAGCATCTCTGACCACATCGATTGTGAATATAAGATCGTCAGGGTTTCGACTGTGGACTATCAGCGATGTTCCTGCAGGCGCGATTTTGGCTATGTAATCATTAAACGCGCTCACTTCACCGGCACTTAGAGGAACTGGAACCCCAGCTGTAAGCTTAGCTGCTTTCACAATCACTCGACCTCCGGACTCAACAATAGCCAATCGCTTTACTATTTTGGAGGCAGCAATCGCAGCTTCAGATGCGCCTGCATTATCGTATACAAACTCATTCCCATTCCAGATTAGGTTAAACCCGTTCTGAAACTCCATACCTTTTTTGTGTAGCCAAGGAGCACTGCCAGCCTTGGCCTCAGTAGCCATTTTAAGAAACCTTTCCTCGAATCGGTCCCATAATGTCTGAAGAGCCCTGGAGGCAGAGGCAAAGATGTATAACCACAAACGCCAGTCGGCTACTTTGCTTGGAGTGGTTAAATCGGTGAGAAGCGTTTGCGCATCATCAATACCCGGCTGCAGTCCAGTCAGCTCAGACATTGTGTTTTTCTCTGCGATAAGTTCTTGATATATTTCTGCTGTTTCTTGTGCCATTACTCTATTTCTACGATTGAAACTTGTCCAAATACTCCCTGAAATCCAAATTCAGCATACACGAATGCATAGTGACCAGAGTCGTCGGCTGTTAACTCAAATTCATACCGTCCGGGATTGTTAAGCTCCTTATACGAATCAGCAAACAGCGTCCCATCGGTGCCATCTGAGTTTTTACCCAAGGCAAAGAGCACCATCTCCCCACTTCCGGATGTCCAGAATTTGGATATATAGATTGATACGAGATACTTTCCACCGCCCTTCAGGCCGGTTGTGAGACACCTGCCTGAATTATTTCCACCCTGAAGAAAGGTGAACCCATCTCCAAGACCTACAATATCGCCAGACCATCCACCCATGTTGGCATCCAAGTGATCACCATTATTCACAAGCTCTTGTCCAAGAATACCACCACATGGCGAGTGGCTTAGTTGCTTATACACTTTAACAACATGGTCATCTGTTGCTGCGCTTTTAACGAACAGGTGACTACCCGGAATCAGAGGCTTAGACATACTCAATTCCGGATTATCCCTTATTAAAATTGAAGGGTCGGCTACACCATACTCCTGCATAGCTACATCAAACATGTTCTGCCCCTCCAAAATTACAATTGGCTTACCCCTCATATTCACCTTCAATTACAATATCAGTCCAATCCGTTGCAGCAAATGACGCTATTGTCACCCCATCCTCCTCCATGGCAGCACAAGCAACCGCTTCCAGTTCAGTCAAAGATCGATCGTCCAAAATGAAACCCCGGATACCTACTCCCAACAAAGGATGCTGTTTTAACTCGCCTTTATCCAGCAATAACAGGAGCTGTAGGTGCTGCTCCGTGCTCTCGGCAAGTACAAAATCGCCTCCCGATATTGCCAGATCAAATTCGTTATGTTTATAGTCAAAGACTTGCATTAATGCCTCACTTTATCATTCTCTATTTGTGCATAATCACCAACCTGGAGCGTTCCAATCGTGGTAGCGGCCAGCGCTTTTAAGGCAGCTCCTCCATCATTAGGGACCGGAGTCCATCCCAACAGTGCCCGTTGAATGGCTTTAACAACCTCATTGGTTTTGTTTAGTTCCGATTGCAGCTTTGGCGTAATTGTCAGACCGCCGTTGTTTCCGCCATTGAATACGACATCCCCATTCTTATAGATCACCATTGCAGTTCCAGAAGTGGTTACTATCAGAACCTTTTTTATCAGGTCTGCTGATATGAAATAAGGAGCGTTGTCATTATTGCCAATTATGCCAATCAGCACATTGGCATTGACTTCAGGAACAATTACAAGACCAAAGCTCTTACCGTCAATCAAGGGTCTCAACCGCACTTGATGATACAACGCTCCTCCATCAACAGGCGCAACCGAAATAGTATAGTTGGTTTCATCAACCTCTTTTACCACACCTGAAACTACCTGATGTGGGTTATTTTTCTTTTGAAAATGCCTCAATGCCTTATTGACTTTATCACTCATGCTTGCGCCCTCCTTCCAAGCTCATTGATTCTCCTGTATCCTGAGGCGTCATAGTTAACCCGCACAGCATCAATGAAGACAGATGAGTTGCGCTCCGGGTATCGATCATCAACAATAGTTGCAACCATGCCATGCATAGTAATAGGGCGGCCAAAGGACCGGACCGATCCTTTATACCCATCATATCGCAATTCCTCCATATGCTGGAGGGCAAGACGACGCAACTGCTTTTCATCCTTTATATTGTAATAATGCAAAGTGATAGAGTCCCCATTGGAATCACCCACCTTCACGCTGATGCTTGTGTTGTTGGGTAGTACGCTGACTGCATTCACATTGAGTCGAACATCCTGTTTTGTTTTAAATTGCAATTCCGTGTTCTCCTTCGGGAGATTTCTTTGAAAATGCAGAGTACACCGGGGTAGTTCCGTTTCAAAGTACGGAAGGCCTACATGAACAGTCTTCCCTCTGAAATAGATATCCAAGCCATATTCCTCTTTGATCTTTTCAAGCGCCTTAGCGGCGCTGGCTCTATCAATTCGAAACGGAGAAAGTGTCACCTCCGGAATATCCCCCATCTTTGCACCAGGAAGAAGCAGCTTAAGTAACGCACCGAGACTTATCGACTTCCATTCGCGTGTAATTGTCTCCTGCTTATATTTCCACATCTCATCTTCGCATTTTATTTCAAGCGGCGATGACAGAACGCGTTCAGCAACGTATCCGGCAAACTCTTCTGTGAGAAAGCCATCATAACCCAGAAGAATTCTCACCCTATCACCCACATTGATCTTGTAGCGCTCATCGTTGACCAATTGCCAGTACCTGGGAAATTTAATTGAGGCGGTTTGTGTCAGGTTCTTTCGCGAACTTTCAATATTGACTGAGGCCACCTGATTAACCAGGCGGAAGGATCCGATCTCGATTAAACTATTCATCTCCTTCATAGCTGTGAGTTTAGTTCAAGAACAATGTCTTTATCACTGAAGCAATTCAACTGATATGGTTGCATCGATTGAAATCCTTCCACCGCAGGCAGAGAATAGCTTTCAATCACTATCCGATCTATACCGAAAAGCGTCGTAAGCGAACAGGAGATGGGAACATTTGTAGTGCTTTCGCAAATTCTGCGCAGTCGCCTCACAAGGTCTTTCGGATAATTATCCGTACCGTCCTGGCTGCTCAGAATCCCCCGTATAGTAATTGCATAGTCATTCTTTGAAAACTGCTCCTTGAAAGTACCATCCTGCGAATCAATCTGGGTTTTGACAATCGTCTTTCCTCCGGTGATATCTAAAATGGGTTCAATGGGCAATAACCAACCATCCAGGTAACAAGGCAGGAACATCGGAACTCCTTGATAATTCTCAATCTCATTATTATACTCCTTAATGCCCAGGGAAGAATAGCCTTCACTGGCCTGCACCTTCCTGGATATATCAAGCTTTGAATATGCCAGTACCGCTACGGGGCCAAAGGAAATGGAAAGCGCTGTTTTAAAGTCAAATGTTGGCATCACTCCTTTTCATTTCTTTCTATCCAGGCGAAGTACAAACAACCGCCAATGGTCACAAGAATAATTACTATCACCGCTACGACTATGGTCATAAATGTCCATAAGAGAAGCTCAGCCATTTGCCGTTGCTATTTCAGCGCCCTGAAGCGCCCTTAGTAAATATTCTTCAACCATTCTCTTCATGTCTTGCGCGCCCTCCTTAACCGTTTCAGCCCTTATGTTCAGTTCTTTTACAAGAGAGCCTATCGTTACATTGTAGTTCCTAACTTGTTTACCTCCTGAAGTGACCGAATCAATCCCGGACTTAAGTGTGGGATCAGTGCCGGGCGGAGTAGGTCCAGCAGGAGTATTCTTAAGCCCATACAATCGTTCACCTGATCCCATTAATGATTGCATAAAATCTTTGCTTCTTACAGCTGCCAGTGCAGTCATTATGTTATTGTACTTCCGCTTATTCTCCGGAGTCATCATGCCATTCACCAATGGTTCCAGCGCTATCGTGTTTGCCTTCTTTCGAAGCACCTCAATTTCAGCTGAAATGGCTGCGGCTCTTGCCTTTTCTTCACTTAGGCCTTTATATCCTGCGATGAGGTCGTTTACTCTTTGCAGCTCCGTGTTGAAAATTTCTTTGTTGGTGTCTTTTTCGAGCTGGATTTGTTTGGCCATCATTTCATCCAACTCCTTATTTCCGGCGCTGATTTTATCATAAAGGAGAGCCGCAGCTGCAGCTACAGCAGATAGCCCGGCAAGTGCAAATCCCCATGGGTTTAACCGCATAGCAATCGACAGCGCATCCCATGCGCCTTTAACACCTTTAACGGCAGCGCCATTGGCAATCAGCGCCAAGGTGCTTGTTGATGTGTACCATTTATTAAGTTTCAGTGCGCTGTTTACTAACAGCGTCTCCACCTTCCAGGCAGCATAAATTGCAATCAGAGTCTTAACTAAGGTGGAATGATCGTACAGAAATTTAAATAACTGTGCAACATAGCCGCCTAACTTAGAGATCGATCCAATCACATCTTCAATGAAAGTCATGATTTGCGCCTTATTGGCTTCGAAGAATTGCGTGATCTTTTCAAAGGCCTTGGCAAAATGCGGAGCCAGCTTCTCTGCAAGCTCCATACGAAAAAACAAAAAGGTATTCTCCATCCTGTTCTTCAACGCCTGCAGCGAACCGGACGCCTCTTCTGCACCTGACTGAAACTCCTTCTTCAGCTGCGCGGCAAAACGCGGGAGAAATTCTGACGCTGACAAGTCTCCTTTCGAAATGAGCTTATCCAATTCTCCTGTTGTCATGTTCATCGCACGCGCTGCGACCTGGAATGCACCCGGAAGGCGTTCTCCCAGCTGGCCCCTTAGCTCTTCAGCGCTAACCTTTCCTTTGCTGATCATTTGTGAGATTGCAAGAAGCGCTCCTTTGCTTTCCTCCTGACCAATCCCAAGGGCTACACTGGCCGAGGTTATCCCTTCCAGTATTTCCCGCGCACCTTTACCTGCCAGCTCTGTGCCACGAGATGCCGCACCGATCATCTTGTATCCTTCAGAAATCGAGCTGAATGAAGCGCCGTATTGATTAGCCGTATCCTTTAAATAGGAAAACGTCTTACCCGCTTGCACATTCCCCCCTTCAATTAGTTTTAATGCCCGCTGATATCCTTCTGCTTTCAGGGTTGTATCCAACAAACTGCTTGCCATGGCAGAAAGCCCGCTTACAGACAAGGACAGACCCGCTGCCAGCGCCACTCCGCGAAGCGAGTTTTGCAACAGGTCACCACTACGACCTGCCGATGACATTTTTCTCTCAAGAGCCTCTGTCTTTTGTTGCAGGGCAGTGAGCTTGGATGAGGCTGAATTAACGCCGGCTCCGATGCGATCCATTGCACCAGAGACGCCATCGCGCATTTTTAAATACCACTCAGAGATTGTCATTGCTTAGGTTTGCATGCCCATCATCTGGGCCATTTCTTCCTTTTCTTTTTTCCGGATATAGTTCAGCGCCTGAAACATCTCAGCCCACTCTCGGTCACTCAATAAATCAGGGTCATCAACATGCAGATAATAGCGAAGCTGCGTGTCAATGACCCTGATGTAATTGCTCCAGTCGAGCTCTGTTATTTCAGCTTCGCTTACAGCTTTACGATCTCAGCCTCCCTCACTTCCACCATCGTAGCCAGCTGGCTGCAGGCCGCCAGATACATGGCATCGTCGGTTTTAATCGCCTCATCTCCTTCGATCCAACAGTCCAGGAATAAGGTGTCGTTGAATTTCATCGGACTCTCCTTACCGGCCGCCATTGCCCGACTCAGTTCTTTTCTGTTGGGCTTTTTGAAAAAGGCATTGAACAGGTTATCTGCACTATCGCTGACGCTTACCTTGAATACGTCGCCATACTTTTTCTTCCAGGCAGAGATTTGATCTGCCGAAGGAGTGTAGGGCTCATGAGCCGAGGCTTCTTTTGATTTTGTTTCTTTTGACATGCTTTAATAATTAAAGGTTGTATCTTATATCCAGGCAAACAAAAGGAAGATCTATCACCTGGTGTGTGTCACCGGTTTTCATCCCCTTTTTCAGCTCGGAAAACTCAACGCCAACGCATTGATCTGTTACCATTACCCCTCCTTCAGGCGCATAGGAAATTGTAATGATAGCCGGTGCAAGATCAGTCAGTGATTTACCCGCAGGCAGAGCCTGTATCATTGCTTCAAGCTCTGACTGAAGAATGGAAACTGATCCGGAATATTCTTTTTTCCCACGCCCAATTTTATGGGGCTTATACCCGCGGGCATGAATAGCCGCTTTTTCCTGCTTCTCGCTATACTCAACTCCTGTAATTCCGCTCACCGGTACATTAGAACCAGGCAACATGATTTCGATATCACCCCAGGAGTATTCATTTCCATTAACTATTACTGCCATATTAATACGTTCTTAATTGTGGTTTAAGCAATTGCATTTTTTGTGTAAGCCAGATTGGCAACAATCTGCCGCGCCATTCCTTTAGGCAGGATGCTTATCTCTACCGCAATGGTATCGGTGGAGAGCACATCCTGATCAGGATCACAAAATGAACCAACACCGGAAATCTCACCACTCATTTGAGTACTTATGGCCTGGTTGATGATGCCCTGATAATGCTTACAGGTTGAAGCAGCCAGCTTTCCGCTGGTTGGATCGATCTCAAGGTCGTTGAGTATCTCTTCTACATACACCTGATGAGTGATCCGATCGGCTTTGTCCATCACGCGGCTGCGAGACTTCTGAGAGAAGTCATCACTAACGGGCGCAGCATTGTGATCATCGTTGAAGAAGTACCCCGCCTTCCCGTTATGGGCTCTCAGATACACATATCCTTTATCATTGAGCACATCTACGTTGGTAGTACTCATCGCACCATAAGCGCTGTTATTGGAAAAACCTCCCCGTATAACACCGGCAAGAGCACCGTCTTTAACCCGTCCAATATTTCTGTGGACCGGAATCCTTGAAGATCTGGCAAGGGCCAAACCCACGGCAGCGTACTTGGGATTCCAGGAATACTCTGTTGCCACGTCCAAATCCTGACCTATGACCAAACAGGCTCTGTTGGCATTCAGACCGGCTGTGTCCCGCAGGTCCTTAGCCGAGGCAGGAGTGCCTTGAAAATCTCTTCCTTCAAAGAAGAAATCAACAGGTCTGCCTGCAGCCCGTTCAGAGGCATAGATCGCCTTACTTGCCGTGATGGCTGCCCAGATATCTTCATCGAATTGATCGGCATAGGTGGGCGTATAGCCGCTTTGCGGAGTACGAGTGATCCCGACAAGCTTTATTCTTCCTTCCTGGGCAAGCAACATCTTCATCACGCCGGTGGTCAGGTTACTCAGGTCACACATTTGTGCCATGGTAACGGTTTTAGCAACTACCATAACATACAGCGGCCGGCCGTTCCCGGCTTCGGCAAAGAAATTTTTAATGTGGAGATGCGCACAGCATGTATTGGTCACATCGTAGGCGGCAGTGATGCCCTTACTTTCTGCATCAGCCAGAGAATAAAAAGGTCCCAACACATCGTTGAGCGCGAACTGACCGCCAACAGCAACACCGCTTAGGATGATGCCTGCAATTCCGTCAACGGAAGCGGGACGTCTTCCCAGATTCCCATTGACCTGGTTTACCGTAACATTAGGTTGTGACATTTTCTAAAATATTTTTGTTTTAATGGTCCCTACCAAGTAGCAGGCCCCGGCAAATAAGATGACTAACGAAATTCCTCCCCACCATGCCAGGTACTTCACCGGCTTAGGGATATAGGGAACAGGAACTTCAATTTCTTTATGTGATGTGTCTGAGCTTGACTGGTAGTGATGCAGGGTTGTCACCAGACTCTTCACCTTCGCTTCAAGTTCAGCGCATTCGCCCTTGGCGTTCAGCTGCCCCCCTTTAACCTCCAGCGTAACCGTGGCGCGACCAGAGGTCTCACGCCTCAGTGGAATATCTGCAACCACACCACCGGTAACTATCAATGGCGCCTGCAGCGCAACTTCCTCCTGGGGGAAGACTATCGTTGAATCCCTCTCTACAACGCTGGTCTGAATATTTATCGAATCCCTCTTTACATCCATGGTAGAGAGTGTAGTCATGGGGCTACACCCTACCAGGATAACAACAACAACAAAGCAAAAACTAACTATTTTCATCATTGAATATAAGGGCTTCAATATGTTTCTTTATAAACTGGTCCGCCTGTTGATCATGGCGGTAGATTGACCTTCGTGTAATGATAATCCGATCTTTTTTGAAGATCATATGTGGCGGCTCTACATAACACAGCTGAAGATCACGCTCGATTTTCAGGAACCTCTCTGATGCTTTAACAGCGCGTTCTATGGTCGAGTACCCAAAGGCGAATCGTTCAGATCTCTCTGGGTATATCTTTATGACGACCGCCTTGGTGGTACGTTGCAATGGCGTGTATTTGTGAGATCAACCTTCGTTTTCGATACACGCCATCTCCTTCCCGTGAACCCTCAGAGTTGGTATTGCCTTCAATGGTCAGCAAGTAATTGCCTTCCACTTTCTCAATGATTCCAACATGCGCAATCCGTTTCTTGCTTGCATAGTATATGCCAAAGACAGACCCTCTGTACTGCGACGGCGTAGTTGCTTTTAGCGGACCATCTCTCTTCTTTGTGTAGACTACCTTACCAGTTGCAAACCAGGCGGGACACCAGGCACTTTTTGGATGCACAATACCGCACTGATCATAGGTCCAGCCAACAAACGCGGCGCACCAGGCATATCCCTTTGAAAGACCTACGCTGCTTAGGTATTGTTCAACTTCAGGACCATCGTTTGATCCGGAGACTTCACGAACGCCAAGTTGAGACGTAGCGATTTTAATAATGCAGTCTTGCTCGTGTGTAGTTCTGCCATTGGCTGCGTTAACGAAGGCAAAGAGAAGACCCAGGAATAATAGCACGTTTATAAGTACTCTCCATTTTTGACCCAGCAGGTCATAGTCTTCCTTAAACGAGTCACTCTCGCTGTGATCCCACACCTCCCGGTAATATGCACGGATGAGAATCCATGAGAGCAAGCTACCACTGCTGACCACCACTGCGGCCAGAAAGATTTTGTGAAGCACACCTGTGTCGTAAGGACCAGACTGTGGGTCGAAGTAATAAATTGCTTCGCGCGCAGAGATGAAGACTAAAATCAACAATGGCAAGGACCACATCTCCCAACGCCACTTACGCATAAACGCCGGCAATGCCTTACGCAGTTTCTCTGCTATATAGGTGATGAAAGCTCTTCCCATTACTTGTCCTTACCTTCTTTTGTTTTCACGCCAGCAGCGATCGCTTCGGCTTCTTTGCGGGCTTTCTCATCAGAGAACTCTTTCAATTTAGCATTGAAAGCTGCTGCAACATCCGGATGCTCCTTATTGCCGATTTTAATCTCTGTGAGTTCCAACGCATCCTTGCAGGCGTTGATCTTGTCGATCTTTTCCTGGTGGGACTCTTTCTTTGCTTCAGGCTTCTCCACCCTTGAAACCTCCTCAATGTTGCGAACAATCAGGCTTTTACTGTGCTCGTTTGCATCATGCCAATGCCGGAAGCATTGACCGTCGGCAGTTTGGTAATACCGATCAGCTTTGGGGTTTGCCTTAAAGCATGCCTGTGCGGCTTGTTTTCTTTCTTCTGGTGACATGGTAGGTGTCTTTTTTGTTCGTGTTTTTTATCAAGCCCTTTAGGCGACCTTACGGGGTCTGACCTAAGGGCTTTTCTTCGTCGAGGGTTTATATCTCTTCTAATCAGGCGCCGTGCGCTTGAACAATCGCTACTACTCCGCTGCCGTCCGCCCTGCGCTTTCTGCCTCCCAGGCGAATAGCGGCTGAGTACACGTCACCATAAAATTGAGCGTCGGCCAGGTTTTCATAAAACTTCTTGCTTCCCATTGCCCTTCCAACAGCATTCTTCTGCCAGCATATAACCGCCAGGTTATCTGTTGCTGCACCGGCTGCACCCGGAGCTTTTGGCACCGGAGGTGTGGCATTGGTGTAAACAACGGTATCTGAGCGCTCGCGAATGGCAAACCCATACAGATGTCCGATGTAGCCCTCTTTAAGAGAGAGCTCTGCTCCAAAGTCTCTTTTCTTCAAATCCGCATCCCCCTTAAGCTCTGTAGCCAGATCGGTTGGAATAAGTGCAAAGCGATCTTTCTTAGGAATCTTTTGCTTATCCATCAAGGCTTGCGCACGTTGCAGGTCTTCTTTCAGGAAGGTTTTTCGCGTTCCGGTAGCGGATGCCGAAAGTGTTGCGCCATCAGCTCCGGTAGTTCGTATGATACAAGCGGCATCGGTTGGCGCCCACTTGTACAGTATATCGTCCGCGTAGTTTTCACTCAGCGCTGCTACGTGTTCTCCCAGGACGCTTTCCATTTTAGAGTAAGACAACTGCTTACTTTCTGCATCAGGAATATGGGTAGGATCGGTTGAATACTCATCCAGCGGATAGGTTATATCTGTATCGGTCCTTCTCACCGTGGTTGCAGGATAAGTAGAACGGTTCTTAACCACGGTCGGCTTGGCTCCGGCCTGTGGAATATGAACCACCGATCCTCCAAGGACGAATTCAGATTCATCAAAGCAATCATTGATGAACTGGTCGTCTTTGAATAAATTTCCAATGATGTAATCAACCCAGATCTCTACAGCAACGCCGTTACATTGAATAGTGCGCCCGTCAAACAATGGCGCCTGCAACTGAATGCCGGCCGAAGCCATAGCCGTGCTGGCCAGCAGCACTGCGGTACTGAATAACAAAAGGACAAACCTGCCTACAATAGTTTTTTTCATTTGGTACTTTTTGAATTATTAATTTTTGAACTGATTTTTCTGACTATGAATCCCATCACCCATCTGGCTATATAACCGCATGCACCACCTATTAATCCGTATACAGCTGCCTGGTACATACTCCCTGCTTCAATAAAGGCAAGAACGAATCCTGATCCGGCAGTGGTAGCAATCAGGTGATCAAACCTGCCATCCACTATTTGGCCCAGTTTTCGGCGTTAAACAACTCCTTGTATTTGCCAGGATTGTCGGCTTTAAGACGCGTCAAGGTTTCCGGACTTTCGCGCATGAGTTGCTTGAAGGTCTTTCCCTCGTACTTATCTGCTGAATCAGCTGCCTGACCTTCGCCCGTTTGCTCTGCCATGGATTTGCGCGAAGGCAAAGCATCCAGCGTGCGCTTGGTTGTTTCAAAATCTCCAAGGCCGAGCTTCACAAAATCTTCGCGTTGGGTGCGAAGGATTTTACCCTTGCCCACCGCCTCGTCAACCAGCTGGTTAACGGCGCTCAGCTTAAACTCGGTCTCTTTCTTTTCCCAATCCGCTTTAGCCTTGCGAAGTGATGCGAGCTCATCCATATCAGCTGATAACTTGGCAAGCGAGGCAATGGCGTCGTCTTCAGTTGAACCCGCCTTGAGGCCCAGCACTGGAATAACCGATAAAAGAAGTCTGTTCATGGTTTTTGGTGTATTTAAATGTGAACTCAATTTTAACAGCACGTCTTTCGCGCTAAAATTGGAACCATTGTGAGTGAATCGGAGACAATTTTCATTCGCCGGCAATGGGGTAACCGAAAGCTCCATTAAAATTGAGCGGGTAATGACCGGCAGATCAGGCGGGAATCCTTCCACTCCTGTTTTAACCGAACTCATGTCCGGCTCAATGCAAAGCGAAAGTCCTTTTAACAAGTTCTTATTAATGTCCCGTGCCGCCTTTTGTAAAAAAGCATCATCCGTGTCGTCAATGACCACGACAACACTTGCCTCTTCGCCGGAAAATTGAAGCGACTCAGCAACACCTATTGGCGAGGCTATGTCGTGATTCAATAAAACTATCGGGTTCTTCTTATACCGGTCCAGCGAAATCCCTGAGGTCAGTACTCCAAACCCGTGGGAGTTCTTGGTGTGTACGTTCGCTTTAAAAGGGAATTGATGCTTGGACACGCGGCTGCTGAATGATTGTATGGAAGACAAAAATGCACTACGACCAGGCGCGATTGCAAATTGAATTTTCATCATGGTCTGAAAATCGCACCATCATGGTCTGAAAATCGTACCATCATGGAAATTGGTTTTGCTTACAGCACCACTGTAAATGCATCTTTGTACAAGCACATGTCACAGAAGATCGCTCTTGAGCAAAAGAAAGAACATGCCCGGCTTTTGTTTGTCCGGGAAAAATTATCGCAGAAGGAAACCGCCCTTCGCTCAGGGGTGAGTGAAAAAACCCTGTCAAAATGGGTAGAGCAATATAAGTGGAAGAGCGAAAGAGCTGCCCTTACCATTACCAAGGAGAATCAACTGGTCATGATGTATGCGGCGCTCAACCAACTCAATGAGCACATCGCTGAACGGGAGGAGTTGCAGGGTAAACGATTCGCTTCGTCCTCTGAGGCCGATACAATCATGAAATACGCAGCGGCGATTAAGAAGCTGGAGAATGATTGCGGCGTTTCAGAAATCATTGCCGTGTTCATGGAATTCTCCTCCTGGCTCAGAGCATTTAATCCAAAAGCGGCAAAAGAGAATGTTGAGTTGTTTGACGCATTTGTAAAATCAAAATTAAAGTGAGCCTCAGACTCAAAGATCGTGATGCCCTAAAAAAGTGGGATGCATACCGCAAATCGGTACTGCAGAGCACGCAAATTGACATCGATGAGAGTGAGGCCGATAAGAAGTCCCGTATTGCTTCATTAAAGGTTGACTTTGTCGCCTTCTGCAAATACTACTTTCCTAAGTATTGTAAAGCGGAGTTTGCGGACTTTCAGAAAAAGGCAGCTCGCGAAATTGAAAACAACCAGGTCCTGGTGGCGGTCCTTGCCTGGGCTCGCGATCATGCAAAGTCGGTTATTGTCGACCTGTTCCTGCCAGCCTATCTATGCTGCGCCGGAAAGTCCAGAAATGTTCTGCTGGTAAGTAAGACCGGCGATGCTGCCACGGAGCTGCTCATGCCATTAATGATTCAGCTTGAATCAAACATGCGCTTAATAAACGATTACGGCACCTTAAAATCAATGAACAACTGGGCTGCCGGTAATTTTAAAACCAATTGCGGCTGGTCCTTCAGGGGCCTGGGTGCAGGTCAATCACCACGTGGCGCACGTAACGAAGAGGCTCGGCCGGACATGATCATCGTGGATGATATTGACGATGATGAAACCTGTCGCAACCCCAAGCGCATGGATGATCTGTGGGACTGGGTGATGGGAGCGCTGTATCCGTGTTTTGATATCGGCAGCGCAAAGCGGTTCATTGTGATTGGAAACATCATCGCCAAAAATTCCATCGTAGATCGTGCCTTGAAGATCGCTGACTTTAAGCAGGTAGTTAATATTCTGAACGAGAAGGGCCAACCATCCTGGAAGGAGAACTATACCCTTGAGCAGTGTCAGTACATGATCGGCAAACTTGGTTACCGGTTGAGTCAGCGGGAATACTTTAACAACCCTTTTTCTGAAGGCAAGGTATTTAAGAAGGCCTGGATGCAATTTGGCGCCATCCCGTCCATTCACTCAATGAAGTTGCAGCTTGCTTACCTGGACCCGGGATTCAAGAAAACCAAAACCTCTGACACCAAGGCGCTGGTCTTAGTTTCGCTACACAAAGGAAAATACTACATCATTAAGGTCTATTGCGGACAGGCTTCTATTGAAGAGATGATTCAATGGTGTTATGATATGGAGCAATATGTGATTGAACGCAAGGGAAGCTTCCGCCTTAAGATGGAAGAGGTATTCCTGCAATCTCTCTTATATAAGGACTTCGCCGAAGCGGGCCTTAAAAGAAACCATCCGCTGCCCTTAAGCGGTGACACCCGAAAAAAACCAGACAAGGATGCACGTATTGAAGCGACTTCAGGTCATTACGAGCGGGGTAATGTCATTTTTAATGAAGAGGAGGAGGGGAACCATCACATGGGCGAACTCATTGAACAGTATTTGAACTTCCAACCTGGAGTCAATACTAAAAAGGACGGACCTGACGCGGTTGAGGGAGCTATGTTCATCCTGCAAAACAGTTTGGCTGCAACAGCCGACATCTCACTTGGAGAAAGACACCTAAACAAACACAGAGCATAAACATGACAACACCCATCACCTACTACGGAGGTAAGCAAAAGCTGACCAAAAAAATTTTATCCATCCTGCCTCAGCACAAGCTGTATGCAGAACCCTTTATCGGAGGAGGAGCCGTTTTCTTTTCAAAGGAGAAGTCTGCCGTGGAAGTAATCAACGACACCAACAAGGAGCTGATCAACTTCTATAAGGTCGTGCAGGAAGATTTTGTTTCACTTGAAAAGCATATCCGCATTACACTTCACAGCCGGGACCTTCACCGCAAAGCCAAGGTCATTTACGGTAATCCAGATATGTTCGATCCCATCCGCAGAGCCTGGGCTGTCTGGGTGCTGGCCAATGAGTCCTTTGCCGCTAAGTTGGACGGAACTTTCGGTTACGACATCTCCAAAAACACCACCTCCAAGAAAATCAACAACAAGCGCAACAGCTTTACCGAAGAATATGCCATTCGGCTTCAGGAGGTGCAAATCGAATGCACAGATGCCATTCGCATTATTCGGTCCCGTGATACGCCGACGTCCCTTTTCTACTGCGATCCGCCGTACTATAATTCTGATATGGGCCATTACGACGGCTACACCATCGAAGACTTTGAACGCCTGCTTATGGTCCTGTCTAAAATAAAAGGAAAGTTCCTGCTCAGTTCCTATCCTTCTCCCATCTTAGAGAGCTTCGTGAAGAAGCACGCCTGGAACTGTGAGCAACTTCAAATGGACGTAACGGTTGCCAACAAGAATAAGGCTACCAAGCGAAAGGTAAAAACCGAGGTGCTTACCTCCAACTTCCCATTCTCTTTAAACTGACTTAACAGATGCCGTTTTTAACCAAAGATGATTTTGCCAATGTAATCAGGGACAACGTCCTGGATGATATCACTTCTTTTGAAGATGGGAAAATCGAGGTTTGCGTGGAAGAAGTAGTATCGCTCATGGCCGGGTATCTATCCAATCGTTACGACACGGCCAGCATTTTTGGAGCAACCGGTAATGACCGTCACAAGACGGTAATGATGTATTGTAAGGATATAGTCTTATACAATCTGCATTCCATGATCAGCCCGCGAAAGATCCCCCGCTTAAGGTATGACCGCTATGCAAATGCCATGAACTGGCTGGAAATGGTCTCAAAACAGGAAATAAATCCGCCGGATTTGCCCATTCCAGATGACGGGTCCAAATCTTACGTCCAATTTGGAGGAAATTTAAGGAGGAACAACCAGTGGTGAAGACCCCTATTAACTACCTATTAACTTGAAATCCTACGGCCTCAAATATCAAAATGGTACTTGGCATCCACCTTCGCCACTGACTCGTTTAAATGGCCTAAAAATGGCTTGTTTTAAAATTGTGCTAATAATCAACTAATTACACTTCTATGGCATCAGCCCAGGGCGCACGCAAAGGACGCTCATATTTAGGTATTTCCAGCCAAATCACGGTCAACAACGTGATGATGAGCAGCCAAAGCATCGATTCCTGGCGTAACGCCATCAATGCCGCACGCTCTTCCATTAATCCGCGCAGAAGGCAACTGATTGACCTGTTTGAAATCATCAAAATTGACGGGCACTTAGAGTCGGTCATGGATAAACGCCGCTCGGCCATTGCCAACAAGAAGGTTCACTGGGCGAGTAAGTCCGGGGAGGTAAACGAATTCATTGAAGACAACATCTTGCAAGCTCCGTGGTTTTATGATCTGAGAGGTCATGCCCAGGATGCTAAAAGTTTCGGCTTCTCGCTGATAGAATTGCAGCTGGGAAAGGATGGGCTTATTTCAGAAGTCGAGCTGCTGCCTCGTCAGAACTGTTTCCCCGAATATGGATTCTATGCCTTTCATACCGGGACGGCCAATCCTGCACCCGGACTGGGTATCTATTATGAATCCGATGAACGTCATATAAATACTTCTCTCTTTGTCGGTGGCAAAAAAACCTACGGCAAGCTTATGACCGTCGCACAATACATTATATACAAGCGGGGTGGGTTTGGCGACTGGGCACAGTTTGCGGAGATTTTCGGAATGCCATTTCGGGTGGGGGAGTACGATCCCTGGGATGATGAAACGCGGCGTAAGCTATACGAAGGTCTTGAGAAAATGGGGGGCGCCGGGTTTGCCGTCATTCCCAAAGGATCTGCACTAACGTTTCACGACACCAACTCTACCGGTAAGAGCGAGGTCTTTTCTCTCCTGGTAAAGGAATGCAATGCGGAGATCTCCAAGGCCTACCTGGGAGGAACCATGACCACCGATGACGGTTCTTCCAGGAGCCAGAGCGAGGTTCACCAGGATGGTCAAAACGAGATCTACTTAAGTGACATCATTGAGCAGGAATACCTGCTGAACTGGAAACTTAAACCAAAGCTGCTCGCATTGGGCTACCCGGTTGATGGTGGCAAGTTTACTTACCCGGAAACCAACAAGCTCCCGCTTGACAAGCTTATTGAGGTTGTTATGAAGCTGGCGAGCCTGGTGGACATTGATGAGGAATACATCTATAAGACCTTCGGCGTTGAGCGGCCGCGAGCCGGGTCCTTACCGGTGAGAATTAAATCTACTGTGGCAGAACCCGCGCAAGAGGTCGAAAAGGACGAACCCAAAGAAAAAAAAAAGACCGTTCGCCTGAAGGCCACAGTTGATGGCGACGCCTTACTGCAACTGGCCTTAACAGGCAACCAGCAGTACGATCTCATCTTTGAACGAATCGCCCGTGAGTTACACCAGGGTAAAATTGTCAAGGGCAACATTGATCCGGAACTTTTCTCCTGGACACGCAGCCAACTGATGCAAGCCCTCACTGAAGGGTACGGAGCCGAACTGCATGAATACGATCCTGGAACACCGGACTGGAACATGCTGGTAAACTTAAACAAAAACGTTCACGTGTTCTCGGCATTTAAAACCCATGATCAATTGCGAATTGCTACCGACCTGCTTACCGATGAGGCAGGAAGGGTAAGGTCCTTCGTGGATTTTCGCAATGACATCTTAAAATTGCACAAGGAATACAACATCAATTACCTGCAGGCAGAACATACCACCGCAATTGCCAGTGCACAGATGGCTTCGCGTTGGGTTGAGATTGAACGCAACGCCGAGTTGCTACCCATGCTCACCTTCCGTTCAACCGAGGGCGAAAACGTGTGTCCCATCTGCAGCAGCTGTAACGGTATAACCCTGCCGGTTAACCATCCGTTCTGGAACAGCCGATACCCACCGCTTCATTGGCACTGCAACTGTGACGTGGACCAGAGCGATGATGCCACAATGAGTGATGTTGAAGGAAGGACTTTTCCAAAACTTCAGCCCATGTTTGAAAACAACGTGGGAAAAAGTGGAGTGGTCTTCCCTGAAACGCATTCCTATTTTGAACACGGCAAAAAGCAGGTCGGCAACTTTTTGAAACACCATATAAGCGAGGCTGAGAAGCTGGAGCAATCCTGGAAGCAATATAACGATTACTCTTCTAAGCATTATTACAAAGAAGGGTTTGACAAAAAGACCGGCGGGTATATTGTTCGGCACAAGAAGCATAAGGGAGGAGAGTCGACAGACAACCTTATTACTTCACGCATTCTAATGAAGCGCGGCGATAAAATTGAATTACTTCCAGTTAAAGTGGAACATGGTGTAAAGAGCCATGATGCGATAAGAAATGGTGTCGACTGGGAGTTTAAGAGATTGAAAAGCTCGACAAATCAGGCGAACTCAATTAAAAAACATCTGCTAAGAGGAAGAGAGCAGTCGCCTAACATTCTAATTCGCCTTGAGCAGCAGCCCGATTTTGATTTAATCGCGTCGGGAATTAAGAGTGTAATCACCAATGAAAAAAGGGAAGTGATCAAACAAATAGAAATCCTATACACAGGTCAAAGGTTTAAAACCATTGATGCCGACGAGGTACGTAAATTATCACGCTTTGAATTAGCGAAAAAATTAAAGAGCGAATAATCTTACGACCATCCGCCCTTTGTCTGTGGCCTTCCGTAGATGACCAGTGCAAATATACACAAAACAACACTCAATGTCAAATCCACATCCATTTAATCGCTTGAAGGCTGACTGGAGGAGATTATTCAAAGAACTGCCCATCATCATTTCCAACCTGGCCATGAATGAATTTAAGGCCAACTTCCGCAGGCAGGGACTGCGCACCGATGGTCAATCCGTTGAGAGATGGGAGAAGCGGAAAGGGAAAAAAAGTACACGGCCGCTGCTTACCAAATCCGGACGCTTGAAACGCTCATTTAAGATTAGGCCCACCTTCGGCGTGGCTCGCGTAGTGAACAACGCCCCTTACGCTAAAGCACACAACGAGGGGTACAAGGGAACGGTGAGAGTGAGAAAGCATAAGCGAGGGGTGTTTGCTATTGCCCAGGAAGGAACAGGAATCTATTCCGTTAAAACACGCAAAGAAAAGATGCGCGGCGTAAAACGGGCAACCGGCCAAACACGAATCGTAAAAGCCCATAGTCGTCAAGTGGACTTGCCAAAGAGGCCATTCATGAAAACCACCCCTGCTCTGCAGAAAGACATGGAAAAAAAACTTGATCAGCAGCTTAAAAGAATATTCAAATGATTGTGAGCAGATTCTACCTGGACATTAGCACCAGGCTCCGAACCATTTTAGATGAGCAAGGCGCTCCTAAAATCAAGCACCTGGACCTGTGGAACCATCAGATTGAAGAAGATGAAGACAGTGAAGGGCTTGGATTCCCAACACCGGCTGTGTTTCTTGAACTGTTGCCTTCTCCTGCTATAACTCTTGGCAGGCGTAAACAACTCTGTGAGCAGGCATTTCTGCTTCATGTGGTCAGTGAAATCTTTGGCGAACACAGCAGCCGGGAAACAGTTGCAATTCGGCAACGAGCCCTGTCCCATCTTAGTCTGCTGGATGATATTTTTAAATCGCTTCAAAACTTCTCAGGGGAGTACTTCAACTCCATCAATCGCACAGACGCTCCATTGTTTGATCACCAACACTCCCAGGTATACTCCCACACACTTTCCTTCAAGACACTTATTACAGATGTGGCTGCAGCGAGAACCTTCCTGCATATAGAACCTGCGCTCATCGTTACACCTAAATCAACAAGCTGATGTTCATCGGAGAAACCCCGCAATTCACGTTTAAACTTGACGAGTCCTTCGGCATTGATCTAAATGACTGCTCGGAGATTGAAGTAAAATTGAGCAACAATGGAGTGCTGCGTAAAACCTTCCTGCTCACCGGCAGCGCACCCAATAATGTAAAGGTCGATCCGGGTGGCCTCTTCTGTTTTGTCAATCTGCAGCGCGCCGATTCTTTACAACTGCAAGGAGGCAGACTACAGCTTCAGTTGAGCCTGAAATTTCCAACTGAACTATATCCCAACTATCCGCTGGACGGATATTACGCCATTGCCCAATTAACAGAACCGGTATTAAAATCCATTTAACATGATATCTAAAGTAATCTTTGAAATTGCTCCCAGGCAAATAACCCGCTTGGAGGTAGCCTTACCAGGAACTCCGGGAACACCAGGATCGCGATGGCTCAGTGGAAGTGGCAATCCTTCCGGAGCCAGTGGTACGATCGGCGACTGGTATATCAACAACACCACAAAAGATTTCTTTGAAAAAACCGCCGCCTCAACCTGGACCCTGAGAGGAACCATGGGAAATTCAGTTGTAGATTGGTCAGAGATTGAAAACATTCCGCTCACCTTCGCACCTGATGCACACACACATGATGTTTCCCAGGTAAGCAATCTTCTTGACGGCGACGATAAAATACTGCCGGCCTTACTGCCGGCCATTGCCATCACCGACACCTTCACGGTTGCCTCCGAAGGTGCCATGCTCGCTTTAGATGCAGAGAAAGGTGATGTGGCTGTCAGGTCCGACTTAAATAAGAGTTTCATCTTAAAGGATGAACCGGCCTCCCTGCTATCTAACTGGGCCGAGCTTCTTACTCCAGTCAACGCCGTGCTGTCGGTGAATGGTCAAACCGGTGCTGTGTCTTTACTGACCACTCACATAGCGGAAGGTTCCAACCAATACTTCACTCAAGCCAGGGTGCTGGCCACTTTCCTCACTGGACTCAGCGCCGCTGTCAGTACACCTATTACAGCCGCCGACACTGTACTTGCCGCCCTGGCTAAGCTTCAAAGCCAAATCAATACATGCAACGCCGCCATCTCTGCCATAGAAACTCCAGAGCACCTGCCATCGAGTTTATTATTTTCTCTCCGCGACGAAATATCAACCGACAGCACCTCAGAAACCAACCTGATCACTCTGACACTGCCAGCTGAAACCATGCGCGCCGGCGATTCACTTGAAATGGACCTCTTGTGCAACTTCCCGTCCGGGACCGGTGGCGGTCGCAAGCTCTTAGTACGTCTCAGTGACGACGCCTCCCATACGACCGGTCAGATCTATTTAGATTGTGAAATAAGCAATACGGACCCTTCATCGGCATGCTGGTCGCTAAAAATTACCTTTCACGCCTCCGACTCGCAACTTGGAACAAACTCACATGGCAGTAATGGAACCGCCGACAAGGAATTGACTACCTCCAACTACTCAATTAGCGCACCCATGCACTTACACATCAATGCACTGGTTGACAATAATCCGGATGTGGTGAGACTGATGGCGGCCGATGTGAAACTAAACCGCTTTGAATAAATAGCCGGTACTTCAGACCATTCGCTTGATGATCTTCTCCACGGTTGTTTCGGAGATGAAAAATTCTTTGCTGAGCTGAAAGATGATCCAGGAATGGTTATGCTTTTGCCGCCCCTGATCGTGAAGCTTACTGTACCGCTGGTATTTTCTTACCAGGTCCGCGTTTCGCTGTTCAATTTTTTCTTTACTGCGGGCCATTAGAAGGAATAAAGTCAATGATTTCGCCGAGCGAATTTTTCCTCGCCACCAATCCCTTTGAATGAAGGTGCCGGAAATATTGGCTTAGTTGCGGGCCGGACAGCTTGGATGCAAACTTAGCATTCCAGGTATTGGGCAGTCCGCTTTTTTCATTTGTCCCGAAAGCCTCAGCGCAAAGCTGATTAAAAAATTTAGTGTAATTACCGATGCTGTAATGGTTTTTAAACAATACACTCTCGCTGGTGAAGTACGTTGTAAGCAGCTTCTCGGTTACATCTACCGCCTTGATCATCCCAGAGTCTGCCCTTGAAACGCGGTAAGATAATCCCACATGGCTTTTATAATACCTGCAGAACATGGCAATTTTATCCTGAGTGCTGGTCAAGGTAGTCCGCTTCGGTGTAATCGCTTCCACAATGACACCGGCAGCGCTCATGCTCTGCTTCAGTGAAGATTCAAGGTAATGTATGTCAGCGAACAGGGCTTTAACCTGAGTTTCGGTCAGCGGCTGCTGAAGCTTAAACAGGATGCTGATTAACACACCATCGTGGTAGGTGAACACCACAGAGCCTGATACTTTAGGACTGCTGAGTTTATATTCACTGATGATCACGGCAATTGTGGTTGTATTTGGTTGAGCACATCAAATTGAAGCGCCGTTAATTCAACACACTCCTCCGGTATTTTAATGTTGCTTAGCAACTCATCCAAAGCGTAGGCTTCTGCAATGCTTAGCTTCAACTTTGAAATACCCATCTGACCCATGGGCCTTCGTGACAGCCTGCTTTGTAAGGAAGATAAACAGGCTAATACCAACCGGAAACGCTTGTTGATCCTTGCAAGCGTTTCTGTCTCGCAAGGAAAGTCGGAAAGAAACCAAAAGAGTAGCAGAGATTGATTGCGGCTGAGTGTAAGCTTAATTTTCATTTCAACACGCTTTTAGCAAGGTTTTCAAATTGAGTAACCAGCTGCGGAAGCTCCTTCGCCGTGTAGGTGTTCAGGTTCTTGTGCAGGTAACCGTATTTCAACAGCCAGCCGTTGAGCCGGCGGTAATCCACTTTACCATCAGGGGTAGTCCAGCCAATTTCATGGCAAATACTCATGATCTTCCTCCGCATGCGAACTAGTCCCTGGTCGCTCTCATCGGCTATATTCTGCAGGTGAACAATCAGCTTATGGCATTCAGCGATCGTAAGATCAGCGCTGGAGCTTACCCTTCCCTGGCTAACCTGCTCAACAAGGTCCTTCTTGTGATCCGGATCAATAGACAATATACCGATCAGCTTATGAAGCCGCGCATTTTGCTCCGGAGTACGCTGTGAATATGATGTGACAGTTTGCATTGGATTTTGTGTTATCAAAGTTCAACATTCATTGATCGTTACAACCATTCTGCACTCATGTCGCTTCCCTTCAAAAGTAGCTTTGAGAGATATCTTGAATTGATCTCCTCCCATATTTGCCAGTCTTTCAGAAATTTTCAAGACTGTAAACTTCCCAATCACTTCAAGTGATTGCTCGCTCAGTACCTCGAATGCGATTTTCGCCTTTTGTGCTTCTGTTAATTTTTTCATGCTGCGTCTTTAATTTTCAATGTAAAGTGATGGCCGCCCAATGTCCCGGTGGCTACACATCTTTGTCACCGTTTTTAATACTCATGAGTAAATCACCGAATTCATTCTCCTTTTGAAACATGTGATCGGCTTCCTCTCTCACAATCGTGAGGCTTTCAACACCCCTGACATTTACCAGGGTCTCTAAGTAGGTTTTGCGAATAGAGTTAAACTGCATTTCAGCAATACCTAATGCCCTTTGAAGAAGGGCAATCTCTGCATGGGTTAATTTTAAGGTTCTCATATCGAGGAGAAGTTTAAATCCACCACCTTGTAGCCTCCATCTTCCATGCGTTCACTCACGCGGTAATATATCTTGGAATCCGGCCTGCGAATACTTTGCTCCAGCAGATCCAGCGCTTCCTGAAATAAGGCGGCCTTGATCTTGGTTCGATGCTTGAGCAGGCCCAGCACCTTCTTCGCGTCAAGGCCTCCTCTTTGTTTGGAAAATGCATCGTTGATCAGGGAGCGGAAATAATCCTGTTTGTCGCTCAACTCAGCATCCAAAAACTCATTCAGCTTACTTTGGCAGGCAATAATCAGGGCGTCCTCAAAAACAATGTTCTCGTTTATGTTCACTTCAACCTTTATACTGCGATCAAAATTGAAAAAGGTAAAGTTGCCCTTTCCCGGCTTTTTGATCTTGTGCTTATCCATCGTGCGCTGATATACTTCCTCGCTCAGCTCCCGAAACATCACTTTTAACTCCTGTAACTGATCATTAAGATTGATGGCGCTGGCCCAGATCCTTCCTGCTGCCTTTTCCTGGAATTTCTCCAGTGAATCAATCCGGGTTACCGGTATCTGCTGTCCTTTCTCATCTGTCCACAGCTTCTCGGACACTTTCTGAATTGTTGCTACGCTCTTTCTCATAGGTTAAGTTTTTTTTTAAACGGTTTCGAATAATTCTTGTGGTATATGTGATTTGAAGACGGGCATGCGCCCGGAGGCTTTGAAACGCGACACGCAATGAGCCACACCAGAAATGATCTGAATCTTGGCATCCACCTCATGAGCCCATTTCTGTGGCAGCAGCATTTTGCCGCTGTTGGTCGTCTGGCTAACCAGGTGCCAGCCTTTCCGGTTCTTGAAGACCTCGTTCTTCAGGTGAGTAAAGTCCTTAAAGGTCATGTTACAGATCTGGACACTGTCAATGATGATAAATCGTGGGTGAATGCGGCGTACCAGTAGTTCAATGTCTTGAACCGTTCTAACCGGTGCAAAGCGTACCTTATCACTTTTCACGTCATTCATGTCTAGCCTTTCCTTCAGAGTAAGGCTTATCAGCTCCTCTGAGGATACATACAGCACCTTTCCATAGTGTGAGAGGCGTTCGGCCAGCTGCACACAGAAAGGGCTCTTACCGTTGTTTGCCTTCCCGTAAATGAGTGAAGAGAAATTAGGCGATGGCTTGCCCAGTAATGCCTCCCGTCTCTCGCCAAGCTCCAGGCGCTTAAACTCGCGCTCCCGGATCTGGTGAGGTGAGAAGGTTCTGATTCTTCTGATTTTTTTAGACTGCTCCATGGCTGTTGCTTTTTAAATGGTTCTTAACGACTCTATCTTCTGTGCCTGGCTGCGACTCTTCTTGCTGCGCAAGTAGGTTGCGCAGCGCTTGAATTGTAACGGTCCTTGAATACAGGTGCTGCAGGTTCACAACCCCGTGTGTTTTAATAAAACACGCACGGGCGTTCCTTCGCACCAGGTGAGAGGTAACCATGGTGGCATCACTGTAATTGAACTTCTCCAGCAGTGCTTGGCTACGCTGAGCCCACTGAAGCGACCACCACTTCCAAAATTGCGGCATTGACTGCAGTGCAGCGATCAGATCAACATCGCCTGTATGCCTTTGCTCCAGGTAAGCCATGCCTGTTTCAAACAGGTCGTTCTCATATTCCGCCTCTGTCATATCCATCAGGCGGCAACACAGCATTTTAATCCGGTTTGTGTCCATATCAATTAGGTATTAACTGCATCTTGTGCTGAATGCGCAGGTTTTGTTCCCTCTCTTTTTTTATGGTCTCAGCCACACGCTTCACCCTGCGCATATCGTTCTCCGCCTGATTGAAAACACGGGTAATATCTTCGGGATCATCCACGCCATTTATTTTACAAATGGCTGCCACGCGCCTTTCGGTCAGGTCCTTCAGCGAGATAAAGTCACGGCCTATGCGGCTGTAGAATTCGGCATAACCCTGACGGTTCTTGTTTACACCTTTAAGTACACGAAGCCGGAAGAAGTGACTTCCCAGGAATACAAAGCCACAATTCATGAACGTGTCGTTGTAAAAGGTGATGAAGAACTGAAACAGGTTATCATGCAGCTTGTCGGCCTCATCGATGATCAGCAGCGGCCGGTTGGTTGAGTTCAGCTTGGCAATAATGCGGTCGCACATTTCACAGGCATTCTCCATCGCAGGAGTCATCCCCATGGCTTGCATGATGCGGCTTAAAAAGGCCTTGCGCGTAAAGTGCTGCTGGCAGCGTACATAGTACACGTTCTTCTGCCGTGAAGCATAGTCCTCGGCGGCCGCACTCTTGCACATGCCCGGTGCGGCAGAGATGGCAAAGCTGCTGTTCTCCTGCTGCGCATCGTAACAGATGTTCTGCACCTTCACAAAGTTGGCGTCTTCCCGGTTCAGGTTCCACTGCTCAATGACTCCCAGCCAGGAGGCAACCTTTCTGAAGTACTCCTCACTGACCAAGTGTGGCTTATCCTCATACCGGTTCTTAATAATGTGGTTGATCGAGGTGAGTGAAATACCTCCAATGGCATTACTGAGCTCCTTGTCGCTCATTCCGGAGGCCTGCTTTTTTTCCCGAAGCTGGCTTGCGATTTTGTTTTTCTCTTTGTTTGTCATAGCTTTGAATGTTTGTTAAAATTTAATTTATAGTGTGAATCGTCAGGCCGGCAGCTTCTCTCTGCCGGTCTTTCTTTTAAACAGGTTTAGAAATAGCCGTCCAATGGCCTGTGCTTTTTTCTTAAATGGCAACTGAAAAAAGGCGGCCCTCCACACGCTGCGTACGTACAGGTCTACGGCATGCCATCCGCCCTTTTCATAAAGCTCTTTCACGTTGTTGTAATGATGCTCCACCAGGGGCCTGCGCATGCGGTAAAACTTCTGCGGATCAACCGGTTTGCCTCCAATCTTATTCCGGCCGGCAGCGATAAGCTGGTGGCCTCTCATCTTCACCACAGCCATCGAGGCAATGGCGCGGCCCTTGCGGTTTAGTCTCTTGATTTTGGGAAGTCCGCTGGCTATTCTCACCAGGCGCTTATCAACTTCCTCTCTTGTCATGTTTTGCTTCATCATTCCTATAGTTTAGATGGGCCTTGCCAGGCCCGCTTTGTATCGTTTATCCCAGTAGTCATCCTCCGGCTCATCCTGCTCTTCGCTAAGAGGCGGTAATTGATCCGCCTTGTTTTCCTGCAGAAGTTCGTAATACGTGTTCTCGGCCAACTGCCGGGTCTCTTTGATCATGACTCCCGCCTGCAGCAATCCTTCAGCATCAATTCCGGAACCGATAAGTAAGTCGCGGCGGCGGTTCTGCTGATCAAATACATGCTGGCCGATCAGCTTCTGTTCATTGATCAAGGAATTCAGTCTTGCCCGATCTCCTTCTCCCATATCCAGCAAGGCCATCTTAGTCTTCTCATAGGCCGGGCAAAGCAATTGCGTTCTGCCATCATCACTCAGGGCAAGCACCTGGCTCAAATCGTAAGGATCAAACAACAGGTTCATGGCTTTGCCTACGTGCTTTATGTAATCCTCGCGAGCCACGTCATAACTGAGCCGGTGCCCGCCTAAAGTGATGTTAATGCCCGCATTGGTGAGCGTATTATGATGCGTGTGTCGATAACCAAAATGCAGCAGACGCTGCTTATCGGTAAGAGTGCGCTTGTAATCACGGGGCATTTCATTCCGGGCCCGGAGCCATTGCTCTTGCCGACTCATGCCGGTCTTCTCATGAATCTTCGTGCGCAAACGATTGATAAGCATCTCCACCTGTGCCGGGGCCTGTTCGATAGAAGGAAAATCTTTCGCGTTGCGCTTCAGCTGGTCCTGGTTCAGCTTAGCCTTGGCCGTGATGTTGTGGCCGCCGTAGTTTAAAAACGGTTTCAAATCGTAGTGCATTTCTGCAAATAGACGCTCCACTGATTTTCCCCGCGCATTGCCAACCCTGGGCGGGGTGAATCGCACCAATCCGTCACAGGTATAAAAACTCTTCAGGCTTTTAAGGCCCCAATGATCTGCCTGAAGCTGGTGCCAGAACCCGTACTCTCCTGTCAGTTCATGAATATGATGAATGGCATTTAAAAATGCCGCCTTAACACCATCGGCTGTTTGCTTCCAGTCAATCGAATAGCCCAGTATGTAATCGTTGTATGTGTCAACTATAAAATAGGCGGTAACCCTGCGATAATTGTTTTTCCCGTCTTTAAAGAACAGGTCCAGGTTGTTGTCGTCCGAATTGATCAGCATCAAAGGACTGCTGGGACGGGTGCGGTGAATGATCTTGCCAAAGCGATTTTGCCAGGGCTGCAGACCTTCCCTGCTGGCCGTTACCAGCAGCAGGTTGCGCCTTCGGTAATTGCCTACCGTTGCATCGGTGATGGGCTTGTAGCCGGCCACTTCGGCCCATTGGTTATACTGCCTGGACACATATACATCGTCAAACTGCGAAGAATGCGAGATCATCTCAAGCAACACCGCTTCACTTATCTCGTCCTTTACCTTCTTGGAATTATCATTGCAAAACTTCTTTGAAATCACACAAGCTGCGCCCTGCTCTTTGTATGCCCGCACCTTAGCCTTCAGGCGGCTGTAAGCTGTTGGCAGTCCAATTTTCTCGTTCGTAATAAGCTGGATCACGAAGCGGTAAAAGTCCCGCACCGAGGCAAAGCCCACCGTCCGGATAGCCCGGCAGCTGGCAGTGCTTAACAAGTGCAGGTAGCTGCAGGCGCTTAAGTATTCGGCCTGCTTGTCCAGGGGCAGGTTATTGCCATCGGGAATTTTATACTCGTGTATGAATTGATAATCCTCTTGTGGTGTGCTTAACTGCTGCTTAATAATCGCTGCAGAGGCATAGGCATATGGATCTCCGAATTTCAGCTGAATCGCTTCTTTGTATTGTGGCTTCAGGGATGCGTATTCAATCAACACCTTGCGGCTGTCATCCGGATCAGGGAGAAAATTCCATCCGGAAATGCCGTCTCGCTTTGCGCTCCAAATGGTAAATCGAGAAACACCACAGGCCGTCAACTCGGCAAATTCGATATACAATGTATTGTTGAGGTACTTCATAAGGGCGTTGATTATTGCTGCCGGATTGTTAGATTTGGAGAAAACAAACGATCATGGATGAGATAAGACAAATGCTTACAGAGATTCAAAAGAACCAGGCCCTGATTTACGCTCGCTTGATTGAGCTGGAAAAGCGGGCAAAGGGCTCGTCTTCGTCGAGTCATTACATCCCTGAGGCTGTACGGGAGCTGAAGTCCCGTAAGCTAACATACCAGCGAGAGCTGAGTGCCATTCAGTAGCAAGGGCTGAATTCATAAACTCAATCTTTGCGCTCGTCATAACCAGGCTTTCAGCCTTGAGCAGCACGCCTTTCGCATCACTTGCAGAAAGGCCATCAAGCATTTTAATCACTTCAAGAGCCAGCTTCAGCTCTTGCGCTTCGGTGATAGGTGAGAGTGTTTTCATGATTTATGTTTTTAGGATTATTTTGTTAAAGGATATTTCCCGCTCTTCACCAGCTCGGCAATAGCCTTGCGGCTTCTGATAAACTCATCGCGGTTATCAAGTAACTGCTGGTAGATAGCCAGGATCAACTTATTGTTCCGCTTTTCCTTAAGGCACTTGCGCACATAATCGGCGCTGTAACCGGTTGCTTCGGCTACAATAATGTCGTCACCATCACGCCGACGGCTTACAATTGACAGTATTCTGGCGCTTTCTTCGTTATTCAGGACATTCATTTGCTTTGTATTAGGGGATTTTGCTTTCTTTGTCTTAATTGAATGGGACAAATGTAGGTCAAATAATTTGACACATCCAAATAATTTGACATCATAGTTATTAACAAACCATTGTTTATTCACAAAAACATAGCATTTCTGCGCAAGAAAAAGAGCCTTAGCCAGGGTGACTTAGCTGATAGGTTGTCAATCGGCAGAACCTCTGTTTCTAATTATGAAAAAGCAGTATCAAAACCCGAGTTTGACACTCTAATTACCATATCCAAATTATTTGACACAAGCTTAGATGATTTAATCAATAAAGACTTAAGCAGGGTTCCAAAGAATGAAACTTCCGTCGGGATTCCCGCTAGTTCCGCAGCCACCAATGATCCCAAGCCGGCTTACACAACAGCTATACCGACTACCGTCACCGTTGATAATACCGGTAAGGAGAATATCGTAATGGTAGATGTGAAGGCGGCAGCCGGTTACGGCTCCTCTATACAGGAACCTTCGTTTTTTAAAAAACTACCGGCTTTCAGCCTTCCGGGTCCCCAGTTCCGAAACGCGCTGTTCCGGGCCTTCGAAGTGGATGGCGACAGCATGTACGACACCCTGGACCACGGCGACTGGGTCATCTGCCGCTACCTGGATCAAAGCTTCCATGAAATAAAGGATGGATACATACACGTACTGGTAACCCAGGATGAAGTTTGGGTTAAGCGCCTGTTAAACCGCTCAAAAGAGCGGGAGAAAATCGTCATGCTTAGCGACAACGAAGCCTACCCGCCCAGGGAGGTAGATGTTTCAGATGTAAAAGAAATCTGGCTCGTAAAAGGCCGGCTCGGCTTTAACCTCCGCTCCCGGCGACTCGATTACCTGAAGCAACTCAACACCCTACAAGCAGATCTCCTGGAACTCCGCAACCGGGTAACGAAGATTGAGAAGAAGAAATGAGCCGGCTTAAATATATAAACTACCTAAGGTTTCTACCTTTTTTTGTTAATTACATTTGTCTTAATGAAACTCACACCATCAAACATTGAGCCCCTTCACCTCAGATTTGTAGGTAATGAGATGAAGCCGGAGAAAGTAAGTTCAAAGGAATTAGCAGAATTAATTTCTGCTTATGAAACTTCTATTGTCAGTACATTATTCAAAACAAATCACAATGAAATCAACGAAGATGTATTCATAAGTTTAGTTGAAATTAAGGAAAGGAGCCTTGGACTTGGGTTTAAACCTAAAATTTTAGCTCTTGCATTAACTGCACAAACAATAACGAACAGCCTTTCCAGTGGCGACTATTCGCAACTACCGATAAAAGCAATTGAATCACTCCAATCAATACACAATTTCTGCAAGAAAAATAGGTGTGTCGCAGAGTTTACTAATGGGAGTTCAGAATTTCCAACGGCTGTTATTTCTCCTGAAAGTGTAATTGAAATTCCAAGGGAATTTTATATTGAGGGAGAAACAGTAATTTATGGAAAACTTGAACGTGTTGGGGGTGTTGAGCCTAAGATTAGGATTAGGAATGACAATGGAAATTTGGTTTTTATAGACGTACAAGAAAGCGATGCAAAGTTTTTAGCAAACAGCTTGTATGAGGATGTCGCAGTTAAAGGAGTAGCAACATGGAGGCGAGAAACATTTCAACTTGAATCATTTAAATTTGAATCAATCATACCTTTTCAACAAGAGCCAATTTCATCGACCATTTCTGAACTTAAAATTTTAATAGGTAGCCATTGGGATATGATATCTGACCACGAGGCATACATTTTAGAACAAAGATATTCTTAATGAGCCTCTACTGCATAGATAGTCAGATAATTATCTGGGGTATTAAAAAAGTATCTGCTACAGGACAAGAAGACATGATCCCACGTGCAGAACATCTGTTTGAACTTCTTGAAAGGGATGGACATAAATTGATGTTGCCAGCACCGGTTTTAACAGAAATTTTACTTCCCGTACCTCTTGAATTGCATAATAATTTCTTAGAGCTAATTCAAAGAAAATTCCGCATAGGTGATGTTGATGCAATTGCCTCTGTTAAAGCAGCCCAGATTTGGAATGCTAGAAGTTCAGATGCTGAGTTAAAAGCTTATAGAAAGAATCATCATATTGCAAAGGATAAAATGAAATTTGATTTTCAAATTGCTGCGATAGCCATCACAAAAGGATGCGATGCTATTTATAGCCATGATCCGCACATTCATAAGTTTGTAGGTGATATTATTCCTGTGATGAAATTGCCCAATTTACCACCACCGCCAGCTCCGGTTATAGATTTATTTTCAGGACTTGGAGAGTAATTTGTGGTGTTTTCGCTTGTCCTTTCAATAAGCATCCAGGCATTTTATCTTCACCAAAAAAAGCTAAAATGAAAAACAGAATTCACACCCTCTTGGCTCTGAAAAGCCTGTACGGAAGCGTTAAAGAAATGCGGGAACTCTCTCACCATTTTTCCGCAAACGAAGGAAGCGTCATGGCACAAAAAGCCATCAAGCTCTTACGTCAACTACCGGTGCAAACCGATGAAGAGCGCGAGAAAGTCAACCATTGCTTTCAGGAACTAAACCGGGCCATTGAAACCGCCTCTGAAAGCTATCAGTTCCCGGATAAAAGGGACTGGATAACAACCACCCATCCCGTCATCCAGGTCGAGCATGCCCTCGAAGTCTTTCTCTACTGCCAACCTGTCCGCTTTCATTTCGGTATCGTATAAGAAATACCCTGCTAAATACCCTGCTAATTACCCTGCTAATGTACTTTTCCGCTCAATAAAACCTCAAAAACAGCCTTAAAATGGAAGCAAAATGGAAGCAGAATGGTACTTTTGGTACATTTCGTTTTAAGCCGCTAATGGGCTTAAAACGCCGTAATAAGCAGGAGAATCAGCGCGTTACGAGGTTTTCGCCGCGGGGGTGTTATTGTACATTTCGTTTTACCCCCCTTAATTCTGTTTTAAATTTTTCAAAATTCATGCAAGAGAAACATGAATTTATTAGCTTTGATATTGGCTGAGAATCTCCGGAAAGCCAGGTCTGACGGGCATTTTCAATGGAAATCCATTTCGTTTGCCTGTGTACGACATGCAGGCGCTAAGGATTTTGAAAGCGCACAGACTTATTTTATAGACTTAATGCTACATCATAACTATGTTCAAACATTTACTCTTCTTCATTTCATTTACATCTCCTATTCTTTGTCAGGCCCAAAGCACTTCCTGGGTAAATACAATTCTCAGCGAAGGATATGATGATTGCCGCGATATGTGTACTGACTCATCCGGTAATGTATATGTGACCGGGCAGATCGAATACACAGCGGACTTTGGAAGGCTTAGTCTCAGTTCCGCTGGAGGTCATGATATTTTTGTCGCTAAATATGATTCGTCAGGATATCTGCTTTGGGCCAAAAGAGCAGGCGGACCGAGCGGTGATGTTGGCTATGGAGTTTCATATGATCATGAAGGCAACGTATTTGTTGTTGGTGAATTTGAAGAAACCGCATCCTTCAGCGGAATAGAAGTGGAGGTTGTAGGGGATGGAAACAATATGTTCATCGCAAAATATAATTCTTCCGGAACCATTCAATGGGTCAGGACAATTGGTACCAATGCAGGAAGCACCAAGGGATATGCTGCCGCCTGCGATGCTCAGGGAAATGTATATGGTTTAGGAACGACACATTCAAGGGCAATCCTTGACGGCAGCAGATTATTCAGTACGCGGGGATCAAGCGATATTATCTTCATCAAATTTGATACGAACGGAGATTTCGAATGGTGCAAGCAGATAGGCGGATCAGACTCCGATAAAGGCTATGGTCTCGCCGCATCGGATGGATATGTTTATGTGACAGGTACCTTTGAAGGCTCTTGCCAGTTTTCATCATCCGTGACTCTCAATTCAAACGGGGCTTATGATTTTTTTCTGGCAAAATATTCAGAGTCGGGTTCCCTGCAGTGGGCAAAAAAGGGCGGAGGCAGCGGTGATGATACGGGATGGGATGTCGCAGTGAATAATAATGGTGAGATCGTTTGTACGGGAGATTTCCGTTCCAGCGCTACTTTCAGTTCCAACTCCATTAGTTCTAATGGAAATCTGGATATGTTCGTTACCGCTTATGATGACGGAGGTTCAAATCTCTGGATCAGAAATGGCGGAAGCAGCGGAATTGACATTGGGAGAAATATCACAACGGACAGGAAATCCAATATCTATGTCGGAGGAAGTTTTTCAGGAAATGCCGACTTTGATCAGATAAGTGTTTCCAGCAATGGCGATGAAGATTTGTTTCTTGCCAGTTATGATTCTATTGGAAACATAAGATACGTAAAGCATTTTGGAGGTCCGGGAAACGACAGAGGACGTGGTGTGGGAACCGACCGCTATGGTAATATTTATTTTTCCGGCGAGTTCTGGGATCACATCACTTTCGACAGTATTTATACCAACGGGGATCTGCTTTTTGACGGCTATATTATACGTCTCGGGAATTATCCTGTTTGTTCAACGGATATGAACATCACCCATGCGATTTCCTGTGCAAACAGTTGTGACGGAGAATTGGCTGTGGCAGCGAATGGGGAAGCTCCTTTTTCCTATTACTGGGCGCTTGCTCCTTCGCACACGTCCGACACCATCACCGGACTTTGCGCCGGAACATATGAAGTGGAAGTAATTGACGCCTTTGGGTGCATAAGTAAGGACACCATTATTCTTGAACAACCACTTCAATTGCAGATAACCGGATCCCAGATCACAGATGTATCATGCATTGGTTGCAGCAACGGGGCAATTGATATTTCTCCTGACGGAGGGACAGCACCATATACATTTCTATGGTCTGATGGTGCTGTAACTGAAGACAGACTTAATATCCCTGAGGGAACATACAGCGTTTGCATTGAAGACATAAATGCCTGTACGGTATGCGATACCTTTTTGGTGGAAACGCATACTTTGTCCGGCGGATACCTGTCGTATTCAGAAAGTAAATTCAAACTTTTCCCCAATCCGGCAAGCAATTATGTGGAGTTGAGAACTCCGGGGACAAATCCTGCAGGAAGTACCGGGATTTTCATCTTTAACTCAGGCGGGCAGTTGGTAAGAAAATCGGACTATCAGGAAAATGCCGGCAGACTTTCACTTGAAGAGTTGACGGCCGGAATTTACACCATCCGTGTGATCGAAAGAGGAATAGATGGGGGCGTTTATATACTGCCATTGATTATCCGTTAAGTGCCACCTTGAAATTTATACAGGTGTTGGAAATTTTTTGAAGGACGGCCCGCAGTTGACAATTCCCACTTCTTTTCTCCATAATTGTGCTTTTTTTACATTTTTAGCAAGGTTTTACCCATAATTCAACCTTCTGATTCTGTCTATTGACGGAGTTTTACCGGTCATTCGTCAAGTTAGATTGATTCATGGGGCAGCCAGGTGTCATTTTGTGGTCTCTCTCATCATTTGTTAAGCATGTTTTCAGAAAGTTTCAGCAACCTAATAAGAATCTTAAGCCTTTCCTGTTCTTTATTAAGCATACATTTTCTTCCCGCGCACGCACAGGTATTAATAAACGAAATTCAGTCATCCAATACTAAAACCTTGGGGGATCAGTTTGGCCAATATTCCGATTGGATCGAATTGTATAATGCAGGAAATTCAAGTGTCAGTCTGAAGGATTATGGATTGAGTGATGACATCAGCAAGCCATATCAATTCACCTTTCCCGATATCAGTTTACCTGCTAACTCCTATCTGATCATCCTGGCCTCCGATACCAACATCAGCAATATTAATACTCACTGGCGGACGGCCGTGAATGCAAACAGTACATGGAATTACCGGGCCAATACTGGTACGCCACCGGATACGAATTGGAGGAATCTGTCATTCAGTGGAAACTGGAATTCGGGTACAGGAGGGATAGGTTTTGGTGACAGTGATGATGGAACAACAGTATCAACCTGTGTTTCCATTTATATGCGTAAAACGTTTTCGGTTCCTGATACATCAAAACTACACGCTGCTATTTTCAACATTGATTTTGACGATGGGTATGTTGCTTATCTGAACGGAAGAGAGTTTAGCAGGGTGAATATTGGCATTCCCGGCCTACGTCCGGCGTGGAATGCGGTCGCACCGGTTGGACATGAAGCACAAATTTATCAGGGAAAACAACCTGATTCCATATACCTTGACAAGGAGTCGTTGAGCAGGCTTTTAGTTCAGGGCACCAATGTGCTGGCTGTAGAAGTCCACAACCAAAGCTCTTCCAATAATGATATCACCTGCCGCCCCTGGTTAAGTTTTCTTACCGATGTAAGCGAAAATACATTTGGCCCGACCCCTTCCTTTTTCAATGCACCTGACAAACAGTATTTACATGCTGCGTTCAAACTAAGCAAAGACGGAGAATCAGTTTATCTGAGCAACCCATCGGGATCGGTAATTGATCAGGTATTTTATGGCAAGCCGGAAATGGATCATTCCGCCGGCAGGAGTCCTGACGGTAGTTCTTCCTGGTGTTTGTTCTTGAATCCTACTCCGGCTGCGGCCAACACCATCGCAAATTGTGTGACAACCTATGCCAGCAGCCCGGTTTTTTCACTTAGCGGAGGATTTTATTCATCCAGTCAAACTCTGACCTTGACGACTTCATTTCCGGGAGGGGTGATAAGGTACACGAAAGATGGAAGCGATGTCAGTCAAAATTCCACATTGTACAACGGGCCGATCATCATTGATACGACACAAACCATCCGTGCGGCGGTATTTTCATCCACAACTCTTCCGGGACCAACGGTAACCAATACCTATTTCATAGCTGAGAAAACCAATCTTCCTGTTTTTTCACTCACAACAGATCCGGATAATTTATGGGATAATGAAACCGGAATCTTTATGAAGGGACCGAATGCCGGCGGCAATAATCCCTATTGGGGAGCTAATTTCTGGCAGGACTGGGAGAAACCTGTTTCCCTGGAATATTATGACAGGTCAAAGAACAGAGCTTTCAGATTTAATTCCGGTATGAAAATAACCGGTGGATGGTCGCGCAGTGCTCCGCAGAAAAGCCTGGAAATTATGCTGGGTGACCGCTACGGACAGTCTGATCTGAATTATTCACTGATGGAGTCGGTGAAGCCATGGCTTGATAAGTGGGACGACTTTATCCTTCATACTACCGGCAACGACAGGAACCTCTGCAAGATGCGCGATCCGCTCATGAACCGACTGCTCAAAGACACGCATAATGATTACCTCGCGTATGAACCCTGTCTGGTTTTTATCAACGGACAAAACTGGGGAGTATATTATATAAGAGAGAATGACGATCATCACTGGATTGAATCCAATTATGGGTACTCAAAAAACGAAGTTGACCTTTTAAAGGAAAGTTATTTTTATCCAGGGATCGAAGTAAAGAAGGGAAGTAATGAAGCGTTTTTCAGGATGTATGAATACGCCATGAACACCTCGCCTTCAGATCCTTCGTTCTATTCGACCATGTCTTCTATGATGGATCTTGAGAATATGGCGGATTATTTCATAGCTGAAACATATTATCCGAATGATGACTGGATGGGTGGAGGTAATAATAACCTGAAATTATGGAGACCCAGGAAAGAGGGCGGTAAATTCAGATACCTCATTTATGATTTGGATTTCGGACTGGGTTACAGTGGTACGGTTAGCAATAATATGCTGAGTGTGGCAAGAAATGCGTCGCCACATAATCATAATTCTGATCTGTTCAAGGCGCTTACGAATAATACACAATTCCGCAGATACTTCATCAACCGTTATGCAGACCTGATAAATACGATTTTCAAGCCAAGTAATATTGAGAGTATGATAAACCTGTACAGGGATACACTCAAGAATGACATGCATTACCAGTGGGAGGCATGGGGCGGTGATTCCGCAAACTGGATAAGCAAGATCGGAAGTATGATCACCTTTGCGAATCAGCGACCTGCCTATGCCAGGAATATCGTCCAAAGTGAATTTGGATTAAGTTCACAGGTTACATTGACCCTGCAGGTACAACCGGCAGGTGCAGGAAGGATTCAGATCAGTACCATTACACCGGAGTCTCTTCCATGGACAGGAGTTTACTTCAATGGGAATCCGGTTACCATCACCGCAATACCAAATCCAGGATACCAGTTTGATCACTGGCGATCCAATCTGGTCATTAACCAGAATAATTATAACAGCAGCCTTACACTTAATTTCACCGGTAATGATGTTATCACCTGTTATTTTTCCGGTAGTCCCGCTTCAACCGATCTTGTTTTCACCGAGATAAATTATCATGGGAGCGACAGCATGGATTCAGGTGACTGGGTTGAAATAAAAAATATGGCGGCTTATGAGTTGGACTTGTCAGGCTGGAAATTCAGGGATGGGGACGATCATCATGTATATACTTTTCCGGCAGGCATAAAGATGGCAGCTGGAGCCTATCTGGTCATCGCCGGTGATCTGCAAAAATTCAATACTATTCACCCTTCCGTCAGTAATGTGACCGGAGGATTCTCATTTGATTTTTCAAATGGCGGAGAAAGGCTTCGATTATATGATCACAGCGATGTTCTTGTCAAGTCAGTGTATTACCAGGATCAATTGCCATGGCCGGCTGAAGCCGACGGAGCAGGTTATACCTTGGAATTGAAATCAGACCGCCTGGATCCGGATAACGGGATCAACTGGTTTTCAGGCTGCCTTGGCGGTTCTCCGGGCGGGCCCTATACTTCCCCGTCAATTCATGTTACAGCATCCGGAAGTCTCAATATTTGTCAGGGCGACAGTATCGCCTTACTTGCATCCGCATCACCGCTGGCAAGTCTGCAATGGAAAAGAAATGATATAGTGTTAAACGGCGAAATTAATGACAGATTAAGCGTGATGCACTCAGGCACCTATCATGTGATGGTTACAGAAAATGGTTGTACAGCTAATTCTGATACTTTTTACGTTAATGTAATGCCTGTTGACAGGATACTCAGCGTAGTTGAAGGTCAGGTTTGTGATTCAGGCATTGTTCAGCTGCAAGCCAGTTCAACTTCACCGGTGAAGTGGTATGATGCAGCACAGGGCGGAAATGAAATGTTTACCGGTCCCGTATTTCAAACTCCTCCACTTTCTCAAAGCACCAGTTATTACGCAGTTGCAAGCGGTTCTTGTCCTGAATCGCGGGTTGAAGTCAGGGCCTTTGTTCTGTCGTCCGAATCTTCTCCAATGGTACAAAATGCAGAACGATGTGGTCCGGGAGACCTTCTGCTCTCAGCTGTGGGAGCAGATTCCATCAGATGGTATGACAATGCAAGCGGAGGCAATCTCCTGCATGAGGGATCCCAATTTTTTCTGACTAACCTTGGTTCAACAGGCGTTTACTATGCAGAAGCCGGGGGCGTCTGTCCTTCACAGAGGATCCCTGTGTCCGCTGTTGTCAATCCTGTCACGGCCGAACCTCTCGTTTCCGATACCAGCCGCTGTGGCGCAGGTACCCTGACCCTGACCGCGGTTTCCAGCGAGACCATTCGTTGGTTTGACAGTGCGATGGGCGGTTTGCATCTTGGCACCGGAAATACCTATACTACACCTGTTATTTATGATACTGAAGTTTACTATGTGGAAGCAGGTGACTTGTGTCCAAGCGGCAGGGTTGCCGTTGTGGCAATGGTAAGTCCCGTTACTCCTGATCCGCTGGTAAGCGACGCATCGCGCTGCGGACCAGGTACGTTAACATTACATGCTCAGGGTAGTGGTCAGATCAGATGGTATGACCAACCCGGCGGAAATGTTCTGGCTGTTTCGGGTTCCTATACCACACCAGTTCTGCAATCGAGCGGTATGTATTTTGTGCAGGCTGGGGAGGAGTGCCCGAGTTCATTCATGCCCGTGCACGCTGATATCCTTACCCTGCCTGTACCGGATCTTGGACCTGACACGCTTTTCATTTCAGGCTCTTCGCTTACACTTGATCCCGGACAAGGCTTCGCTGCATACCTCTGGTCAGATGGCAGTCTGGCTTCCACACTCACGCTTTCCTCTCCAGGAATTTATTCAGTGACGGTAAGCAATTCCAACGCCTGCTCTGCCACCGATTCTGTCATGGTCTTGCTGACCACAGGCATAAATGACAACTTCATCGAAAGGGGAATGCAGGTATATCCCAATCCTGTAAGTCAGTATTGCAGGGTAAAAATTAATGATGCCGAAGCGAAAGGGCTGATGATACTCAGGGACGCATCCGGCAGAACTGCCGTGCAGGTACATGTCAGTGGAAATTCAGAGGAAATTGAATTGCCGGTCGAAGGTCTTGCCACAGGAATATACTACCTGCATTTCATTTCAGATAATGCAATTTATGTGAAGTCAATTATGATTAAATGAGAACGGAATGAACAAAATGTGTTTACGCGGTGTGCGTTATTTCAGAAATAAAGAAAGAGTCATGCAAAGAGCAATGAAAAGACTTCCTCAACTTTCGAAACAGCCACCACTTCGATGGACTTGAAGCGGCTTCTGTCCAGGCCTTTCAGATTATATTTACTGATTACGATCTGACCGAAACCCATTTTTTCCGCTTCACCGATCCTGTTTTCTATTCTTGTAACGGGTCTTATTTCGCCACTGAGACCAACCTCAGCTGCGAAAGCTATTTTAGGATTTATTCCCATATCCTCGTTTGAAGAAAGTATCGCGCAAATCACTGCCAGATCGATTGCGGGATCTTCCACCTTGATGCCTCCTGCAATATTTAAAAACACGTCTTTGGCTCCCAGTTTAAAGCCGCATCTTTTTTCAAGAACAGCGAGAAGCATACTAAGCCTTCTCAAGTCAAAACCCGTTGAAGAGCGTTGTGGCGTACCATAGACTGCCGAACTGACGAGAGCTTGTGTTTCAATCAATAAAGGTCTGACGCCTTCCAGTGTTGCGGCGATGGCGATTCCACTCAGTAATTCATCCCGTTGTGCGATGAGTATTTCCGAAGGATTGCTCACTTCACGAAGTCCGGCACCCTGCATTTCGTATATGCCAAGTTCTGCGGTAGATCCGAATCGGTTTTTAATGGCACGGAGTACCCTGTACACATGATGTCTGTCGCCTTCAAACTGAAGTACCGTATCTACCATGTGTTCAAGGATCTTTGGACCAGCGATCATCCCGTCCTTTGTAATATGTCCGATCAGGAATACCGGCGTCGCGGAATCTTTTGCAAAGCGAAGAAGTTCAGCGGTGCTTTCACGGATTTGGGATACACTTCCAGGGGAAGAATCGATCTTAGCACTGAAGATCGTCTGAATTGAATCTATGATCAGGAGATCCGGATTCAGTTCTGCTATCTGATGGAAGATATTGTTCAGTGAGGTTTCCGTAAGAATAAAAAACTTTTCATTTTTCATACCAATCCGGTCGGCTCTCATCTTGATTTGCAATTCGCTTTCTTCGCCGCTTACATAAAGTACAACCTTCTCATTCAGACTGAGAGCAAGTTGCAGAAGCAAAGTCGATTTACCTATACCCGGTTCGCCGCCCATCAGCACCAATGATCCGGGAACCAATCCGCCTCCCAGAACCCTGTTGATCTCTTTATCAGGTAATTCCAATCTTTCCTCCGAACCTGCTGTAATTTCACGCAGCTGTAAAGGTTTGGATACTTTCTCTTTCCTGCTGCTCTTCTTCCAAATCAGTTTTTCTTCCTTTGAAACCACTTCTTCCACATAGGTATTCCACTGACCGCATGACGGACATTTTCCTATCCATTTCGGGGACTGTACTCCACAATTCTGACAGAAGAAAGAAGTTTTGACCTTGGATGTGCTCATTCAGGTGATGAAATTAAAAAATACTATGTCAAGGGGCATGGCTTTGACGAAAAAACATCCCTTATGCTGGAAAGATGGAGAATACTTACAAAATGAACAGGGTAGCTTGTGAAAATAAAGTCAGGATCAATGGGAATTTACTTGCGCTTTTGAAATTCTCTTTGCATGATGCCGCTTGCTCCATCATGATCGGTGGCCATGATCAGAAAATCATCGTTCAGCGTTACGACTTGCCAGGTTCCATCGAGTTCATCAAGCACAACAGCAAAGCCGTCTATTTTAATTTCTACCTTAAGCATACTGGTATGTACTGTATAAGATGCGGTATCATATGGAACAGGTTCGGTTCCGAATCCCTGCGATTTGTGACGGTATAGAGTTCCTTCGGAAAATATCCAGGTCTCATCCGCAGCAGTCCTGGGAATGGGAATCAGGTTCCAGCTGCCCTTTAACTGTTCTTCGACCTTACTCTCCGATTGAAAATATTCGGTCTTCCCGCAGGACCAGATTCCGGACAGGGTCAGTATCAGGATCGCCCAGGACAAAATATTTTTCATTTTCCAGGTTTGTTTCTGTAAAGATAAGATAATATCCTCTTTGTGAACAAATTGTTCATTTTTTGTGGTTCTCTTTTATTCTTTCCTCAATCAGGCTTGTGGAATAGCCGGAAAGGAAGTCGAGCGTCATGATCCTGCCCCCTTTGGCCCGGACAACATCAGCTCCAACGATCTCTTCAGGCTTATAGTCCGACCCTTTGACCAATACATCAGGCTTAATGGTTTTGATCAGTTCATAAGGCGTATCCTCTTCAAAGAGTATAACCCTGTCAACAAAATGAAGTGAGGCAATGATCATTGAACGCTGTGTTTCATTATTTATTGGCCTGTGTGAACCTTTCAGCCGGCTTACGGAGGCATCTGTATTAAGTGCGACGACCAATACATCTCCCAGATCCGCAGCCTTACACAGATAGTCAATGTGACCGAGGTGGAGAATGTCAAAGCATCCGTTGGTGAAAACAATTTTCTTGTCCAGGAAATTCCAGATGGCCAGCTGATGTTTCAGTCCGCTGAGGGTGAGAATTTTTTTCTGTATGATGTCAAACATTTTTTTCAGCGATGCTTTTTTTAGAAAGACTGAGGAGGAGGAACGCCAATGCGCCGAATAAAATTACAACTAAAGTCTGAGATGTATGCATCAAGGTTGCAAAAGCCAGTCCATGTTCATTTGACACACCATATAACAATAATCCTTGTGAAACCAGGATATGATAAGCTCCAATGCCTCCCTGGACAGGAGCTGACATGCCCATTCCGCCTACAACGAGGACAAATAGACCCGCCTCCAGACTGAGTCCTGAAGTAGCCGGTAATGCGAAGAAACAGGTATAAGACATCATATAATACATTACCCAGATCAAGACAGTGTGAAAAATGAAGGCCCCCGGATTATCCAGTTTGCGTATGGACCGTAATCCTTCCATGATACCTTTAAGTAAGTCAGCGATTTTTGAGCCTATTCCTCTGCGATTATCGGAGTCGGTATCAGATTTCTTTCTCCTTATGCGAACAAAAAATATCGCCACCATCAGCATAAGAAGGAAGAAATAGAAGTAGGGAGATAAAAATACCTGAAAGACTTTTTCTTCCAGCGGGATGAATAAGTGTTCATTAAGAAAATTACCCAGTCTGTCATAGGTGATGACTGCGGTGAGGAGCAGGCAGATCAGCAGGCATAGCACGTCCAGCGCCCTTTCCACGATTACTGTTCCTATAAGCAGGTCGAAAGGTATTTTACCTGACTTACTCAGGGTTCCACATCTGGTCACTTCACCTAATCGCGGGACGGCAAGATTTGCCAGGTAACCAATCATGAGTGCAATGGTTGTCTTATACAAACCGGGTTTATATCCTGATGGTCTGATGAGCATATTCCAGCGATGGGCCCGGCTGGTGAAGGCAATGAGTGAAGTGATAACAGATACAAGTACCCAAAAAATATTTGTCTCCCGCAATTCATTGAAAGTTGATTGAATGTCCACCCCTCTGAATGCAAGCCACAGCAAGGCCAGTCCAACGAGGAGGAGCAGAAAGTATTTCAAAACTGAAAGGAGGGGAATTTTCAGGTGATGTGAGTTTTAGAATTGCCCTCAGGTTAATTCAGGCGGATATCAGAAGTACAACAGCTCTGCAAGTTATTGCACCTTTAGGGAATTTTAAATAGTGGTTCCGATTTATTTGAACAGGTTTATTAAATCCGTCCTGACGAAGTCTGAAGCGCTCCCTCAATGGGATTATGCAACATGAGGTCTTCTATTTTTCAAGATCGCCAGCCGGATGAATGCATTCAGTAAACTGGACGGGTGCCGGTTCTCCGGTTCATACAAGATTCAGGCTTGATTGAGTTTCATACTTATTGGTTGGTAACCGTGAATGATCCTGAGATATTTTTTTCTAATTTTGTCAGATATAGCCCTCAGGATGTTCCGATTCCCGCTGATTTTTCTTTTTACAATTATAAGTGCAGCTTGTCTTGCTCAAAGAACCATTACCGTCGCTGAAAACGACAGTACCCTGATGATCGTCAAAGATCAGAGACTGGACGAACTGACTGCCAGGCAAAAACAGGAGAACCTGGAAAAGCAATCCATGGCGGGTTATCGCGTTCAGATTTATTTCGGAAGCAGCCGGCAGAAAGCATCGGAGATCAAAATGGAGTTCGGAGTACGTTATCCTGATATTCCTGCTTATCTGACATACCAGCAACCGAATTACAAGGTGAGGGTAGGGGACTATCGCTCCCGTTTTGAGGCCAGGAAATTTTTGTCGGAGATAGAAGGAAGATATCCCACCACCTTTGTTGTTCCGGATGATGTAAGACTACCTCCGCTCCGGTAATTACCGGAGCGATTGCCAATGCCATTGAGGCATTAATAATTCAGAATTTTATTAGAGAATTGCAGGACTTGTTGCTCAGGCCAGCGTTCTTTTCACTTCGACCTGATCATAGCCTTCGATAATATCTCCGACTTTAATGTCATTAAAGTTGGCAATGCTAAGTCCGCACTCATAACCGGAGGAAACATCTTTTACGTCATCTTTGAATCTCTTCAGGGAAGCAAGTTCTCCTGAAAATACCACGATACCGTCGCGGACAACACGCACCTTGGTATTCCTGCTGATCTTTCCATCAAGCACCATGCAACCTGCGATCGTTCCGACTTTCGGTATCTTGAATATTTCACGGATCTCAATATTGCCAACGATCTTCTCCTGGAATTCCGGGGCAAGCATTCCTTCCATGGCCTGCTTAAGTTCATTGATGGCGTTATAGATAATTGAATAAAGCCGGATCTCGATTTGTTCGGTTTCCGCAAGTTTCCTTGCATTTACTGAAGGCCGGACCTGGAAACCTATAATAATAGCGTTAGAGGCGGAAGCGAGCAGTACGTCTGATTCAGTAATCTGTCCGACTGATTTATGTATAATGTTTATCTGTATCTCCGGCGTGGATAATTTCAGCAATGAATCCGAAAGAGCTTCGATGGAACCATCTACGTCACCCTTCACGATCACATTCAGTTCTTTGAAATTTCCGATGGCCAGCCGGCGACCGATCTCATCAAGTGTGATGTGTTTATGGGTACGGATACCCTGTTCTCTCTGCAATTGCAGTCTTTTATTGGCTATATCCCTGGCTTCACGTTCATCTTCCATGACATTGAACAGGTCACCCGCCTGTGGAGCGCCCGTCATGCCAAGAACCTGGGCAGGAGAAGATGGGCCTGCTTCTTTGATACGGAATCCCCGTTCATTGAAAAGAGCTTTCACGCGTCCGCTGTAACAACCGGCAAGCAGTACGTCACCTACGCGCAACGTACCTGCCTGAACAAGTACAGTCATGACATAACCGCGACCTTTATCAAGCATCGATTCGATAACCGTACCATTTGCACGACGGTTTGGATTGGCTTTCAGTTCAAGTAATTCGGCTTCCAGCAATACCTTTTCAAGAAGCGCTTCTATATTCATTCCTTTCTTGGCTGAGATTTCCTGGCATTGATATTTCCCGCCCCAGTCTTCCACCAGGATGTTCATCTTGCTGAGCTGTTCCTTTATTTTTTCGGGATTCGCACCTTGTTTATCCACCTTGTTTATGGCGAACACCATGGGTACATTAGCCGCCTGTGCGTGATTGATCGCTTCAATGGTTTGAGGCATCACATTATCATCTGCGGCAATCACAATGATCGCTACGTCGGTCACTTTTGCTCCTCTGGCGCGCATCGCCGTGAAAGCCTCGTGACCCGGAGTATCGAGGAAGGTGATTTGTTTTCCATTTTCAAGCTGAACCGCGTAGGCTCCAATGTGCTGGGTAATTCCTCCGGCTTCACCTGCGATTACGTTCGCTTTTCTGATGTAATCGAGCAGAGAAGTTTTTCCATGGTCAACGTGTCCCATGACTGTAACAATAGGAGCCCTTGGTAAGAGGTCTTCAGGCTTATCTTCTTCAACGCCGATGGTTTCCTGAACATCGGCTGAAACAAATTCCACCTTATATCCGAATTCTTCCGCTACGACCCTGAGAGCTTCAGCATCCAGTCTCTGGTTGATGGAAACAAACATGCCGAGAGACATGAAAGTAGAGATCACATCCGTAACGCCAACGTCCATCATTTTGGCCAGTTCATTTGCCGTGACAAATTCGGTAACCTTAATCGTTTTTTGTCCGGCTTCGACAGCTTCCTGCTCACGCTGCTCTTCAGCCCTTTCTTCCCGTCGAAGTTTTCTCATTTTGGAAGACTTGGACTTGCCCGCTCCGCTGAGCCTTGCAAGCGTGGCTTTAATCTGATCCTGAATTTCTTTTTCCGTCGGTTCGGTTTTGGAAGGAGCACGGAATCCTGAACGATCCCTTGCCGGGCTTGTGCTGCGTGCCTGATCTCTTTTATCCTGAGGAACGGGTTGTGCTCCTGTCTTTCTGTCGGTACGCTTACGTTTTTTCTTTCCTCTTTCTTCTACCGTTCCGGAAGAAGAGGCAACGGGTTTACGTTTCGCAGGTTCTGTGGGCAGTTCGATTTTACCAAGGACAGTAGGCCCGGATAATTTGTCAATACTCACCCTGTGAATTTCTTCCTTCTGCTCGGTCGGAATTTCGGTGCCGGCAGCTGAAATTTCCGGAGATTTTTCTTCCGTTCCGGCGAGGGGCGTTTCCGGTGCAGCCATACTTTCCGGAGTATTCACTATCTCCGCTTCCGGTTCAACTACCTCTTCTTCAGTTTTAACTTTCTTTTTGGCGGTAGTTTTCTTCGCGGGTTTTTCCTTGGTTTCCTTTTTTACTTCTTCAACTTCCGGTGCGCCATCCGCCTTTTTCTTCGCGGTTGTCTTTTTCTTCTTTTCGCCTTTAGCCGGACTCTCTTCTATCTCAATCTTTCCGACCAGTTTTGGCCCGTCAACCTTTTCAGCCTTTGCTTTTATTACTTCCCTGACAATCTCCTTGGTCTCGGATTTTGCCGCCGCTTTTTTCTTTGGCTTTTCTTCCTTCAACATGTCGGCAACGCTGATATTTTTGATCAGAATCTCATTGCCCTCTTCTTCTTTTTTAGCAGCCGGCTTTTTGGATTCATCCGCTTCAAGTACTACCGATTGCTCTTTCTTGAGTTTGGCTTGTGTAAGCTGCTGGGCTTCCTCTTTGGCGGTTTTATCACTTTGAAATTCCTTTAAAAGCAAAGCATATGCATCCCCGGGTAATTTCGCATTAGGGTTGCTTTCAATGCTGAATCCTTCATTCTTAAGGAAATCAACGATGTGATCCAGGCTCAGGTTAAACTCCTTGATCGCTTTACTTAAACGGATTGACTTTTGTATTTCTGCCATACTTGTTAATCAGCCTGCACGATACTTCTTCTGCAAGGTATGAATTTATTATTGTTAGCGGAGTGGACGGCTTGATCCGGGCGCTCCGGTTTGATCATTCGAATTCCGATTTCAGAATGCGGATCACTTCCTTGATGGTTTCTTCTTCCAGATCGGTACGCTTTACCAGGTCTTCAATCGGTAATTCAAGCACACTCTTCGCCGTATCGCAACCAATGTTTTTGAGTTCATCGATTATCCACGGTTCAATCTCATCAGAAAACTCATCGATATCCACATCCTCTCCATCCTCGTCACTGTCGCGGTATACATCAATTTCATATCCGGTAAGTCGACCGGCCAGTTTAATGTTGTTGCCTCCTTTTCCTATTGCAAGAGAAACCTGATCCGGTTTCAGGAACACAGAAGCTCTTTTCTTTTCTTCATCAAGCTTAATTGTTGTGATCTTGGCCGGTGCAAGAGCCCGGGAAATAAAGAGCGGGATATTATTGGTGTAGTTGATCACATCAATATTTTCATTGCGGAGTTCGCGGACGATTCCATGGATACGGGAACCTTTCATCCCGACACAGGCGCCGACAGGATCAATGCGGTCGTCATAACTTTCAACCGCTACCTTAGCTCTTTCGCCCGGTTCACGTACAATTTTTTTCATTGTGATGAGTCCGTCAAAAACCTCCGGTACTTCAAGTTCAAATAATTTCTCCAGGAAGAGCGGCGACGTGCGTGACAGGATGATCTTTGGAGTTCCGTTGATCATTTCAACCCGTAAGACAACCGCGCGTACGCTGTCACCTTTTTTGAAAAAGTCGCTTGGGATCTGCTCCGACTTCGGTAATAAAAGCTCATTGCCGTCATCATCCATGATAAGCGTTTCTTTTTTCCATGTCTGGTACACTTCGCCTGTGATAATCTCGCCTACGCGATCTTTGTATTTTTTAAATATTCCTTCTTTCTCAAGCTCCTGCACGCGGGCCATCAGGTTCTGGCGGGCCGCAAGTACGGCACGTCTTCCAAAATCACTGAAGCGTATTTTTTCAGAAAAGTCTTCGCCCACTTCAAAATCCGGTTCAACTTTAATTGCTTCGGAATAGGCTATCTGGGTGGAGGGATCTTCAACCTGATCATCTTCCACGATGAGCCTGTTTCTGAAAGCCTCAAGATCTCCTTTGTCAGTATTGATAACGATGTCAAAATTGTCGGCGGTACCGTACTTTTTCTTGATCATGTTTTTAAACACATCTTCCAGAATGCTCATCATGCTGGCGCGGTCGATGTTCTTCAGTTCTTTGAATTCCGAAAAGGCTTCAACCAATTCAGTGTGTTCGTTTTTTTCAATTGTCTTTTTCATTTGTGTCAAATGATTTTATCGAAAGAGAAGTTAACTGTTGTTTCTTTTATTTGTGTGAAAGGGATTTCGAACCTTTTAATCTGTTTTTCGTTTTTCCTGCCGCTTTTTAGAGGAATTTCTTCATCAAGCGTCAGCGTAGATTCATCAGCGGCAAGGAGCACACCCGTTCTTTTCATCCCGTCAAAAGTAAGTACATTCACTTTTTGTCCGATTCTTTTCTTGAACTGCTTCAGTACTTTGAGCGGTTCTTCCATTCCGGGAGAACCTACTTCAAGTTCGTGCTTTTCAAAGATGTCCGTTTGTTCAAGTTCTTTCTGTAAAAACCGGTTCATGGCAATGCAATCATCCAGCCTGATCCCCTTCGGATGATCAAGACTGACAATTATCTTTGCAGGACTTAGCTTGACTTCGACAAGAAAGTTTTCGCTGCCCTCCAGTTTACTTTCAACCAGTTCTTCGATTTTCTGCTTGATATTCATATACTTAATAAAAAAGGGGACTCTTGTCCCCTTCCTTTTCCCGTCTGAATTCGCTGCAAAGATAAGGATAAAATCCGCACGGCAAACAGAATTTTACAGGCTGTACTACCTTTTGAAGTAAAGGCCGTGATGGATTTTAATAGCCTGGAAGGTTTCAGCTCTCGCCTCCAAAACGGCTTTATTTAAATAATTCAACCCTTTTGGGGGATTTAACGAATCGTTCCTCCGTTTTCAATTTCCCTGACCGGGCTGACAAAAGCAAGTTGTCCATTGGCATTTTCAGCCATGAGGATCATTCCTTTGGATTCGATCCCTTTGATTTTCCGGGGTTCAAGATTCACCAGAATGCTTACCTGTTTTCCAATTATTTCTTCAGGTTTGTAATCGGCAGCGATCCCGGAAACCACCGTTCGTTGGTCAATTCCCGTATCGATGAGAAGCTTTAATAATTTATCGGTTTTAGGTACCCTTTCCGCAGCCAGAATGGTTCCTACCCTGATATCCATCTTCTGGAATTCTTCAAAACTGGTCATGCTTTTAGCCGGACTAGCCTGGGGTATATTCTGTGCATTGGCCTCCTTGCTGGTTTTCAGCTTATCAATCTGTTTTTGAATTTCCATATCTTCTATTTTTTCAAAGAGTAAGGCGGCTTCACCAAGCTGGTGACCGGGTTCAAAGATCTTTTTTCCAAGTACACTTTTCCAGGATCCTGAAGCCAAGCGAAGCATTCCGAGCAATTTGCCGGCAGTGAAGGGAAGAAAAGGCTCCATCAGGTAAGCCAGGGTTGCCGTGACTTCCAGAGAAGTGTTCAGAATGGTTTTTACTCTTTGAGGATCCTGGCTGTATAATTTCCAGGGTTCCTGGTCTGCGAGGTATTTATTGCCCGCCCTGGCAAGATTCATCAATTCGAAAAGTGCATCCCTGAACCGGAAACGAAGTATGTTTTCCTCAATACGCGAGGGGCTTTCCCGGATGAGATCAAGACAACTTTGATCTTCCCGGGTGAGCGCTGAGGCTTCAGGTACTTTATTCTCAAAATATTTTTGAGTGAGTACCAGGGTCCGGTTCACAAAGTTTCCCAGTATGGCTACAAGTTCGTTATTATTTCTTGCCTGAAAGTCCTTCCAGGTAAAATCATTGTCTTTGGTTTCGGGAGCCGTTGCACAGAGTACGTAACGCAATACATCCTGCTTGCCGGGAAATTCTTCAAGATATTCATGAAGCCATACAGCCCAGTTTCTTGACGTTGAAATTTTATCCCCTTCCAGGTTCAGGAATTCATTGGCAGGCACATTTTCCGGAAGGATAAAACCGCCATGTTCTTTCAGCATGGCCGGAAAGATGAGGCAATGGAAAACGATATTATCCTTTCCGATGAAGTGGAGGAGATTTGTATCCTTGTCTTTCCAGTATTTTTCCCATCCGGAGGGATCAGATGTGTTTTCGAACAAAGCCTTTGTGGCGGAGATATATCCGATTGGTGCATCGAACCATACATACAGAACTTTCCCTACACTGTCCGGCAATGGAACCGGTACTCCCCAGTCAAGATCACGTGTAACCGCCCTGGGTTGTAATCCCTGATCGAGCCAGGATTTACATTGACCAAATACATTATTCTTCCAGTCCTTTTCGTGACTTATGATCCAGTCGGCCAGCCATTCTTTCTGAAAGCGGTCAAGGGGCAGATACCAGTGTTTTGTTTTTTTAAGTACAGGTGGTTTTCCGCTGAGTTGTGAATGCGGATTGAGAAGATCTGAAGGAGACAGACTCTTCCCGCACTTTTCACACTGATCGCCATAGGCATTCGGGTTATTGCAATTAGGACAAGTGCCGGTTATATAACGGTCAGCCAGAAAAGTATTTGCTTCTTCATCATAATACTGATCAGACGTTTCTTCGGTAAAAATATTCTTTTCGTATAATGTTGTGAAGAAGTTGGCAGCTGTTTTATGATGGAGCGTCGATGAGGTGCGGTGATAAATATCGAAACTAATGCCAAACGCTTTAAAACTGTTTTTAATGATCTCGTGGTATTTATCGACTACCTCCTGGGGAGTAATCCCTTCCTTGCGTGCACGTAGTGTAATCGGTACGCCGTGCTCATCGGAACCGCAGATAAATTTCACATCTGTTTCTATCGCTCTGAGAAAACGTACATATATGTCCGCAGGCAGGTAAGCCCCTGCCAGATGACCAATGTGTACCGGTCCGTTGGCATAGGGCAAGGCTGCCGTTACAAGAGATCGTTTCATATCAATGCAAATTCAATTATCTATCAGACGAATATCAGCAGATATTAAGTGTAATGTTTGAGAGTGTATGCTTCACTTCATCACCATGCAAAATTCAGCTAACTTCGCCGCAAAGATAAGAATATGATCCGACCACCCTATCTGAAAGAAGGCGATACAGTTACGATAGTTTCAACGGCAAGAAAAATTTCCAGGGTAGAAATAAAACCGTCGGTTGATATCATTGAGAGCTGGGGCCTCAAGGTAAAGTTTGGAAAAAATCTGTTCAGGTCGGACCGCCAATTTGCGGGAACGGATGCGGAGCGTCTGGCTGACATTCAAACCGCACTGAACAGTAATACTACCGCTGCCATCTTCTTTGCCCGCGGCGGTTATGGAACGGTAAGGATCATCGACCGGCTTGATTGGAAGAGATTCCGCAAAAAACCCAAGTGGCTTATTGGCTTCAGCGACATAACCGTTATCCATTCTCAGGCTCATAAACACGCTGAAGCGGAAAGCCTGCATGCACCCCTGGTTTTCAGTCTTCCGAAATCGAATGCAAATTGTCAGAATGTGATCAGAGATACTCTTTTCGGGCAGAGTCTCCGTTATACTATGACTAAGCAATCAACAGGGGCAGGAAAACTGAACAGACCCGGAAATGCAAGGGGGCAACTGGTTGGAGGCAATCTGAGCATCTTGCATACCCTTTCAGGGACTCCTTCTGATATTGAAACCGGAGGGAAGATCCTCTTCCTTGAAGATCTCGACGAATATCTTTATCATATAGACAGGATGATGATGCAACTTAAACGAAGCGGTAAACTGGCATCGCTTGCCGGCCTCATCGTGGGCAGCATGACAGAGATGAAGGATAATGACATACCATTCGGGAAAAGTGCGGAAGAGATCATAGCCGAAGCCGTGATAGAATATAAGTATCCGGTATTTTTTGGTTTCCCGGCAGGCCATATTCCAAACAATTATCCTCTCATTTTCGGAAGAGAAGTCAGGTTGAGCGTTGGTGAGAAACTAAGCCTTAGTTTCAGTTCCTGATGAAACCATCAGAACTTGGCATATATGGTGAAGGTCTGGCCGTGAACCATTTGATATCAAAGGGATATCAGATTCATTCCAGAAATTATAAGTATGACCATGCGGAGGTGGATATAGTGGCTGAAGATCAGGGAATGTTGGTTTTTGTAGAAGTAAAGACAAGAATTTCAGCATACCTGAGCGATCCATCCCTGCTTATTTCAAAAAAGAAGCAACGTCAGATTATCAAGGCCTCAGATAATTACGCCAGGGAATTTCATCCTGAGAAAGAGAGTCGATTTGATATCATCATTGTAATTACCAATGAAAAGTACACATCGATCGAACATATAGAGGATGCTTTTTACCCAATGGTATAAGTAATCCGCTTTCTACTTGTTATGATCTTATTCTAAATCTTGTTTTGTGCTACCCTTTGGCTTATGTATCCGGAAATTTGTTCCAAGACAAAGCGTGATGAAGTCAGTTATTTGCAACATCTGGAGACCAATACCGCCGAGTTCATTCCTGGCCTGGCCATTTCATTACCAGCAGATGTTTATCATTCGTACCCGGATGCGGTTTTTAGTGTTGCCCTCTTCGTCCTGACATGTTTTATTTGCATATTTTTGTGTCAGATACAATCTTATGAGCAAGTACAGGAAAGCAGCAGGCAGCGCTAAAGGAAAATTCAGCAACAAGCGGAAAGTCAGGACGACCGGCAAAGCTGAAAATCCGGGATTTTCTGAAAGAGCCGGAGACCGTTCAGAATCTTCGAAGGGAAGGAGAAGAAGCCCGTCTGCTTCAGGATTTGGTAAAAAGAGAAGGCAGGGTGAAAGACCGGAATGGGATCGCAAGGAGGAAAGAGGATTTTCAAAGGACAGGAGCAAAAGAGGCCATTCCAGACCGGTACGCGATCGCGATGAAAGAAAATCTCCTGATGATGGAACCACTGAAAGGAAGCGTAAGGCTTATCCTGAAAAAGAGAGAAGCGTGTCACGCAGCAGGACAAAGAAACGTTCGGAAGGAAAATATTTCTCTCCGGGTGAGGGAGGTCTGAAAGAACGCAGGAAGAGGATAGGACAGAATGAGGGAAGGTATCAGACTGCCAGGCAAGGTGAAAAAAGAGACAGTGACGGGGAGCAAAGATGGAACCGCAAGGAGTCTCATGAATTATACGGGGACAGAAGAAGAAGCAAGACGCGTGCGCCTCATAAAACCACAGTGCTGCAGGAGAATTCCGAGTCCGGTATACGATTGAACAAGTATATTTCGAATGCGGGCATCTGTTCACGAAGGCAGGCGGATGAACTGATCGCCGCCGGTGTTGTCTCGGTGAACGGAGAGATTGTGACAGAGATGGGCTACAAGGTACGGGAAGGCGATGTGGTGAAATACAATAATGAAACCCTCCGGGGTGAAAGACCAGTGTATATTTTGCTTAATAAGCCGAAAGATTTTATTACTACAACAGATGATCCCGATGAGAGAAAAACTGTTATGAGTCTTATCGCTAAAGCCGGCAGGGAAAGGGTTTATCCTGTCGGGCGACTGGACCGCAATACTACGGGGGTCTTGTTATTCACCAATGACGGAGAGCTGGCAACCCGATTGACTCATCCTTCCTTTGAAGTTCAGAAGATTTATCAGGTGGAGCTGGATAAACCGCTGAAGAAGCCGGATATGGACCGTATCCTTGAAGGCATTCAATTGCCTGACGGTTTCATCAAGGTGGATGAGATTGCCTACACCTCTGGAGGTGGCGACATTGTAGGAGTTGAATTGCATTCGGGCAGAAACAGGATTGTCCGGCGCATTTTTGAAAGTCTTGACTACAAAGTCAAGAAACTTGACCGCGTTGTATTTGCGGGGCTCACCAAGAAAGACCTGCCTCGCGGACGCTGGAGATTCCTGACCGATATGGAAGTGGCAAACCTGAAAATGATTACCGGTAAGAAGAAGCAAGGTTCAAAAAATCTTACCTGACGTACGGGCTACTATCGGAGGATATCTATTCCCAGTTCTTTGGCGATCCTGACTTTTACGTTTTCAAGTTGCTGATGCTGCTGCATGAGCTCGCTGTAATCCTGACCAGCCTGGTCTGCCTCTTTGATCTTTTTCTGATTTTCTTCAAGCATTCTAAGAACTTTCTTGTTCTTCAAATGGTTCACGGTGTTGATCACTGATTCTTTCAGCAGATGTTCTTCCACCGGCACATAAATCTTGTGCATTCTTTCCCATTCTTCGCTGAGCACGTATCTGGGAGATAACAATTCCACAGCCAATTCACTGAATTCCCGGTTTTCTGAATTGAGAAAATGAAAGGGTTCAGGCAAGGTGTTTTGAGCAAGGATTGCTGCATACTCATTCAGGATTCCGTTGTAGAGTTGATTTTCAAAATCAATATTGTCACGTTTAAGTTCATCAACGATATATTGGGCTACACTGATGTTTACTACATTATTGTCTTCCTCAGCGATATCCAGCATATGTGTTCCAAAGTTCAGAAGGAGCCGGATGATATTTCTTTCCTGCATCTCCGTACTGAAAATTTCCGCACCCTGGTCATGAGGCAGGAGGGTATGTGGCATGAGTTCATCCGCATCATCGGGCGGGATGATCTTTTTCAGTTCCTGCCTTCTGATCTTATTCAGTTCAGTGATGAGGATTGGTTCCGCGATCTCCAGCATCGTGCTGCTCTTTTTCACATACATAGCGCGTATGATGGGATCAGGTATCCTGGAAATGGTTTCCACAATATCACGGATGAGAGCTGCTTTCCGTACAGGATCATTCTTTACTTCGGCAAGTAATAAACCGGTTTTGAATACTACGAAGTCTTCCGCCTTGGCCGTGATAAAATCCAGGGTTTCGCTGTAGCTGTGTTTCCTGCTGTATGAATCCGGATCTTCTCCGTCGGGGAAAAGCACTACACGCACATTCAAGCCTTCCTCAAGAATCAGGTCTATCCCTCTCATGGAAGCTTTGATACCTGCCGTATCTCCGTCAAAAAGTACGGTAATGTTTTTAGTATATCGGCCGATGAGCCTTATCTGGTCGGTGGTAAGCGAGGTGCCTGATGACGAAACTACATTTTCAATCCCTGCCTGATGCAGTGAGATCACATCCGTATAGCCTTCCACCAGGTAACAGTTATCCCGTTGGACGATACTTTTTTTCGCGAAGAAAATACCGTAGAGTGAGCGGCTTTTATGGTAAATGTCAGATTCTGGTGAGTTGACATATTTAGCCGTCTTCTCATCTTTCTTCAATACCCTTCCGCCAAAACCGATCACCCTCCCGGTCATGTTATGTATGGGGAACATCACTCTGCCGCGGAAGCGGTCATAAAGGCTTTTATCCTTCGAAGTATCTGATTGCTGGCCGGATTCTCTCTCAATACTCAGCCCGGTACGTAAAAGAAATTCAGGCAGGTACCCGTTTTTCAGGGCAAGGTCTGAAAACACACTCCAGTTATTAAGTGCATAACCGAGCTGGAATTTCTGAATGGTCTCCTCTGAAAAGCCCCTCTCCTTAAAATAGCTTAAGCCTACCGATTTACCTTCTTCCGTACTATGTAATTGTTCGGAGAAGATTCTTTGCGCAAAACTGTTCAAGACGAATAGACTCTCCTTGTCGTCGCGCAATTGTTCTTCCTGAGGATCAGGTGTGCTTTCTTCAACTGGAATATTATACCTGCGGGCCAGATAACGGAGAGCCTCCGGGTAGGTGTATTGTTCATGCTCCATGACAAAATTAACGGCACTGCCGCCTTTGCCACAACCGAAACATTTATAAATATTACGTACCGGATTTACGTTGAAACTGGGAGTTTTTTCATTATGAAACGGACATAAACCCAGCCAGTTGGTCCCTCTTTTCTTCAGTGTGACGAAATCGCCGACTACCTCTTCAATCCTTGCGGTGTCAAATATCCTGTCTATGGTTTCTTTACTGATCATCAGGTAAATTTCTTAAAACGGCTGCTCTTGGGTTTTCTTGGAATGGCCTGGTTGATGAACTGGGTGACCCGGTTATAATAGGCCGCACCTGCTGTTTCTTCAATGGAATTCCTGTCTGCATCCTTGACCAAATATAGTGATTTCTGCCTTGCCGAAGACGAGTCATAGATGGCTAGTATCTCTGTCGTAAAGCTCAGGTTATCATCGGAAGCAGAAATAAAAAGGACCGGTGTTTTTGTATACCTGGCAATGACAGACAGATCCAGCTCCCCGACACTGTATTGAAGCAGACCTTCTGCTTTCCTGATGAACACAGGATACCAAAGGAATTTCATGAGGCCCCATTTATTGTGTGCATAGCGTTCGAGATAATTCGATAAATTATTGGAGGGGCTTTGAAGTATTATGGCATCACATCGTCCGTCATAGGCTGCAACCTGCATGGCGATCGCAGACCCGAGTCCGAATCCCATCAGGACAAGATGATTCGTGTTCGCTCTGAGTAATAATTCATCTATGATCATTTTTATGTCAAGGATGGCAGGCATTCCCGGACTGAATTCAATGCCATCGCTGTTGCCGTGTGCACGCAGATCCACAGCACATACATTAAGCCCTCTGTCATGAAACTGCCTGATATGGTCCAGTAAATTTATCTTGCTCTGGTTGAGGTCATGAATAAGGATAATGGTATTGGCAGGTGTATCCGCCGCTTCAACATACCATCCTCTCAGCATCAGCTTGTCGATGGTCCTTACATTAAACTGATGGTAGGAAAGACCCAGTGATGAGGGGTTGAAGACTTTGGAAGACTCAGGGATAATTTTACCGGAATCTGCAGGAACGTCTCCCGGAAGTTCATCATGCAGGATTGCGTAAACCGAATCGACACGGACCGGATAAATAAAATCAGTCGTAACTACAGAAGGGGAAAAATAAATAAAGACTGCAAGGAATGCCAGAAGCGACGAAAGCAGATAAAAGAATTTATTAAGGTTCATAATTATCAGTGATTCCTTTCGGTGGTGTACCGTACCAAACCAATGAGTGAATCTTTATATTCCGAATCCGGGAACTTGTCAAGCATGGTGAACGCAAGATCCCTGTGTTCCATCATTTTGCTGAAGGCATAATCAATACCACCCGAATTTTTGACAAAAGCGATCACTTCTTTCACTTTGCGGTCATCTGTATTATGATTTCTGATGATGTTGATGATCCGTTTCCTGTCCGCATAATCCGCATTTGACAATGCGTGAATCAGCGGGAGAGTCATTTTACTTTCCTTGATATCAATACCCGTTGGTTTACCAATGATTCCCTCCGGTCCAAAATCAAACAAATCATCCTTAATCTGAAAAGCGATGCCGATAGCTTCGCCGAAGAGCCTCATGCTTTCTATCGTTTCCTTGCCGGCACCGGCAGAACAGGCTCCGCTTGCGCAACAGGATGCAATGAGTGAAGCCGTCTTCTGCCGTATGATCTCAAAATAGACATCTTCGCTGATATCCAGTTTTCTCGCTTTTTCTATTTGCATTAATTCTCCTTCGCTCATCACCCGTACGGCATCGGAAACAATGCTAAGCAGTTCAAAGTCTTTATTTGCCACCGACAACAACAGTCCTTTGCTCAGCAGATAATCGCCAACCAGTACCGCGATTTTATTTTTCCAGAGTGCATTGAGTGAGAAGAATCCCCTTCGTTCATTACTGTCGTCAACCACATCATCATGAACCAGTGTTGCCGTATGCAACAGTTCGATCAGTGTAGCGGCACGATGACTGGTTTCATTCACCTGACCACACAGTCCGGCCGACAAGAACACGAACATAGGCCGCATTTGTTTTCCCTTGCGCTTGACTATATAGTGTGTGATGCGATCGAGCAGCGGAACGGAACTTTTCATGGAAGTCCTGAACTTACGTTCAAATTCATCCATGGCACGGGCGATCGGCGCCTTTATCTGATTTAATTCCTGTGGCATGCGGGCTACGAAATTAAGTAAATCGGTGAATGATCTTTAGTCTGCCTGCAAAAACCTCGGTCCGGATTTCCATTCAATAAAGGCTAATTTCAGTAAATAAAAATTACACGATCTTCAATTGCAATTAGCCTTGTTCAGCTTCAGCTAATTGTTTTTTTACTTTCTTTTATCTTTCTCATGCTGAAAATCTGAATGTGCAGCTTCCGGCATTGGTTTGTTGAGCTGTTCTGAACCCTTGCTCATTCTATCAAGTCCTGTTATTCAGAGAGTTAAAGAATGCTTTGGGCGGAATTATCCGGATCAGTGTTTTTTAAATTTTACCACAGCGTGTTCATTTTTGTTGGCTAATTGTCCGCAGGCTGCATCAATGTCTTTGCCCCGGCTTCGTCTTATGTTCACGATCACTCCATTGTCTTCGAGGAGGCTTTTGAAGTCATCGATTTTGTCAATGGCTGCGTTCCTGAATTCACCGCCTTCGATAGGATTGTACTCAATCAGATTTACCTTGGCTTTTACCTTTCTGCAGAAATGAAGTAGTTCTTCTGCATCCCTTAATCCATCGTTGAAACCGTTGAATACAATAAATTCAAAAGTAACCCTGGTTCCGGTCTTGTCATAAAAATAATTCAAAGCGCCGGCCAGGGCATCCAGGCTGTTATGCTCATTGATTGGCATAATTTTATTTCTCTTCTCATCATTTGCCGCATGCAGGGATAAGGCAAGATTGAACCGCACTTCATCATCGCCCAATTGTCTGATCATCCTGGCAATTCCGGCCGTGCTGACCGTTATACGTTGCGGAGACATGTGAAGTCCGTCTTCTGAAGTGATCCTGTCAATACTCTTCAGGACATTTGCATAATTGAGTAATGGTTCACCCATTCCCATGTAAACAATGTTAGTGAGGGGAATGCCGTATTGTTGTTCACTTTGTTCACGTATCAGAGCAACCTGATCATAGATCTCATCGGCATCCAGATTCCTGATCCTGGCAAGCTTACCGGTTGCACAGAAGGCACAGGTCAGGCTACATCCAACCTGCGAAGAAACGCAGGCGGTCATTCTTGTATCGGTTGGAATAAGAACGCCTTCCACGATGTTTCCGTCATATAAACGGAAAGCATTCTTGATCGTTTTGTCCCTGCTGACCTGGAAAGTGTCGATACTTACGGCGTGAAAACTAAAATGATCTTTGAGCTTCTCCCTTAATTCCTTACTGAGGTTGCTCATTTCGTCAAAATTCCGCGCGCTCTTTTTCCAACACCATTCCCATACCTGTTTTGCCCGGAATGCCTGTTCATCTTCCAGAATGAACCAGTTTTTCAGTTCTTCGAGGCTCAGACTTCGTATGTTTTTTTTCGCAGCAATCATTGTGAATACAAAGGTAGCAATAGACAGCGTAAACTCCTCCCGTACGGAAACGCGTTAATGCTTATTTACAGTATTTTTACGGCGTGAGATTTCTGAGTGCAGACCTGATTTTCCCGGTTAGTTCGGCTCCCATGAGGGACGCCGTATTGGTTACGGAGGATGACGGAACCATCCTTGATCTGCTTTCGGATGCGGATTCTCTTCCCGGGGATGCCTCAATCGAAAGATTCAGAGGGTTCCTTTGTCCGGGTTTTGTGAATGCGCACTGCCACCTGGAACTTTCTTACCTCAAAGGAAGGATCAGAGGCAAGGGAGGACTTCCGGCTTTTATCACAGACCTGGTAAATTCAAGAAATGCGGGTCCTGATGAAATCGTCGCCGCCGCCTATGACGCAGACAGCGAGATGGTGTCGAATGGCATTGTTGCTGTTGGAGATATCAGCAATGACAATTCAAGTATTCAGGTCAAGGTGAACAGCCGTATACATTATCATTCCTTCATCGAGTTGTTTGACCTGGACAGCACAAGAGCTCATGATGTTTTCAATAAAGGGCTGTCCCTTTATGATGACTTTGCAAATAAATCGCTTAGAGCATCGATCGTTCCGCATTCGCCTTATTCGGTCTCAACAAAACTATTCAAGCTTATTTCAGACCACGCCTATGTCAATGATTCGGTCCTCTGTATGCATAATCAGGAATGTGCCGGTGAGACTGAGATGTACCTCAGTGGTACGGGTGACCTGTTGCAGACGCTGAAAAAACTCACCGGTTCATTCAGCGAATGGAAACCAACCGGTTTCAGAAGCCTTGCATCGGCTTTTGTTCATTTGCCAAAGTGCAATAAGATACAGTTTGTACATAATACCTACAGTCAGCAGGAAGATATCCGATGGGCGCATCTTTACAGTCTATTTGTGTGGTGGTGCCTTTGCCCGGGAGCAAACCTGTATATTGAAAACAAGTTACCTGATGTTACCGTGTTCATGAAAGAAATGGCCAGGATCACAGTAGGTACTGACAGTTACGCCTCAAACGACGCGCTTTCCATACTCAATGAGTTAAAGACCCTGCACAAGAATTTTCCAGATCTGAAATTCAGCGAAAGCATTGTCTGGGCAACCCGGAATGGCGCGGAATTTTTAGGGATCGATAAACAATTCGGAAGCCTGGAAAAATACCGTAAACCCGGGGTCAACTGGATCGGGAATACTGATCCGGAAAAAATCGCGCTCACGGAATCATCATTTGTTGTACCTCTGTTTTGAGCAGAGAAACTTTAAATAACTTTTCCTGTATCGAGAAGAGCTTTGTATCTGCTGATGGACGGGTATGCCCCTGAACAATAGAAAACATTTTTGAACATTATTTTGGTAAGAAATGTGTCATTTTTTACATGAAATTTTAATTAAATTTTATTTATTGCGTTAGATATCCTTGAATTGACGAAACGTTTTAAGTGCAATTCAGTATATTTATAAGTCGGTTTACTGATGATAAGTCAGCTTTCACCAATAATTGATTGACATTCATCCAGGAGGGGCTTATATTCATTTTAAGAAAACTGCGAAGGATTGAGATGATGAGAAAAATGCATCGTGGAATATTGTTTTTTGTATTAACCTCAGCCATGGGCTCAATGCTCATGGTCTTCAGCGTTTCTGCAAATTCCGGTGTATTGTCTTCAGACACCCTCAATGCGCTGAATCCTGACAAGCTGAGTGATCTTATTTCCCTGAAGAAAGAGTTGGCTCTGAACGTAAATGAGTCGGAAGTACGGGCCGGAATGCTATATGACGTGGAGAACAGGCAGGTCATCTGGCAAAAGAATATGTATAATGCCTACCCGATAGCTTCCCTGACTAAAATGATGGTTGCCTTGCTTGCGGTTGAGGATGTTCGTAATGGGATAGTCGCATGGGAAGATAAAGTCCAATGGACCAGGATCGAGTACCGGGGTCGCGGTAAAAACAGGCGTAAGGTCAGTTCAACGGTCAGTTATACACTTCGAGACCTCTTTAAAGCTTCCATGATCGCCTCCAACAACGAATGTTCTGAACAAATGGCAAGATTCCTGGGTAAGGGGGACCTGCCGGCTGCGATAAACAGGATGAATATACGGGCAAGAGAACTTGGCATGCAGAATACTTTTTATGGTAATCCTACCGGATTACCGGCCTCGAAATGGATGAATGATAATTCATCCACTCCGATCGACCAGTTACTCCTTACACTTGAAATGCTGAAGTATCAGGAGATCCTTGAAATCGCAGGGATGGGATATGCCTCAATAGAGAATGGCAAGGCGACCAGTGTCATCCGGAATCATAACAGACTTACTATTGATTACAGCGGGGAGGTTGATGGTTTAAAGACAGGATACACGAAACGCGCGGGTTTTTGTTTGGTTGCCACCACCGCTAAATGCGATCACAGAATTGTCGGTATACTTTTCGGTTGCAGGGGTCCTCAGATCCGGAATGATATCATGAGAGATCTTTTCAATGATTATTATACTTCCATCGGACTAGACAAACTTGGACCCTATTGTGAGAATCCGCTGGCTGAAAAAACCGAAGTTAAATCACCGGCGAACGGGGAAATGGTTACGGTAAAGGAGAAGGTAAGAAAAACCCACCAGGTCCGCTCCGGTGAAAGTCTTTCCCTGATCGCTGCAAAATACCGCTGCACGGTTCAGGATCTGAAGAAGTGGAATTCAAAAATTTCGAACTCCAACCGAATCTACGCCGGTCAAACACTAACGGTGTACAAGCATGTGGAACGGAAAGTATTCATAAAGCAACCGGCCAATGGATCTGAACTGGAGGATGACAATACCCTTGTTGAAAATCCCCCGGCGGCTTCGGATAATAATAAGACTGCAACAGCTTCAGCCAGTCCAAAAAAGGTTAACCCGGCACCTAAACAGAACACGCCGGTAAGGACAAGCCTGGCAAAGGCTGAAAAGACCGGTTATGTTTACCATACCGTCATGCCCGGAGACACGCTCACCAGCATTGCCAAAAAGTATGAAGGTACTACCGTAGAAGAGCTTAAGAGGATAAACCGCATCACGGATGCCCGGAATATTAGACCCGGAATGAAGATCAAGGTACTCGTTCAGAGTTAGTACAATATTTTTTAATTTTTGCCGTAGTTTTGTGTAAAACTACAACAGATGAAATTCTCTTTTTTAAGTCTGCTGCTTTATACACTTCCGTTTACCGGAATCCATTCACAGGATAAATCAAGTACTACCGCGACGCCTGTACCGGTAGATCCCATTACCAAAATGATCACCTATGAGGGTGTTGTTGAAGTCAAAGGAGTGACCGCCAAAACCCTCTATGAAAGATCGCTCGACTGGTTTAACACCAATTATAAGAACCCGACCGATGTGATCCGTGAAAATGACGTGGAAGGGAACCGGATAATGGGTAAGCATCGTTTTAAAGTCAGCAATCCACCCGATAAATCCGGAGTCAGAGGGGATGCCGGGCATGTTCAATACACGTTGACTATCGCTGCGCGTGACGGTCGTTTTAAATATGAAATCATTGAATTTGTCTGGAAGCAGGCATCAGTCTATCCCTGCGAAAAATGGCTTGATAAGGAAGCTCCGGGCTATCAGGCGGTGTATAATGAATACCTGATTCAGATTGATCAGGAAATGACCGCTTTAATTGCTAATCTGAAAGATTACATCTCACATGAGAAAGCGGTAAAGGATAAGGACAACTGGTAAACGTTCGATATATTTTTCAGATTAGCCTCTTGAGAAGATTGAAGAGCCTGCAATTTGTGCAGGCTTTTTTGTTTTCGTATTTTACAGGACAAATCTTCTAAATTTTAAAACTATGAACTGGACTCCACTGATTATTGCTATTCTCGTTTTCCTGTTTCTTGGGATCCGAATTGTCAGGCCTACACACAGGGCTCTTATTGAAAGGCTTGGAAAATATAACCGTTTTGCCAACCCCGGTTTTCACTGGATCATACCTGTGATCGATAAAATGTACCAGGTAAATATCACCGAGCAAATGATAAATGCAGAGAGGCAGGAGATCATTACCTACGATAACCTGAATGCCAGCGTCGACGCCCAGGTCTATTTTAAGATCAAGATGGACGAAGAAAGCGTAAAAAATTCTCAGTACAACGTAAACAACATAGCCTATCAGATCGTCAATCTGGCTCGGACAACCTTAAGAAATATCATCGGTACGATGACTTTGAAGTCGGCCAACAGCGAGAGAGGAAAGATCAATAAGAGTCTTTATACAACGCTGCTGGATGAAACGGTAGGATGGGGTATTGAGATTGTGCGTACGGAATTGAAGGAGATAGATCCGCCTAAAGATGTTCAGGAGACCATGAATAAGATCGTTAAAGCCGAGAACGAAAAGATGGCAGCTATAGATTTCGCCACCGCTATGGAAACAAGGGCCGACGGAGAGAAGCGTGCCGAGATCAAAAAGGCGGAAGGTATACGGGCGGCCAAGATTCTTGAAGCCGAAGGGGAAGCCCAGGCCATTGCATTGGTCAATGAAGCCGCCGAAAAATATTTTGTTGGTAATGCGCAATTGCTCAGAAGACTTCAGGCTGTTGAAACAGCCATGGGTACCAATTCAAAGATTATTGTTCCTTCGGATAAGGACCTGGTCAACGTGATCGGTGATATGGCAGGGATTGTTCCGATTCCAAGACCCTCCTGAGAGAAAGCGGTTTTAAAGCAGTGATGATAAGGTTTCGGCGACAAGTAAGTCTTCAGGATAGGTAATCTTGATGTTCCATCTGTCCCCTTCCACCAGATGGATTTCATGTCCGGCTTTTTCAAGCAATGAAATTTCGTCGGTATAGCTGTTGTCTTTACGGTTTCGGAAAGCGTCCTTGATCAGTTTTGCCCGGAAACACTGAGGGGTCTGTACCTGAAAATAGACTGACCGGTCAACACTCCGGTTTTGTGTGTCATCCTTAATACGAAGGGAGTCAGAAGTATTTACAACCGGGCAAGCATTTCCGGCTCTTTCAGCCGTTGCGAAACATCTTTCGATAAGCCTCTGGCTTAACAATGGTCTCACGGCATCATGTATAGCCACCAGGCAATCTTCCGGTACGAGATCTAGTCCGGCTTTTGCGGAATCCGACCTTGTTGATCCACCGCTGACAACTTTCACCTGAGAGAGATGAGGAAAGATTTTCAGGTATTCATTCCAGTAATGCTTACCGGATTCTGGCAGAACCAGAAGTATGTTAATGTCTTTATCGAAGTCAAGGAACCTTTCAATCGTATGTATGAGCACAGGCTTTCCTTTGAAAGAGAGGAATTGCTTTGGAATTTCACTCTTCATGCGGTTGCCGCTTCCACCGGCTACGAGAATCACATATCTTTTCATACAGACTCTTGATGCCGGACCTCCACTTCACCGTTGTTTTTATTATTTGACATCAACACCCTGAAATAATTTTTATAACGCAGTTTGATATAAATGGAGTAGATAATTCCTGTAAACACAAGAAAACTTACAATGGCGCTGATCGTAAGTGATTGCCATCCGAGAGACCGGTGGCTTGGCCTGGCCAGGGTTACGATGTTAATGGTTGGAAGATTATTTGATTCGATACTTTGAAGGGCCAGGGAGTAGGATATTTTGAGGCGGCTAAGATCTTCATTTGACCTTTCCATGGATGAGATGAGTTGATTGAGCCTGGATTGCAACTCAAGAAGGCCTGTTTGATTCGCAGTTTGTCTTTCAAGCCTCCCTAGCAGATTGTTGAGTTCTTCGAGTTGTCTGCTAAAGAGACCGGAACGACGGATATTTTCTTCCTGCGTATTCTTAAGCAGGTTTTCGTACAACTGGAGTTTTTGCTTCATTGAGGCTACCAGAATTTTCCTGTTCAGTTCGTTGAGATAGCGTACGATTTCATTCGCGATATCCGCGGCCAGGTAACGGTGTGCATCCGAAACACTTACCTGAATGAGTTTAAAAGGAGATGTCTTAATACTGATCCTGTTATTCAAAACAGCTATCGCTTTTTCATAGTAGAATTCAGCGCTCGTATCAATCCCGTAATGCGATACAAGATTGAACTTTTTGATGAGATGATCGGTCATGGCGGAAGAGTTAATCAACTGGTAGGCCCGGTCATATTGTTCCCCGGATTTGAGTAAATCCGGAATCCTGAATTCACTTTGAGAGGAAGAATTGCCTGCCTGACTCTCGCTGTTCAGAAAAAATGTCGCTGTCGAAGAATAGGTAAAAAGATTGTATCGGAGAAACCAGAAAGTAAATACCCCGGCAACAACGATCAGCAGGAGGTAAAGCCACTTTCTCCGGTACAGGGCGAGCAGCACATCCTGTGTGCTTACCGTATTCACAGGGGAGATCTTTCTATCATTCATGGCATGTCCCGGCATAATTGAAATCTATGAAGTAATGTTAAGAAATAATCTCATTCCAAAACAAGGAATTTTGTAAACTGCATCCAATTAGAAGTGAAGGATCCGTGTTGCCGGAAGCGGGAGATGTTATCGCGTATATTTTTCCGCTGAGTTGTGGCTGTCGTATGAAAGGAACTAAACTCTCTTTATTCTCACTTTTTTTTCTGGCGGGTCTGTTTATTCTCCTGCCTTCTATCAGGCTTGAATCTACCCAGGATCCGGGACTGGCCATGCGATTCCTTGTCTGTTCCGCCGGTATGATGATCTTTTATGCCTATTCAATATTCCGGATGCCGGATGTTGAAGTTGGTTCCAGCTCCGGAAAGTTTGTCTTCATCCTGATTGCGACCATTGCATGGATGCTTATTTCCACCCTTTCCTCCATCAATACTTTTGATGCGTTATGGGAGATCTCCAGATTGAGTGTATTGTATCTCTTTTTCTTTACCAGTTTTATACTCTTCAGTGGAAAAAAGGGAATCGCAGGAATCGCCGGCAGGTTCTGCATTCCGGCGCTGATCATTTTCAGCGCGTATGCCTTCGTGCAACTCCTCCCTGCTATTTCGGATTTTTTTCAATCCGGTAAGCCATTCCGGATTGACCTTGGTATAGGAAGCAGTCTGGGGAATAAGAATTTTTTTGCGGAAGTTCTGGTTATGATTTTTCCATTGTTGTTCCGGAATTTTTTCGATAGTACCGGGAAATGGAGAGTGTTTTATGTGATCGCTTTATTCCTTTGCTTTGGATGGATCATTATTCTCCAATATGTGGCAGCATGGCTCGCATTGATTACCGCATTTGTGTTTTCATTACTGGTTCCGGGTCTTTCCTTCATCTCATTCAGTAAGGTTGGGGTAAAAAGAAGTAAGAATCGACCATGGGCCATGCTGGTGATCGCTTTGGTTATTCTGCTCTCAGTTTTGTCTGTAGCCGGCCGTTACGGGAGCTTTGAAAATTTCAGGGGAAAGATCAATGTGGCAAAACAATATCTCAACAATCCCGGAATCATAGACAGTACAAGTACTTTCAATGATAACAGTGTTTTTGAAAGAATCCTGCTGTGGAGGAACAGCCTCCGTATGATCTCAGACCATCCACTGACCGGCGTTGGAATGAATAACTGGAAGTTGTTACAGCCACAGTATGGCATCGGTGGAACACCTTTTATTAATACCGGGATGGTACATTTTGAGCATCCGCACAATGATTTTCTTCTGATCCTCTGCGAACAGGGTCCGGTGGGTTTGATCCTTTACATTGCCTTTTTTGTTTTTCTTATAGTAAAATCATTACAATTCAGATGCGGTACTGAGGATGTCAGGCATAAGAGTTTGCTTTCCTGGTTATGTTTTTCCCTGGTCGCATTTGCCGTGCTGTCTTTTTTTGGATTTCCACGATCCAGGTTTTATGCTATGCTGCTCCTGATGTTTTATGCAGCCATAATTCTGCTTAATGACCCTGAAAGAAGGACTAGGGTAAGCAACAAAAATCATGGCTACAGACTGTTCCTCATAGTAAGCCTTTGCATATCAATCCTTGGTGTATTTGCCTCATGGTCAAGATATCAGGGAGAGTTGCATACACGAGAAATGCTAAAAGCGCAATTCGCAAAAAATTTTGCCAGAATGGAAAGAGAAGCAGATAAGGCGGCATCATGGTTTTACAAGATGGATCATACCGCTACACCACTTGCATGGTACAAGGGTATGGCACATTTTTACAGCGGAAATATTGATGCGGCCATTCCGCTGTATGAAGAGGCATTGGCCATAAATCCAAATCATCTCAGAATAATAAATGATCTGGCGACATGTTATGAAAGAAAGGGTGATTACACCCGAGCCATTGAAAAGTATAAAGATGGCCTGAAGATAGCTCCGTTTTTTACAGAAGGCTTGTTAAATCTTTCTGCTACTTATTATAATTTGGGATTGAAGGATTCGGCCTTATCCGCAATAAACAAGGTACAACTGTTGAAAATATCCCATCGTGAAAAAGTTAATTACGAGCTCTATCTCAATACCATACTTGAAGCGATGGCTGTTGAATATGTTGACTCGAACTTTACAGGTTTAAAAGCCGAAGAGTTGAAGGGTAGGATCAGAAACCGGGAGTTTGGACTACCGGAACTTTATAAAAATTCATCTCGAAGTGGAGATTCATTTAGTAACGCTCTGGACAGCTTGCTGAGAATAAAGCGCAATGAGAATTGACGGAAGATTTGCACGGAAAGAAGCGCACCGATTGAGCTGCCGGTCAGTGAGCTTAAAGTTATTCACCGGATGCATATAACGCCCTGTACTATTCAAGGGATTTAAGCACTCCGGAACTTTCAGAAATTCTGCAAGGACATCCCCAGCAAATGGATGCCGGTGGAAAAACTAAGCGCAAGGGCTGAGGAAACCAAAACAATTTCCCACACCCGTTTTCTGTCCTTCCTGATATTCTCCTTGTCGGATACTTCATTCAGATTTCCGAGCCGTTGAAAATTATACAAGCTGAAGAAGCCAAACAGAATGCAGAACCGGTATTTGACTTCAAGCGAGAGTACAATGAGGGCAAAGGAGGAGATCACGAGTAAAAGCCAAAGCATGAGAGAATGACAATAAAACAGGCATGATGCGGTAAAGAAAAGAGTAAGAGCAAGAAAGAGCCAGATGAATTTTTTCCGGACATTCACTTCCTTATTACCGATATTACAAATCCCCGGGCTGTATTGATCTTTCTTTTCTTCCATGAGCGGCCGAGATTCTGAACAAGTTGCAATGTAAAAAGTTTTTATGTCTGATCGGATAAAATCAAATCAATTCAGGTTATTTTTGACATGCGCAGGATCCGCTTTGTAAAAAATTTTCATAAACCGAAAGGAAAGGATATTTTCGCCTTCCGTTTGCAGGCCTTCTCAGACCGGGGCTCGTCAAAACGAATTAAGATTTTCTGCAAAGCTTCCGGAACGGGATAAATTTGCATCATTCAAAATGGCCTCATAGTTCAACGGATAGAATAGAAGTTTCCTAAACTTTAGATCCCAGTTCGATTCTGGGTGAGGCTACCAGATAACTGAAGAATCAGTTCAACGTTTTCAACGTTAATTTTGAACCGGGCCGGTGAATAAGTTTTCCGGACATCAGTTATTTTATGTCGCGAATAAATAACTTTGTTTATCAAAACAGAAAATGGTAAACATTATTTTAAGCAAACCTGAGATCGATCTGATGAAAATGGTCTGCGGTATCCAGATCGAATCATTTACGCGGCTGCTCAACGGGGAATCATCGATGGATATCCGCGAGAAGCTGTCGCAGATTCACGTTTCGGAAGAGGAGATGAAAGAGATCAATCAGTTCATGATCCGTCAGTATCGCGAGATACAGAAAGATCCTGAATCCCTGTTCTCCTTTAATAAGGAATTCCTTCAGAATTTCAGAAGTGTACTGAATCTCTACAGGCAGGATTTGTCCGGTCAACGGGACGCGGTAGATACCGTTGCACACCGGATTGATCTCGCATTATTCGTCATGCAACATTTGAACTAAGGGCGCCCCGCTGATTTCTTCAGTTTCACCGGAGTAAACCGGGATCCCTCTGTTCATATTCCTCTGGGACTGGATGCGATAGATGAATTATTTTTTGATCCGTTTTTCCCGGATTTATTAATACATTGCCTTTCAGGATAAAGAGACAGTTTCACCGTTAAATATGGTAACATGATACAGACTATACTATTGGGTATGCTGGGGACAACAGAGATCATCATCATCGCCGCCATCATTCTGCTTCTGTTCGGAGGGTCAAAATTACCAAAGCTCATGAAAGGTCTCGGACAGGGAATGAACGAATTCAAAAAAGGGATGAAGGAAGGCGATACCTCTGTGAACGATGCAGAAGAAAAGAGGAAATCCACTGAAGAGTAATCTGTATGGCGTTGATAGACGGGCATAGCAGAATTCATGATTATCTCAGGATATCACTCACTGATAATTGCAACCTGAGATGTACTTATTGCATGCCATCAGACAAGAATGACTTCAGTCCTCCCGGGCGACTGATGCAGGCCGGGGAGATCCATTCAATAGCCGGTATATTTACAGAGCTTGGCGTCAGAAAAATCAGGCTGACCGGCGGAGAGCCATTGGTCAGAAAGGATGCCGGTGAAATCATCCTTGCACTCTCCGAACTTCCGGTCGAACTAACCATAAGCACGAATGGCGTACTGATCGGTCAATATCTTGACACTTTTATTCGGGCCGGGATCAGATCAGTGAATATAAGTCTTGACAGTCTTGACCCGGAAACATTCTTCAGGATCACCCACCGGAACGATTTTCAAAAGGTTATGGATGGCATCCAAACCCTGATCGGACACGGCTTTCATGTCAAGCTGAATATGGTAGTCATGAAGGGAGTAAATGAGTCGGAAATTCCCGGGTTTATTGAGCTGACAAAGAATCAGGCTCTCCATGTGCGTTTCATTGAATACATGCCATTTTCTGGAAACCAATGGAGCAGAACCGGAGTTTTTACCCACCGGGAAATACTCTCCCTTCTCGATACGCAGTTTGATTATATTAAATTGGGAGATGAAAAACATGATACCGCGAAGAAGTACAAAGTAATCGGGTATAAAGGAAGCTTCGCTCTCATCAGTACAATGACTGAACCTTTCTGTTCAGGTTGTAACCGTCTCCGGCTTACCGCGGATGGAAAAATGAAAAATTGCCTTTTCTCAAAAACCGAAATGGACCTCCTCACAGCTTACCGAGATGGCAAAGACATCAGAACTCTTATCATGAAAAACCTCTCTGCAAAGGAAAAGGAAAGGGGAGGTCAGATAAAACCTTTGGAGGTGATGGACCGGCCTGCAGCCATTTTAAACAGAAGCATGGTCGCTATTGGCGGCTGATTGTTCCGGTATATAATTCACAGAGTAAAACCGTGTCAGTAAAACCTGAAATCCGGTTCCTTTCCATGAGGAATCCGAAGGTTTCAAAATGATCATCAGGGTACCTGAAAGTTCTTCCTCTGAAGACTGGAAGTTAAATTATGTTAGCAAAGCTTACCGCGATATTTTTTTGAAAATTAAATCTCAAATTTGCCATTCATCAATACGTACAAAACATGAATAGATATTTACTGCTCATCATTGCAAGCTTCATCCTTTCAGGTGCAGAAGCACAGAAAAAACCGTCAGCGGAGGCGACAAAGAAGAATCTTTTTGAGACATCCGTCTTTGAAGGATTGTCATTCCGTTTTATAGGACCGGGCAGTGCTTCCGGACGCATAGCCGATTTTGCCGTTAATCCGCGAAACCCGAAAGAGTATTTTGTCGCGGTCGCTTCGGGAGGTGTCTGGAAAACCGTGAATGCCGGCATCACCTATGATCCTGTTTTCGACAATGAAGGTTCGTACTCCATTGGCTGTGTAGCACTTGATCCCGGTAATCCTAACGTGGTATGGGTGGGAACCGGAGAAAATAATAATCAACGGAGCGTTGCATATGGCGATGGGGTGTATAAGTCGGAAGATGGTGGTAAATCATGGACAAATGTCGGACTGAAAAATTCCGAACACATTGGAATGATCGTCGTTGACCCTGTGGATCCCAATACGGTTTATGTCGCTGCCTATGGGCCGGTATGGAGTGCGGGAGGAGACCGTGGCATTTATAAAACCACCGATGGCGGCAAGACCTGGAAGGCCATTCTCAGCGTGAGTGAGAATACGGGATTCAACGAGATTCACATGGATCCAAGGGATAATAAAGTCTTGTATGCGACAGCGCATCAGCGACGCAGACATGTTTTTACTTATATCAGTGGTGGTCCGGAATCTGCAATCTATAAAAGCACTGATGCGGGGCTCACGTGGAATAAAATCAACAAGGGTCTGCCTAACGTAGATCTAGGAAGGATTGGACTGGCCATTTCACCGGTCAATCCTGATTACCTGTACGCGATTGTTGAAGCGGCGGATAAAAAGGGCGGGGTGTTTCGTTCAACGGACAGAGGCGCAAGCTGGACAAAGCAAAGCGACAATGTAAGCAGCGGAAATTATTATCAGGAAATTTTCTGTGATCCTAAGGATGTGAACAAAGTGTTCTATGTTGATTTCTGGATCATGGTTTCCACGAATGGAGGAAAAAGTTTTGAAAAGATAGGGGAGAAATTCAAGCATGTGGATAATCATGCCTTATGGATTGATCCTGTGGATACAGATCATCTTCTTGCCGGTTGTGATGGCGGAATTTATGAGACTTATGATTTCGGTGCCAACTGGGAATTCAAGGCTAATTTGCCGGTGACACAGTTTTATAAAGTCTCGGTCGATAACGCATTGCCATTCTACAGGGTTTATGGAGGTACACAGGATAACAACAGCATGTGTGGTCCTTCACGAACCTTAAGTTCCAATGGGATCACCAATTCGGATTGGTTGATCACACTTGAAGGAGATGGTTTTGAATCAGAAAATGATCCTCTTAATCCGGACATCGCTTATGTACAGGCCCAGTATGGAGTGCTTGCACGCTACGACAGAAAAAGTCTGGAAGTGGTAGACATAAAACCCGTTGAGAAAGAAGGAGAAGCCGCGCTGCGATGGAACTGGGATGCTCCTTTGCTTTTATCACATCATAAACCTACGAGACTTTATTTCGGCGCGAACAGACTTTTTAAAAGTGAAGACCGTGGAGACAGTTGGGAGGCAATCAGCGGTGACCTTAGCCGGCAACTCGACCGTAATAAATTACCGGTAATGGGTAAGGTATGGGGCATGGATGCAGTCGCTAAAAACAGTTCAACGGATTTTTACGGGAACCTGGTCAGCATTGCTGAATCAAAGTTTGATGAGAATCACCTGGTCACAGGAACGGATGACGGGTTAATCCAGGTGACAAAGGATGGCGGTAAGTCCTGGAAAAGGGTAGACAACATAGCCGGTGTTCCGGAACGGACCTATGTAAATCAGATAATTGCTTCGGCACATGACAGGAATATTTTTTATGCTGCCTTTAATCACCACCGTTATGGTGACTTCAAACCCTATCTTTTCAGGAGTGCTGACGGTGGAATTTCCTGGTCGCCGATACAAAATAATCTGCCGATGAGAGGCAGTGTCTATAGTATAGCGGAAGATCATATCAACCCTTCACTTCTTTTTGCGGGTACTGAGTTTGGTGTGTTTTTTTCCATCGATCAAGGTCAGCAGTGGACACAACTCAAGGGAGGTGTGCCTGTATCTTCCGTACGTGATATGGCGATTCAGAAAAGAGAGAATGACCTTATCATCGGGACTTTTGGCAGAGGCATCTATATTCTCGATGATTATACACCTCTTCGGAATCTGAAAAAGGAAGACCTTGAAAAGGAGGCCGTGCTGTTCCCGGTAAAGGACGGGATAGTGTTTATCGAAGGCAGGCCATGGGGCGCACCGCTGAAGGGATTTCAGGGAGAGAGTTTTTTCTCTGTACCCAATCCGGCGGTAGGAGCGGTTTTCACCTACCATTTGAAGGAGGATATAAAGACGATTAAGGAGAAAAGAAAAGCCCGTGAAGCAGAGATGGTTAAAAAAGTAGAAGCGGTTCCTTATCCATCTCAGGATTCAATCATCCTGGAAGACCTTCAGGCAAAACCTTATCTGATCTTTACTGTGACGGATGATGCGGGAAATGTGGTGAGAAATATAAAAGCAGATGCCAGAAAAGGATTGCACAGGATAGTCTGGGATTTCCGTTACGCATCACCCGGACCTGTAACATTTGCCGTGCCGGATCCGACCAACCCTTACGATATCGCCGAAAATGGTTACCTGGCTATTCCGGGTAAGTATACCGTAAGTCTCAGTAAATTTGAAGACGGCAAAATCACCACGCTGGCCGGGCCACAAAGCTTCCAGGTAAATTCTCTCAATGCCGCTACGCTGGCCGCCTCCGATAAAAAAGCGCTTGACTCTTTCTGTAAGGATGTGGCAGAGCTGAGAAGGTCAACGTCAACAGCAGATCAATACAGGTCTGAAGTGGTAAACAAGGTAAAATATATGAAAGCCGCTGCATTGAATGCCCCAGCAAATGCCGAAGAAGCGATCAGTAAGATTCATGAGCTTGAGAAGAAACTTGCGGAAGTGAATAGTCTGCTCAATGGAAATTCAAGTCTTGCAAAACGCGAATTTGAAACCCCGCCGTCGATCAATTCAAGAATAGGAAATATACAATACTCGCTGTGGAATTCTACTTCCTCGCCGACAGAAACAGCCAGACAAAGTTTAGATGTTGCTTCGAAGCAGTATGAAAAAGTCATGACGGGTCTTTGGAGTATCGGAGAAGGTATCGCAGAGTTGGAAAAAGTCCTTGACAAGATCAAAGCGCCGGCTACACCCGGAAGATTTCCAGAATTGAAGAAGTAATTGTCATAGCAAAGAATAATTTTTAAAGAACAAGACCTGAAATTTCTCCGGTCTTGTTCTTTTGTTTTTTTGTGAAATATCCGTTGTCTGAAATATTCACCCACGATTTTCGCCGTTCGTCAAAAAACGGAATCCGGAACCTGATAAAGTCTTATCTTCATGCTTGAATTCTAACCAGATCATTCCATGAAGAAATTCTACGCAGTTCTGATTATTCTCTTAGCGATTTCATCAGTCACGAATGCACAACGTTGGGCTGATCTCTCGGTCTCCGGCGGAGTAAGTAACTATATTGGTGATCTGGGGAATGAGAAAGTATTTCCTTACAGTTCGGCAAATTATGGAAGCGCCATTACGATCCGCAATTTTCTGAATAATCCAAGACGTTCCGCTAACTATCAGCGTACCTTTGACATGCTGGTACGCTTCAGCTGGCATCGATTGCAGTATGATGAAACAAGTCCCATAGGCAGGCGCGAGGGGATTGAACTTCGAAACTACCTTCGGGGAATTGGTTTCAGAAATGACCTCTTCGGTACCGAAATAGGTATGACCTATAATTTTCTTTTTAACAGGACAGGCCCTCTGACCAAACCTAAATTTGGCGGATTTCTGATGGCCGGGCTTGGAGTATTTTATGGTAAGCCCAGGGCCGACCTGTTTCGCGGAGAGGCAGCCCTTGAAAACCGTTATTATTTCTGGAACGATGGTACCGTCAGAGACAGGCCTGAGAATGAAAAACAGATCGGGCAGGAGGTTGAAAGGGACGGCAAGTATGAAACCAGGCTCAGCGATTGGATGACTGAAGGACAAGGTTACAGCCGGGAGATCCACAGTAAAAAGCCTTATGATAATTGTAACCTGGGTATCCCACTTGGCGCAGGTATACGCTACTTTTACAATAAGCAGCTAACACTTTCACTGGAATTCAATTACTATTATTTCTTTACAGACTATCTGGATGATGTCAGCAGCCGCTATGCGACTCATGACGAGTTGCAGGCATCTTTTCCCGATTCGGAACAATTTGAAATGGCAAAATATATTTCTGACCCGACAGGCAGGGGTACCAACGGTTCTATTGGTCCGGCTACCAGTCCGCGCGGAAATCCGGATCTGAATGATGCCTTTACCTTCCTAAGTTTTGAAGCTTCCTATAAGATCAAATGGAAGAAGAAGGGGATCTACGGTCAGTGATTTTTCTTTACATGAAACACACCACATCAAAAAGGCGCTTTACGGCGCCTTTTTGATTGTCAGGTATGTGCTTCCCTAAGGGTTCAATCTGAAAATTTCCGGACAGACCGTGTTCCCTGCCAGGATTATTTCGACTGGTTGATCTGGTCGAGAACCTTCATCAACTCATCAAGTTTAGGCGTAAGAATGATTTCGGTTCTACGGTTTTTCTTACGGGCTTCGGCGGTATTGGCCGTGTCTACCGGCTGATAAGGGCCTCTTCCTGCGGCGGTCAGTCTGGAGGGTTCAATCCCGGATCCAGCCAGAATGATTTTAACCACTGAGGTAGCGCGTAATACACTGAGTTCCCAGTTATCTCTTGCACCGCTGGGAAGAGTTCCTGAGATTGGAACATTATCCGTATGACCTTCCACCAGAATGTTGATGTCCTTATTTTTCAGCAATACCTTTCCCAGTTCTTTCAAGGCTTCTTCCCCTTTCTTTTCTATTGCCGTACTGCCGGAGGCAAAGAGAAGCCGTTCCTCCATGGAGACGTAAACCCTGCCATCGCGTTCATCCACGGTAAGTCCGCTTGCCTGAAAGCCAAGCAAGGCGTCGCTGACGGCTTTTCTCAATGCGTTTACGGTTGAATCACCCCGGTTCAGGATAGATTGCAGTTCGCGTACGCGGGCATCCTTCTCACTGAGACTCGCCTGAAGTTCGTTGAGAGTCAATTCACGTTCTGCCAATGACAATGAATCCCTTTTGATCTTGTCTTCTTTTTGGATCAACTCCTCTTTTATCTGGATCAGCTGGGCAATGAGACGCTTGGTTTCTTCGGTGTTTCCGGCAAGAAGCTTTTCATTATTGTACAGCAACTTGTCATAGGATTTCATCAGTTCATTATAAAGATCCGTCAGCCGCCTGTAAGAAGTACCCTGACTTGTTGTGTCGCTTACCAGTGTCCTGACATTTTTTTCAAGTTCTTCAATTTGCGCCGAGAGTTCAGTTGTCTTGATGCCGAGTTGTTCATTATCTGATCGCAGTTTTTCATTTTCTGAGCGGCATTCCGATTCCTTTTTCTTCAGATCCTCAAACTGACGGGAGGGAACACACGCCTGAAAAAGCAGTGCTGCCGTCAAAAATGTAATGAAATGCAAAATTCTATTGGATTTATTGTTCATTATTTCATATTTTAGGATGTACAAAATGATATTGAAGACACTAAATTAGTTTTTCCGCCATATTACAACACAAGTATGCGCTTCTGTTTTCAACAGGTTTGGCGGGAAACAAAATGAACGATTAACCGTTTCTGTAAATAGCTCATCCTAAATTAATCCGTATATGCAATCACTGAACAAGAACTGGATCACGGAGAATCACATAGATTTTGAGTACAAAAAGTACATTCTGCTTGCCTATTTGCAGCATGTGAGTGAAAATTTTACGGAGCAAAGACTCTATCCATACCTGGCAGATCTTGTGGAGCATTACCGTAATCTCAGATCAATTAAGGAAAACAAACAGGTACTTTTCAATCAGTTTCCCGGGCGCCTAAAAGCCCCTGATATGGAGAAGTTCAGGCTCATTTACGAAAAACTGGTTCAGGACGACAGTCTGATGCAGGAACTTGAATCAATCCTTGATTATTCGATACCGCAGCTTGAACAAAAGCTTAAAGAAGGCAAGCATATTTACGATCTTATAGAAGAAAAACTGAACATATTCCCTGTGGGCGTCATGCCATTATTCAATGAGGATGGTTACCTCTTTCTGAGATCCGGGGCATCGACAGACACCGTCGTCTATGAATACCATATCAGCATTTTTGAGAACCCTGTAGAGAGATTCCGGGGTATACAGGTCAGCTATATTACAACCTATGAGAAAAGCCTGCTCAACACCTATGAATCCATAAAGAGCGATCTGCTGGCTTATAACCGGAACTTGCCGAATCCGGCAACTTATGTCGTGGAAACCGATATGTCCATTCCCTTTGAGGAGACTTTTCTTCCCCTGGTGAAGCGAACCATTGTCAAACGGATAGCGGGTAATGCCTGATCAATATCATTCCGATTTCTTGGCAAGCAATACCGACAGAACAAACAGGGTTTTTACTGTCTGGTAGGCAAGCCAGCTTAAAAAAATACTGACAGCACCCATGCGTTTCCGGTAATTCTCCTGCGTGACGATCCGGCAATGTTCCTTCATTATTTTATTCAGTCTGTCCGTGAACATACGGGCAAAGTTCTCATCTGAGATCTCAAGATTCAGTTCCAGGTTGCTATAGGTGCTCAGGTTATTGAGATCATATGAACCCACACTCACATGCTTCCTGTCGCAGATGAGCACTTTCCCATGAACATTTGAAGGAAGGTATTCATAAATGCCGATGTGGTTTTTTAAGAGCCAGGAGTACAGGTAACGTCTTGCGAAGAAGACCAGCTTCACATCGGATTTTTCTGATACGATCACATTAATGGAAACGCCGCGTTGGATGGCATTTTTCAGAAGCCGCCGCACCCTGCCACCCGGAAGAAAGTACCCGCCTACGATGGTGATGGATTCCCTGCTGCGCCGGATATAGTTCCTGTAATTGATGGCGATCTCGTTTTTTCTATTGATGAAATCATTCTGGCTGACTCTGACATGAGATGAACCCTTGTCCGGTGTGGCGGATTTTTCCAGATCATCCCTCAGTGATTTTGGAAAGGTTTTGAAACGGATATTCATCCAACGTTGCCTGCAGATCAGCAGGAGTCTTCTGGCTGCATCACCGCGTACCATCACGGCAAAATCAAGCCAAGCCGGTGAATTTTTCTGGTGTGTATATTTATTGCTGATATTAATTCCTCCGACCATGGCTGTCTCTCCATCGGCTACGATCACTTTTCTGTGAAGCCGTCTGCCAATATGAAAGGCACCCCTGTAAAAAAGCTTTCCGAATCTTTTAATAAGAATACCTGCATTTTTCAGATCCTGTCTGACCTGAGCACTCAGGTTTTGTGAACCGTAGGCATCGACCATCAGGTAAATTTTCACCCCCCTGTCTCTTGAAGCCGACTTCAAGGCGTCCATGATTCTCCTTCCGGTTTCGTCTGGTTCAAGAATGTAGGTCTGAACATGGATCTCCCTTTTCGCAGAGGCGATGATCATTTCCATAGCGGAAAGGAAATCATCACCGCTCTGTATGATGTCAACCAGGTTGTGTTTCTGGTAACTTATCCGGGAGTTCGCCTTCATAAATGAAGTGTTGGTACTGATAGTAGTTTGCCGGAATCATTCCGGAATCCAGGTATTGCACCTTCCGTGCCTGGAGGTTATGTCCTTGAATTCACCATTCCGCTTTTTGTGCAAACCTAATAACAAGATGCAAGATCGTTAAGTTTTATCCTTGAATTTACCCGGCTTATAAGTTATTTGCAAACTTCAAAAAAATACTACCTTTGTTAGGTCACGATAGTTATAATGCAAACCAGCGATCAATTATTTCTGCATCTGGTGTATATATTTCATTCATCCGCAATGGTTGCCATGGGGAAATTGAAAAATCCCGCGACCGATAGGATTGAAAGGGATCTGGATCAGGCAAAACAGTCGATCGACATACTTGAAATGCTGAAAGTTAAAACTCAAGGTAACCTCAGTGCAGACATGAGTGCAATGCTTGATAAGTTCCTGACAGATCTCCGACTGAATTTTGTTGATGAGAAGAATAAAGATCTGATCGGTACTAAAGATTAAATGGAGCGTATCTGCCGCACAGCTGATCATTCAACGGTATTATTGAAGATGACAGAAATAATATTGAAGCCCAACAGATTTTTTTATATTGTTTAATTAATTTTTGCAAGAATATTAATCTATGGATTCCCCTGATACTAAGAACGAATACCAGGAACAAGGTCCGAAGAAAGGTATCGTAATCATCGTGATTACCATTTTACTTGGGACAAACGCGCTCCTGCTCTGGCAGTTTTTCGATAAGAAGAACAGCCTTGATCTTGCAAACCAGACCATCGTCACAACGACCGCGGAGAGAGATGCCTTGCAGGCTCAGCTCAACAAAGTAAAGGCAGAATTCGAAAAGGCAAAGTCTGAAAATACACTGCTTCAGGAGGAGTTGTCAGAGAAAGATGAAGCCATCAAAGCAAAGGTAGCGGAGATACAAAAACTCATTTCCCTTGGAGGCCCTGCCCAGATTGCAAGAGCAAAAGCGGAGCTCGCCAAGCTCAATGAAATGAATCAGGTGTATATGGCCCAGATCGATTCCTTAAACATCATCACCGCTCAATTGCAGGCTCAGAATATGGATCTTACCTCAACACTTAATGCGGAAAAATCCAAGAATGAAAATCTGAGCGCGGAAAATTTCAGATTATCCACTAAGGTTGCCGCAGGTTCGGTTTTAAAAGCGCATAATATTATTACGGAAGGTCTGCGGTACAAATCCAATGGCAAGGAATTCCCAACTAACCGCGCCAAACAGGTTCAGAAAATCCGTACAAAATTCACCCTGGCAGAGAATAAGGTCATAGACAGAGGACAGATTGATATTTACCTCAGAGTTTTCGGACCGGATGGGGTGGTGATGTCTTCCAAGCAGGAAACTTTCAATGCTTTAGGCCAGGCCCTTGTTTATACGGTCAAACAGACGGTTGATTATACCAATAAGGATCTACCGGTGGAAGTATCATGGGCCAAAGGAACCGAGTTCGTTAAGGGCCTTTACAACGTTGAAATTTATCATGCCGGTTTTCTCATCGGTAAGACACAGATTGACCTGAAGTAATCAGAAAAATGCTCTTACCTGGATACCTCCGGTATGAATCGTTTTTGAATCGTTGAGCTTTCTTCCTTCGTAATTGAGACTTAACTGCACGGAGCTGCTCAGGTTTCGCTGAACGGAAAAACTCCAGGTAATGTTCTGGCCATTTTTTAATCCTTCGAGCATTTCGTAAGCCAGGTAGCTGTTCTCCTCCGAGTTATATCTGATGTTAATCAGGTTTAATTTCGCGACCATGATTCCTGAATTGAGGGTCGTATACTTTAGTTCCAGTCCAAGCCTGTCACTCATCGCTTTCTCGCCGGCCATTCCCAGGGTATTCTTTTTTGAGAGATACTTATAGGATACCGTTGCCCTGAATTCCGTACCCGGCTGATAACTGAACCTGGGTTCTGCGGATTCGGACAGAATACGGTATTCCCTGCCTGACAGAAATTCGGAATCGCTTTTTTTCTCCGACTGCTCAAGCGCCAGGGTGATGAGATACTTGCGACTGATATTCCACCTGAGATTTATTCCCTGCGATGAGAGAACTCTTGATTCAAAGCCGTTTGTAAGCAATGATTTATTGCGGTTTTGCTGAACATTGAAATCAGCACCATAAACAGGATTACTGCGATTGAAATAAACCGTATTACGGATACTTGAGTTAGCTGACACAAGAAGGCTGTCTTCAATGTCACGGCTGAACGGATTGAGTGAAGAGAGCAGCGTTTCATCTTTTGTTTTCTTATCCAGGCGGATCAGTAACTGGTTGGAGAATCGGTGGAGAAATGGTTGTTTACCCTGGTAAGATGTGCTTGAAGCGGAAGGAGATATTGTCAGAATTTCCGAGAACTGATTGCTGCGTGTGGTGATGAATTCATTCGTGGGAATAAAGACCCTGATGTATTCTGCCTTGTCTGCAAAGGCGGCAACTGCGAATTCGTCCAGGTCTTTGACACCATTGTTGTTATAGTCATCCAGGTAACTGTAAACACCCTGACCGGCCGGTACCTGAAGATAGAAATATTCGAGTTTTCTCTCCTGTCCTGCGCCGATCTCATAATAAGTGTTCGCGGTTACTATACCTTTCCAAAGACTGAGATTATGATCAAGTCGGTTCAAAAGGTTTTTTGAAGGTTCCTGTGTAGTGTACAAACTATCTGAAATGGTCAGTACACGGTAAGTGGTTGTTGTACGTAATGTATTTTTAGGGTTGGCGTTAAGTTCAGTCATCAAAGTGGTTTCATCCACTCTTGTCGAATTTTCAAATTTTCCTGAGTATGGTACCTGATCATAGCGCTGCTTGAAACTTAATCCGATCTTATTCCTGATGGAATCGTTGCTATTGGCGAAAACCTGCCATTCCCTGTAAGCCTGACTGTTGTTAAACAGTGAATCATTTTCCGGTCCGAAAAATCTGTTGTTTTCCGAATTCTCTCTTATACCAAGAGTTAGTTTCCATACCGGTCTTGAGATTTCTGCGCGATGCCTGAGAAAATTTGTTCTGTTACTGATTCCTTCAGTGCTGAGATAACTTCCATCCGCGCTAATCCTGAATTTATTCAGGGTGAATTGTGCAGAAGCTGCATTCATCAAACCCTTATAGTCATCGCCTTTCTGATAAGATTTTAGATTATAAGTGAATGCCCCAATTGCGGTATTGATGAGACTTGTCTGAAAACTTCCGGAATATTCATCATTTATGATGGTGCTGGTTCCCAGATTCCAGTCGCGTTCGAATTCGACATTCCGGTAGCGTTCTACAGGTTTGAAATATTTTCCTGCATATTCCCCTGACACAATACTGGCGAGTTTCCAGTTGCCGACAGTGTCCTTTCCAAGATTTAAAATATTTGAATAGGCGAAGCGGGTGGCGTAACCAAGGTCATTCTCCTTGTCTTTCGAGGAAAAGAGATTGACATCATTATTGCTCATGGCTGTTTCAACGCTAAGTTTATTTCTTGCATTGAAAACATAATCGGCACCTAAGGTAAAAAGCTGTTGCTTTTTAGGACTTACAATAAGCGCGAATGGTGTATAATTCCCCTGCCTCACACCATTTACGGGTGGAACAAATTTGAAAACGCGGCCATTGGCAAGACTTATATCAAGAACATAGTCACCGTTTCCGAATCCGGTTTCGGTAAATGATACCTGCCATCTCGCACTGTCAGGATCTGTTGAATAAAGAAAATAGGATAATGTATCAGTGTTGATGATCGTATCTTTTTTCTGATACAATACCAGGTCAGGATTAAAATCAACGGTATCCCCGGTGGGATAGAAGGCCTGATCGATTCTGTCACCGATGCCTGCAAGAAAAGCTTTCCGCGTACTGTCCATGTCGATCAGCAGAGGCTGGTTCTTTGCATCCTGTTCAGAGTACATATTCAGTTTCAGTTTCAGCTTCTCGCTTTCATATTCCTGATTCAGATAAAGCAGGGAACGTGAATAGTTTTTGTCGGAATATTCAAATTCAATAACGATCCTGGTGTCCTTGGTAATCATGTTTTTTACGGTAAACCGAAGTTCCGCCGTATTATAATCGATCACATAATCATGGTCAACACCGCGCTCCAGCAGCCTTCCGTCAATATATACCTTTTCCGTTCCGGCCAGTACGATTACAAAGGTCTCACCATTGGATCCCTGCAACCTGTAGGGTCCCTGGTTGCCCTCAATGGCGGCGATCGTGTTTCTGACAAATTTTCCTTTCGAAATCGCAAAGCTGACTCCGCTTCTTAATTTTCGTTTCTGTAAGGAAGGGTCTCTTCGGTTCAGATCGAAGGATGTTGTAAAATATCCCCCCTGACCTTTCTTAAAAAAATTCATGAAGTAACTGTCAGGTCTTCGCAGTTCAAAATCTCCGGCGATCAGTTTATTTCTTTCATCGGAAAGCTGGATAAACACCTTGTCGAAATCCTGCAACTGCTGTGTGTTTCCTTCCGGTTGAATGGGAATATTTTCATCTGTAATCGCTGCGAGGATCTCCACATTCTCACTTAATTGTCCTGATAATTGGAGGTTAAGACTCGAATTCACAAATACGTCCTGATTATTTCCAAATGTGATGCCTCTTGAAATACTTCCTGAACGGTTAAGACCTTGTATTCTGAAGAGTTCAGCTTGTTTGTCAGAGGGGGTATATAGGAATGGGTTGACTGCGCTGCCTTTTGTGATCAGACCTGCATCTTTATTCCTGAATGTTTCACCGAGCAGAAAGGAGAAGACCCGGTAGTTAACCTTTATACTGTCAGCTTCCGGCCTGATCTTCCAGCGCAGGATTCCGCTAATCTCATCCAATGAATAGCCGGAGGTGTCAAAACGGATACCGGATTCAAGGGATATGTAAAAGCTTCCGGGGACGATGGAAAGCGTGTCCAACAACACGCTATCCTGATTTGCAGGAATGTATTTACTTCGAAGATTGCTCAGGTTCTGTGCAAGCAATGCGTTCGAAGAGAAAAGAATCAGGCAAAGGATGAAGCGCTTCCGCATAGCGGAGGGGAAAATGGTTTGAAAGGTAAATGTACAGGATTCGGACTGAGGCTAAAGCCGGGTCAGTTCAAGATATTAACGAATTGAGTGAATTTCTATTCTGTTTCATTCACAAGAGACAGGATTATATATTTGTATGTTGTAATCAGCTCATGAAAAGAATCATCTCATACAATGTAAATGGCATTCGCGCCGCACTCAGCAAGGGTTTTGAATCCTGGATGGATTCGGTCAATGCCGATATTATTTGTTTGCAGGAAATCAAAGCGAATCCTGATCAGATCGATTTAAGTGTGTTTGAGAAAAGAGGCTATCACCATTACTGGTTTCCTGCGCTCAAGAAAGGGTACAGCGGGGTGGCCATACTCAGCCGTGAAAAACCCGACTCGGTTGTCTATGGTTCTTCCATGAAAGAGTCAGACGCGGAAGGGAGGGTGATCCGTGCCGATTTCGGCATGCTCTCAGTGCTCAGTATTTATGCGCCTTCCGGATCGAGCGGTGATGAAAGGCAGGATTTTAAGATGAAGTGGTTGTCGGGTTTCAGTAAGTTCATCACAAAACTGCAAAAGGAACGGCAGCAGCTTATTTTAGCCGGGGATTTTAATATTTGCCATAAGGCTATTGACATACACAATCCTGTCAGTAATGCCAACTCCAGCGGATTTTTACCGGAGGAGCGTGAATGGATGGATAAATTCCTCAATGAAGGATTTGTGGATTCGTTCAGGCACTTTAACCGGGATCCTCATCACTATACCTGGTGGAGTTTTCGTGCAAATTCAAGGAACAAGAATCTCGGCTGGCGGATCGATTATCAGTTCGCTTCGAAGGCCTTGGAGACAAGCCTCCACCGTGCTGCTCTGTTACCCGAGGCAAAACACAGCGATCATTGTCCTGTTTTACTGGAATTGAATTTTTAGTTCGGATGGATACGGAGAAAAACTGAAGTCTTCAGAAGCTGCATTTTTCCCCAGCATCAAGTTGAAGGATCTTGCGGCAATACCAAATTGTCTGCAATTCCTCAATTCATTATACGGTAAAAATAAACATGCAGACCACACGCAGTACCTTTTCCGGTTTAGATACATGGCATAAAAAAACCACTCAGAAATGAGTGGTTTCCAATCGTGACAGTTTTCTTATTTAATTCCAAGTCTGGTCTTAACCTGAGGCATCAGGTCATCACTTTCCTGAGCATAGATCACACTCCCCAGGCTGGTATCAAAAATATAACTATAGCTTTTTTCTTTGGCAATTTCCTTGATGGCATCTTCAGCTTTTTTCAGGATCGGGCCATATAGTTCTTCCTTTTTCTTCTGAATGGATTCCTGGGCGGTTTGCTGAAAATCCTGGATTCTGTTTCCAAGATCGTTGAGTTCCTTTTCCTTGGTCTGGCGAATCGCGTCCGGCATCGTATCAGCTCCGGCCTGATAGGTCTGGAGTTTGTTCTGGTATTCGGCAGTCATGCCTTTCAACTGTGCATCCAGCGACTCCCCGAATTTCCTGAGGGTACTGTCGGCCTGCCTTGTTTGTGGCATAAGCTGAATGAGCTCACCCGAATCAATATGACCGAATTTTAAGGTTTGTGAAAACGAATCAAAGCTGATACCGGTAAGTGCAAGAGCCAGAAGAAGAAATATCTTTTTAAGCATGGTTTATATTGGTTTTTTTGGTTTATTTAATTTCATCCTTTGATTCGGAACTGTTTATGCCGGGATTTTTTTCTCCTCCGGAGGGTACGGTTCCTCCTCCTGATTTACCCGATTCAGTTTCTTTTGCCGCGGGTTTGTATCCCATGGCAAGCAGAATCGCGTCACTCTTATCGTATTTAGGATTGGTATAGAGCATGATCAGATCACCGGATTTATCAAATATCACTGCGTAACTCTGATCTGTTGCCAGCTTTTTTACGGCGTTGTAAATTTTATCCTGGATAGGTTTAACGAGTTCCTGTTTTTTCTTGAAAAGATCACCTTCGTAGCCGAAGCGTTGCTTCTGGAGATCTTTCACATCTTTTTCTTTGGAGGTGATCTCTTCCTGACGACGCTTTTTCATTTCTTCGGTGAGGAGTACCTGTTCAGCCTGATATGTTTTATATAGTTTGTCAATAATGGCATACTTGTCTTCAATTTCTTTCTGCCAGGTGATGGAAAGATTATCCAATTGCTGTTGAGCCGCTTTATAGTCGGGTATATTCTCCAGAATGTACTGAGTGTTTACATAGGCGAACTTCTGGGCCCGTAGCTTCGTGCTCATAAGGCCAAAAATCATCAGCGTACAGATAAATGTCGTGCGAAACAAGGTGATCTTTTTCATGGTAATTGCCTTTCTTTTGAGGGGTGCAAATTTATTAAATATTAATCTTAGAACTGTTGTCCGATGGAGAAATGGAACTGACTTCCACTGTAATCAGGATTATTCGGCAATTTATCAAGTCCATATCCCCAGTCAAGTCCCAGAAGCCCGAATACCGGTAAGAATATCCGTACACCAAGTCCCACTGAGCGTTTCGCGCTGAAGGGATTGAATTCCTTGAACTTGAGCCAGGAATTGCCACCTTCAGCGAAAGCGAGCATATAAATAGTTGCAGAGGGATTTAACGACAAGGGATATCTTAATTCGAGCGTGTATTTGTCAAAGATTGTGCCACCGATGGTATTGTTATATTCATTACGGGGCGTAACGGAATTATTTTCATAACCACGCAGCGCGATGATCTCTCTGCCATCCAGTGCATAACCGGAGAGTCCGTCTCCTCCCAGGTAAAATCTTTCAAAGGGAGAGGAACCCAATTCCCTGTTATACAATCCCAGAAAACCATACTGGATTTTCGTATGCAGCACCAGGTTTCCTGCAAGTCGGGTATACCACAGTGATGAGAATTTCCACTTGTGATACTCTATGAATTTATATTTCTCACGGTCGCTTGCGGTCTTATAATCTATGCTATTAAAAAGAGAGTAGGGAGGTGTGAACTGAAGGGTGAGTGAAAGCTGACTGCCGCTTCTGGGATAGATGGGAGCATCCACCGAATTTCTGGAAATGGTCTCCTGAAAGCTGAGGTTATTGGCGACACCGTCACTAAAAAGAAATGTGCTTCCGTAATTTTCCAGCGTATAATACTGGTAGCTAATCTCATGATAAATGGTGAAAAAATCATCGGGTTTCTTGAGTCTTTTACCCAGGCCGATGGAGACTCCATTAATATAGATGGACTGTCTCAGCGCATCTCCTTTTTTATAGCCATTGGTCTGGATCGACCGGTATACGGACACACTGAATGAATTCGGTTTTTTTCCGCCAAGCCAGGGTTCGGTAAAGGAAGCATTGTATGACTGAAAATATTTACCGTTGGTTTGCGCACGGAGGCTGAGACGCTGTCCGTCACCGGAAGGAAGGGGTCTCCAGGCTCCTTTTTTGAAAAAGTTTCTTGCGGAAAAATTATTGAAGGCTAGTCCGAGAGTACCGACTAGCTGATTGGCTCCATAACCTCCGGATAACTCGAGCTGGTCAGAGGGTTTTTCTTCAACAGTATAATCGATATCAACGGTTCCATCCGCAGGGTTTGGCTTGGGATTTACACCGAGTTTTTCCTGATCAAAATATCCCAACTGGGCCAGTTCACGTTGCGTACGTATAATGTCAGACCTGCTGAAAAGTTGTCCGGGTTTGGTCCGTACTTCCCTCATTATCACGCGGTCATTGGTTTTGGTATTACCGCTAACCGTTACTTTATTAATCCGAGCCTGTTTCCCTTCATAAATGCGCATCTCCAGATCTATGCTGTCATTTTCCACATTTACTTCCACGGGAGTTACAGAAAAGAACAAGTAGCCGTCATCCATATAGAGTGAACTCACATCCCTTCCGGTCTGGTTCATGTATAGCCTTTCATCAAGTGCCGTCTGATTATATACATCCCCTTTTTTTATACCGAGAATATTATTCAGTTCAGCAGAAGTATGCTTGGTATTGCCTATCCAGGTAATGTTTCTGAAATAGTACCTGTTACCTTCGTGTATCTTTAATTTAATTTCCATGGAACGCGGTCCTGTCCGGTAAACGGTGTCGGAGACGATGGCCGCATCTCTGTATCCCTTGTCGTTATATTTTGCAAGCAGCTTTGACTTATCAGCGTCATATTTGCTTTGCATGAATTTAGCGCCGGTAAAAATCTTATACCACTTCTTTTCTTTGGTGTCTTTGAGAGAGCGGCGAAGTTTAGCTTCAGTGAAGGCTGTATTCCCCTCGAAGTCCAGATTCCGGATTCTGACTTTCTGATTTTTCTCCACGACAATTTCAAGTATCTCACGGTTGGCATAAGTCGTGTCCCTGATCTCATTGATCTTTACCTGAGCATCAAGGTACCCTTTGTCTATATAAAAATTACGTACCGTATTCGCTGTGGTCGTGATGACGTTATCGGTGACAACCTTATCCCTCTCAAGTCCTATCTTTTCACGGATCTTATCCGCTTCCGATTTGCTGACACCTTTGAATGAGTATTTTGAAAGTCTGGGACGTTCCTGCAGGTTTAGTTCAAAAAATATCAGTTTTCCCTGGGTGCGGGTAGCGATTAAGGTAATGTCGGAAAAAAGTCCCTGTTTCCACAGGTTGCTGATCGCCTTTGAAGTTTTTTCACCGGGGACATCCAGCGTATCCCCAACCTGCAATCCTGATATGGATATGAGAACCGCTTCATCCAGAAATTTTGTTCCTGTGACCATTACGCCCCCGATGACATATTCAGAGGGATTTCCGTAATCGATCGCAATCTTATCACCACCGATCTGTACCTGTGCAAGCGAAGGGAACGAGATCAGGGACAGTATTAAAAGAAAAATAAATTTATTCATCAGCTGTTTTTGTGGAGTTGTTCGCTAACCATTCCGAACCGGCGTTCTCTTTGCTGGTAGTCGATCAATGCCTCATAAAAATCCTCTTTACCAAATTCCGGCCAGAGTTTGGATGTAAAGTATAATTCAGAATATGCGATCTGCCACAAGAGAAAATTACTGATCCTGTATTCACCGCTGGTGCGGATCAACAGTTCGGGATCCGGAATACCCTTGCTGCTCAGGTGATCTTCAATCACCTTTTCCGTAATTTCTCCCGGCACTATTTCTCCGGCTTTTACCTTATAACTGATCAGGTTCATCGCCCTGGTGATTTCCCATCTTGAACTGTAACTGAGTGCCAGGATGAGGGTGAGCCGTTCGTTCGATTCAGTTTCTTTCATCGCCTCATTAAGCTCTTCTATACAGTTGGGCGGTAAGGCTTGCGTATCACCGATTACACGCAAACGGATATTATTCTTTTTCAGTGTATGTCTTTCGTCGTGAATGGTATGGATCAGCAATTCCATCAGGGCGTTCACCTCTTCTTTCGGACGGTTCCAGTTTTCCGTTGAGAAAGCATAAAGGGTCAAAAATTTTACTCCGGTTTCCGCGGCCGCTTCAGTCACATCCCTCACTGCCTGAACCCCATGTTGGTGACCGAAAACCCTCATTTTCCCCTGTTTTCTTGCCCATCGACCATTGCCATCCATGATCACAGCAACGTGTACGGGTAATTTACCGGGGTTTATTTTGTCTTTAAGGCTCATTAATGGCGAGATTCCAAAGGCGGCGCAAGTTAATAATTTAAGGTCAAGCAGCCCCTTAAAAAGGCGTTAAAAATGAATGAGAAAAGTGTAAAACGGAATTTCAATCCGCTGAAAATCAAGCTGGTTCAATAGCGCCTTTTCTTGAACGGTTTGCAGGAGTCTTTTATCATACTGCTGAGCCTGAAGTACAGAGTGACACCGGCGAACAAATACCAGTCCTTGTCTTTAGAATCTCCTCTCTGCTTCCTATAAGCATCAGGTATATGGGAAGAGGTATCTCTTCCGGAGTACGACCTGTCGGAAAATGCTACTGCAAGGGCGCCATTGGAGGCCAGCAATGCCTGTTGATCAGGGTAAACCGTACTTACATCATCGAGATAGTCAGTATAGGTTCTTCTGGCACCTACTTCAATTCCAATTCCTACACTACCGCCGCCGCTGATCTTGATCCCTCCGCCAATTGGAATGGCAAGCTGTACCCGTTTGTATTTCTTTATGCCATTACTTCCCTGTCCTTCGGTTCCCAAGGGTTGAAGCTCATAAATCTCGTTATTCATTTCGGCTTTGGGATTAAACCGAAAAACCGATATCCCGGTGAACAGATAAGGGGTGAAAGGGTATTCGGGATTACCTGTTTCATAGCTGAAGAAATTGAATTCTATCTGCGGGGAGAATTCAATGATCGGGCTGTGAAAGGATAGATTTCTATCCTGCTCGAAACCATTTGAAGCCTTTGTATCACTTCCTGAAATTTTGCCCAGGTTCAGTTCTGCTTTCCAGCTCCAGTGCCTGTTCCAGTTATGTCTGAAGAATATTCCAAAAAAAGGATGTACCTGACCTGGTTTGAAAAGATGCGGGGAGAGTTCACCTTTGTAATGTGTGATTCCGCCCTGTATCCCGATCTCTTCATATTGTGCATTGACGTTTTGAGAGGAAGCGATAAAAAACAGAAGACACAAACGTAAAATTCTTGGAATGTACATGTTTAATTACAGATACCGGGATGTTAAAACGAATGTGATCAGGATAAATTTGAAGAGCCTGAATCAGAATCTGGGTAATCTACCTCTGCCGGTTTTCAGCTTGTAATTCACGCTGAAGATGGCAAACATGTAAGAATCCTTGTCTCTTGGATCACCTCTTTGCGCTTGCGGCGCGGTTACGCCCGGGTCAGATTGATTCGAGCGGTCAGATAAGGCAGCGGCGAGCGGGTTAGCTTCAGGATAGTTCTCAAAATCAAAATAAGTGGTGCTGACGTCGTCAATATAATCAGTAAAGGTCTTGCGCAGACCGATTTCGAGCCCGATTCCCCAGGTGTTGTCTATGGTATATTTAAAACCAACTCCGACCGGTATTACAAATTGAAGCAGTGAGTACTTGTTTCGGGAAGGGATAAGGCCCTGTCCTTCTGTGCCAAGTGGTTGTAAACGGAGAGTCTGCCCCTGATATGTCGTCTTCGGATCGAAATGAAAAAGACCTACGCCAACAAAGGCATAAGTATAGATCTCATAACCTCTTACCCCTCGAACTTTCCTCAGTCGGTACCGGTGGCCAATCTGTTCCTGTTGGAAGGCACCTTCAAAGTTAACGTTGATCTCATAGATGTCGGAGAAGAAACTCAGATTTCTGTAATTCCGGAAATACTCTTCGGTCAGTTTATCATCTCCGGAGATACGACCATAAGTAAGGTTTGTTTTGAGCGCGAAATAATTGCTCAGTTTATATCTTAATCCGGCTGAAAGGGCCAGACGGGTTTGTGACCATTCAAGATCTTTGAAGTAATTGGTTCCAATTTGATTGGCTCCGCCCAGCTCACCCAGAAAATTGCTTACTCCGGCACCTGCACTCAGTTCATAACGCATACGTTTCCAGCGCTGGGCCTCAGTACTTTCAGGAATAAACAAAAATATAGCAAGCAGAATAAGTAGTACTTTCTTCATAAGATCTGCAGAACACGGCAAATATAGTAATTAATAGATAGGATGTACATACGTTCAGCGGAGGAGATTGGTTCAGTCGGGAGCTAAAAATCTTCCATAATTACATGGAAAAGTGCTTAATTTCGGGTGTCAAGTCCCCAGTTGAGTTTTTTCCGAAGTGTATTCAGGAAGTTCTCATTACTGAGCCTGATGAGATTGATACAATACTTTTCGCGCCTCACCGCAAGTTGATATGCCGAATCAATGGTGGCCGAGCGGGAATCGAGGGTTGCCATAAATCGCTGGCTCCTTCCTTCTACCTCCAGAGAAATCACATTTTTATCTGAAACCACAATTGGTCTCACATTCAGATTATGTGGAGCAATGGGGGTGATGACAAAGCTTTCGGACTGGGGCACAACGATTGGTCCGCCGCAACTGAGAGAATAGCCGGTTGAACCTGTCGGTGTGGAGATCATAATCCCGTCCGCCCAGTATGAATTCAGGTACTCACCGTTGAGGTAAGTATGTATGGTAATCATTGAGGAGGTTTCTTTTTTATGGATCGTAAACTCATTCAGGGCGATATTATCATCTTCAAAAAGCGGATGATTGGTTTCCAGTTTCAGGAGAGTTCGTGCATCGAGTGAATAGTGGCCTTTGGAAAGACTTTCCAGCGCGAAACTGATATTATCTTCCGAGATGCTTGAAAGGAAACCAAGTCTTCCAGCGTTTATTCCTGCAATGGGAATACCGGAATCCTTGACGAGCAAAACAGTATCCAATAAGGTTCCATCGCCTCCGATACTCAGAAGGAAATCAGTTTTCCCTTTCAGTTCGGCATGTGTTCTGAAACTATCAGGAACTTTTTCAAACTGCATATGCCTTGCCAGGAATTGCAGGTAAGGCTCATGGATGCTGAAATGATCGCCGGATTTAACAAGCAGATTGATCACGCGTTCGGCTAATTCAACCTGTTTGGGATTCACCGGCCTTCCGTAAATGGCAATATTCATGGGAGAAATAAGATAGATTGAATCTCTTAAATAGGAGCAGTAAAGTGAAGAAAAAAACCTGACTCTCCCAATTTATTTACAGAAAATTCAAAACGAAATACGAGATCGTAATAGGTTACAAAATCGATCCCGAGGCCTCCGGAGTACTGCCAGTCATTGACCAGTGAATTCATGTCTGAAAACCGGTCCTCCCATACATATGCCATGTCGCCATACAGGTTAAGGTAGAAGGAATAAGGAATCACATTGAATTTACTCATCGGCAGAAAACGTGCATGAACCACTCTTTCCGCCAGAAGCCGGTATTTAAGATTACTCTTGAGCATGGAATAATGCTGGCCGTCCATGACATAATATTCATAACCTCTCAGGTACTCCGTTCCATATCCCAGTGCCCTGTTATTATAGTATGGTATTTTACCGCCGCCGGAATATTTTCCGGTTAAGCCACCGGATGCATAGAACCCGGAGGAAAGGTCCCAGTACTTTTTCAACCTGGCTGTAAGGGAGAATATATTGACGTCGTCGTTCAGGAAAGGAAATCCGTTCTTGTTGAATTCAGCGTCGAGGTAATAACCTTTGAGCGGATAGACAACTAGGTCTCTGTGATCGGAACGGAATAAATAGCGCAGAGAGAAGTAACGCGTGCTGTTTTTGCCTCCCGAAAAATAATCCGGATTCAGCAGGATAACGGTATCCTCAACTTCGGCATAGCGGTATGTGCCTTCAAGCAGGTGACTTTCATAGAGACCACCTCTATGTGAATAAGAAACAGAAACACCGGTTTCATTCCGTGCAAAATCCTCTTCATTTTTATAATAGGCGTTCTCATCGTTTATGGTAGCATAGGAAGTTTGCCTGTTTCTGGCATGTGCGATGCCGAAACTCAAGCCGGCTTTCTGTTTTCTGTCAATGAAGGGGATCTTGTAGAAAAAGCTCATTCGCTGGGTGTATCCCATTCTCATTGTGATACCCACTTCTTCGTTTCTTCCCCGGAAATTGTTCCAGGTAAGCACACCTCCATAAACGGCGCGAGAAAAATCTTTTGTCTTCCACCAAACGTTGAAATTTCTTTCCGCTATCTCAAAGATGGGGATCGGGAAGATGTACCAGCGTTCGGTGAAGATTATATAAACATCCGCTTCATGACCATTGAGAATCCTTGTGATTCTGGCCGTGTTGAAGAGGGAGGTATTCATCAGGTTCTCTTCGCTTCGCCGGAAAACAGCTTCAATTTCTCCCGCTCTGATGGAATCGTTTACACGAAACGTAAGTTCCCGGAGTATGATATGATCTTTGGTGATCTTATTTCCGATCAGGGTGATGGAGGCGATGCGTACCTGCGCGCTGTCCTGCAAAACACTGTCCGGTCTCTGTTCGTCCGCTGGATTTCCCTGAGACAAATGGAAATCCATCAGGAGAATCAGTGGGGTGAGTAGCAGGACGGAGAGAGAGAATCTCATGCCATAAAGAAAAGAAAATTACCTTGATCACCCGAAACCGGAGCAGGCCTCCTATTGCGGTTTGGGTATCGGTTTAATGTATATAAGGGGGAACCCGGTTTGTCAGATGCCAAGATAATTCATCAGTGAGTCATAACGCGACTGGATATCGTCCATGAATTCGCTCTGATGATAGTGTTCCTTAACATGAAATCCGTGACGGGTGAAAGAGGATATGATACGACTTAGTTCCGGCTGATTGATCTTCAGGGTAAGATCAAGATTTTCTTTTTCCGGATTAGGTGTGATATAAGAGCTGATGATCCTTCCACCTTCCGATTCAACAAGATGGGCGATATTGCTCAGGCTATAGTCTTTAATGCTAAGTTCAAGTACGATCACGCCACTGGCATCTTCAAAAATACCGCTGTCCGAATAATGTTTAAGGATGTCCGGGAGGGTAATCAGTCCAATATAATGATCCGATTCGTCAAGGACAGGAGTAAGGGATAATTTGCCTTTAGACATCACCTTCACGACTTCAAAGATGGGTTGATTAAATCTTACAAATGGTTTAATCAGGGGAAGCGCCTGGTTTGATAAAGGCTGTTCCAGCGAATGCAGTTTCAGAATATCTTCTTCTGTTGCGAGGCCGATATAATTTACTCCGTCAACGATAGGCAGATGTTCAACACGGAATTCCTCCATCCAGTGAATGGCTTTCAATCCGGTGTCACTCAATTTGAGCGGGGGAACAGAGTCGTTGATCAGATCTTTGGCGATCATATCCTGTAAACGTAAATTATTACTGAAAGTTTTTCGGGGCGCAACATACACATTTTTTATGACGCAGCGGTGGCAATGCCGCTACTCATGCTATTTTGTACGAATCCGGCAGAGCCGAAATCTTTTATTGTAAATTCGTATTTGATTTTAATTTCCGGCATTATTGTATGACCAGGTTAAGCGTGAACATTAATAAAATTGCCACACTCCGGAATGCCCGAGGAGGAAATAATCCTGATCTCCTGCAGGTCGCCCGCGATGTAGAAAGATTTGGCGCCCAGGGAATAACTGTTCATCCCCGGCCTGATGAGCGGCATATACGAAAGCAGGATGTTTATAATCTGAAAAAGACAGTAAGCAGCGAATTTAACATAGAGGGTTATCCTGACGCGGCTTTCATCAGTTTGCTCCGTGAAGTAAAGCCTGATCAGGCAACGCTCGTTCCTGATCCGCCTGATGTCCTTACTTCCAATGCCGGATGGGACACCCGAATCCATCAGTCTTTTCTGCAGGAAGTAATTGCCGAGATAAATTCGTACGGGATCCGTACATCACTGTTCATGGCTCCGGATGTGGAACTGATCCGTCTTGCCAAATTTACCGGGACGGAGAGAATCGAATTATATACAGAGGCCTATGCTTCGGGTTATCTTATTGACAGGGAAGAAGCCATCAGACCTTATATGGCAGCGGCTGAAACTGCGAAAGAGGTCGGGCTTGGTCTCAATGCCGGGCATGACCTGAGCCTGGTGAACCTGAAATTTTTCAGCCAGCACATACCTGGATTGCTGGAGGTCTCCATAGGACATGCCCTGATATGCGATTCTCTTTATTATGGTCTTGAGAATACGGTACAGTTGTACCTGCGTCAACTGAAGGATACAAATGATTCCGGCTAAGCCAGGTTGAATTATAGAGAATGAAACTTTACGTAAAAAAAACCGGAGACGGAGATAAAGCACTGATTATCCTTCATGGCCTTTTCGGGATGGGGGATAACTGGACCAGTCTGGCAAAGGCATACGCGGAGGCGGGTTTTACGGTGTATCTGCCGGACCTTCGTAATCACGGGAGGAGTCCGCATGATCCCGTTCACGACTACAAGTCGATGGCCGGTGATATTCTGGAGTTGATGGAATCCGAATCGCTTGAAAAGGCCTTTTTCATCGGCCATAGTATGGGAGGAAAGACGGCCATGTTTTTCGCCTGTATGTATCCCGAAAGAGTGGAGAGAATGGTGGTTGTGGATATTGCGCCCCGTTATTATCCGCCTCATCATCATGCAGTCCTGGCTGCGATCCATTCGGTAGATACAAGAGATCTTAGTTCAAGAAAAGAAGCCGAATTAAAGCTGAGGGAGGCGCTGCGCGAAGAAAGCACCATTCAGTTTCTACTCAAGAATTTGTATTGGAACGAAAATGAAAAACTTGACTGGAGGTTTAATGTCCGCGGCCTTGAAGAAAACCTGGATAATACCGGAGAAGCCCTCCCCGAATCCTGCAGGATCAATGTGCCGGTACTTTTTATTTCCGGTGAAAGATCCGGCTATATCCAGGAGAATGACAAGATTGAGATCAGGAAGCAATTTTCCCGTGTCAGTTTTGAAACGGTACCGGATGCGGGTCATTGGGTGCATGCGGAAAACCCCGCATATTTTTTACATGTCTCACTAAATTTTCTGGAATAAAAAAAGGCCCCGTTCATACGAGGCCTCTTGAATCATTTTGCGCAGATCTTATTGAACATCCGACAGGTTCCTTATCCCGATCTGGTATCCGGGAGGTGTGGTTCCGGTATATTGGGAAACAATTCCTGTCAAACTAACCGGTGTGACCGGAAAGGTTGTACCTGAAAATGTCGCCGCTGATGAAGTGAAAAGTGTAATACTTCCGGTAGCATCCGTGAGTGTTTTGGAGCCAGAATAGGTTGTGCCGGTTCCTGATATGGTGGCATTGTCAATTTTCACGAGTGTAGATTCGAAGTTCTCAAAGTCTGCCAGGATCTGAGCAATGGTTACCGTAGCGGGAGTTACTGTACCTGTACCTACCAATGTGGCGCTGGTATTAGGTACATTATTTACCTGCAAGAGTCCGTTGAACTCTGAAAGTTCAAAACCGCTTACATTTACTTCGATCTCGTCGCCAAGACTAAAGACATTGTTTGAAGTAAAGCGGACAAGAATTCCTCCGGTATTATCCTGAATTACAACATTTCGTGCGGTGATGTGCGAAGTGCTGATGTCAGAAGTGACGATACCTTTTATCTTTCTGTCAATAGGTGCAGTAGTGGTGGTACCGGTGAATACCATGCGAAGGCTGTCAATTGGCATCAGCGTAGAATTGCCGGTGGATCCATTGCATCGTGTCCCGGTCATATTCACCTCTGTTGAATTTCTGAGGATGAGCTCTCCGTCACCGCTGTACATTTTAAACACTGCGATAAGTGAACCTTTTCCTGTGGGTGTTGTGTCAGAAGCGAATTTTGCATAACCGCTCGTATATAAGATCACTTCATCACCATTACAGTCTTTCACAGTCAGATTCTTATAGGTGAGTGTGGTGGCATTTGCATAGGTCACGCCTGCATCGGGAAGGTCGAATTCCACGTCATTCAGCTGAATCAGCGTATTGGTTGGGATATTGTTCACATTTGCCAGGGAGTGCACGGTAGGGGTGACAGTCAGTCCCCACATACCTTTAACAATATATTGTTCATAGAGGGATTGAGGAATACGGGCTATTTCATTTCCGTCTCTCATGCCGATGGAATAGTTACCATCATCCACACCTATATAAAGTCCTTTACACTTCACAAACACCCTTCTGCCCATTGGGTAATTGGTATTCAGGTTACTTACATCAACCTGAATTGAAATTCCGGCGGTGGAATCCTGAATGATCAGTTCCTTATAGAAGCTTCCGCTTTCATCATCGGCGATAATGACTCCGCTGATCACTATATCTGTGGTAATGAGACGTGGAATAAATCCGGCTGAATCCTGCAACTGCGCGATGGTATGTGTTGCGACAAGTCCGGCGGGATCCACATTGGCTGTTACAGGCTCATCATATTCTTTTTTAACGCAGGAAGAAAGGCCTAAGGCGAGAAGGCAGAGGAGCAGGCTTGGTTTGAACAGGTTTTTAATATTTTTCATTGGTATATATGGATAGATTGTTTTTAAAATTTTATCAGTACATGCGGAAAGTAACGCTGGCAAAGAAAGTAGTGCCATAGCTGTAAAAGTATTTGGGTGCAAAACGGTTTACATCCTTGGTTTCGGTATCGAAACGTAATTGTTCGAAGCCTCCGGTTTTCATGTCTTTATTATTGAGCAGGTTGGTTATACCGAGGTTGAATACAAGGAATGTGGATTTTTTGAGTGATTTGAATTTGTTATTGAGCCTCCAGGACCAGCCAGCTGCAATATCCATCGTGAATTGCGCATCGGTCTTTTCCTGTGACAGTATTTCCACCCACTTATCCGAACCGGCTTCTACCAGGTCAAGACCTGAAAAAGTACGGCGGGATGGATTGAAATCAATGTAGAGGTTGTCGAAATAATTGAAGTTCACATTCACCCACCAGAACTTCTTTGAGCGGTAATTGATTCCGAAAGTATAAGCTGTTTGAGGACCCCCGGCAACGTGAAGGTTTTCTGAAAAGACAGTTTCATTATCAGCCAGTACGGTGTCTTTATTATCCTGGGTGATGGTGGCCATTTGCCTTGAAGTATACACGTGTTCACCGATGGCTGCGACAGCGCTGAAGGTAACGCCTTTTCCGGCCTGCAGTTCTCCGGCGATCTCAAGTCCTGCATGACGCTTATCAATACCCTGAGTGGTATAGTTCACAAAAGTCCTGAAGTCTCCGTGATAAAAGCTCCTCTGATCTGTCATGTCCATGAACTGAGTATAATAGCCCACCACTTTTCCTTTGGCACGCGGCGCACGCAGAAGATATCCTCCTTCAACAGAATAGATGGTTTCGCTTTTCAGATCGTTGGCCACATCGGAACGGGTTCTGGTGGAGATGTAAGCATTGTCATAATGCGGAGCACGGGTAAGGTATGCGGCATTGGCAAAGAAATAATTTCTGCCATTGTATTTGTAGGTGGCGCCACCTTTCAGTGCGTAATTGAAAAAGTTTTCTTTTTCGGAGTCGCCAAAGGAGTTGTCTGCATATACACCGTTTCTCACATTTCCTGTTCTGTAAAAGCCTGTGTTGGACAATTGCAGGGAGAGGAAATAGTCCATTTTGTTGAATTTCCACATACCCTGTCCCCAGGCGGTTACGCGGCTTACGTTCGCTGTATAATCATATCCATATTTATCGCCTTCCCGAAGAATCCGGTTAGGATTGTTCAGGTCGTTTTGTAAAACGTCCGGGTTATTTACGTTGGACAAGTCGGCATACTGAGTGATGTCAACGAAAAAGTCCGCTCCCATCAGGTCAGATACTTCCTTGTAAAAGTCAGCCTTCAGAGTCTGATAGCCGGCGCCTCCTTGGAAACTCAGCTGGTCATTAATAGTTGTGTTGTAGATCGTGTTAAAATTAATCCGCGTGTTATCGATCACCCTGTCGGAGACGATATACTTCGCCCACTTTCCGGTGGTTCCGTTAAACGTGGTGTCGTGCAGACGGTTCGCTTCATACAGTTTGTCCCATTGTATCTGGCGCAGGGCCTCATTGTTTCTGAGTGCAGCATCAACGGCAGACCTCAGTTCTGCAAAGGCTTCCGGATTTTCTCCATAGTAAGGATCGAAGCTGGGCAGGCGGCGGTAATAATCCGGACGCGGATCTTCAGCATTGTACCAGTCAAGGCCTGAGATACTGTATTTACCTGTCTGGAATGATACAGCAGTTTCAAGAGAAGATTTTTCAGAAATTTTCCAGTCGTGATTCAGGACACCGAGCGGTTGATGACCATGTCCTACAGAAGCGTTTCTCTTTTCGCCATTCTGAAAACCCCAGTATGGATTATAATAATTCGTGCCGGCAATATCCATGATCTCCTGTACGGCAGGACCGGAGCGGCCGTTTTTCGTATTGGCGCCGTAGACAGTGAGAGCCATAGAATGCTTGTTATTAATGATCTTTTCCACGGCGGCGAAATAAGAGTGGCCGTCATAGAAAGTACCTTCCGCATAGCCTTCATCCGCCCATCTCCTTGAATAAGAAAATGCGTAAGCCCATCCTGTAGATGTGAGACCTGATCCGTAGCTTAGCATGACACGGTTGTCATAAGTTCTGTTTCCCCGTGCATAGGAAACCTGGAACTGTTTCCGTTGACGGGATGCGCGGCTGTCAATGCTGTTCGCTCCACCCAACACACCGAATGAATAATCAGCAGGGGCAAGGCCATTGGAATATTCGCGGACTCTGACCGCGTCATTCAGTCCGCTGAAAGATGAATAGAGGTTTCTTCCATTGGCGAGATCATTTATAGGAATTCCATTGAGGAGCGTAATAAAATTATCGTCTTCATATCCGCGAATGCGGAAACGGGCGGCGGAGAAAGTAAAGGATGTGGCAGCAATGAAAGGGTCCCGTGAAGCGGCCAGGACGCTGGCAACGCTTCCGCCGGCTTCTCCCTCTCTCATTTCATCATCAGAAAGGGTAACGGTTGGGATATTGTCTATACTTGTTTTTGAAAGTTCAGCGTTCTTGTCATTAACCGGAACGGCGATGAGCATGTCAGAAGAATTGAAATCCACCGTCTGATTATGTTGCAGGATCCTGTCACCCGTCACTTCAATCTCCGTTTTCCCGAATGGGACGGCGGGGATGTTGAAGGACCCTGTTGAATCAGTAAGAGCAGACTGACCGCCTGGTTTTACAGTAACCTTTGCGCCCTGGACAGGCATGTTCTGATCATCCTTCACGACACCCTTCAGGTTACCGGATTGTGCCAGGCACATCAACGGGAAAAAAGCCGTAAGAAGTAATAGTAGTTTTTTTGGAATTCGGTTAAACATCATATAATCGGTTTCTGAAATTAAATTTAGGGGGTGACAAAGCTAAACAAATATCGATATTTTCAAAGTATGCGCTTATTATTTCACTGTTATTTTACTGATTTGATTGATTTTCCCGGTTTAGTGCAAGCCGCAGGTATTGCCCGGCTTGTCGCATCGGACGCTTAACCGGAATACGGCAAAGGCAGTTCCTGAGAGTAAGCAGTTAGGAACAGATGCAATTGATGATTGATATTGGGATTGCGGATCTGTGTATTCTTTTCTGATTTAACGCTGTTGTTCATCCCTTTCAGCATAAGTTAGGATTATTTGTATGTTTGTTCTCCTTAAAATTAATTTGAATGAGCCGTATCATCCTGTCAATTTGTGTTTTTCTGTCCTTTCAGGTCCAGTCCTTTGCCCAGTCTGCAAGTTATAAAGTCGCCATCATCGGTTTTTACAATCTCGAAAATCTGTTTGATACACTCGATGATCCCCTGAAGGATGATTCGGAATTTCTTCCGACAGGAAAGAAGAATTACACCGGGGAGGTCTATCTGGACAAATTGCAGAGACTTTCGGAGGTGATCTCACAGATTGGTACCGATAAATCACCTGATGGTGTGGCGATTCTTGGAGTTTCGGAAATTGAAAATGCAAATGTACTTGCCGATCTTTCCGCTACGGAGAAATTAAAAAACCGGAATTACAAAGTTGTTCATTTTCACTCTCCGGATGCCAGAGGTGTTGATGTAGGACTGATGTATAACCCTAAATATTTTACGCCAACCTATAGTGAATCCTTATTTGTACCTCTCTTCGATGCCGACAGCACCCCACGCAAAACAAGGGATGTGCTGTATGTTGCAGGGATGATGGATGGGGAACTGATACATCTCTTCGTGAATCACTGGCCCAGCCGTCGTGGGGGTGAAGAAGTCAGCGCTCCCGGGCGTGCAAAAGCGGCAAGTGTGTGCAAGCAAAAAATCGACTCGATTACAAGCCTGAATCCTGATGCAAAAATCGTCCTGATGGGTGACCTGAACGATGATCCGGTGAGCCCTTCCGTTGCGGTGGTCTTAGGTTCTAAAGGCGATAAAGACAAAGTGAGGAGAGGGGAATTGTATAATCCCTGGGTAACTCCTTATAAGGAAGGAACCGGAACATTGGCTTATAATGACAGCTGGAATCTCTTCGATCAGATCATCATTTCTTCGGGCTTTCTGGATAAGTCTCAAAAGGGATATTTTTATGCGAGCTGGAACATTTTCAAGAAGCCATGGATGATGCAGACCTCGGGAAGATATAAGGGTTATCCTAAACGCACATACGATTTTGATAATTATATGTCAGGATACAGTGATCACTTTCCGACTTACCTTGTCTTTTATTCGCGAATTAATTGAGATCAAACGCTGATTATCGCTTTCACCGCCATCAGGGTCAGAATGATTTTTTTACGCAAGGCATCCAATGCTTTTGTCCGACATTTAACAATAACATTCCATGAATCTTAGGAGATTAATGCTTGATTCATTGATGGCAAATCGTCAGGCAGGTCAAGATTCTGGAAAGAATGAATAATCCTGCCATTTTATTAATTTCGCATTCCAAATTCAGAAGCAATGAGCAGAGGACCCATTTCAAATTTCATGGAGAAAAATTATCTCCATTTCAATGCCGCAGCCATGATGGATGCTGCAAAAGCATATGAGGTGCACCTGCTGGAGAATGGCAAAATGATGGTGACTCTGGCCGGAGCGATGAGTACGGCGGAGCTTGGCATTTCACTTGCCGAGATGATCAGACAGGACAAAGTGCATATTATTTCCTGTACCGGAGCAAACCTCGAGGAGGATATCATGAATCTGGTTGCGCATAAACACTATAAAAGAGTGCCTAATTACCGCGACCTGAGTCCGCAGGAGGAATGGGAGCTGTTGGAGAATCATTATAACCGCGTGACAGACACCTGCATTCCTGAAGAAGAGGCATTTCGCAGACTTCAAAAGCATATTCACAAAATATGGAAGGATGCTGATACAAAGGGTGAGAGATACTTTCCACATGAGTACATGTATAAAATACTTTTGAGCGGTGAACTGCAACAGTATTATGAAATCGATCCCAGGAACTCATGGATGCTGGCTGCCGCGCAGAAGAACCTGCCAATCGTTGTTCCAGGTTGGGAGGATTCTACCATGGGAAATATATTCGCATCCTATGTGATCAAAAAGGAAATCAAGGCTTCAACCATGAAGAGCGGAATTGAGTATATGGTCTGGCTGAGCGACTGGTACCGAAAAAACAGCGGAGGAAAAGGTGTTGGATTTTTCCAGATAGGAGGAGGCATTGCCGGTGATTTTCCGATCTGTGTTGTTCCGATGATGTACCAGGACCTGGAGTGGCATGATGTGCCTTTCTGGTCTTATTTTTGTCAGATCAGTGACTCAACAACCAGTTATGGCTCCTATTCGGGTGCAGTGCCCAATGAGAAAATAACCTGGGGAAAGCTTGACATCAAGACACCGAAATTTATTATAGAGAGTGACGCTTCAATAGTTGCTCCATTGATGTTCGCATGGTTACTGAAACAGTAGGATGTACAGAAGCTGAAACCAATATAGTTCTGCAGAAGCAGATCAGCTACTCAGCCATCGCATCAGCTTTCGAAGCAGTCTGATATTGTATTTTGCTGCCTTCGAATTCATTCCAACTTTATTACCCCCGGATAGCTGGGCGGTAAACATGGCAGCTTCCCCCGATAAGATCACTTTTCCTTTCCCGTATTCAAGCGCGGCCAACTGGAAATAATCTTCACTGCTTTCTTCTTTCGTATCCTCATTGAACTGCCAGGCTTGCTCGGGAGAGAGTATCCTGTAATCATTCAGTTTCAGGACGGGGATTGCTGTTGAGGGAATTTTAAAGGCGCTTCCCGTAAAACTCACAATGCTGTCCAGTGCGCCGGGTATGTATTTATCACCGGTCAATTCATTGTCGAGTAAGCTTGTTTCTGATCTGGTGAAAAATTCAAGGGGCCTCTTTCTGGAATCCATCGCGAAGCAATTGCACAGTTCAGAGCCGAAGGCCGAGGCGAGTTCCCCGGCCGCACCGCCAAAGGGCATATGGTCTGCTATAAGAAAAAGTCTTCCTCCTTTCACAACCCACTCCTTAACTGCTGGAACTTCCGAAGAATCAAAAGCGGAAAGAACAGGATTGTTCCAGCTGTGCAGATTATTTTGGTGGATCGCATTGGATATGACGAGAATTTTAATCCCTGTCAGACTTTCCGGTGTAAAGCGGTTTTTATTTACAGCGATCCTGTATCCATCTGAGCGCAGGCTTTTCGCGAAGGGAAGATATCTTTCACCTGCAGTATGGTAATTGTTGTGCGCTTCGTCAATATGTATTACGGGTCCGGTAGCATGGGGAAAGACAGGATCTGTTATGTCCGGATTAAAGAGCGAGTCCGGAACAGCCTGTGAGAGACAGCCTGTGACTGGCAACAGAAGCAAATGAAGGATAATAATGATCCGGTACATGTTAAATTTTCAGAGATCTCTTTTCAAATTTAAAATAAAAAACCGGATCAATCCATCAAGGATCTGATCCGGTCTTCCATTAAATTAATTATTTCTCAGCGTACCATCAGAGGAATTGACTGCGCAGCTTTATTATCAATTAGGAGTCTGATCACATAATGTCCTTCAGCAAGTTCACTGATATCCTGGCTGATGAGGTGCTCGCCGGATTTAAGTTCATTATTAATTCCATTCAACACAAGTCTGCCGCTGAGATCATAAAACTCCATGGACACATGCGCGTTTACTTTGAGATTAAAGGAAACGAAGACATTCCCGGAAGCCGGATTCGGAAAAGATTTCACTTCAGCAACCTGCGAGCGGTTTTCTTCTACTCCGGTTGCACTTCCAACGCGCAGCATTATGGTGCGGTCAGTGGAGAAAACATAATTGTTGTGATATTCCAATCCGCGAACGGTGAGGAGGTAAGGTGCGGTTCTGGCCTGTACCTGTGAAGGTGTCCACTGGAACAGTCCTTCAATGGAGCCCGGCATATTTGAAGTGACAGCGAATTGGGCAGGGTTTATTGTCAGGAGCATGGGCTCCCCCTGAACAATCAGGTCCATGGCGTCATTATCCTGTTGAGTTGCATTGACGGTAAAGTAGAATGGTACGGAAGGTTGAAGCGCTATGGAGAAATTTCCATTAAGGTCTTGTGGCCAGGAGCTGGTGTTGATCACCATGGGAGAGTAATTACTGGTATCGTCCACTACGATGATCTGCATATCACGGCGGATCTCTCCGGTTTTAACCCCGTTGCGGAACTCTTCGATCAGGAATGAAACTTCCCAATGTCCGTTTGAATCCGGCATCCAGGTAATTTCACCGTTGGCGCTGTTGAGTGAAAAAGGATTTGATGCGACAGCGGTGGGAATGGTATAGCCAGAAACATATATCGCACCTTGAGTCATAGGCGTATCAAGCGACCATACTATGGAATCACCGTCTGCGTCAAATGGAAGCGGGTTGTAGATATACATGGCGTTCTTCTGTGCCAGCGTAACCGGAGGATTCAGGAAGACAGGCGTTGAGTTTGCGGCTGAGGGATAAACAGTAAGTTCAGAAAGCAGGTAAAGAGACTCGGAAGCCGGTGTAGACATATTAAGTATCGCGGCATTTCTGCAGCACTCGGAATATGTAATGGTATAATTCCCGGGAGCGAAAGTTTGCATAGCGCTGTATTCATAGATCTCCACGCCGTTGAACAAAGTCTGCGCTCCACTATGAGACGATGGCAGAATTTGTTGTGTACCACTGCCCAGGTCAGTGATCACAAAATCCGCATTCGCCGCTATGGGAATTCCGGTTGTATCCCGGTACAGGGTCATTTTTATTTCATATGACTGTCCGCTGATCTGGGTTGCAACGATTTGTCCACCCATCAGATGGGAAGCGAAACTCTGAACAACACCTGTTATAATCAGAGCCAGACTGAGTAGAAATTTTTTCATGGTTTTGGTTTGATGTGATATGGATTTGAATACCTGTTCAAATGTATATGAAAATTGCAAAAAGAAAAATCAGCTTTTGGCAAGCGGAAATTTCACTTCCGGAAATAAATTTTGAGGTCTGAAAACCGGGAAAATTTGTGCCCGGGCTTTAACCTGTATGGAATATTTTAAGATTGGCCTGTAATATTAGGGAGTAAGCGGTGGTGACAAATGATTTTTTGGTCAAAAAAGCAGGAATTCCAGATGCTGTCACTTGAACGCTGTGTTTCTTACAGTGTAAGGTGCGGGTCTTTAATAACTCCATTTCAACCCATTGGATCGTATTTTACAGATGATAAAAACCGGTAATTCAGGAAGCCGGTTTCGGAAAATGATGAAGAAAGCAGTGAACAGAAATTCAAACAAGGGTGCAGGGAGCAGGTTGTTGCTTTGTGTCGTGTTTGTATTGTCTGTTACGATGCAAGACCTGAGAGGACAAGTAAATTCCACTCCGCTTGTATTTATGAATGCTACCCTGATCAGCGGAACAAATGGCGCTGTTAACGCGGTATATGAATTTCCAGATGTAACAGATGGCGTTGACGCGCAGGTAAAGATTGTTTCGAAGTATAACAGTGCAGGTTTCGATGAGATCGACATTCCGGCTTCCAATACGGGATACGATCCCGCCTTTCAGCCTTATGTGCAGGTTGCCAGCGGATCAAGTGGCAGCCCAAAGACTTCATATATTGAATGGGAGATCCGGTTTAAAAAAGCAAATACATCGACGGATACCACACTGGCATTCATTTCAGCGACGGCAATTGACGTGGATGGAACCAGTAATCTGCAGGAGCGGGTACAGGCATACACTCCCAGCAGTTATTCAGTCAATTCACCCAATTACCTGACACTGTCAACAGATGGTTCATCGGTAACGGCACTGGGGCCAAACACAAACTATAACGGTATTGACTCCTCAGTTAAGGCCGTCATGTTCCAGATGAATTTCGAAAATGTCAATATCATCACCTATAGAACCGGTGGTGTCAATCGCAGCAGTTCAACTTCCAGGCAATTCAGCATTTATTTTAAAGCCTTTTTTGATGAAGTAAATCCTTTGCCGGTCGAGCTAATGCATTTTACCGCGGAAGCCGGACCGAAACAAACCGTTAACTTGAACTGGGCCACCGCTTCAGAGACGAATAATGCTTACTATACGATAGAATGGAGTGAGGATGGTGAAAATTTTGAAGAACTTAACTCAATCCCCGGAGCGGGAAATACCACTCAGAAGTCATACTATAAATATACAGACCATTCTCCTCTGCCCGGATTAAATTATTACCGACTCAGCCAGACCGATTATGACGGTTCAAAGCGGATTTATGATCCGGTAAGGGTCACCATTCAGGAGAAAAAGGCAAAGCTCAGCATCGATCATGTTTATCCGAATCCGGTTAACGATGAAACCCGGGTGATCCTGTCTTCGCCTCAGTCTGAGAACATAGAACTTCGCCTCATCAATTCCAATGGTATCGAGGAAAGGAGCATTCAGATCGACCGTTTAAAGAGCGACAAAACCTGGCATATCAATGACCTGCAGGACCTTGAAGCCGGGGTTTATTATCTGCAGGCAAGCCAGGACGGAAAAGTGTCAAAGACCATCCGGCTCCTGAAGAATTGATCTTTTTCAGCATCCTTCAGTGAATTTTATCCGGTGAATCCGTTTGCCTGAAGATTTTATCAGGGAATATTGTCAGTTCCGGTTGTTTAACTATCTTTGTAAAAAATTAAACAGCTATGGGGACTTATTCCATATCCCGCCTGGAGCAGCTGAGCGGGGTAAAAGCACACACGATACGTATATGGGAACAACGCTATAAGATCTTCACGCCGCGAAGGTCGGCCGGGAATGTAAGGTACTACGACGATGATCAACTCAGGAAATTATTGAACATAGTGAGTCTTTCAAATACCGGATTGAAGGTCTCTGAATTGTGTCGTTTGTCGGGAAAGGATCTAAACAAACTGCTGGAGCAACAGGTTCAGTTGACAAAATCAGAAAACGCGCAATATGAATTTTTCATTTCCCAGTTAATTATTTCCGGCCTGAATTATAATGAGACTGATTTTGAGAAAGCTTTTTCCGCAAGTCTGTTACGATTTGGTTTACGCACCTGCTATGAAAAGATAATCTATCCCATGATGGTGAGGATCGGTTTGATGTGGGGCAAAGATGAATTTTGTCCGGCTCAGGAACATTTTCTTTCTAATCTGCTCAGGCAGAAACTGAATACAGCCATAGACGCCCTGCCTATGGCCTCAGAACAAAAAGCAGCCTGGTTGCTTTTTTTACCGGAAGACGAGTTTCACGATATCGGACTGCTTTTCTCCTTTTACTTGTTAAGAATGCATGGTCAAAGGGTTATTTACCTGGGCAGCAATGTCCCGTTTGATTCATTGAAGGATGCTGTGAAGGACATTGCCCCAAAACATTTACTTTTATTTCTGGTACGTCACAGGTCTGCCGGAGAAATCGCTGAATACCTGGACCTGCTGGAAAGCACCTTCAGGAATCTGAAAATTCATGTATCAGGCAGTCCGCAGCTATCGGAGAACATTGAGCTGGGAAAAAATACCGATTGGATCAGGGATATTTCAGGATTTGAAATGAACTATCTGACACGATAAGCGTTGTTCAACATATAGCAGTTAAAATTAAACATAAAAATGACCACCAGGGTATCCGTAATCGGTGCCGGTTTTTCCGGTTTGAGCGCCGCAGCTTATTTGTCCGCAGCCGGATATTCTGTTGATGTTTTTGAAAAGAATGAATCGGAAGGTGGCCGGGCCAGACAGTTCAGAACCGAAGAAGGATTTCTGTTTGATATGGGTCCAAGCTGGTACTGGATGCCGGATGTATTTGAAAAGTTTTTTAATGATTTTGGGTATAAAACATCTGATTTCTATACACTGAAATTACTTGATCCTTCCTTCTCAGTGATTTTTGGAAAGGATGACCGGATGGATGTGCCTTCCGGCTTCGGGGCATTGAAGGAATTGTTTGAACAGACCGAGAAGGGGAGCAGTGCAAGGTTGACAGAATTTTTAAAGGAAGCTGAATTCAAGTATAAGACGGGTGTGGAAGACCTTGTATATAAGCCCGCACATTCGTTCATGGAATTCACGAATATGAAAACCATCGCCGGCGCCATCCGGATGCAGTTATTCAGTTCTTTCAGCAAACATGTAAGAAAGTTTTTCCGACATCCGAAATTGATCGCATTAATGGAATTTCCTGTCTTGTTCCTTGGAGCAATGCCTTCTGAAACTCCTGCTTTATACAGTCTGATGAATTATGCCGGATTAAAACTGGGAACCTGGTATCCGCATGGTGGTTTCGGCAAGGTGACCGCGGCCATGCGAAAGATCGCGGAAAAAAATGGAGCCAGGTTCCATTTCAATACGCCTGTCAGCGGACTCGTTGTACAAGATTCATCAATCAGACGTCTGATTACATCGAAAGGGACTATTGAGGCTGATGTAGTCATAGGCTCCGCCGACTATCATCACATTGAAGAAAAATTACTGCCTGAAGCCTACCGGGGCTATTCCGAGAACTACTGGAGAAATAAAACACTGGCTCCTTCAAGTCTGATCTATTATCTCGGTCTGAATAAAAAACCAGAAAGGTTAAGACATCATAACCTGTTTTTCGATGCGGACCTGAATATTCATTCCGAAGAGATCTACAAAAGTAAAAAATGGCCAAGCGAACCACTCTTTTATGTTTGCTGTCCTTCAAAATCCGATGACACGGTTGCTCCCGAAGGTTATGAAAATATATTCCTCCTGATGCCGGTATCACCCGGATTACAGGACACTGAAGAAGTCCGGGATCATTATTTCAGGATCATGATGAGGAGATTGGAGGAGTATTCCGGTGAGGAATTGTTGAATTCGGTAGTATACTCCAGGAGTTACTGCATCAACGATTTTATCGGAGACTACAATGCATACAAAGGAAACGCCTATGGATTGGCAAATACGCTGATGCAGACCGCATTCTTGAAGCCAAAAATGAAAAGCAGGAAGGTCGAGAACCTTTATTTTACCGGACAGCTGACGGTTCCCGGTCCCGGAGTACCGCCAGCAATTATTTCGGGTAAAGTTGCCGCGGGTGAAGTAATAAAACATTTTAGCACAAGCAGACATGAAACAATTGTTTGACGAAGCATCTGTTGCATGCAGCAGAGTGATCACACGCAAGTACAGCACCAGTTTCTCGCTGGGAATTTCTTTGCTGGCCTCAAAGTTCCATGCACCTGTATACGCCATCTATGGCTTTGTCCGGCTTGCAGATGAAATCGTTGACAGCTTTCATGAACATGACAAGGAAAGGCTTCTGGCAGATTTCAAGTCTGACACTGAGAAAGCCATACGGGAAAAGATCAGTATCAATCCGGTGCTGCATGCTTTTCAGGATGTCGTGCACCGGTACCACATTGACCGGTCTTTGATTTCGCAGTTTCTCAGGAGTATGACGATGGATCTGCGTAAGCAGGAATACAACTCCGAGAACTATAAAGAGTATGTTCTTGGATCCGCTGAGGTGGTGGGTCTGATGTGTCTGAAGGTTTTCACTGAAGGCAGGTCGGAGGAATATGAAAGACTGAAATCGGCGGCAATGATGCTGGGGTCTGCCTTTCAAAAAGTAAATTTCCTGCGTGATCTGGGAGCTGATTATCACCAGTTGGGAAGAAGTTATTTCCCAGGTATTGACCTGAGCCGTTTCAGCAATGAGGACAAGATCAGAATAGAACAAGAGATAGAAGCGGAGTTTGAGCAGGCGATCAAAGGTATCAGGATGTTGCCTGCGGGAGCAAGATGCGGGGTATACCTGGCTTATATGTATTACAAAAAGTTGTTTCAAAAAATAAAGGGATTGCCGGCTGTGCATGTCATGAACAGCAGGGTCAGGATCTCAAACGGAAGAAAGTTCGGACTAATCGTAAATTCCGTAGTACGACATAATTTTAATTTACTGTAAACTTGGCTTGATTAATTCATACGGATGAATACAAAGGAATTTCTTGTACTGGTAGATGATACCGATACTGCCTGGGGAAAGATGGAGAAGATGGAAGTGCATCAGCTGGGTCTGCTTCACCGGGCCTTCTCAGTTTTTATTTTCAATTCAAACGGGGAATTATTGCTTCAGCAAAGGGCTTCCGGTAAGTATCATTCCGGAGGGTTGTGGACCAACACCTGTTGCAGTCATCCTCGCTATGGTGAGGATACAAGCTTTGCCGCATCAAGACGTCTTGAAGAGGAAATGGGAATCCGGTGTCATCTTGATTACGGATTCAGTTTTGTGTACAAAGTTAGATTTGATAATGGTCTCATTGAGAACGAATATGACCATGTTTATTTTGGTGTGAGCGATACGCCTTTCAAGCCTGATCCTGATGAAGTCCAGGACTGGAAATACATAAGCATGGAAAAACTGATCGGTGACATGAAAAAGAATCCTGCGGACTATACAGAATGGCTGAAAATATGTATTGACAAGGTTATGAATCATCTGGATAACAACAAGCGGGCAAGTGTCGCCTGATTATCCGGATGGACATGAACATACTTTCTTCTGAGAAATTACTTCGGATATGTACACATTGCACAGAGAACAGTTTTTACCGGTCAGCAAAGAGATAGCATGGGATTTCTTTTCTTCACCCGGCAATTTGTCAAAGATTACTCCACCCAATATGGAATTCAGAATACTTGGAGCGGCTGAGGATGCAAACTCCATGAAAGAAGGGCAGGAGATTGAATACCTTGTAAGACCATTATTCAACATTCCCATACGATGGAAGTCCCTTATTAAAAATGTTAAAAAGCCTGAAGAATTCACCGATGTACAGTTAAAAGGGCCCTACTCATTTTGGGAGCACAGACATTACTTCAGGGAAACCGAGGGTGGTGTAATCATGACAGACCTGGTTCGTTATAAATTACCGGCATCCTTTCTTGGAAGGTTGATGCATAAGTTGTTTATACGGAAGAGACTGGAGTTCATTTTCAATTACCGTTATAAAACACTGCAAAACTTATTTTCATCCTGAATGGAAAACTGGCTGATCGGATTATTATGGATGACCGGAGCATTTCTTTCCATGGAAATGGTAGCCTGGTTTGCTCATAAATATATTATGCACGGCATACTCTGGTTCCTGCACAAGGACCATCATGTAAAGGAATCGAAAGGATTTTTTGAACGCAACGATTACTTCTTCCTGATCTTTGCACTGCCTGGAATCATTTGCCTCGCAGCAGGAGTTGATGCGTCTTTTAATGAATTATTCTGGACCGGACTGGGTATTTCACTCTATGGTATCGCCTATTTCATGGTGCATGATGTCTTCATCCATCAACGGTTCAGCTTGTTCAGGAATTCCGACAACCGGTATCTAAAAGCAATCAGACGGGCACATAAGATGCATCACAAACATACCGGAAAAGAAGATGGCGAATGTTTTGGTATGTTGTGGGTGCCCTTTAAATATTTCATAGAGGCAGGAAAGATGAAATAATATGAAATATACTTATCTGCTCATTAATTTATGTTCCGTTGTCATTCCGTTTCTGTTCTCCTTTCATCCGAAGATCAGGTTCGATAAGGTATGGAAGGCGTTTTTTCCTTCCGTGATTCTGACTGCGATCATATTTCTTGCGGGCGATGTCCTGTACACTTATTGGGAGGTATGGGGCTTCAATCCTGCTTTTCTGACTGGAATATATATAGTCAATCTTCCGCTGGAAGAAGTGATGTTTTTTTTCTGCATACCTTATGCCTGTATGTTTTCCTATCACGCACTTGATCGTCACATTAATTTCGGAAATGTTTCAGGAATTGCCCGATATGTAACCATTCCTCTGATCCTTGCGCTTTTTGTCTTGTCTTTCTTTTTTTTCGACAGACTCTACACCTTCGCGGCAACTGCCGGACTCGCCGTACTCCTGATCATTGTTCGTTTTGTATTGAATGTTTCCTGGCTTGGAAAATTTTATATTGTTTATCTGCTGCTACTGATTCCCTTCGCGATCGTAAACGGTATGCTGACAGGAACCGGACTTTCCGAGCCGGTTGTTTGGTATGATGATACAGAGAACATGGGAATCAGAATTATGAGCATTCCGTTCGAAGATGTGTTTTACGGAATGTCACTGATACTGCTCAACGTATCCGGTTTTGAGTACCTGAAAAAAAGGTATTTGCAGGAAAAGTCCGGACTGGCATTTCAGGCAGAGGCCCGGGTCTGATCAGGATGTTTTCCAATGCACATGAATTTAACTTCTGAAGAGGAAATATAAATTGTGAAGCCTGATGAAATTCCGTGAATTAAGCAGAAAGCTGAATAAGAAGGCATAAGCGCAAGGACAGTTTAAGTTGCAGCGGGATTTACGATGGCTTGCTGAGGGCAATTTCAATCCGTACCTTTGAAGTTGATTTTACAGATTCGGATGCGATGGAGAAATTTTCATTTTTAGGCAACCTGTCAATTGAGCAGACGGAGGCATTATACCAGAAGTACTTGAGTAATCCGGAATCAGTTGAAGAAAGCTGGAAAACTTTTTTCAGCGGGTTTGAATTTGCCAGAACAAATTTTGAAACGGATTCCGCAGGACAAGCCGGAACGGTTCCTGAAACTTTTCAAAAGGAATTCAACGTTATAAACCTGATCAACGGATACAGGACGCGTGGCCACCTTTTCACCCGCACCAATCCGGTACGTGAACGGCGGAAATACAGCCCTACACTTGCCCTGCAAAATTTCGATTTGAACGAAACAGACCTGAGTACTGTTTTTCAGGCCGGCTCACTGATCGGTATAGGTCCATCCAGACTTGATGCCATCATCAGCCATCTGGAGGAAACGTATTGCGCATCCATCGGTGCAGAGTACAAGTATATCCGTAGTCCGGAAGTCGTGAGCTGGCTTGAACAAAAGATGGAGAGCAGGCGGAACCGTGCGGATTTTTCCATAGAGAAGAAAAGAAGGATCCTGGAAAAACTGAATGAAGCCGTTGCATTCGAGAATTTTCTGCATACGAAGTTTGTCGGCCAGAAGCGTTTTTCACTCGAGGGATGCGAAACACTCATTCCAGCGCTGGATGCCGTGATCGAAAGCGGAGCAGGACTTGGCATTAAGGAATTTGTGATCGGTATGGCACACCGTGGCCGTCTCAATGTACTCGCCAATATCATGGGTAAGACCTATGAGGAGATCTTCGAGGAATTTGAGGGATTGGAATACGAAGACACGGAAACGGCAGGCGATGTGAAATATCACCTTGGTTTTTCAAGTGATGTAATCACTTTATCAGGGAATAAAGTGCACCTCAGCGTAGCACCCAACCCTTCGCATCTCGAGGCGGTTGATCCGGTTGTACAGGGAATCGTCAGGTCCAAGATCGACAGTACGGAAGGCGGTACCGAAGACATGATCGCTCCGATCCTGATACACGGAGATGCTGCTATCGCTGCCCAGGGTGTTGTGTATGAAGTGATACAAATGTCATTACTCCGTGCTTACCGCACCGGTGGTACGATACACCTGGTCACTAATAATCAGATCGGATTCACCACTAATTATACTGATGGAAGATCCAGTACATACTGCACGGATGTGGCTAAGGTTACCCTGTCGCCGGTATTTCATGTGAATGCTGACGACGTCGAAGCCCTTGTTTACACCATAGAACTCGCGATGGAGTTCCGGCAAAAATTCCACCGGGATGTTTTTATTGACATATTGGGTTACCGTAAATACGGACACAATGAAGGCGATGAACCACGCTTTACCCAGCCTTTGTTGTATAAAGCCATAGCCCAACATGCCAATCCGAGGGAAATTTACAATGATAAGCTTCTGGCACAAGGCGAGGTTGAAGCGGAACTGGCGCGTGAGATGGAAAAATCCTTTAAGGCCATGTTGCAGCGAAGCCTGGATACTGCAAGACAGGCGAAGAAAAAGAGGTCTGTCGAGTACCTTGAAGGAAGCTGGAAAGGATTGAGAAGGGCTTCTCAGATAGATTTCCTGAATTCTCCGGATACCTCCGTGAGCAGAAAATTACTTGACACTATTGCCACTCGTATAAGTACCCTGCCGGCCGACAAAACATTTTTCAGCAAGAGTGTCAGGTTGTTTGAAGAACGTCTGAAAGCTGTCAGAGCAGGAAAGGCTGACTGGGCCATGGCGGAACTCCTGGCTTACGGTACGCTTCTGAAGGAAGGTTATCCTGTTCGTTTCAGCGGACAGGATGTTGAACGCGGTACCTTTTCACACAGACATGCCGTTGTGAGGGTTGAAGATTCAGAAGAGCAGTACACTCCATTAAACCACATTGATACAAAGCAGGCGGATTTTCATATTTTCAATTCACATCTTTCTGAATATGCTGTGTTGGGCTTTGAATATGGCTATGCGCTTTCATCTCCAAACTCTCTTGTATTGTGGGAAGCGCAATTCGGAGATTTTATGAATGGAGCGCAGATCATAATCGATCAGTATCTGTGCAGCGCGGAAGATAAATGGAACAGGATGAACGGTTTGGTTTTACTGCTTCCTCACGGATACGAAGGACAAGGTGCGGAACATTCCAGCGCACGGATTGAAAGGTTCCTGAGCAGTTGCGGAGAGTTGAACATTCAGGTCGTGAATTGCAGTACTCCGGCTAATTTCTTTCATGTTATACGAAGGCAAATGCACAGGCCGTTCCGCAAGCCACTGGTGGTCTTTACGCCAAAGAGCCTGTTGCGACACCCCAGATGCATTTCCGGATTTGATGAGCTTGCTTCAGGCGGGTTCAGGGAGGTGATTGACGATGTGACGGCCAACGCTTCAAAGGTGAACAGAGTGGTACTATGCAGTGGAAAGGTGTATTATGAATTGCTTGAACAGAAGGAAAAGGATCAGACGAATGACATAGCGCTGGTGCGACTTGAGCAATTGTATCCTTTTCCTGAGCAGCAGATCAATGGTCTGAGATTAAAGTATAAGAATTGCAAGGAATGGATCTGGTTGCAGGAAGAACCGGAAAATATGGGTGCATGGTCATATATTCACCGGGTATGCAATGAAATTAATTTCAGACTGATCAGTCGCACTGAGAGCGCGAGTCCGGCGACAGGTTCCCACAAGACGCATGAAAAGGAGCAGCGCGAACTCATCGCCAAAGTTTTTGAACGAAGCCTGGTTGCCGGATAATATTTAAATCACAAACCAAGAAACCATGTCAACTATAGAAATGAAAATACCCTCGCCCGGAGAATCTGTTACAGAGGTTCAGATCGCGCGCTGGCTGAAGAAAGATGGTGATTTTGTGGAAAAGGATGAGGAGATCTGCGAAATCGATTCCGACAAGGCAACCCTGACCCTTAATGCCGAAGCGGATGGGAAGCTGAGTATCCTGGTGAGGGAAGGAGAAACCATTCCGGTGGGAACGGTCGTTTGTTCGATAGATACAAGTATAAAAGGCAAGGCAGGTGCAGAAACCAAAGCCAGGGAATCCGTCAGTTCCGGTAAAGGAAGCAGCAAGCAGGAAAAAGAAGTTGCTGTCAGTCCTCCTGCTGCCAGCCCGGCGGGAAATGAGAAAAACGGTGTCGCATACGCAAAGGGAGTACCTTCAGTATCTGCCGCCAAGATCATGCGTGAACAGGGAATCAGCGCCAAGCAGGTGAGTCCATCCGGAAAGGATGGCCGGATTACCAAGGCCGATGTCTTGAGCGCCGTATCGGGTAAAGTGCCATCGCTACAGAAAAGTTGGGGAGCCGGACGGAATGAACGGAAGGAAAAGATGAGCATGCTCCGTCGTAAAGTTTCCGAGAGGCTGGTCGCGGTAAAGCAGGAAACCGCCATGCTCACCACTTTCAATGAGGTGGATATGAGTGCCATCATGAACATCAGGAAAGTATACAAGGATTCCTTCAAAGAAACATACGGAGTGGGACTTGGTTTCATGTCATTTTTCACCAAAGCAGTTTGTGAAGCACTCCAGGCTTTCCCGGCGGTCAACGCGAGGATCGACGGGCAGGAGATAGTTTATCATGAATACTGTGATGTAGGGATCGCTGTAAGCGCCCCAAAAGGACTTATGGTGCCAGTTATACGGAATGCTGAATCGTTGAGTATGGCTGAAATTGAAGCGGAGGTCATTGATCTGGCAGCAAAAGCGAGAGACGGCAAACTAAGCATTGAAGAAATGAGTGGCGGAACTTTTACCATTACCAACGGTGGCGTATTCGGTTCCATGCTTTCCACACCGATCATAAATCCTCCTCAGAGCGCAATTCTTGGTATGCATAACATTGTGGAGCGGCCAGTGGCAGTCAACGGGGAGGTTCAGATACGTCCGGTGATGTATGTGGCCCTTTCATATGACCACAGAATCATTGACGGATGCGAATCGGTTGGATTTCTTGTAAAAGTAAAGCAGATGCTGGAAGAGCCGGTGAAGATGCTTTTTAGTGGCAATGATCCGGTGAAAGCCATGCTGGGTTTATGAGGTGAATTTAACCGGAACCAATTGAGAAAGCCGGACCAGAACTTTGTAAGAATTTTTGTTGCCTTTCCGATTCCTGCCCTGATCAGCGATCGCATACGGGAATTCATCACTTCTTATTCAAACTGCGAAGGAGTACGATGGACAAGAACCGGCAACCTTCACATTACGATATTTTTTATAGGGGAAGTAAGATCAGAAGATCTTTTGAAGGTTAGGGAACGCATCAGCCCTTTGATTCAACATATTGATCCCATAGAACTCCGTTTTGAAAAGGTGACTTTTCGAGGTGACAATAAATCTCCGTCCATGATTTGGGTTCAATTCCGTAAAAATGATCGTTTCAGTTCAATGAGCCGAAAAATAAAGGACCTTGTTTCCGGTTTCATGACTAAAAGCGCATCCCATCCGGATCCCATTCCTCATATTACCATTGCCAGGATGAAGCGAAAAGCGGACATCAGCGCCATCAATCCTGAAAAACTCAGCATACCGGAAAGCATACTGCTTGACAGGATTGAGTTGTGGCAAAGTTTGCAATCTGCTGAAGGAGTCCTTTACAGAATGGTTGAACAGGGATGTCAGGACCGTTAGCATGCTCAACCCTTACAGGTAATGGAAACAATTTTAAAAAGTATTAAATTATTCGAGGTTGAAGGTATATAATCATCCTCCTTCAGCTACCACTTCCTGTACTTCCGGGACCATCTGTTTCAGGAGGTTTTCGATACCGGACTTAAGAGTCAGGGTGGAGGAAGGGCAGCCACTGCAGGATCCTTTCATTACAACAGTAACCACTCCATTTTCAAAAGACTTGAAATGAATGGCTCCACCATCCTGTTCAACGGCGGGTTTTACATATTCATCGAGCGTTTCGATGATCTTTGATTCAATGGCGGATGAACTGCGTGTTCTTTCAATTTTCGAATCCGCACTTTGTTCAAGCGGTCCGGTAAATACCTTTTCTTCCTGCTGGAAAAAGTTTTTAATGTATTCACGAAAGACCGGTATGAGTTCATACCAATCAGTATCCGAATTTTTAGTGAGTGTAATAAAGTTAGAAGTAATAAAAACCGAGCTTATTCCTGAAAAAGCGAAGAGCCCTTGGGCCAGGGGTGAATTGCCGGCCTGGGAAGGATGTGTGTACTCAACACTGCCTTCCTGCATGATGTAATTATTGAGTACAAATTTCATCGAAGCCGGATTTGGCGTAGCTTCTGCGTAGACGGTTACCAGTTTCATTTCTATTTTCCTGACTGACAAAGATAAGAAATTTGCAGCCAGTCCTGAAGAAGAATATCCGCTTCATCTGATCAGCATTATTTAGCGGTGGATTAATACTATTAAGCTTACTTTTGTGTTGTATGAAGATGGAAACTGATTTTCTGGTTATTGGAAGTGGAATCGCCGGGCTTACCTTTGCATTGAAAGTGGCGGATAAAGGCACCGTTACCGTCATCACCAAGGCGAATGAAGAAGAGTCCAATACCAAGTATGCGCAAGGCGGAATCGCGGGAGTGTTGCATGGACCGGATACTTTTGAAAGTCATATACAGGATACGATCGAATGCGGGGCCGGATTGTGCGATGAAAAAGTGGTCAGAATGGTTGTTACGGAAGGGGCGGACAGGATCAGAGAGATTATAGATTGGGGAACACGTTTCGACAAGACGCTCAGCGGGGAGTACGACCTCGCCCACGAAGGTGGGCACAGTGAACACCGGGTTTTACACTATAAGGATTCTACCGGGAATGAAATTGAACGGGCCCTGCTCTCCAGAGTACATCAGCACCCGAACATTAAAATATACACACATTATTTTGCGGTAGACCTCATCACCCAGCATCACCTGGGATCGGAAGTTAAAAGAGGTACACCGGGGATCGAATGTTACGGTGCCTATGTTCTGGATATTAATTCGGATGAGATCAAACCTGTACTTGCCCGTATAACACTGCTTGCAAGCGGAGGCGCCGGAAATGTGTACAAGGCTACGACCAATCCTGTTATCGCAACCGGTGATGGGATTGCCATGGCTTACCGCGCCAAGGCAATGGTGAGGGATATGGAGTTCATTCAGTTTCATCCGACTGCATTGTATAATCCCGGTGAGCGGCCTTCCTTCCTTATCTCAGAAGCGGTCCGCGGTGCCGGAGCCATTCTGAAGACAAAGGACGGTAAGGAGTTCATGCAAAAGTATGATGAACGATTGTCGCTCGCTCCCAGAGATATCGTTGCCAGAGCCATAGATCACGAGATGAAACTGAGAGGAGATGAACATGTATTTCTGGATTGCAGACACATTCCATTGAACAGCTTTATCGAGCACTTCCCAACCATATACGCGAAATGTCTGAGCGCCGGAATTGATGTAAAGGATAAAATGATACCTGTTGTTCCCGCGGCGCATTATGTTTGCGGAGGAATAGCGGTTGATGAATGGGGGAGAAGTACGATAAAAAACCTATATGCTGCAGGTGAGTGCGCAAGAACCGGTTTGCATGGGGCGAACAGACTTGCCTCCAATTCACTTCTTGAGGCATTGGTTTACGCGCACAGGTCTTCGGTCGATGCGCTCCGATGTCTTTCTCAGATCACCTTCAACAGGGCAGTTCCGGAATGGAATGCGGAAGGAACCAGTCAGCCGAATGAGCTGATCCTCATCACACATAACCTGCAGGAATTGCAGGAAGTAATGAGTACATATGTCGGCATTGTACGCTCAGACCAGCGACTTAAGAGGGCGCTGGACCGACTGAGGATCATCTATGGAGAGACTGAAGCATTGTACAGCCGGACAGTACTTTCATCGAAACTTTGTGAATTGAGAAATCTGATAACCATTGGATACCTTATTGTAAAGTTTTCCATGGCAAGAAAGCAAAGCGTAGGACTGCATTACTCTACAGATTATCCGCCTGCATATTCAGTTTAAAGCGGAGTATATGGATCATGAAAATGTGTTGAAGTGAACGATCAGGTACGGAACAGTTTAGCCGAAAGGATATTTTGTATAAGTAATGAGCATGAATTCAGAAAGTCCGCGCTCGAAGTTTTCCACTATCAGGCGAAGCACAACAAGGTATATTCCCGCTATCTGGAACTGTTGAATACAGATGTTTCAGTGATAAAGGATATGGAACGTATTCCTTTCCTTCCTGTCGAATTCTTCAAGAGCGAAAAGATTATGTGCGGAGAAAAGTACGCACAATGCGTATTCACCAGCAGCGCTACCACCTCTGACCAGGTTTCACGACATCATATTGCCGATATCAGTCTCTATCAGAAGAGTTTCCGGACCTGCTTTGAACTGTTTTACGGGAGTCCTGAAAGGTATTGTCTCCTTGCACTGTTACCTTCTTATCTTGAAAGAGAGGCTTCATCTCTTGTGTTCATGATGCATGATCTCATTGGTGATACTGGTCATCCTTTGAGCGGTTTTTATCTTTATGATCATGAAAAGCTTTCAGCGACGTTGAGTCATTTAAAGGAGAGAGGTCAGACTACCCTCCTTGCCGGTGTTACTTTTGCCCTGCTTGATTTCGCTGCCAGTCATTCCTCACCCTTTCCTGAACTGATCATCATGGAGACCGGTGGAATGAAAGGAAGAAGGGAGGAACTTGTAAGGGAGGACGTGCATGACAGGCTCAAGAACGCTTTTGGTGTGGACAGGGTGCATTCTGAGTATGGTATGACAGAATTGCTTTCGCAGGCTTATTCAAAAGGCGAAGGATTGTTTCGTTGCCCCCCCTGGATGTCGGTAATGATCAGGGAAAGTAATGATCCTTTCAGTATCGCTGATCCCGGAAAGACCGGCGGGATAAACATCATTGACCTGGCCAATCTTGATTCATGTTCGTTCATCGAAACCCAGGACATGGGAAAACGCTTTCCGGATGGGAGTTTTGAGGTGATGGGAAGATTTGACAACAGTGATATCCGTGGATGTAACCTGATGCTTTGAGGAAATTTATTGAATGAGTAACGATACTATTTATAACTTGCATCGATTCAAGAAATAAAGAATCTATCAATGAACAGCAAACGCAGAATATTGATCATCTTTTTCAGTGTGTTAACAGGCAGCCTGATCTCCCTTTGGATCATGAAGAAGCGGCTGGGAACTCTGAAACCTGCGGATTATATGCAGCTTGGATTTAATTTTTTGTTTGCCGCCGCGGTGGTTGTCGGCATTGCCATCCTCCTTCAAAAAATGAATGACAAAGAGAAAAATCGTCAGGATAATAAATGATACATTCTGTGCTTTTGATCCGGGCAGGTGAAACTCAGTCAGAATACGAAGTAAGTTGAGAAGAGGGACAATCAGCAAAATTATGTTCACTCAGCTTACCAGAATCAGGTAATAATTCTTCTTTCCTTTTTGGGCCAGCAGGTATTTTCCTTTGATCAGGTCGGAAGCGGAAAGGTTTAGATTCGCGTCAGCTACTTTAGACTTATTGATAAACACACCGCCCCCTTCAATCATTTTTCTTGCCTCACCTCTTGAGCTGAAAATATTGCATTTGTCGGAAAGAACTTCAACGATGTTTATTCCGTTTTCAATTTCTGTTTTAGCCAATTCTACCTGTGGAACGCCCTGGAAGAGGCTAAGCAGGTCCTGTTCGCTCAGCTTTAGCAGCGCTTCAGCGGTGCCCTTTCCAAACAGAATTTCCGATGCTTCTACCGCAGCATGATAATCGGATTCCGAATGTACCCGGATGGTGATGTCTTTCGCGAGTGTTTTCTGCAACAGACGCTGATGAGGCGCGTTGCCGTGTTGTGCTTCAAGATCTTCGATGTACTCCTTGTCCAGGAGTGTGAAGATGCGTATATAATTTTTTACATCCTCATCACTGGAGTTAAGCCAGAACTGATAAAACTGATACGGACTCGTCCGGTTCGCATCGAGCCAGACATTACCGCTCTCTGATTTACCGAATTTAGATCCATCCGCTTTCTTTATCAGCGGAGTTGTCAGCGCGAACGCCTCACCGCTTTCTTTGCGCCGGATAAGTTCGGTTCCGGTGACGATATTTCCCCACTGATCGGATCCGCCCATTTGCAATTGTACACCTCTTTCTTTCCACAGGTAATAGAAATCATAGCCCTGCACAAGTTGGTAGCTGAACTCGGTAAATGACATACCTGTTTCAAGACGGCTCCTTACCGAATCTTTCGCCATCATGTAGTTAATGGAAATGTGTTTACCCACATCCCGTATAAAATCAAGGAAGGTAAAATTCTTAAACCAATCGTAATTGTTGACTATCTCTGCTGAGCGATCACCACAATTAAAGTCAAGAAACTTTTCGAGTTGTTTCTGTTGACATTTCAGGTTGTACTCCAGAATTTCTTCATTCAGTAAATTTCTTTCGAGAGATTTGCCGCTTGGGTCACCCACCATACCTGTCGCACCACCGACAAGTGCGATGGGTTTGTGTCCGCATTGTTGAAAATGAAGAAGGGTCATTACCTGAACCAGGTTTCCAACACCCAGGGAATCCGCTGTAGGATCGAAACCGATATAGCCTTTGGTAACTCCTGCACTCAGCAGTTCTTCGGTACCCGGCATCATATCATGCAACATACCCCGCCAGCGCAGTTCTTCCACAAAATTTTTCATTGCCTGAAATTTATGCTCAAAGATAACCAGGCCTGACAGATGTGCAAAAGGGGAAGGGTGAATTTGAAAACAATTTTTCATCTTCGCAGGATATTCCATTCTATGATTCTGGTAACAGGAGGTACGGGACTTGTCGGATCGCAATTGATTTATGACCTGTTACAGGCAGGTAAAAGAGTCAGGGCGATGAGAAGGCAAAACAGTTCGATGTTGATACTGCGGCGGATCTTTTTTACCCGGCCAGAATTGTTGGACGACATCGAATGGATGGAGGGAGACGTAACAGATCCCTATTCAGTCCGTGAAGCTCTTGAAGGAGTTTCAGAGGTATATCATTCAGCGGGTATGATCTCATTTCAGCCCTCAGACTTCAGGGAGATGATGCGTATCAATTCACAAGGTACTGCGAACATGGTCAATCTGTCGCTGGAAACAGGCGTTAAACGATTTTGTCATATAAGTTCTATTGCCGCCCTGGGACGATTGGAGGAGAATAAGCCGATCACTGAAAGTTCTGTATGGAAAACCTCCCGGACGAATTCGAATTATGCTATAAGCAAGTACAGCGCGGAGCGGGAAGTGTGGAGAGCAATGGAGGAGGGATTACCTGCGGTTATCGTTAATCCGGGTGTGATCATCGGTCCTGGCGACTGGAACAGCGGAAGTTCTGCATTGTTCCGTCAGGTATGGAACGGTTTAAGTTTTTACACGGAAGGAATGACCGGATTCATCGATGTTCGTGATGTATCATCGTGCTGTATTCAACTGATGGAAAAGAACCTGATGGGAAGGAGATTCATCCTGACAGCGGAGAACCTTAGCTACAGGCAAGTGTTGACATTAATAGCCAGCGGATTTAAGCGTAAAGTTCCCGCTTATAAAGCCAGGATCTGGATGTCGGAATTGCTCTGGAGACTGGAAGCTATACGCATAGTACTGACAGGTTCAAAACCACTCATTACGAAGGAAACGAGCCGAAACAGCCGGAAGAAGTGGTTGTACTCAAATCAGCGGATTAAAGAAACCCTGCAATATGATTTTATACCTGTAGAAAAATCGGTCAGCGATACCTGTGAAATCTATCTCAGGGAGCATTAAAAATTTCAGGAGAAAATCAGGAATTTTCCCTAGGATCAGATGGAAGTGAATCTTTGGACACTTTCTCCGACTTTGTCTTTTCCAGTTCACCTTGTCTTTTGCTGAGTTCAGTGATTACTTCTTCATAAATCGCCTGCAGTGCATCCGGTTTTGCTGCATAGTACTTCATTGTACTTTCAAAGCGTTCCGGCGAGATACTTTTCTTTTCAAGAATTACTTTTTTATAATCCATCAATGTATGGGAAACGGTGTCTGTATATTCAAAGATGATCAGGGAAGCCTGAGCTATCATTATGTCACTGAGTAAGGGGACGAGTTCTTCTTTGCTCAAAATTTCCGGAGGGAGCACTTCCGGTTCCTCTTTGCATGCCTGAAAGACGATCAGTAGTATTACTGCAAGAAGAGTCGCCCTTTTTTTCATACGGATGGGTTGAAAGTCATTCTCATTGCTGCCGGTGTTCCTGCTAATTTGCCTGCATCCCAGACTTTTTGTCCATTCACAAAAGTCGTGATGATCTTCGATCTGAAAACCTGGTTCTCAAAAGGACTCCAGCCGCATTTGGCGAGGATATTCTTTCTTTCCACCTTCCAGGCTGAATTCAGATCAACAAGTACAAGATCAGCAAAGTAACCTTCGCGTATAAATCCTCTTTCCCTTATTCTGAAACAGTCAGCCACTGCGTGCGACATTTTTCTTACAATGGTTTCAAGACTGATCTTGCCTGCATGATAAAATTCCAGCATGGCCGGTAAGGAATGCTGGATCAGTGGACCGCCGGAGGGAGCCTGAAGGTAATTCCTGTTTTTTTCTTCCAGCGTATGCGGCGCATGGTCGGTGGCAATCACGTCCAGTCTGTCGTCCAGGAGTCCTCTGAACAAGGCCTCCTTGTCAGCCAAACTTTTTACCGCGGGATTCCACTTTATCAGTGAACCAAGTTGGTCGTACTGTCTGTCATCGAACCAGAGATGATGGATGCAAACCTCTGAAGTAATCCTCTTTTCCTGCAACGGAATATCGTTGCGGAACAGGGATAATTCCTTTTCCGTGCTGATATGCAGGATGTGCAGACGGGAATTGTGTTTGGTGGCCAGAGAAACGGCAAAGGATGAAGAAATATAACATGCCTCTGAACTGCGAATCACAGGATGTTCCCGGAAGGGGATTTCCTCACCGAATTTTGCCTTGCTCAGTTCAAGATTTCTGCGAATAGTTCCTTCGTCTTCGCAATGCGCGGCAATGAGCATGGGAGACGAGGAGAAGATTTTTTCAAGTGTTGAGATATCGTCAACCAGCATGTTACCGGTCGATGAACCCATGAAAATCTTAATACCACAAACAATGGCAGCATCTGTTTTCAGAATTTCTTCCAGGTTATCATTCGAGGCGCCCATATAGAATGAATAATTGGCATGGGACCTCCGGGATGCGATCCGGTATTTTTCTTCAAGTAATTCCTGGGTGAGTGTATTGGGAACCGTATTGGGCATTTCCATGAAAGAGGTAACCCCTCCAGCGACAGCCGCCGCCGATTCGCTTTCTATATCCGCCTTGTGGGTGAGGCCGGGTTCCCGGAAGTGAACCTGGTCATCAATTACACCGGGGAGCAGGTGGAGTCCTTCGCAGTCGATATATTCAGCATGTGGGTCGCTGATCTCAGTTCCGATCTTTGAAATGCGGCCATCTTTCAATAATACATCCGCCTCTTTTGTGCTCCCTTCATTGACAAGCAGCACATTCTTCAGCAGGAAGGAAGCGGGAACAGGATTCATTTTCGTACAGGGTATTTACGAAAAAAACTTTTCCATTTCATTTCCAGTACTCCAAAAATGGCTTCCTTGAAGATACCTTTGCTCATCTTACTTGCACCTTCAGCGCGGTCGGTGAAAATGATCGGAACCTCCTTGATTTTAAATCCGCATTTCCAGGCTGTGAATTTCATTTCGATCTGGAAAGCGTATCCGATAAATTTTATCTGATTGAGTGGAATGGTTTCCAGAACCTCTCTTTTATAACACATGAAACCGGCTGTTGTATCCTTAATACGCATGCCTGTAATAATGCGTACATAGACTGAGGCGTAATAGGACATGACTACCCTTCCCAGAGGCCAGTTAACCACATTGGCCCCGCGGATATACCTTGAACCTACTGCCACATCGTTTCCTTCCTGAGAACAGGCATGATGAAGACGGATAAGATCATCAGGATTGTGGGAAAAGTCGCAATCCATTTCAAAGATGTAGGCGTAATTCCGTGCAATGGCCCATTGAAAGCCATGAATATAAGCAGTACCCAGACCTAATTTTCCCTTTCTCTCTTCAAGAAAAAGTTTTCCCTGAAATTCCTGCTGTAAATTTTTAACTATGGCTGCCGTACCATCCGGAGAGCCGTCATCAATGATCAGAAGATGAAAAGGATGAGAAAGAGAAAATACTTTTCTCACCATTTTCTCAACATTTTCTTTTTCGTTGTAAGTGGGAATTATGACCAGCGAATCGCTCACAAAGACAAAGGTTTAACTACGAAGATAAGAAATTGGAACAAAAAGCGTGTGATCCGGAGTTTAGCAGGATTGAAAAAATCAATAGGATTAAGTATTTTTTCCACAATAGCCCTCAAAGGCGGATAATGAGCATGATAACACAGAATAGATTTTCCTCATTTTCTTTCTTTTCCCTTGATGGAAAAGAAAGAAACAAACCTGCCTGCCGATTGCATGGCACGCAGGCAGGGAAAAGATCAAGGCTTTATTTTCTCCTTCCCGCTGAGCGGGATTTTTCTGCTTGCAAAGGACGGCCTGCGGAGTGATCTCCTCGCAAGCTCGGAGCTTCTCCTTCGGCTGTTCGCCCTTTGCTGCGCATCAAAAACCGGATAAAATAAGGCCGTCACTTGCCTTGAACTTGAGGTCTATCAGAATCACGATGACGTATGCATCTTATGAATCATTGATGTCTAATAACTTTTCAAGAGAGCGCTCTGGATTTAAATACTTAATCCTAAAAATCAATGTATTTAAGTTTAGGACAGCTCTAAAAACCTCTTTCAGGTGCTGCCATATAACATAGTGGATAATTCATGAAAGAAAAATATACTTGATCTTTTTTTGAAATACAGCGTTGTTCCTCAGGCAGCTACTTAGTTCCTTATCTTTCTTCCTCACGCCTTGTCTAGTAAAAAAATCTCTAAGCACATCACCCAAAATAGGTTTTTAGAGCGGCCATATGTCACCCAATCATTCTTCGATGATAATTTACCTGACCCAGGTGATAGTTGAGATGACAGAGAATATGTGTCAGAAGGTAAATGGTGGTCATTTCCTTTCCCGATTTGTGAACGGGATAGATCTGTTCCAGGTCTTCTTCATGCATATTCTTCAGTGTCACTTCAACAATGGCTCGGGTCTTTTGAATTTCATTCAGAAGATCATTCCTTGAAATGTTCTTTGCAGAAAATTCAAGTTCACGGTTTCGTTCATAGCCGCTCTTACCAAGGATGGCGCCAATGAAATGCTGCAGGTTTCCGCAGAGATGGAGACAGAGGTTGCCAGCGGTGTTCGTGATCTTTCCGCTCACTTTCCAGAGGTCCTGTTCATTGTCATACAACGTGATCTCTTCATGCAGCTTATCCAGTTCGCGGAGGAACATTTCTACAAGGACAGGTATATACATGGCCGGATATTTTTATGACCGTGAAAGTATAAAATTTAGGAAAAGGCATCTTCGGATGTATGGTAAAGCGCCACCTCTATTTGCTATAAGTAACTGATAATAAAATAATTGAGCTTTAACCAGGTGCGGGAAATACAGACAGATTATTGCCTGAAAACACACCGAAAAAAATCATTGCATGGGTATTTGGAGAATCAATTCAGTGCGCCGGCTTTAATATCATCCACCACAGCAGGATCGAGCAAGGTTGTGGTGTCACCAAGATTAGAAGTATCACCTTCAGCGACTTTTCGGAGTATACGGCGCATAATCTTTCCTGAACGGGTTTTAGGAAGTCCTCTTACGATCTGTATCTTATCGGGTCGAGCTATCGCGCCGATAATCTTGCTAACGGTTGCCGCGATCTCTTCGCGCAGCATCGCAATATCATCGTGTTCTTTTGTGCAAATCACGTATGCGTATATGCCCTGCCCTTTGATGGCATGAGGAAAACCGACCACGGCGGATTCAACCACATCGGGATGCTGGTTGATCGCGTTTTCAACTTCGGCGGTTCCGATCCTGTGCCCCGAAACATTCATTACATCATCCACACGACCTGTAATTCTATAATAACCGTTCTCATCGCGTTTACAGCCATCACCCGTAAAGTATAAATTCTGAAAGGTTGCGAAATAATTTTGCCGGCAACGCTCGTGATCTCCATAGGTGGTTCTGATCATGCCTGGCCAGGGAAATTTCATGCAAAGATTTCCTTCCGCATTATTTCCTTCAATTTCCCTGCCATCCGCATTCACCAACAGCGGCTGGATTCCAGGGAGGGGAAGCGATGCAAAACCCGGTTTGAGGGGAGTAATTCCGGCCAAAGCGGAGATAAGAATACCGCCGGTTTCCGTTTGCCACCAGGTATCTACAACAGGGCATTTTTCTTTGCCGATGTTTGAATGGTACCAATGCCAGGCTTCTTCGTTGATGGGTTCACCGACAGAACCCAATACACGGAGTGAATCCAGTTTATGAGGCTTCACAAAATTGAGACCTTGTGCCTCCAGTGCGCGAATAGCGGTAGGAGCTGTATAGAAAATATTCACCTGGTGTTTATCCACCACTTCCCAGAATCTTCCTGCGTCAGGCCATGTTGGTATCCCTTCGAACATCAGAGTGGTGGCACCGCTCAGCAATGGTCCGTACACGATATACGAGTGCCCTGTGACCCAGCCTATATCGGCCGTACACCAATATATATCCCCCGGGTTATACTGAAACACGTTTTCGAAGGTATAGGCGGAATAAACCATGTATCCGCCGCATGTATGAACGACACCCTTCGGCTTTCCGGTTGAACCACTTGTATAAAGAATAAAAAGCATATCCTCGGAATCCATCTCTTCTGCAGGGCACACGGCATCCGCCTTGGCCATTTCATCAGTCCATAGCACATCACGGCCTTCGATCATCCGGATATTGCAATCCGTTCTCTGCAATACGATAACCTTTTTTACAGTCGGACAAATTTCCAGTGCGTCATCAACTATATCCTTAATAGCGATCTCTTTTCCTCCGCGGTAGGCCCCGTCACTGGTTACCACAATGGAACAGTCGCTGTCCTGGATACGGTCACTGATGGAATTGGAGGAGAAGCCGGCGAATACAACAGAATGAACGGCACCTATCCTCGCACAGGCGAGAATGGCGATGACTGCTTCCGGAACCATAGGCATATATATGCAGATACGATCGCCTTTCTTCGCTCCGTTATTTTTCAGAACATTGGCAAACCTGCAAACCTGATCATGAAGTTCCGAATAGCTGAGCGTTTTTGCTTTGTCACGCTTAGGATCATTCGGTTCCCAAATGATGGCCGTTTGGTTTCCCCGGTCTTTCAGGTGTCTGTCAAGGCAGTTTTCCGTGATATTCAGTCTTGCGTTCAGGAACCATTTAACGGAAGGTTCATTGAAATTCCATTCCAGTACGCGGTCCCATTTTTTTTTCCAGGTGAAATGGTCTGCAATGCCTGCCCAGAACCCTTCAGGGTCTCTGATGCTTTCTCTGTATTCTTCCTGGTAATTTTCAAAAGTCCGGATTCGGTATCCCATGTCTGATGATATTGGTGATGCTAAGATATAAATCCTGAGAATTGCATGACCATGACAAGTTCAGATTCTGTCCTATTCGACCCCTGTGAACCGCGGGAAGAAAATAAAGGCAAGGGAGATTGTACAATGGGGCTTAAGGTAGACGTACAATACTGATACCTGACCTTGCAACAGGTCTGATATTCTATTTTCGAAATACCTATCTTTGAAACATGAAATTGTTCGTTAAAAATATTGAAAGTTCCGTTAATGAAGTATTGCTTGAATCGATCTTCAAACAATACGGGGAAGTCCTTCAGACAAAAATTATTTATGATACCATAACCTGGGAAAGCAGGGGTTTTGGTTTTGTGGAGTTCAGAAAAAAGGAGGAGGCGATGAAGGCGATCGAAGCCCTGAACGGAAGGGAACTCGTGGGTAAGAAACTGATCGTATCGGAGGCCATCGAGAAGAGATAAGTCGAAAGATACTTAACCTTTGCCAGTGTAAGATTGATGCAAATGTTAATGAATAATAACTGACATTTTCCGTTCTGAACTTCGGCATAACGCAATCTTATATCTTTGGAAGGATGAGAATTGACTGGAAAGGGATGGCGCTTCATACAGGTTACCTGGTGTTTCTCTTCGGCCTTATTCTGATGCCGACGGAGAGAACGTCAGCACAGGTGATGGATACCATCAACTACAGTCTTAAACAAAGGCCAGGACTTTTTTTGAATTTTGTTCCTTTCAACAGTTATATCAGCAGGGATATCGCCAATTTCACGGGTATACGGGCAGGGCTGAATTTCAATAAACGGATCAAGTTCGGTATTGGATATTTCGGTTTGACGAACAGTTCCGTCGTGAGCGATGTGCTGATAGAAGATGACGGGCCCTCCTATATTACACCGGGTGAATTGAATTTTCATTTCTTCAGCATTACCGCTGAATACATTTTCTATAAGAGCCATCCCTGGCAGGTCTCATTCATTCCGGTTCAGTTTGGAGTCGGAAGGGCCAGTTACGATTACATTCGCAGATCAGAAACTGCGAGAATCAAGACATCCCGTGAAACCGTTCTGTTGCTCCATCCTGATTTTTCGGCACAGTACTCTGTTTTGAACTGGCTTGGGATCGGCGCCACATTGGGTTACCGTGTTTCATTAAATGGTTCAAAAAATATTCAGGAAGACTTCAATTCACCTACATTTTCCCTTACCTTGAAAGTGTTTATGGAGGAGTTATATAAGATGGCTTTTCCGGATGGTCTCAGAGCCGGCAAGTGATCAGGCAGATCAACAGACATATACACAGGAACGAAATCGTACAGAATAAAGAGCAATGAATAATCCAAACCTGGATCCGGACGCTTCGGTATTTAGTCCTGCAGAGAAGGAAATAGAGAAGGTACTCAGGCCACAGGGTTTTGAAGACTTCAGCGGGCAACCCGGAATAATCAACAACCTTAAAATATTTGTAGAAGCAGCCAGAAGGAGGGAAGAGGCTCTTGATCATGTGTTGTTGCATGGTCCGCCCGGATTGGGAAAAACAACACTCGCTTATATTCTTGCCAATGAACTCGGTGTGAATATCAGAACCACCTCAGGGCCTGTTCTGGATAAGCCCGGAGACCTTGCCGGACTGCTTACCAATCTCGAGCCATGTGATGTCCTTTTCATAGATGAAATACACAGACTTAGTCCGGTTGTTGAAGAGTATCTGTATTCGGCAATGGAGGATTACAAGATTGATATCATGATCGAATCAGGTCCCAATGCCCGAACCGTACAGATCAAGATCAATCCTTTTACTCTTGTCGGAGCCACCACAAGATCAGGCTTGTTGACATCTCCACTGAGGGCCAGGTTTGGGATCAATTCCAGACTTGAATATTACGACAGCGTTTTGTTGGAAAAGATTGTGAAGCGTTCAGCCGGCATATTGAGAATTCATATTGATGATGATGCAGCGACGGAAATTGCGGGAAGGAGTCGTGGAACCCCGCGAATATCGAATGCCCTGCTCAGAAGAGTCCGCGACTTTGCACAGATCAAAGGGAACGGAAGCATAGACCTTGATATTGCCCATCACGCTTTGAAGGCCCTGAATGTTGACCGGCATGGATTGGATGAAATGGATAACAGGATCCTTTCCGTAATCATAGACAAGTTTAAGGGGGGGCCAGTGGGGATCACCACCATCGCTACGGCTGTCGGTGAAGAACCGGGAACCATCGAGGAAGTTTATGAACCATTTCTGATCCAGGAAGGATATCTCAAACGGACACCCCGTGGACGCGAGGTGACATCGCTTGCCTATAGTCACCTGGGACGAAGCGCTCCTGCAGAGCCCGGAAGCCTTTTCAGCTGAAATTCTGATTCTGATCTTATGTTCCCGGTTTTTCTGATCAATCGTATACATTCTTATCGCTGGAAACGTGAGAAATCAGTCGGTACAGGCAAATCATACTAAGATCGTGAAGGAAGAAGCCCATCGTCTGGGTTTTGACTTTTGCGGAATCTCCGTGGCTGACTTCCTGGAAGAGGAGGCGCCCAGGCTTGAGCAATGGCTTCTGCAAGACCGCCATGGCAAGATGGCCTATATGCAAGGTCATTTTGATAAACGTCTCGATCCCCGCAGGCTGGTAGATGGAGCGAGGTCGGTCATTTCCTTGCTGTATAATTACTTTCCTTCCCGAACCCAAGATTCCGGAACGTATAAAATATCGAAATATGCTTATGGCAGGGATTATCATTTTGTCATCAAGGACAAACTCCGGGACTTGTTATCAGTACTTGAGCAAAAAATAGGTAAGATTAACGGGAGGGTATTTGTGGATTCAGCTCCTGTACTTGAAAAAGCCTGGGCGAAGAAGAGCGGATTGGGATGGATTGGCAAGAACTCCAACCTGATCACCAGAAAATATGGTTCATTTTTTTTCATTGCCGAACTGATCGTTGATCTTGATCTTGATCCTGATGGTCCGATGGAAGATTATTGCGGCAGCTGTAACCGATGCATCGAGGCTTGTCCGACAGATGCGATCATCAAGCCCTATGTGGTTGACGGCAGCAAATGCATTTCCTATTTTACCATTGAGCTGAAAGAGGAAATTCCTGTTGAGCAGAAAGGCCGCTTTGATGACTGGATCTTCGGCTGTGATGTCTGCCAGGATGTTTGTCCGTGGAACCGTTTTTCAACGGCGCACCGGGAGAAGCAGTTTGAACCTCCGGATGAATTGCTGGCAATGAAAAGACAGGAATGGGAAGAGATCAGCCCTGAGGTATTCAATAGAATTTTTGAAACCTCTGCGGTTCAGAGGACCGGCTTCAAAGGACTAAGCAGAAATATTCAGTTTGTCAGGAAAACTTCCTGAACACATCTACGATTACATCGGAATAGGTGGCGAACGAAGCGACGCACCAGACTTTCAGGAGCAGTCTTTCTTCTTTTTTAAGGAGCCTCAGGGCCTTGATAAGTTCTTTACGGAATAGATTCTTATCGAAACTAACCTTCGTCAGGATTTGCTTGGTGTATTCAAACATATTGCTGTGCTTAGGTTTTTGGTAGGACGAATATACTCAACAACAGACGCACTGTCAAGGATAAATAACGAACAAACTTTCATAATATTCCCGGTATTTTACGCCGAATTCTAATCGAAACAATATCAGACAGATAAAAAGCTGACAGAATAGAGCTTTGCTCAGTTATGAACAGGAAGTGGTTAAAATCAGGAAGATATACCTTGATGAGCCTTGCCGGGAAATCAGCGTCTTGTTGATAAAAGCCGGAGAATTCTGACAAAACCATGATGAAAGTCCCGCCAGAGGCGGGTTTTCAATGCATCGGTAAATTTTCACTGTTTCCTTTCGGATTTGAATACGAATTTCAATCACCCGGGTGTGAACAGAATCTGTTATTTATCAGTTTGGAAATGATTTCAAATTGAGTTCAGTTAATTCTGAACACGATTTCATAATTACACGTTGAACTTTTTTCCATTGAACGAATAACGCACTTTATACAAATCTTTTCTACGGTCTTTCCAGGTTTGTACACTTCCATATTCCCGGTTTCTCATCAACAGGTTCAGGTCAAGATCCTGGAATATGAGCGTTTCAGAATTCAATGGAGCTTCCGTTGCAATACCTTCCCGGTGAAACTCTACATCTGAAGGCGTGAAGATGGCGCTTTGCGCGAAGTGAATGTCAAGGTTCTCTACTTCTGGCAGGTTTCCGACACTGCCTGCGATAACCACATAGACCTGGTTCTCTATGGCTCTTGCCTGTGAACAATACCTGACCCTTAAGTAGCCTCTGCGCTCATCGGTGTTGAACGGAACAAATAAAATCTGCGCTCCTCTGCTCACGGCAATTCTTGACAGTTCAGGAAACTCAACATCATAACAGATCATAATTGAAATTTTTCCTATGTCCGTATCAAACACTTCTACACTGTTACCCGGTTTAACGCCCCACCATTTTTTTTCATGTGGGGTAATGTGAATTTTATACTGCTTTCCGATTCTTCCGTTACGTTCAAAGAGGTAAGAAATATTATATAAGTTGTCGTTCTCCACGACAAAGTGTGATCCGCCTATGATATTGATATTATACTGAATCGCCAGTTTGGTAAACAACTCCTCATACTTCGGTGTGAACTGATGGAGTTGCCGAATGGCAGTTCCCGGTGAGCGATTCGGAAGAAATGATAAAAGCTGCATGGTAAGCATTTCTGGAAACAAAACGATATCACATCGGTAATCGGAGGCAACATCCACAAAGTATTCACAGTCTCTTGCGAAGTCTTCAAAACTGTTTATGGACCTCATCTGATACTGAATGGCGCAAACCCTTACATAACGGCTCGCTCTCTTCTTCTTCAGATCTCCGGTGTAATTAATATTCGTCCATTCCAGAAAAGTGGCATAACCTCCCGACTCGGTATCATTGGGAAGGTAGTCAGGCAACAACCGTTTCAGAACAAAACCATTGGCGATCTGGGCAGTGAGAACCGGATCATAAATTTTCCTGTCTATTACCCGCTCTACATATTGCGAGGCTGTCATCTTCTGGGAATACTTGTGAAAGTTGGGGATTCTGCCTCCGATCGCGATTCGCTTCAGGTTTTTTTCCTTCACCAGATGTTGTCTGGCGCTGTATAATCGTCTGGACAGCTTCATCCCTCTGAAATCAGGGTCGATCATGATTTCAATTCCATACAATGTCTCTCCGGTTGGATCGTGATTGGTGATCATTCCGTTGTTGGTAAGCTCATTCCAGCTCTGTGTCTCGGAATAGTTGGAAAAGTTCAATATCAGACTCGAGGATGATGCAACCAGCCTGCCATTGTATTCTATTCCAAGTTGACCTTCCCTGAATGTTTCGATCAGGCTGTTGAATTGTTCTTTCGACCATGGTTTCATAGTGGGAAAACATTTCAGCTGAATGGCTACTACGGCTTCATGATCTTCCGCTCTTAGTCTTCGTACTCTGATTTTATTCATATGGATTTAATATTGAAAAAGTTCCCGGTCAGATAAATATCGGGAAATTCGATTAGACAAAACTCTTGAACAGAAAAAGCGGAAAAATCCGCAGGTTGAAATTCAAAGATACGAAAAAGCAAGCCTCTGGCTTGTTTTTATTTCACTTCAGCTAATATTCAATGGTAAAAATTATTGAAGGGTAATTTCATGATTCAGCTTAACTCCGCCACATCAGTTCCCCATCAAACGAAGGAGAAGAGTGCAGGTGTCTGATATCTCGGCTTTGTTCCGTCTCCGGAGAATAGCATGTGAATTTATGGAGCCGGTGTAATTCATTATTCAAAATACACAATCCGGGCCGGATGTATTACCCTGAGGGGATCTGAAAAATTCTATCAGATGCTGTTAAAATGAATACCGGTTTAGGGGCAGTAAAAATCAAATTTATTTTCTGCCATCAATAGGGTTTGGTTTCAGACAGGTTGATCAGGATCTCCTTCCGGACAACTTAACTTGCAACATGAAGCGATCAGCGCTTCACCAAAACAGGTTCACGGATAATCGCTATTCCGATATCAGTGTCTTTTCAGTGAGCATATGCCCATCCTGAGTCAATGCCATAATGGTGTACAGTCCTGATGAAACGGATAGCATCCGGATCCGGATTTCACCGGAAGTTCCGGATTGAACGAAGCGGCATTCCCTTCCCAGGGCATCATAAATCCTGAGACTCTGGATGAGACCGGAAGAGGAAGGGAGGATTAGTTTGAATTCACCATCTGATGGATTCGGCCAGATGCTGATGCCACTTCCTGATTCCGTCAGGTCATTGACAGCAGTAGGGTTTTCAGGAAGATCTATGATATGAATGATCAGATTCCGTTCAGCGCTCAAACCACCTGCATCAGTGGAACGTAAGCGAAGACTATAGGTATTTTTAGTTTCATAGTCGAAACTCGCAGAACTGTAGAGATTGTCAAGACTGATATTGAACGATCCATTATCCTCATCTCCCGGTCCTGCCACAAGACTATAGGAATGGGTATCTGCATTGTCTGGATCAGTGGTTGAGAATTGAGCAATAAATGTTCCGCCAGCCTGGTTTTCTTCAATACTGTCACCTGAAGCAGCAATAGCAAAGGGCGTTTCATTAACATTGTTCACCGAGAGCGCTATTATTTTTTCATGAGTCAGTCCGCCGGCGTCTGTACTTCTTACCCGGATGCTGAATACGCTGTGCGTTTCGTAATCGAAACTTATGGCGCTTTCAAGTTGATCACCGTTAATGGAAAAGAAGCCGTTATCCATATCGCCGGGTCCGCTTGCAAGAGAATAGAGATGAGAATCACCCATGTCCTGATCATCGCTGCTGAGCATTCCGATGACTGAGCCTGCCGGCATATTCTCGTCGATGTCAGATGAACTCAGGCTGAGATCATCAGGAGATTCATTGACATTCTGCACCGAGATGTTGAACATTTGCTCAAAGTATGCTCCATGCTGATCGGTGCAGCGTATTCTGATACTGTACCAGGGTTGGGATTCAAAATCAAAACTTGCACTGCTCATTAACTGATCTCCTGATATGCTGAAGCTTCCGTTATCCACTGAGCCGGCCCCCGGTACGAGGCTGTAGCTGAAGGTGGCGGCTGAATCCGGATCAACACCGCTGAGGGAGCAGATCACGGTTCCAGGAGCAGAATTTTCCTGAATCTGATTCGCAGACAAGCTCATGGATACGGGCGGGTTATTATTATTGATCCGTATCTGTACCGCATCAGAGAGTTCGGAGCAGTTTCCGTTCATGTCGCAGGCCAGTAGAGTGATAAAATCCTGAGTGGTAACGGGGGCGAAGAGGGTAAGGTCAATCAGCGCATCACCGTTCGCATCTGTATTCACCTGTGTATTACCTATAAATCTTTCCGCATGGCCAAGTCCGGTTCCGGTGAGAGTTGAGCTGGCAAAGAATGAGATATTGAAAGTCTGCAGTGGTGTGCTGTTAAAGTTTGCCAGTATGTGTACACCTGATGTGACCGAATCCGCGGAGACGATTTCCGGATAGTTCTGCAGATAATTGTTTGGATTGGTCTGCGGATCAGGATCTGTGTCCTGATGATCGTTTAAAGTCATCCCGTCCCATGCAAGGTCAATGGATATCTCACTGATGTTGTGAATTATATTGTTCAGGAACGCGTTACCATAACCTGAGCCGAAGGTGATCACGCCAAAGTCAGCATTCGCGATCACATTGAATTCGCCCGCGCCATCCCCGCCAAGCTTGTTATTGTTGCAATTCAGTCCTTTGAACTGAACACCTACGGGAGAACCCATTTGAATGCTTTCAGAGGTATCGGTTCCGATATAGTTTCCGGAAATGGTGTTGTTCGCTGATTCATCAACACTTATTATGCTGTTATTCCCTCCGGCAATTATATTTCCGAATCCGGCCAGTCCGATAATGTTATGATGTGCTCCGTCCTGGATCACTATTCCATCCGATTCATTCGGAATGGCAAAGGAAGCATTGGCACAAAGTCCGATGTAATTATTAAGAACGGTATTGTTTCCTGTGGCAATACCGTTTATACTTATACCTGCGGACTGATTTCCCGCGATCACATTCCTCATCGAGGTGATGATTCCGCCGATAGTTGTGAAGGAGGCGCTGTCGCTGATTGCAATTCCATTGCTGTTCTGATCAATTCCTGCCAATCCGGTTCTGTCCGTTCCTATATAATTTCCCTGAATGGTATTTGATGTGCTGAGACTTCCCCGTATATTGATACCTCCGGCTATGACATTCTGATCTTCAGCATTGCTTCCGCCAATGATATTTCCCGAGCTTCCGTTTCCTGCGGTACCGCCGATGTCTATCCCTGAAATTCCCGGGAGCGGATAAGTCCCTGCCATACCGGTTCCGGTAATGCCTATGTAACAACCCTGTACTTTATTTCCATTCCCTTCACTGATACTGATACAGGTGCCGTTAGCATTATAAATGGCCATTCCTTTAACCGTACTGTTATGACTGATCAGCGCGAGACCAAGATTTCCATTACAGTCAAGATTTGTATTGATGACAGCATTATTGGGTTCTCCTGTGCCCGCGGTATTCGGACTGGATCCTGCCTGTGCGTATCCGTTCAGCAGGACCGGATATTTTATTTCCGGAAGTTCGGCGATACCAAGAGTGATCGTTCTTGAGCCGGGCGCACCGGGAATATTGATATGAATAGGGATTACCGAGTCCTGATAATACGGCGGACGCATGTTTGCTTCTTCGATCGCCGATCGGAGCGTTACCGTTGTTCCTCCGGCAATTTTTGAAATTGCAAAACCATCTCCTGTCATGGCGTCGCGCGCGGTAGTAATGTTGTCCGTTGCCGAACCTACGGTGAAGCCATTTACTGTATTTTTATTGAATCGTACCGGTATTCTAACCAGATCACGGTCACTGGCGCTGTTCGCCCGTGTAAAATAGAGGTAGGCATCCTGTCCGGAGAATGAAAAGTTCCGGCTTGTATCCGCATGGTCGATAATGGAGGGGTAGTTATAGGAAGGATAAGTGGATCCCCATACTCCTGTGAACTGACGAATGAGTCGTTTCTGTGACCAGCGAATCATGTCTGCGGAAAGAGAGTAAAATGCTCCTGTTACCGGAACGCCATTGATCACCTGTGTTGACCAGCCGACGAGCATCCATTTATTGAAATACGTGTTGAAAGTGATGGAGGAACTCATGGTTCCGATATTGTCATACAGGTCGTTGAGAGGCGTGAGTATATGATCCTGCGGATCGGGAGATCCGCCCTGATACGGATCATAAGAGGTAGCGTTGAACCCTGTGCCATCCCATCCTCTCCAGCTTGCCGGATCAGCGAGGTTGTTTGTCCGGATAAGACCGACACCGGTCTGCTGGTCTATCCTTGATTCAAGATGCAGATAACAGTAATAGTATCCGTCTTCCCAGTTGTAGATGATGTTGCTTGGATTGAAATAACCGCAGGGGCCTTCCGAAGGAGTATAGGTGTATGGCAGACTCCACACCAGATGCATGGGTGCATTTGCCTGCTGATAGGTTTTTCCGGTATCGGTAGAAACGGCATAGGTGATGGTGTTCTGCCAGTTGTAGTAATTGTAAACTGGACCGAAGTACTCATGGTGATTGATGGTATGAATCGTGATTCCGTCAGGTGTATAAGGAGAAGCGATCCAGGTCCGGTAGTCATAGTCCGGCGCGTTGGTATTGTTGGCTGATGTATAGACAGGGCCATTGGCATAATCCCGGCTTAAGGAATTGAAGTCACTCCCCTTCATCCGGTATGCATCGTAGTGGGTTGATAATAACTGTATCTGTCCGGACGCATCGCGAAAAGCTCTGGCCGGTGCGTCAGGATAATCATTGGCGATTCCCTGAGCCGAGAAGTCAAAAACCGTTTCAAGAGCACCCAGCGTGTCCACATGCGCGGGATATTCAAGTTGAGCAATAACTTGCTTTCCTGCGATGAGCTGAAAAATGATCAGCAAACAAAATTTAATGGTAATGAGTCGGACCTTGTTCATGACAACTTATTTAAGAAGATGTCATGAATACGGGAAAAGACGATAAATGTTATTTACAGGATAATGGCATATAAGCTATGAAAAAATAAAAATTGAAATGTGGGAAAGTGCGCTTAACCCTGCGGTTACGTCATAAAAAAAATTTGGTTTCCTTTCAGCGACAATTAATCGTTATCCGGACTGAAATCGTGCATCACTTCTCATTCCAGCGGAATGATTCATGTTCAAGTCCGGCCAGGTCAATGACTCTGTTCACAACGGTCATAGCCAGGTCATCAATGCCAATAGGCTTTGAGTAGAAAGATGGAGATGCCGGACAGATGATCGCGCCGGCCTCCGTCAGCGTTTTCATATTATTGATGTGAATGAGGTTATAAGGCGTGTCTCGCAGGACAAGAATTAATTTTCTTCTTTCTTTCAGGATAACATCAGCAGCCCGGCTCACAAGGTCATTGGAAATACCGGAGGCGATCCGCGCCATCGTACCCATGGAGCAGGGGCAGATGATCATGGTGCCGAACCTGGCGGATCCGCTGGCAAAGGGTGCGAAGAAATCATTCTTTAAATAACTTTTAAATGGGATATTTTCAAAGTCAGAGTCGCCCAGTTCGTATTTCCATACATCCTTAGCGTTATCTGACATCACAACCGCCACGGTGTCAATTTGGGAACCAAGCTGACCGAGTTTTTCCAGTAATAATTTTGCGTAAATCGAACCGCTGGCGCCGGTTACTGCGACTATGATCTTGTGTTTGGCCATCCGGGTTTTCTAGATCAGACAAGGTAACAAAAAATCAGCTTTTCTGTTTCCGTTTGCTTCGGTGTAAATAGCGCACATAAAACCACCAGCCCAGCCATACTCCGAGGGCATTCGCGATGGCATCCCTTATATCTCCGCTGCGGTTAATGAAAACACTGTATTGCAGAAATTCAACCAGGGCGCCATAGGCAATACAAAGAACAACAGCCAGCCTGATGGCGCCTTTCTCCGAAGCGAAAGTCAGTCCGGTTTCAAGAAAACTTCTGAGAATCAATATTGCCAGCAATGCGAAAACCAGCAGGTGGACGATCTTATCCGGTTTCAACCATTCAAGAAAACTCAGTTTCGGAATCCTGTCTCCGGGGATTGCGCAAATGATAAGAATAAAAAGAGCCCACGCGAAGGTGGGCAAATGATAGCGTAAGAACATGATTTTGATCAGGCGCCGGTAAGACTTTTATAATCGGCGGCGCTCAGCAGTTTACCTGCTTCGGAAGGATCACTCATCTGAATACGGATCATCCAGCCTTTTCCATAGGGATCTTTATTAATGGCTTCCGGATTGGCTTCAAGATCTTTATTAAAGCTCAGGATCTTCCCGCTGACAGGCATGAAAAGATCTGAAACGGTCTTTACAGCTTCAACAGTGCCAAATACCACTTCTTTGTCGAGTGTTTCACCTTCGGTTTCTATCTCAACATAAACGATATCACCCAATTCACTTTGCGCGAAATCCGTGATCCCAATGACCGCTTCATTACCTTCAATACGGATCCATTCGTGATCCTTGGTATATTTCAAATTTTCCGGAAAATCCATTTTGTAATTTTTTGTCAAACCTATCGCAAATTTTGGAAATGACAAAGTGGAAATCCTGTTTCTTTCCTTATAATTCCTTCTGTTTTGAGATGGAAACGGAAAGGGATCATTGAGCGAGGGTGAACCGGATACTGATACCGGCGTTGGTATTTGATGTCGGATAGCTGGAAGAAACGAAAGGATCGTTTGCATTCCAGTCATAGAATGCCCTGATGTTAAAACGATCCGTTACCGGATAGTCAGCGCTGACCTTTACGCCAATAGTCTGGCTTCCTGAACTGGGCTGATTGGTGTTCTCAATAAGTTTTCGAAGGATAGTCGTATTCTTCCGGAGGTTAAAATCGGCGCGCAGGCTCAGGTCGTTGACCGGTCTTTTCCCTCTTCCAATACCAAAGGGGAATGTCACCTTCTTGATCTTATAACCCAGGCCTATCACATAATCGATACCTCTCACCTCAGTTACCTGTATATTCGAATAGGCGAGAGTCAGCGTTCTGTCTCTTTTGATCTCGAAGCGGGTCTGCAATGAGTTTTTCCAGGTGATATCGATACCAATCAGAGGAGCGAGTTGCTCCACGAGTGTGATCTGCTGAATGGCGTAGATCGGTACGAAGTTTCCGGCGGTATCCCGTCTTGACGGTGCGCTGTTGATCTCTTCGTACAGCATATTCTGCGAAAAGGAATTGATGCTGTAGGTGGAGCGGTAGCCATGCGTAAGACTGAAAGACTGAATGATTTTCTGGAATGCTTTCACCCGGCTGAGTCCGTCATACGTAACCCGCCAGTTTGGCTTGGGTATTTTTGGGAACCGTTCGTTGAGTTTTTTTGATGGATCTTTTCCGGAGTACGCTGCAAGGAATGCGTAGGTCAGCACCTCCTGTTGTGACCGGCCATATCCGGCGCTGTACCCTGCGGTATCAACAGTGCCCGGAGCGTTTGGATTATCGGAAGCCATTAAAGCCGAAACCAGGGGAAGATTTGATTTGAATGTCTCAAAATTCTCGTTCGAGTAATCCTTCGCGTCTTTTACGAAGTGTGTATTCCAGCTCAGGTAGGAGATGGAGAAAGTTCCGGATTCGGTGGGGCTGTATGAACGGATTACGCCATCAGAACCATAACGGAAATATTCATTATGGGAAAGAGAGTAATTTCTGTTTCCGGTTATCTCAATCTTGAAACTTCGTATCGGTTCGGCGCTGATTCGGGCACTGAGGTTTTCCTGATGGGTTGTCGTGAAAAATGAATTAAGGGTTGTATCCTCTGTGAGCCAGTTGTACTTGATGGCCTCCGGACGCGGATCTTTTTGTGAGCCGAAGAGAAAACCCCATCCCGGAGCACCTTTCTGGTCATTGTAATTCCAGTCCTGTCCGACCCAGTCAGGCGTACCTCTGAATCCGGGAAGCATGGTACCGTCGGTCTGACTGTAGCTCAGCGAAGCGCTCTTTACCATCATGAGTACCTTTACAAATTCTTTGATACCGGTACCGATGGCGGAGGGTTTGTCCGGTTTCTCGGCGGCTTTGTCAAGACTGTCCTTCGGATTTCTAGGCTTAGCCGGACGTGGTGCTTCTCTTCCCCGTGGAGGCGCATTGGCCGTAATCTTTTTCAGGTAAGGAACCTTGCTATAGAGATTGGTGAAAGTTACATTACCGGTAAACTGAAGCGTACGGGAATTCTGAATGGTATTGGCCCAGGGATTGGTTTTAATCTGATCATCGGTGGAGTCGCGGTAAAGCGGCGAGGCCTGCCAGTTATATACGCCTCCATACCTCACATTACCGCTGAGCCAGTCCATCATCGGGATTTTGTTGAATGGAACATTGTAAGTAATGTTCGTTGCATGGTTATAATTATTCAGTCGCCCGAGTCTGAGTATATTCTCTTTCACCGAATCTCTCTCTTCCCGTGTATCGAGTTTTCCGACAGGTTCATCAATGGTCGCGTTGGCTGTAGCGTTGAAGTCAAGCTTCAGCGACTTGGTCAGATCCCAGTTTAGTCCGTAGGTCCGTTGCATGGTATAGGACTTGATATATGTCGGGTCGATCTTAAAGGCGAGGCCGGAATTATTCCGCAGCTGTGTTTCGGCATAGGTTCTGTCTATGCTGCCTCTGAAGTTGAGACTGGATGGGAGCGGATTGAAATTAAAATCTTTCAGAAGCGCGAATCCTTTTCCTCCGAATGCCTTGACTTTTGCCAGCGGAGTGATCGGTTTTGACGAGCTGTTATAGTTGTATCCGACAATACCCTGATAGGTCTTGGCCAGACTGTATTCCACATTATAATTACGCTGATATATTTCCGTATAGGCATAAGTGAAATTCAAATTCTCCACATCGTAAACCCTGCTTTTTGCATTCGTTCCCGTTTTGGTCTTTCTGACATTGGTGAAGTTCAGGCTTTTTCGCTGCGTGTAATCCTGCACCTGTTTTTTGATGGAGTCGCGTACTTCATTATTAGGGGTAGCATCAAGGGCTTTGTTCAGCTTAACGTCTGGATCCAAGGGATTGTATTCGGGATTGATGAACTGTTCTCCGTATCCGAAATACATCGGAATTTTCACTCCTGATTTTTCAGGCAGGAATTTTCCAAGTTCAATAGTGGTGGCGACATCGTAGCTGGTCTTGTTTTCCTTGTCTCTCTCGCTCACCTTCTTCTCAATGCTTCCCCAGCCTGCGGTGGAATGAAGTCCGGTGACGGTCAAGGTGCCCAGGTCGGCCAGCTTGGTCGTGATCCTTGCGGTGGCCGCCCATCCGCCCTTTTCATCAAAGTCTGACAGTCTTAATTCATTGATCCATATTTCTGCGCAAATCTTTGGACCATCACCATTTGGATCTTTAGGATTTCGTACGCCGACCATGATAGACCTCACGCTGCTGAGATTGGGAGTACCCTTAATGATGATGGTCCTGTCTCCGTCAACAACTCTGTATGGAGTAAGCAAGGTGACTGTTGAATTGCTGATCATGGCATTATTCCGGAGAAGCTTGGCATCAACCAGTTTTTCCAAATCAATCTCCATATTATTTCCTTCCGGCCATACGTCTTCCCTGGCAGTGGCTCCCCATGGTGTCAGTACAAGAGGGATCTCATATTCATAATAGTTGTCATTGAAATCACTGCCGAGCCTGACAAAGGCATTGATATCACCGTTAGACAGGTTATCACTCGCGCCGGCTGACTCGGCATGGATGAACATCTTCAGCTTTTTGTATGCCCGGATATCTATCTGGGTATTTTTGTAGGCCGCACGGGCGTCGCCATCCTGCAATTCGCAGACCCGTAAAACGAGCGACTGTTCGTTGAGTGTAGACAACTGGGTGGTACTTACATCTCTTTCCTTTTCGATACCGGGAGGCAGTACATAAGGAACCGGCTGGCGGCTTCCGTTCTCTTCTATACTCACTGAGGCAATGTCGAATTGTGTTCCGCCGGGAACTTCCGGAGTCGGACTGTATTCTCCGGGCTGCAGGAGTGAGAAATTATACCGGCGCCATTCTCCGCGAAGAAATTCAAGTTTGGCAAAGCGGCAAACCACGGGAGATTCAAATCTCTTCATGTACATCCTGATGAAACGGATGTTCTGCAAGTCGACCTCTCCGATAATTCTTTCCGGTGATTTGATGGGGATCTTGAACTGATACCATCTGACCGTGCCGGTTGTGTTATTGGCAAAACGTACAGGCGACTCGATCATGTCGGTGATGTAGTTTTGTCCCACAGTCATGTTACCGGGTCTCAGGTCAACCTTGTACTGGTAGTAGTTCTCGCCGACGTCCATGTTGTTGTCGCGGTTGATGTCTTCTCCGTCGGGGATAGAGGTAGCGGTCGACTGAACGCCGTTGATGGTTCCGTTGGCTGGTGAATTACCCTGGTGCCCGTTATAGTATTTATAGCGGTCAAGCGGCGGTGCATTTTGCGTACTGAAGTCCGGGTTCAGAAAATACATGTAATTGTCATTCGAAGGATCGGCGTTGGCCTGCGGAAGCGCGCCCGGGAAATTGGCGCTCACCGCGTTCAGGTAAGGCACCTGGAAGAAAGTGCGTTCGTCTTCATCATTCAGTCCGTCGAGACCAACATCCTGAACGGTACGGCTGGAAGGCTCGTTGTCAAACGCGTTGACGATCGATTGTTCAATCGGGTAGCGGCCCCAGTTGGATGTTCCTGTAGTATAGTTGTTAGTCGGTGCAGGCAAACCGTTTTCAAAACTTTTATGACCATCACGGAGTATATCTTCGGAGATGCTTCCCAGATTGAAATAAAGTTCGCCTCCGGTACCGTCATTGGGTGAACCGTCAGCGAAAGGATCCATCATCCAGAACTGGATGAACTCAATATTGCTGGCTTCAAAGTCATTGGTTTCAATTTTCCGCATGACGCCACCCCAGCGACTGGCAGGATCGTTCAGTAAACCGGCTGCATTCATACCCGCTGATATACCGCTCAGCGGAAGGACATCGTAATTGTAGGGCCCTCTTTCTTCGGGATAGAAAGCAAGGTTCATACAGGTGATGGTCTGAGGACCGTTAGGTTGTGATTTGTTCGGGAAAATCTCCGTCTGAGGAATTTCTCGGACGAAATTATTACTCATGTCGTTTTCGTCAACGTCAGGCGGTGTGATACCTCCCTGCTGGCGTTGGAAAAGCGGATCGACATAGTACCAGGCTATACGGGCCCTGTTATATCCATAAATAAGACTGTCGTTGTATAAGGCTTCCGGAAACATCCCCGGCTCGATCTGTCCGAGGGGTGTGCTGGCAAGAAACCAGCTGCCGGGATTTTTCATGTCGAGTGGAGTGATGGCGCCTTCGAAATCGTCGACATAGGAAGTACCCGCTTTACCGACCGCTTTTGAATGACCGGGAAATAGTTTGGCAACCTCACCACTCAGCGTGATGCTGGAAGTTTCTTTGGTATTATAAAGTGGAAGCTTATCCAGAAGTTTGGTGAGGAAACGCGAGTCAGTTCTGTAATTGGCGTCGGCTCCAACCATGGTGTTCGCGATAGGCTCATCGCCTATATTTACCTTCTGTGTGAGTGGCCTTTCAGAAAGTCTGAGAATGGTCGCGCCAACCTGCAGGTCTTTGTTGAACACATAGTCGAAGCGACTTCCGAGCATGGTCTTGGTCTGAAGGTTAAAGAGCGAATTGCTTTCCAGTGATATGCTGATGGGAGTATTAGAGCGAAGGATCCCTTCATCAATGATCTTGACTCTTCCAAGCGTATAATCTACGGTGTACTCCACATTTTCCGTCAGTTGCCTTCCACCGGCTGTGACCTTCACCGATCCCTGCGGGACATTCACCGCATTGAGAGGAATGTCGGATCCTGAAGAACTCTGATAAGATCCGCGCATACTGAATTTGTTTTTTTCCGGTTGTTGTTGCGCGGAGGTTTTCGTTGAATCATAAAGGGCATAATAACCGTACCTGTCGGCGAGTGTTGTATCTCCGCAGAATTTATTTCGCAGATAGCTTCCGAAGGGTTCTCTTACCGGGAAAATGATCCTTCCGTTCTGGCTGTTGATCGTTATTCCGTTGACGAAGTCAAACATACCGTCGGGCTGAGGGTCGCCGTTAGTATTGAGATCGTCGAGATTGAGAAGTTTGATCAGGGGAATACCTTGTATCTCCGCACAACCGTCAGGAATGTAATTGATATTTCCTCCGATACGATCGTCCTGATACAGGATGTCAAGCCGGAAATTTTCCTGTCCGATATTATATCCGTTGAGGGAATAGATATTTTTCATCATCAGATCCCAGGTGTAGAATTTCGGAGTGAAACTCGTACTGCGGATCAGTTTGACGAACAAGGCCTCTGGCGGAGGCGCAATCGAAGATGTTGTCAGCTCTCCTACCTGATGAACCTGGCCACCCAGGGTATATTCAAATGCTACGGCCAGTACCTGATTAGGCTCTAGTGTGGTGTTGAGAGAGATATAACCCAACTGCGGATTCAGGGTGTACTCATTTTGCTGGAGCATCCTTGCATTTTCCACCGTTTCGAAATTCCTGGTTCTTGTGAATCCGCTGAAGGCAAGAGGATCAAGAATAGAAGAGGCGTTTGAGATCTGCCGGAGACTGGAAGTTGGAATGGCTCCATATAACAGGTTGTTCGAAGAATCGGAAGGAATGATGTAATTGAAAGGCGGGTTACTGTTAATGAAAGGGATATTTTGACCCGGGTCCCGGTTGAATTCGCCAAGGTCGGCGAAAGCAATGATATTCCGGTTCTGATTGTTTTGGGAGGAGATGAATGACCTTGAAGTTACCCATACTTCGATGCGGGTGATGTTCACTCCGGAGCCGATCCGGTTCAGGTCACTCAGACTGGCATCATAACGGTCCTTGAAATATTGCGAAAGAAAAAAGTGACGGTTTGCCTCGTACTGATCGGCCTTGATATCAAAGGTCACCGTTTGTGCGCCGCCCTGTACATCGATTGTCTTCGCTTCACCTTTTTGCTGTGAGAATACGCTGGTCACCGTCATTCTTCCAAACTGCAACTGAGTTTTAATCCCGAAAAGACTTTGTGAACCCTGGATGAGTTGAGTGCTGAGGGGAAGGTTGACATTTCCGGCTTCGATTTTCTTGATGATATCATCCTCGTAACCGGTGTATTCAAGCTTCATTTTGTTTTCGAAGTCGAAGGTGGCTTCGGTGTTATAATTCATCGTAAGCTTCATCTTGTCGCCGATGTTGGCGATGACGTTCATCTGAATTTTTTCATTGAAGTCAAAGGTGGTTACGGTACGTTGTTTTTCAGGTAAGGCGGGGTTTTGGTTTTTGGCAATATTGATGGCGAAGTTCAGTTCAGCCGAACCTTGCGGCCTGATGTCGATGGTGTTCCCGCCGAATATCCGGTCGAATGCGACACTGTTGATGGTTATTTTCGGTGCAAATGCTTTTTTGGCAAGTTTATCGTCTTCAGTGGATCTCTGCTTCCAATAATCCTTTGTGGTCTTTCCGAATTCCGATTCAACAAATTCTTCGAAAGACATATAGGAAGGATTTCTGTAAAAAAGTTCCCCTATATTGTCATTGATATTGTAGCGATGGTTATCCGGATCATACTCCACATTCGTTTTCACGTTGGAGGGATCATTGAGGTATAAAGGATTGTTATAGGGATCCTCGCTGTATGGATCCGTGATTCTGTCTTCAAAAGGGTAAGGCAGTGTTGTGGTGTCGGAATCGGATTGAAAGACGGCGCCACCTGCCATACCGCTTTCTGAGAAACCCATCTGCGTTTCTGCTCCCCATACAACACCTAAAAGTGACAAAGCACCTGCGATCCCGAAAAAGTATACTTTATAATTTTTCAAGGCCTTTCAAATATTTGACAGTCAATCATATGGGTAAATTCGCCCCTGTAATTCTGATTTTACAAAGGCATAAAAATACTTTTTTTAAACTATTCCTGACATATTTCATCAAAGCGCTTTCAGAGCTTGTTTGATAAGGTCTTCGACGGATGCTGAGGGATTGGTTTTCAGCAGGCTATCGAGAGTTTTATCGACAGATGTCTTGGTAAAACCCAAGGTAACCAGCGCCGATAAAGCCTCATCTTTTACCCTGAGCGGAGAATTTACCGGATGTGATGCAGCCTCTTTTTTAAGTTTATCCTTTAGTTCAAGAATGATCCGTAATGCTGTCTTCTCACCGATACCTTTTATGCTTTTCAGTTTTGGAGCATTTTCCTGAATGATACAATTTTCAATTTCATGAACATTCATACTGCTGAGCATCATTCTTGCCGTATTACAACCAATGCCTGAAACGGAAATGAGCATTCGGAAAAGGTATCGTTCCTCTTCATCCGCGAAGCCGTATAACGACTGCGAATCCTCTGATATTTGAAGGTGTGTTAAAATTTTAATGTTCTCATGGTCGGCGAGCTTTTCATAGGTGTAGAGAGAAATATTAACCTGATACCCGACTCCGTTGCATTCGATAACGATGGATGCAGGATTTTTTTCTACAACTTTCCCGCGAAGATGATTAATCATGTGCCTGATGTGGATTTGATCCGGAAATTCTTTCCGTCATTCACTAATTACCAGCGAAAGTAATTAAAATGAAGCTCGGAAATTACCGTGAATCCGGTTTTTAACACCTTGAAATGTTTATGGCCCTTAAAGGCGCTTCAACTTAGTTGACGGGAACTTTTAATCAGGATCTGGCCTGAGGATGAAAACTTAGAGGAAATCTGAAAGGCTTAGGAGATTATTACGAAGGCAGCAATTGCAGTGTTCACATAGCCTGTGCTGTGTATGCTTTGTTCCGGATCAATAGGATGAGTTTTCGGTTCGGAGCTCAACTGTTGAAATCTGTTTTCTCTTCCATTGAGTAAATCGGGAATAATGAGTAATTTCATTCTCAAATAATCAGACTGATAATCCATACAAGAAACTTAGTCGTCAAAACCTTTCACTCATGAACACAAAAAAGTTACATTCCTTCATCTTCATTCTGCTTTTTACCACTCAGGTTTCATCTGCCTGGAATGTGGACGTTGAAGTATCAAGTGTTGCTCCGGAGGGAGCCTCATCGGTTATTGCAACTTCCGGAGGAGTTCTTTACGCAAGTGTTCCGCACACTTCACTGAACCCTTCTTTTGCTCTATCCATTTATGAATCCACTGATAACGGCGCAAACTGGACCCAGTTAAATACAGGAGGAGGATCTCCTGGACAAAACGTGGCGAAATCTAAAATGCTTGTCACAGGAACCGGAGAAGTTCTTTGTGTGTACAGTATCGGAACAGGCATATATACACTGAATATTGCCAGTGGAATGGTCTATCCATTTACAACACTTGCCGCGGCGGATTTTGATGTAGCCGCCTCTCCAACGCATAATGCCTTATACCTCTTTGTTGATGCTGCTACCACCGATAATCTGAACCGCTATTCATCTTCCGATGGTGGTCAGACCTGGACCGGTACAAGCGCATTGGTGGCAGGTGACGCGGCGCAACCTAAGGTATATATGTCCGGTACAAGATTATACCTTACGTATTACGGGGCTTTACAAACCGATATAAAAACTTCCAAGATCGTTCATGCCATTTATGCTGAATCAGGTGGGGGAAACCTCAGCTCTTTATCCGTTTTCCAGGACATAGTACCGAACAACACCATACGGAAAAGTCATTTCCAGCCGGTTGGTGTTGACCTGAGCAGTCTGGTCTGGTTCATCTGGACGGAAGGCAGCTCACCATCCGTGTTGAAGGCCAGGATAAGTTTTGACAATGGGGTAAATTTCGGAACTGAGTTTATCATCGCCGGTGATGCGAACATCAGTATAGAGCGCTTTGATGCCAGGCACTTTTATAATATCATCGGTAACGGAGTTCAGATTGCCTATTATGCAGACAGTGTTCAGCCAGGCGCTGCTGATCCGAATACCGAGTCTATCCGCTACATAACCGCACAACAAAGTTCACCCCAGGTATTTTCAAGTCCTTCCCTTGTCAGTGATCATACCGTTGACGGGAGCAGCGATAATTTTAATCCCGTAACCGTATTTTATCTTTACAACCTGAGCGAAACCGCCGGAGTCCTTTGGGTTCAGGATGATGGAACGGGATCCTCTCTGTTTTATGACGCGAGTTCTTCGATCGTATCGGTTGATGAGTATGAAGCGTTGAAGGATCAGGCTATCAAAGTATATCCGAATCCCTGCACTTCGGATGCCTTTACTCATCTGAAAGATTATTCCGGAAAGAAAGGAACCCTGGAAATCTTTGACCTGAACGGACGCCTGGTTCAAAGCGGACAGATCGGGGAGACCGGACCCGGAGATCAGGAAATCCGTCTCGACCTGAGCGGAATCATTCCGGGTCTGTACCAGATCAGGATTTCAACGGAAGAAAATGTTCAGTACGGGCGTATCGTGAAGACCGGAAATTGAAAATTAACCCTTCGGATATTGATTACATCGAAGAAAGGATCATTTCGAATTCTTCCTCGACTGTGCATCTACCACTGCGATAGTGATCATATTTACGATCTCCCTCACAGAACTGCCCAGTTGAAGAATGTGAACCGGTTTTTTCATTCCCAATAAGACGGGTCCGATAGCTTCGGCGGCGCCCATTTCCTGTAGAAGTTTATAGGCGATGTTACCCGCTTCAAGACTCGGGAAGATCAAGGTGTTCGCGCCTTCATCCGCAAATTCGCAGAAAGGAAAATTATCACTCAACAGGGAAGGATTGAGCGCGAAATTGGCCTGCATCTCGCCGTCCACCAGCATCCCCGGATATTTTTTATGAAGAATGGCTACCGCATCACTCACTTTACGTGCCGTGGGATCATCGGAAGCGCCAAAATTAGAATAAGAAAGAAGCGCAATACGCGGACGGATATTGAACTGTTGCACCGCCCATGCTGTGAGAACGGTAATCTCCGCAAGGTCTTCGGCCGTCGGGTTAACATTGATGGTTGTATCGGCAAAAAATACAGGGCCTTTCTTGGTGACCATGATATACATTCCGGCCACTTTTTTCACTTCTTCCTGTGTGCCTATGATCTGTAGCGCCGGCCTTATGGTATCGCTGTACTTTCTGGTCAGACCTGATATAAGCGCGTCTGCTTCGCCTGCCTCTACCATCATCGCGCCATAATAATTCCTTTCATTCATGATTTTCTTCGCCTCATAGAGCGTGAAACCGCGTCGTTTTCTTTTCTTGAAGAAAACCTCACCGAAAGCATGACGTTTTTCTTCTTCTGCCCGCGGATCGATGATGGGCGTATCGCCCAGGTCGAGATTATTTTCAGCGATCAGTTTTTTGATTCTGCCTATGTTACCTAAGAGGATCGGTTTGGCTATTCCTTCGTCGCGCACAATCTGTGCGGCCTTGAGAATTTTATAGGAGTCGGCTTCCGCAAATACCACACGCTGCGGATTCTGTTTTGCCTTACTCGTTACCACACGAATGAGTTTATTGTCGAGTCCGAGTCGTTTGTGAAGGTCATCAATATACTGGTTCCAGTTTTTTATGGGTGACTGGGCAACACCGCTTTCCATAGCGGCACGGGCAACCGCAGGTGCCACAGAACTTATCAATCGCGGATCCAGTGGTTTCGGTATGATATAATCCACCCCGAAGGTTATATTCTTTTTATTGTAAGCAAGGTTTACAATCTCAGGAACAGGTTCCTTGGCGAGATCTGCAATGGCTCGTACGGCGGCCAGTTTCATTTCTTCATTGATCTGACTTGCCCGGACGTCAAGCGCTCCGCGGAAGATGAAAGGGAATCCAAGCACATTATTCACCTGATTGGGATAATCGGATCTGCCGGTTGCTATAATGATGTCTTTTCTTGCGGCAGCGGCTTCATCATAGGAGATCTCAGGATCAGGATTGGCAAGCGCGAAGACTATGGCGTTTTTCGCCATGGACTTAACCATATCCTGACTGACAATATTTCCTTTTGAAAGTCCTAGAAAAACATCGGCACCCTTGATTGCATCTTCCAGTGAATGAAGATTTTTTGAAGTGGCAAAAAAGCTCTTGTTTTCATCCAGGTCGGTACGGTCTTTTCGTAATACACCCGTGCTGTCGAGCATGATGATATTCTCTTTCTTCGCTCCCAGCGAGATGTAAAGTTTTGCGCAGGAAATAGCCGAAGCGCCTGCGCCGCTGACAACAACAGTAATTTTGTCAATTTTTTTCCCGGCCAGTTCGAGTGCATTCAGCAGCGCAGCGGCGCTTATAATGGCGGTACCATGCTGGTCATCGTGCATGACGGGAATCTTCAGTTCCTCCTTGAGTCTTCGTTCTATTTCGAAACATTCCGGAGCCTTTATATCTTCCAGATTGATCCCTCCGAACGTAGGAGCGATCGCCTTAACAGTCTGTATGAATTTGTCAACGTTGGTTTCGTCAATCTCAATGTCGAATACATCAATGTCGGCGAAGATCTTAAAGAGAAGACCTTTGCCCTCCATAACCGGTTTGGAGGCCAGCGCCCCTATATTACCCAGACCCAGCACGGCGGTACCGTTGGAGATCACGGCAACCAGGTTTCCTTTGGAAGTGTATTTATAAACCAGTTCGCTGTCGTCTGCTATGGCAAGACAGGGTTCTGCGACTCCTGGAGAATAAGCCAGCGACAGATCTCTTTGTGAACTGTATGGTTTGGTAGGAACTACTTCGATCTTTCCGGGTCTTCCCTGAGAGTGATAGTCGAGCGCTTCCTGATTTTTCTTTTTAACCGTCATGTGATTTTTTTGGGGTGATAAATGTAGTAATAAAAAAAGCACCCGCAGAAATACGGATGCTTTGAAAATAATAGCTCCAGTTAATAAAAATTTTCGTCGATTTTTTACATCGTCATCTTATGAATTGAAATAGAAAACTCGATTGAATGGACATTCATGATCAATTGCATCCACTGAATTAATTCACATGTTGATTTTTCAATAAGCTAATTAAGGAAAAGTAGCCATGCCATGCAAGCCGCAGAGAATAATTGAAGGTATTTCTACGGAAATTTAACATAGGAGCAGGGAAATCCACTGATATTATCAATAATAAATGCTTTAAGCCTGCCTTTAAAAAGCGGGAATTTGCCTAATTTGCATACCTCAATCCAAAGAACTAATTTGAATTCATGAAAAGATACGGAATCATACAGTTTCTGATGGGCATCCTGCTCATCATTCCTTCGATCGCATCCGCGCAGGAGAGTGCCAGGGCATTGCCTTCGGTCAACATTAAAACGCTGAGCGGTGAAGCTTTCAATACCGGTAATTTTTCGAACGATGGAAAACCGATGATCATTGACTTTTGGGCAACCTGGTGCAAGCCATGTATACAGGAATTGAATGCCATTCATGAAGAGTATGCGGGGTGGCAGGAGGAAACCGGAGTAAAGCTCATCACGATATCCATTGATGATTCAAGAACTCAGAGCAGGGTTGCCGCTTTCATCAACAGCAAAGGATGGAAATATGAAAATTACGCCGATCCAAACGGGGATTTCAAGCGGGCAATGAATGTGAATATGCCTCCGCACACTTTTGTTCTCAACGGCAAAGGTGAAATCGTTTGGCAGCATGTTGGTTTTACCGAAGGAAGTCAGGAAGAGATCATTGAAGCCGTTCGCAAATTGCAAGCGGAGAAGAATACGGAACCGGTTAAAACCAATTGAAAGGAACAAATAACGTATCATGAGGCCTTGCAGAATTAATTTATCGGGATCGGAATGCGCCCTGTCGCGGATGCTGGCAGTGTGTTTATTTCTTTTCAGTTCCCCTATGCTTGCCCAGCTTAATTTTCCGGTTCATGGAAATTTCCAGCTGGATGCCCAGTATTATTTCAAAGACTCCCTCATAGGCGCTCCCGAGGTTCCGCAAAAGATGCTGTCCAATGGCTTCGCGAACTTTGAATTTGAAAAAGGAAATTTTGCGGCAGGATTGCGGTATGAGAGTTACCTGGATCCGATTCTCGGCTTCGATACCAGATATCAGGGCAGCGGTATTCCCTTCCGCTATCTGCGTTATAATACCGGTGATCTTGAAGTCACAGCCGGATCTTTCTATGAACAGTTCGGAAGCGGTATCGTGCTTCGCGCTTATGAAGAGAGAGGCCTGGGATATGATAATGCTCTGGATGGATTTCGTGTGAGATACCTTCCGGTAAAAGGAATCACGGTAAAGGCGCTGATCGGCCGACAACGATCATTCTTTACTACCGGTGAAGGTATTGTCAGAGGAGCGGACCTCGAATGGAATATCAATGAGTCTTGCGATTCGATGGCGGACAACAAGACACAATGGATTCTTGGAGGCAGTTTTGTCAGCAAATACCAGAAAGACCAGGATCCTGTTTTTAATCTGCCCGAGAATGTCGGAAGTGCTGCGGGAAGGATTTCCATGTATTCAGGCGGATGGACAGCAGGCGCCGAATACGCTTATAAAGTGAATGATCCCTCCGCTGCGAATGGTTATATCTTCAAGGACGGACAAGCCTTGTTATTGAATGCAGGCTATACCAAAGCGGGATTCGGAGCACTTATCGGTATCAAACGCATCGACAACTTCAGTTTCAGAAGCGACCGAAACGCAAGCGGCACCAACCTGATGATCAATTATCTCCCGGCCCTGACCAAGAATCATACCTATTCTCTGGCTGCCTTATATCCTTATGCCACGCAGGCAACGGGTGAATTCGGATTTCAGGCGGAAGTTTTTTTTAATCTGAAGGCAGGTTCGGCGATGGGAGGTAAATATGGTACTGAAGTAAGTATCAATTACAGCAGGGCGCAGGCAATTGATAAATCGGTCATTGACACGACCGGAAACCCTGACGCGATCGACCTGGGTTATACTTCCGATTTTCTGAAGTTTGGAAAGGAGATCTACTTCGAGGATTTTAACGTGGAGATCAACAAAAAGCTCAGTGGCAAATTAAAGATGAGTCTGATGTATATGTATCTGCATTACAACAAGGCCGTGGTAGAAGGAAGAGCCAGTGAGCCCACAGTCTATGCCCACATCGGTATACTGGAACTTGGATATAAGATCAGCAGAAAACATAATTTCAGGACGGAGATACAACACCTTTACAGCAAGCAGGATAAACAGAACTGGGCTTTTCTTCTGGCCGAGTACAGCATCGCACCGAATTGGTTCATTGCCGCTTTTGATCAGTATAATTACGGAAACGATAATCCTGACCAGAGGATACATTATTATACCGGCACGATCGGTTACAGCCGCAAGTCTAACCGCATCATGGCAGGATACGGCAAACAGAGGGCGGGTATTTACTGTGTCGGTGGCGTATGCCGGACAGTGCCGGCTTCCAATGGTTTCCTGCTTTCCATAACATCCAGCTTCTGAAATCCATTTAAACCAACCTTATAGAAATGCGGAGTAAACATAAATTAAACAGGACGGTCATCACCCTCACGGTAATTGCACTTATCATCAGCGCCTGTGACAAGATCGATGCACCTTATCGTGATAAAGATACTGCCGCATCGCTGGAAGGAATTGAGTATCTCAGCGATGCCGAAGTGATCATCGACGGCGATACATTTGTTTTTGCCGGGGATAATTCAACACCGCAGAAAAAGATCCTTGCTGAAGATTATACCGGAATTTTATGCGGCAATTGTCCTTACGCCGGAGAAAAACTGAACGATACCATAAAACCTTCCTATGGTGACAGGCTGGTTGTCATCAGCGTCCATTCCGGATTTTTCGCAAACCCCTGTCCTGCCGGTTTCGCCTGTCCGCCCGGAAGACCGGCCGGCGCGCTGGAAACTGATTTCCGTACAGCCATTGGAACCGAATGGGATGATTTGTTTGGAAATTCCAATGCAGGAAATCCTAACGGACTTATAGACCGGATGGATTATCCGGCAAGACAACATGTTAAAACACCTGCGGAATGGACAGCGAACATTCAAAGCCGCAGTATCCTGGCCGCACCCTTTGCCATCAGGATACAAAGAGAATTTGATGAATCGAATAAAAAGCTGAGGATTGCCGTCCAGGCAAGAGCCATCGGTGCGCAAAGCGGAAATTATAAACTACAGGTCGTTCTGACTGAGGACAGCATTATCGACTGGCAGTACTGGTATCCACCCGCCGTACCTGCTTCCGATCCGGAATACCTCCACAGATATGTTTTACGCGCAGGCGTCAATTCAGCTTTCGGGGAAAGTATCACAACGGCCGGTTTTACAAACGGGGAACTTGCTCTCAAAGCCTATAAAGCCAATGTGAGTGAGAGTTGGGTGAAGAAAAATGTGAAGATTGTGGCCTTTGTTTATGACGCTGATACCTATGAAGTCAAACAGGTTGAAGAAATAAGCATGATTCCATGAAGGATAAAACGGGTTTGCTCTTTGTGATCCTTGCAGTCTTCATCGGTTCCGTTGAATTGAACGCGCAGAATTTCAAGGCGGGACTGAAAGCGGGATTTTGTGCAAGCCAGGTGAGCGGTGACAATCTCAACGGCTTCGATAAAGCGGGACTCATTGCCGGCGCTTTTGTTTCGAATAATTTTTCTGAGAAAACCGGTCTGCAAATGGAAATGATCTTCATCCAGAAAGGCAGCAGGCGGAGAGTATCGGAAACGGATAATTCATTTTACCGGTTAAGGCTTCATTATGCGGAAGTGCCTGTGCTGTTCATGTTCAGGCCATCGAAGAAAATCACTTTATTGGGAGGACTGTCTGCCGGCGTCCTGATCCATTCCGAAGAAGCCAATCAGCTGGGAGTGATCTATAATACGCCACCCTTTAATAAGCTTGAAATATCCACACAACTTGGGATCCGCTTTGTGATGAACGATCACTGGGCTTTAGACCTCAGGCACAGCAATTCACTCACCACCGTCAGGGATTTCGAAGGGTCTTATAATTATTATTACTTCGAAAAGGGTCAGTATAATACCGCTGTTCATTTTAGTGTTCACTACACTTTCTGAAGATTTCTCAGTTATTTTCTCCGGAGCGGCTCTTTCAACAGGCCTGTTCAGCATAATCCCGGAATATACATTAGCCGATCTATTACGCATTCAAATTCCATTGTCACGGTCGCTTCGCTGCATTTCCCTCCTTCACCATAGCCATGCTATGCCTCCTTCGCGAAATACCCCGTGGTTGTGGCCTTGAAATGCCCATTACAATTTCCTGATGCATAATCCGGGATAATAATATTGTCTCATTGTTCGTATATTCGTACTTTCAGGTCATTCGACCGATTTCGCAATAAAGATGAAAGCAATAAAACATGATTTTATGGACAGCCCGTCTATCGATCAGGTGGGTGTTGAAGAGAGGATTTCCAGGCTGAGTAAGCGTAGCATCAAGAAGGAATCCAAACTCAGCGCCCTGAAACTGGCCATGAGCATGGTTGATCTGACCACGCTGGATGCAAAAGACACTCCGGGAAAAGTAATGCAATTATGTACCAAAGCCATGCATCCTCATGGTTCCATACCGGGAATTCCGCAGGTTGCCGCGGTTTGTGTATATCCGAATATGGTCAGGGTGGCGAAAGAAAGTCTCAAAGGATCGGGTGTTCAGGTTGCCGCCGTAGCCACCGCTTTCCCGAGCGGAATGTCTTCCAGAAAAGTGAAACTCGAAGAGACCAGGTGGGCGGTGAATGAAGGCGCGGATGAAATCGACATGGTCATCTCGCGGGGACATTTTCTGAGAGGAGAATATAACTTCGTGTTTGATGAGATCGCGGCGGTAAAGGAAGCCTGCGGACCGGCACATTTGAAAGTGATCCTTGAAACAGGAGAACTGAGCACACTCGATAATGTGAGGCTTGCCAGCGACATCGCGATGCAGGCGGGAGGAGATTTTATCAAGACCTCCACAGGTAAAATTCAGCCGGCTGCAACGCTGCCAGTAACCCTGGTAATGCTCGAAGCTATCCGTGATTTTTATTACGCGACCGGTAAGAAGATCGGAATGAAACCGGCGGGAGGAATTGCGACAGCCAAGCTTGCCATTCAGTACCTGGTAGTGCTACGTGAGACACTCGGAGAAGACTGGCTCAATGCATCTCTCTTCCGTTTTGGCGCCAGTACACTGGCTAACGATTTGCTGATGCAAATTGTCAAAGAGCAAACCGGCGTTTACCAAAGTATTGACTATTTCAGTAAGGACTGAATCAGTTCATCATATTTATTTTTTTGTTCATCGGGTAATTAAGAGAATCCCAGGATCATGAAGAAGAAATCGAAAAAGCAGGAAGTAAAACTAAATTTCAACAGCAGCTGGGAGTATGCTCCGGCGCCGGAAAGCAAGGATCATGTGCGGATTGAACCCCGGTATCAACTCTTCATCGGCGGTAAGTTCACTGAGCCTTTGTCAGGAAAATATTTTGACACGGTAAATCCGGCCAATGAATCCAAGATCGCAGAGGTGGCGGATGCGAACGAGAAGGATGTTGACAGAGCGGTGAACGCTGCCAGGAATGCTTATGAAAAGACCTGGAGCAAACTGCCTGCAAAGGAGCGGGGAAAGTACATATACAGGATTGCCAGAGTGATGCAGGAAAGAGCCCGTGAACTTGCCGTCATCGAAAGTCTTGACGGCGGTAAGCCGATACGCGAATCAAGAGATATAGATATTCCCCTGGCGGCCTCTCATTTTTTCTATTATGCCGGCTGGGCCGATAAGATTGACTATGCGATACCGGGTTCCCGGACGCGTTCGCTGGGTGTTGCCGGACAGATCATTCCATGGAATTTTCCCTTGCTCATGGCCGCCTGGAAGATTGCACCTGCACTGGCTGCCGGAAACACGGTAGTTCTCAAACCCGCGGAGACTACTCCGCTCACTGCGATGAAACTGGCAGAGATCATTCAGGAAGCTGACCTTCCACCCGGTGTAGTCAATATTATTACCGGAGCCGGAGCAACCGGTGCGGCGCTTGTCAATCATCCCGGTGTGGATAAGATCGCCTTTACCGGTTCAACCGATGTAGGCAAGAAAATACAGAAAGCGGTAGCCGGTACCAAAAAGAAATACACGCTTGAGCTCGGTGGGAAAGCAGCCAATATTATTTTCGAAGACGCGGCCATAGATCAGGCAGTGGAAGGAATCGTGAACGGAATCTTTTTCAATCAGGGTCACGTTTGCTGTGCCGGCTCGCGTTTGTTTGTTCAGGAGTCGGTGATGGATACTGTTGTACGGAAGTTAAAGGACAGAATGGAAACCCTTATTGTCGGAGATCCCCTGGATAAGAATACCGATATAGGCGCGATCAACTCTAAAGAACAGTTGGGAAAAATTAATCAGTACCTGAAGATAGGAGTGAATGAAGGTGGACAGATGTATCAACCTTCCTGTAAAATTCCTTCCAAAGGATTCTGGTGCAGGCCTACTCTCTTCACCAATGTTTCACAGTCTTCCAGAATTGTTCAGGAAGAAATTTTCGGACCGGTTCTGGGCATACAGTCGTTCCGTACGGTTGAAGAGGCCATTGAGAAGGCAAACAATATTCCGTATGGTCTCAGTGGCGGGGTATGGACCGACAAGGGTTCAAAAATATTCAAAGTCACTTCCCGGATCCGGGCCGGTGTGATATGGGCCAATACTTACAATAAGTTCGACCCAACCTCTCCTTTCGGAGGTTATAAGGAAAGCGGTGTTGGACGCGAAGGAGGACTACACGGCCTCATGCCATATCTTGAACATGCCTGAACAGGTCCCCTGATCTGACAGTGTCATAAGGATGAATGAAATGAAAATAATTTCGTAAAGATGGACAAAGCAGAAAAGCAAAAGACACAAACACTGAACGGTGTTAATGCTAACGGTAAGAGCGATGATCGGGGAAGGATCGATGTACTGAAAACATACAAGATCTATATCGACGGGAAGTTCCCCCGTACTGAGTCGGGCCGCTATTACAAACTCAAAGACACTGACGGGAAAGTCATTGCCAATATTTGCCAGAGCTCACGTAAGGACTTCAGGGATGCGGTCCTTGCCGCCCGCAAAGCGCAGGAAGCATGGGCCGCACGTTCGGCATATAACCGCGGACAGATATTGTACAGAATAGCGGAAATGCTCGAAGACCGCCGGTCTCAGTTCATCGACGAACTTTGCCTTCAGGGTCTGCCTGCAGCGAAAGCCAATGCGGAACTTGATCTCGCCGTTGACCGGCTCGTCTATTATGCAGGCTGGTCAGACAAATACCAGCAGGTGTTCAGTTCAGTAAATCCGGTGGAGTCATCTCATTTTAACTTTTCTCTTCCCGAACCAACCGGTGTCGTTGCCATCATCTCACCGGAAAATTACGGCCTGATCGGACTGGTTTCCGTGATCGCGCCTGCCATAGCCGGAGCCAATGCGGTGGTTGTACTCGCGTCTTCAGCAAAGCCGTTGACGGCGGTGACTTTCGCGGAAGTTCTCCATTCTTCCGATGTTCCCGCCGGAGTAGTGAATATACTCACCGGACATCGTACCGAACTTCTCTCACATTTCTCCAGTCACATGGATGTGAATGCCTGTGTCTATTGCGGAGATGATCGTGAGGAAATAAAGAAAGTGCAGGAGAACGCTTCCCTCAACGTAAAACGTCCTGTCATTTACCGGGAGGATAACTGGATGAAGGAAAGTTCGCATAGTCCTTACCGTATCATGGAGCTGCAGGAAATAAAAACCACCTGGCATCCTATCGGACAATAGAACAAATCGGATATTCAGGCTCCAGGCTCGTTCAGTATTTTCAGTGAAGATAAAGCGATCAGTCCATGAAGGAAAAGGCAACACTTTTCACACGACAACATAAGATAGGGAAGAACGAAAGGGTTAAGCTGCTGGGGCAAAGACCTCTTGTTATCTGGTTCACCGGACTCAGTGGTTCGGGAAAAAGCACGCTTGCAGGGCTTGTTGAAGAAGCTTTGTACAAACAGGGTTTCAAAACCATGCTCCTCGACGGAGATAATATCCGGAAAGGATTGTGCAGTGATTTGGGTTTTGATGAAGCCGGCAGGAAAGAAAACATCAGACGAATCGGAGAGTTGTGCAAACTGTTCAATGAGTCGGGACTGGTAACAATTACAGCATTTATATCACCTTTCAGGGAAGATCGCAGACTGGTACGTTCCCTTATTGATCCTGCAGAATTTATTGAAGTGTACCTAAGCAGTCCGCTTGAAGTATGTGAAGAGCGCGATCCCAATGGCTTGTATAAAATGGCCAGAAGGGGAGACTTAGGAAATTTTACGGGCATTGACTCCCCTTATGAAGCGCCCGGGAATGCCGAACTGAATATCGACACTTCCATCATGAGTGTGGAAGAATCCGTGGCGGTAATTTTGAAATTCATTATGGACAGGATCAGGGTCTGATGTACTCCCAACAACCCTACCAGGGAAATGGCTACTCTTTAAATTTTAGTTTCTACAACTCTAAAGAACAGATGATAGTGCCCAAATTAACCAAGAGACAACTGAGGAATAGTCCACAAACAGCCCGGCACAGCTGCAATTTTCCGACATCCTGAAAGATATCGGAATTGACCCTTCGAAAAACAAATGGACCATTAATTTGGGAATGCTTTTACACTGTTCCGACCGAAAAACTTATCTTGACCAATAAAATTGAAAATATTATTAGTGGATGATTTTAAAAGAATTGAATCCAAGAAGGGCACTGAACAAAGCCTTTTTAAGAGTAAAACCGAACAGGTCTGAAATTGAGGCTTTCAAGAGCAATCTCATTACTTTACTAGATAGAACCGATGACAACGAAAGCGAAGAGTTTCATAAAAACTTAGTTTCGGACTTTCTTAAAGACACGTATTACAAGCAAAACCATTTTATTAATACCAAAGGTCGAAACGACCTTGTTATTCATAACGGACAAAATGCCAACACGACAGTTGGAGTAATTCTCGAAGCCAAAAAACCGACCAATAAGGCGGAAATGATTACTACCAAGAAACTGAATGCAAAAGCATTTCAGGAATTGGTTTTGTATTACATGAGGGAAAGAATTACAAACAAGAATCTTGAAGTAAAGCATTTGGTGGCAACCAATATTAACGAGTGGTTCATTTTTGACGAGCATTTATTTGAAAGACTTTTTGCTCAAAATAAACCGTTTGTCAGACAATTTGAAAGCTTTGAAGCAAGCAAGAAAACAACAGACGTATTTTACAAGGAGATTGCCGAGCCGTATATTGACAGTCTTACTTCTGAAATTGAATTTACTTATTTTAACATTCAGGATTTTCAAAAGCCATTACGCAATACCGACAAAGCGGATGACAATTCGCTGATTGCTTTATTCAAATTGCTTTCGCCTGAACATCTTTTAAAATTACCATTCACTAACGACAGCAACAGCCTTGACAAACGCTTTTACAGCGAGCTATTACACATTATCGGACTGACCGAAACCAAAGAAGGAAGCAAAAAGCTGATTGGACGAAACAAAGAAGGTGAACGACATATAGGAACGATTCTTGAAGATGCCATCATTCAGCTTGACAGTTTAGATAAATTGAGTCGCCTTGAAAAGCCAGGTCAATTCGGCAACACACAACAGGAAAGACTTTTTAATGTTGCCCTTGAACTTTCCATCACCTGGATCAACCGGATTTTGTTTTTGAAGTTGTTGGAAGCCCAACTCATTACCTATCACAACTCGTCCCGCAACTTCGGGAAAGGCGACAAATCTTTTTCGTTTCTCAACATTGACAAAATCAAGAATTATGATGACCTGAACAGCTTGTTTTTTCAGGTGTTGGCACGCAAGTATGATGAACGCGGCGAAGATTTAAAAAAGCTATTTGAGAAAGTTCCGTATCTCAATTCTTCGCTTTTCGAGCCGACTGATATTGAGCAGATTACTTTGTTTATCAGCAATCTGAAAGACGATAAAACCATACCGATTTTTTCGCAAACCGTGTTGAAAGACCAGCAAGGCAAAAAACGGACAGGAAAGATTGCCACGCTACATTACTTGTTTGAGTTTTTAGATGCTTACGATTTTGGAGCAGAAGGCGGAGAAGAGATTCAGGAAGACAGCAAAGCATTAATCAATGCATCGGTTCTCGGTTTGATTTTCGAGAAAATAAACGGCTACAAAGACGGTTCGTTTTTCACTCCCGGTTTCATCACCATGTATATGTGCCGAGAAACCATTCGCAAAGCCGTTGTACAGAAATTTAACGAAACGAAAAAATGGAACTGCACAGGCATAGAAGAACTTTACGACAAAATTGAAGACCGGAATGAAGCCAACAAGATTGTAAACAGCATCAAAATTTGCGACCCTGCAGTTGGTTCAGGACACTTTTTAGTTTCGGCACTTAATGAAATGATTGCCGTTAAAAACGACCTGAAAATTCTGCAAGACCGTGATGGAAAACGCCTGAAAGAATATCATTTGGAAGTGGTGAATGATGAATTGATAGTAACAGACGAAGAAGGAGAACTTTTTGAATACAATCCAGGCAACAAGGAAAGCC